>JAOPXN010000018.1 GCA_025965155.1 Propionibacteriaceae bacterium
GCTGGGCGCCCACCGGCACCGCCGACGAGACCCGCACCTACCAGATCACCTACACCG
This sequence comes from Propionibacteriaceae bacterium, assembly GCA_025965155.1. Classification (GTDB taxonomy): domain Bacteria; phylum Actinomycetota; class Actinomycetes; order Propionibacteriales; family Propionibacteriaceae; genus Microlunatus. The sequence goes on from JAOPXN010000018.1 coordinate 58, forward strand.
TCAGCAGCACCGCACCAGACACCACCCAGAACGGCACCGCCGCCCTCGGCCTCACCTGGGAAGCCCAGAACAGCTGACGTTCAGCCATCGGTCGGCTGACGCGCACATTGAGAGCAGCGTGCGCCGGCTCGGGCGGGAGCAGCTCAGTCCGCCGGGGAGGCGAACACGGTGCCGTACCGCATCCCGGCCACGGCCCCTCTGCTGAACCCGACCGACGGCCGGAACCGACCTGCGACCAGCACGTCGTTGGCGTTGGTGCGGCTGCCGACGGCGGTCGACTCCACGATCCCGGCGTTGGCCACGCTGCCACGGTCCTCTCCCGGGACGCCGACGAAGGCGCGGTCGCCGAGCTCGTCGTCATGGTCGTCCCGGATCCGGCCAAGCCCCAGCGCGCTGCCGAGCCGGTCGCCCGCCTCGGGGGTGCCGGCTAGCACGGTGTTCTGGTCGTCAGACCGGACCGGACATGAACTCGCGGCGGTGAGCGGCAGTACGAGGACGGTGCCCGCGTCGGCCCGGTTGGTGCCTGCCACCCGGATGTCTTCACCGGGAGCGCCGACCACCGCCTGCGTCACCCCCTCGACGCAGCCGACATTCCGGCCGATCAGGACCGCAGCACCGAGCTGGTCCCCGGCCTCGGCCACCCCCGGGATGCCGCGCGAGTCCTGGGTGATACCCGCCACCGGTACCGCGAACTTCTGATTCCATGGCTGGTCGAACGTCTGCAGCATGCCGGCGTCGCGGCGGGTGCCCACGTCCTCACCGGGCACCCCGGCCACGACGTGCCCGAAGAAGGCGGTCACCGCCGCACCGAACCGGTCATCCGCTTCCGGCTTCCCCTCGACGCCGGCCGTGGCCTGCGTCCAGCTCGTCGCACCGTCGAAGCCCGGGGCAGCGTCCTGCACGGCCAGCATGGTGACGGCACCGGCGTCGCGAAGCGAGCCGATGTCCTCGTCCGGTACACCGACCAGCAAGCCAGCACGGCTGGCGGCCAGCACCGCTCCGAAATGGTCGCCGGCCTCCGGCACCCCAGGCACGCCAGGAGTGGCCTGGCTCAGCGTCTCCACGGTGTTCACCTGGACCGTGCCGTCCAGGGTGGTCACCGCGAAGTGGGTAACCGAACCGGCCCCTGCCACGGCGCCCGGACTGTCGTACGGCGAGCCGACCCACAGGTCGAAGCCGGGCAGCTGTGGATTCTCCGCGATCGCGATCGAGGACCCGAACCGATCGGCGGGTGTCGCGCCGCCCGCCAAGGTGAGCCGGCCGGTCGTGCGGAAGCCACCCGGGGAGCCGGACACCAGGTGCACCCGGCCCGCGTCATCAAGAGTGCCGGGCGCCCCGATGATGAGGTCGTCGCAGCCGTCGGCGTCGAGATCGGCCAGCGCGACGGCGGCGCCGAAGCGGTCGCCGGGCTCCGATTCCGGGTATCCCGCCGCCGACTTCGTCAGCGACTGGCTGGGCGCCGAGGTCAGCCGCAGGTCCACCGCACCCCGGCCGCCGTCCCAGCCGGGCAGGCCCACCACGAGGTCGGAGAGGGCGTCGCCGTCCACGTCGCCAACGACCGGCGTATCGGTCTGGCAGATTGGCTCAGCCGCTGCCGCCAGGTGCGCGGGCGTCAGCACGGCCGCGCCGAACGCCACGGTCAACAAGAAGGTCGCTCGCTTACGCATGCCGTTGCTCCTCGTCGTCGAGGTCGGTGGACGCTCCGGGTGAGGCTCAGCCTATCCGGGACCGGCCGACGGGTCCTGAGCCCGTTCGTTGACGCTGAGCCTCCAGCGCTACGTTGAGCCTCTTGCTGCGGGCTCAGCGTGGGAGGAAAGGGCTCAGCATGGCTCACAAGCCGACTACTAGGGCTACGCTCGAGATGCGTACTGCCTCGACTACTACGGTGGGGGCCCGGTACCGGTAGGAGTGCCTCATGTTCAGATGGCGTCCGGCTAGGTACGACTTGGGCTCGCAGGAACTGCCATCCTCCTCATCCAGGAGGTCACGGAAAAGGTCAGCGGGAAGGGTGGCCTGCACGGCGGTGGTTATCGCGCTCATGGTGGGAAGTTCCGCCGCTGTCGGAGCGGCAAGCGCGCAGGCGAGCACGCTGAGGTGCGGCGACACCATCACCACCGACACGACGTTGACCCACGACCTTCTCAACTGCCCGGCGAACGGTCTGGTGATCGGCGCTGACGACGTCACGCTCGACCTCAACGGCCACACGATCGACGGCATCCTGGGGGCTGGGTGTGCTGGGATGCCGGAGGGCGAGGACTGCAGAATCGGGGTGGACAACCGCGGCGGCTTCAGCCGGCTGACAGTCAGGGGCGGAACTATCCGGCAGTTCGTCTTCGGCGTCGAGACACTCCGTGGTGCCGGCAATGCTCTGCGCCACTTGTCGGTCTCACAGATCGTCGGGACCGGAATCGTTGTCGGGAACTCGGCCGATGCGGTGATCGAGAAGAACTCCCTGTCCGATACCCGCGCGGGCGGGATCGTGCTGTACGGGTCCCGTCGTGCTGCAATCGCGGGGAACTCCGTGACCGGAGGCTTCGGGCCCGGCATCTACCTGGTCCGCACCGAGCGCACCCGGATCCAGGGCAACCGGGTCACGGCCAAGGAGGACGGGATCGGGGTCGGGTTCGGCAGCTCGCACAACACGGTTCGAGGAAATGTGGTCGTCCGCACGGGCATGGCAATCGACCTCGGTGGTGAGAACCTGGGCGGTGCCGTGGCCCGGGGCAACCGGGTCGAGCGCAATCTTCTCGTCACGAACGCAGACGGAATCGTCGTCCGGCACGCTGCCGACAGCATCATCGACCGCAACAGGGTCTCCGGCACCGGCTTCTTCGGAGACCCGAACGCCGGCGGCCACGGCATCTTCCTCGACGGCCCGGTGAACAGCGTCGTCCGCCGCAACGAACTCACCGGCGGGCGTGGCCCGGCCCTTGTCGTGACCTGGTTCGAGTCGCCGGAGGCGGCCAGGGACACCAGGCTGTTGCGCAACGTCGTCCAGAGCAATCTGCGCGACGGCATCGTGGTGGAGGGCGGTGTGATCCGAACCTCGGTCGTACGCAACACCGCCAACAACAACGGCGAGGACGGCATCGACATCGACGACGGCATCGACCGCCCCGTGTCAAAGACGACCGTCACCCGCAACACCGCTAATGACAACGGTGACCTCGGCATCGAAGCCGTCGGCAGTGTCACGGACGGCGGCGGCAACCGGGCCCGCGGCAACGGCCGCCCGGCGCAATGCACCAACGTGCGGTGCAGCTAGCACCATCAGGCTTAGCGGACGACCTTCCGCATCACCGAGCGCGGCTGACCACCACTGCACAACAAAATGGCTCTCCCGGCCTGTCGCTGGGAGAGCCACTCAGGTGGTGCTGGTCCTACTGGAGAGGGTTCCAGTTGTCGGTGCCAGCGAGGTACTTCTCCGGTGTGGCCTGGGCCGCCTGGGCCTCGGTCAGCTGCGGCCGGTTGGCGTTGACTCCTGCACCTGGACCGGTGTTGTTGTACTCGAAGAACCGGCCGTCCGTCCACAGGTTGGGTGACATGTCGGCCCACGGCTGGGTGCCGCGGATGGCAGCGGACAGGTCGGTGTTGCGGACGGTGACCTGACCGCGGGAGTTGTAGACGACTCCGTTCTTGGCGTACCCGTCGGTCCAGCCCCGCCACGGACGACCGAGCGAGAAGGTGTTCGGCGCTGCGTTGCTGGTGATCTTGCTGTCGATGATCAAGAAGCCGTTGGGGTTCTTATCCGACGTGCTGGCGGCAGTGATGTAGCCGTTGTTGGAGCTGCTGCCGCGGGTCAGCGCGTGGATTGTGGTGCGCTGGAACACGGCGGTGCCGCGTCCGAAGATGAAGTCCACGTCGCCTTCGATGTAGCTGTTGACGAAGTAGGACCGGGCGATTATCGGGGCGTCGGGTGAGTCGGCCAACAGGGTGTCCTGGTTGCCGAGCAGCCGGACGTTGTCGAACACGAGCCGGTCACCGGTCGTCTTCAACGCGACAGCCTGCTCGTTGCTGACCTTCAGCTCCTTGTACGAGTTTTCAATTGTGACGTCCTTGACGGTGACGTTGCTGCCGCTAACCAGGACACTCTGGCTGCCTCCCGTTCCATAGACCGCGCCGGTGGCCGGGTTGATCGTCAGTGCTGCATTGTCATATGTGAATACAACATCCTTGGCGTTGCCGGTGGTGCCGATAACTGTCACGTAGTTCTTGGAGAGGTTCATCATCTCCTTGTACGTACCGGGCTTGACCGCGATGACGGTGCGCTTCGCAGCGGTTCCGACAGGTGCAGCGTTCAGGGCTGCCTGAACGGTCGTGTACTGACCGGTTCCGTCGGCGGCAACGAGGATGTCGTGCGCCGGCAGCGGCACCCCGGCCGGCGTGGCGGTGACTGCGGCAGACGCCGGCGACTCGTTGCCGGTCTTGTCCACCGCGGTCAGCACGTAGCTGTACGCGGTGCCGTTGGCGGCGCTGCGGTCGGCGTAGGTGGTGGCCGTCAGCAGGCTGGGGTTCAGCTTGTTAGCGCCGGTCAGCGCGACGGAGGTGCTGGTCGACCGGTACAGGTTGTATCCAGCCAGGTCGTCCTCGCCGCTGGCCTTCCAGGACAAGGAGATGCTGCTGTCGGCCGGGTCACCAGCCAGGTCGGCCGGGGCGTCCGGGGCTGTGCTGTCCGCGGGCGGCGGCGGTGGGGTCTGGCCGGTGGGGTTCCAGCCGTCGGCTCCGGCCAGGTAGGTCCACTTCGTGTACTTCAGCGCTTCCCGGTCGCTCAGCTGCGGCCGGTCTGCGTTCACCCCGGCGCCCGCACCCGTGTTGGCGTACTCGAAGAACCGGGCGTTGCGCCACAAGGACGCAGACATGTCCGTCCACGGCACGGTCTTGATGGCCGCGGGCAGCTCGGTGTTGCGGATCACGACCTGGGCGATGGCGTTCACGTCGTTGCTGGGCTGCCATGGTCGGCCAAGGTGGAACGAGCCCGCGGGGGCATCGCTGACGATGGTGCTGTCGGTGATCAGATAGCCGTAGGTGAGGCTCTTGTCGGTGCTGGCCGCCGTGACGTAGCCATTGTTCGACGTGCTGCCGCGGGTGGCGGCCTTCAGGGTGGTCTGGTCGAATACCACCGTGCCGCGGCCGAAGATGAAGTCGACGTCACCCTCGATGTAGGAGCGGGTGTAGTACGACCGAGCCACGGCGCCGGCCTTGGGCGAGTCGGCGTACAGGGTGTCTTGGTCGCCGAGCAGCCGGACGTTGTCGAACACCAGCCGGTCACCGGTCGTCTTCAGCGCGACGGCCTGCTCGCTGCCCGTCCCTGTCTCGACGTAGGAGTTCTCGATCGTCAGGTTCTTGGTGGTGACGTTATTCGCCTTGATCAGCACCGAGGCGCTGCCGCTGGTGCCGTAGACGCCGGTGCCGTCGGGTTTGGGAGTTCCGGCGGCGTTGTCGTAGGTGATCACGACGTCGCTGGCGTTGTCGGTGGCGCCGGTCAATGTGACGTTCGGCTTGTCCACGGTCAGCAGCTCGCGATAAGTGCCCGGCTTGATGCCGATCACGAACGGCGTCGTCGCATTGGCCGGGGCGGCGGCCAGGGCGGCGGCGACGGTGGTGTAGTCACCGCTGCCGTCCTGAGCCACGGTCAGGTCCGCGCCGAGCACGGGTGCCTTCTCCACCAGCCGAGTGCCGTCCACGGTGCCGTGCGCGGACTCGTTGCCAGCCTGGTCGACTGCGGTGACCCGGTAGAACAGCTTGGTTCCAGCGGTGGCGGTGGTGTCGCTGAAGGTGGAGGCCGTCAGCGGGTTCGCGGTCAGCTTGGTGAAGGTCCCCGACTCGGAGTCCGACCGGTAGACCAGATAGCCCGCCAGGTCGACCTCAGACTGGTCGGCCCAGTCGATGCTGACCTCGGTCATGGTGCCGACGGCGGTCAGGCCCGACGGCACGGCGGGGGCAGTGGTATCGGCGAGGGCAGCCACGGCGTCAGCAGAGCGAGCGGACTCGTTGCCGACCTTGTCCACGGCCGTGACCGCGTAGCGGTAGGCGGCGGCGTCGGCCACCGAGGCGTCGGTATAGGAGGATCCGGTCAGCACGCTCGTGGTGAGCTTGACCGCGGTGGCCGTATCCGCGCCGTCGAGCCACCGGTACACGTGGTACCCGGCCAGGTCAGCCTCCGCGGAGGCGGTCCAGGTCAGATCGATGCTGGTCTTGCCGCCCGCCGCAGAGAGACCGGTGACTGCGGCCGGAGCGACGGTGTCCGCCGGCACGAAGGCGATGCTGGTTGCAGGGGACGTGTTCCCGCTGAGGTCGATGGCGCTGACCTTGTAGTAGACCGCGCCGGCCGGGGCGCTGGTGTCGACGTAGCCGGAGCCGGTGAGCGGGCTGGCAGTGAGCGTGGTGTAGGTCCCGCCCGAGGTGGTGGCGCGGCTGACGACGTAGCCGGCCAGATCCGTCTCGGTGTTGTCGGCCCAGTCCAGCGTGACGCCCTCGTCGGCTGGGGCGACGGTCAGGGTGTTCGGAGCGGCCGGCGCCGCCCGGTCCTTGCGGAGGCCGCTCACCGACACGGCGACAGACTCGTTGCCAGTCCTGTCCACCGCGGTGACCCGGTAGAAGGAGGTCACGCCGGCGGGTGCCGTGGTGTCGCTGTAGTCCGAGGATGTACGTGGCGTGGCGGTCAGCTTGGTGTACTCGCCATCGACCCTGACGGACCGGTACACAAGGTAGCCGGCCAGGTCGGACTCGGTGTTGGAGGCCCAATCGAGCTTGACCCGCGAGGTGTCTCCGCTCGTGGTCATGCCCTTGATGGCTGCCGGAGCAGTGAGGTCGGGCGGCAGCACCGCGACGCTGGCCGCGGAGGAGGTGTTGCCGGACACGTCGATCGCGCTGACCTTGTAGTAGTACGCGACTCCGACGGACGCGGTGGCGTCAACGAAGGTCGACTCCGTGATCGGCGCCTCGGACAGTTTGGTGTAGGTGCCACCGGCGGTGGTGGCGCGGGTGATCACGTAGCCAGCCAAGTCGGTCTCGGTGTTGTCGGCCCAGTCCAGCGTGTTGCCGTTCTCGGTGCGGGTGCCGGCCAGGCCCTTGACTGCCGCCGGCGCCACGCCGTCCTTGCGGGTGGCGGACGCAGACACGGCCGCCGACTCGTTGCCCGTTTTGTCGACGGCGGTGACGCGGTAGAAAGACGCGACGCCGACGGGTGCGGTGGTGTCGCTGTAGTCCGAGGAAGTACGCGGGGTGGCGGTCAGCTTGGTGAAGTCGCCGTCAACCGTGGCCCCGCGGTAGACGTGGTAGCCGGCCAGGTCGGACTCGTTGTTGGAGGACCAGTCCAGCTTGATCCGCGAGGTGTCGGCGCTCGCGGTGATCCCGGCCACCGACTTGGGCGCGGTCACATCCGGCGGCAGCACGGCAACGCTTGTCGCCGAGGAGGAGTTGCCGCTGAAGTCGACCGCGCTGACCTTGTAGTAGTAGGAGCCCCCGCGGGTGGCGGCCTTGTCCTCGTAGGTGGAGGCGCTGATCGGGCTGGTGGTCAGCTTGATGTAACTGCCGCCGGCGCTGGTGGCTCGCGAGACGACGTAGCCCGCCAGGTCGGCCTCCGTGCCGTCCGCCCACTCCAGCGTGACGCTCGAGTCGGCCTGGGTGCCGCTCAGGCCCTTGACCGCGGCTGGCTTGGTGGCGTCCTTGCGGGTGCCGGCGGCGGCGGCGACCGCGGACTCGTTGCCGGTCTTGTCGACCGCTGTGACCTTGTAGTACGACGGGAAGCCGGCCGGGGCTGTGGCGTCGGAGTAGTCCGAGCTCGTTCGCGGGGCGGTTGTCAGCTTGGCGTACTCGCCGTCCAGCGTGTTGGACCGGTAGACCAGGTAGCCAGCCAGGTCGGACTCGCTGTTGCTGGACCAGTCGAGCTTGACCTTGGACTTATCGGCGCTGGTCTTCATCCCCTTCACGGCGGCGGGCGCCGTGGTATCGGCGGCCGAGGCCGGCCCGACGCTGACCGCGAGCGTCGCAAGTGAGACGAGCAATGCGATCGAACCACGACGAGCGGCCGACCATGAACGCGCAGAAGGCGCGCCAAAAACCTCAAGCATAAATGCGTATTCCCCCGAATGGATCCCCAGACGAAGCAGCCCTCCGCTACTTCGATGCCGGCCAGGAGCCCTTCAGGCTCGGCCAGCGATACCTAAATGTTACTCGACCGATACTTCGACTCGCAACTTCTGAGCGCGAAAGTAACTGACCTCACAGCCACCACGGCGAGCGTCGGTCGACATCACCGGCTCAAGGCCAAGAAGCCGTCCGGGCGCACTGAGGTTTTCCGGGCATCCGCCCTCTTCGTGGGGAGGCCACGCCGGGGCAGAGTTCGCCCCTGGCGACCCGCCGGTGAGAGGGCTACCGTGAAGTGTTAGAACGACGCAGGGGGCGGCGATGAGTACGGCTGGTGACCGCGAACGCGACACGGGCGCTACGGCGAGCGTCGAAGGATCCGATCTCAAGCTGGAGGCGGTGGTCATCCCCGTCTCGGACGTCGACCGCGCAAAGAACTTCTACGGGAGCCTCGGATGGCGGCTCGACGCCGACTTCGGTTCCGATAACGGCTTCCGAGTCATCCAGTTCACACCGCCCGGCTCGGGCTGCTCGGTGCAGTTCGGCGCGAACGTCACGTCGGCCGAGCCCGGCTCTGCCCAGGGCCTCTACCTGGTTGTCTCGGATATCGACGCTGCGCGCGACGGGTTGGCTGCCCTCGGTGCCGAGGTCAGCGAGGTGTTTCACCCAGCAGCGCCAGGCGCTCAGTTCCAGCCCGCTGGCAGCAGCGGTCGGGTGAGTGGGCGCGCACCGGATCAAGCCAGCTATGGTTCCTTCGCCACGTTCAGTGACCCGGACGGCAATGGTTGGCTGCTGCAGGAGATCACGACCCGGCTGCCTGGCCGGGTCGACCCGGCTGAGACCGTATTCGCTTCCACCGGAGAGCTGGCGGATGCGCTGCGGCGGGCGGAGGCCGCGCACGGCGAGCACGAGAAGCGCACCGGCGAGGCAGACGCGAACTGGCCCGCCTGGTACGCCGACTACATGGTGCGCGAGCGGGCCGGCGCGGAACTGCCCTTATGAGCGGCGTGCCGCATCTGCTCGGGCAGGTCCTCGACGTGGTCTCGGCGGCGTCCGTGTGCCGGATCGAGTCCTATCAGCAGGCACGCGCGTCGTTGTAAGGGACGCAATCCGGTCTTTCGTAAAGCACGCAGTTCACCGGCGCGGGTTCGATCCAGCGGCGCGGCGTTAGCCTTTCCGCGTGACCACGTTTGCGTTGATCGGCAGCGGCTGGCGGGCGAGGATGTACCTCAAAGTGGCGCAGGATCTGGGCACGGTCCGCTGCGGCGGGGTGGTTGTGCGAACTCCGCGCAGCCTTGATCTGCCAACCTTCACGTCACTGGATGCCTGCCTGCGTGAGGTTCAGGTCGACTTCGTGCTTACGGCTACGCCCTGGCTTTTGACGCCACGCTTCATCGCCGATGCCGTTGACCGGGGGCTGCCGGTGCTGGCCGAGACCCCGGCCGCCCCAGACCTCGACGGGCTTCGCGCGCTGTGGTCGGCGGTAGGCGGCTCCGGTCTGGTCCAGGTCGCCGAGCAGTACCTGATGATGCCTTCGCACGCGGCCCGGGCAGCGCTGGTGGCCACCGGCGCCGTCGGCACCCCAACCCAGGTGCAGGTCTCCTCCACGCAGCAGTATCACGCCGTTTCGCTGATCCGCGGCCTCCTCGGCGCCGGTCGGGGTCCGGTTTCAGTCCGCGCCACCCGGTTCATTGCGCCTCTGATCCATCCGCTGAGCCGTACCGGCTGGACCGGCGACGAGGAGCCACACCCGACGACCACGACGATCGCGACTCTGGACTTCCACGACGGACGCTCAGGCGTGTACGACTTCACCGAGCAGCAGACGCGCAACCAGCTGCGGTTTCGTCGGCTGACCGTGCGCGGGTCGGCGGGGGAACTGCACGACGATGAGGTGGTGCGGATGACCGGCCCGCGCACGCTCGTTCGGACGCCGCTGGTGCGCCGACAGACCGGGCACGACCTGGACCTGATCGGCTACGACACCGAGCACATCACTTTCGGCTCCGAGGTGCTGTATCGCAACCCCTATCCGGGTCGTCGCTGGATGGACGAGGAGATCGCCATGGCGACTTTGCTGGAGCGGATGGCGGACTGGGTGCACGGGGAGGGGGCCGAGCCGTACCCGCTGGCCGAGGGGGCGCAGGATCAACGTCTCGCGCTGGCCATCGAAGAGTCAGCCGACCGCGATACGACGGTGGCCACCACTCGGGAGGCCTGGAGCTGAGCCTCGGTGTTCCGGGCTAGTCAGGAGCAATTAACTTGGTATCCCCAACGGGATTCGAACCCGCGCTGCCGCCTTGAAAGGGCGGTGTCCTAGGCCGCTAGACGATGGGGACTCCGACCCGAAACTATAGGGCTCCGCACCAGTGTGACCAAACTGACGCAGTCGCGCGGACTGGCTGGCACTCAATTCTCTTGTCTGCTAGCCGTCACAAGAGGACTATTAAGTCACTCGCACCACATGTCAGGAGGCCGTCATGGATTCCTTTCACTCGCGATCCATCGAGGTTGCACCGCTGCAGTCGCAGGGATCGCTCTACGGTTTCATGATCATCGGCCGCTGGCCACAAGACACTGTCGAATGGGCGAAGTTCTTGGTCCTCGCCGTGCAGATGGCTGCGGTACCCGGGCTGCTGCCGATGACCACGGTGTTCCGCGTCCGGGAGGAAGTGCTGGACGATCCGCAGCCCGGAGCCGTCGGACTCGTGGTCGCCGAGGGCCAGCTGATGGGTGACCACCCCCTGCTGCCAGGACAGTTCGCCCATCCTCAGCCGCCTGGCCTGCTGGTGCTGCACCCGCCGTCGAGCACACTGTCATCGTTGCCGGAGTACGAGGTGGCCTCCGGCTGCGTCTTCTTACCCGGCCTGCCACACCTGGGGTTGGACCATCGGGCGGCCTGGGTTGAGGCCGACATCGAAGGCACCGTCACCCATCTGGTCAGCCGCGCCGGCATCGATCCGCAGGGGAATGCCGACACGGCCGCACTCGCCATGCTGATGGCGGCCTGACCGCTCAGCGGACCACCGTGATGTGCACGTGGTTCTTGTGGTTGGCGGAGTCGCCGCCGCGGTCGGCCATGTAGCGCCAGCCTTCACCGGACCGCCGTACGTTCCAGATGTGCTGGTTCCAGATGATGTACTGGATGCCCAGCCTCGCCTGGTTGGCCTGCGCCCAGGCCGCGATCCTGGTGCCGAGCGCCCTGCCGGACGCCGAGGTGTAGTTGGGGATCATCAGGTCCAGGGCCAGACCACTGGGATGGTCCGGGATTGCGTCCGGGCGGACCCCGTAATAGGTGCGCACCTGCGGCCAGGCGGCCATCGCGGCGCGGTGCACCTTGATCGCGTTCACCTGCAGCCCCCGCTCCACCGCGTACGAGCCGATGGTGCCGGCGGACACGATGGTCCCCGGCCTCTTGGTCGACAGGTACCTGGCCGTCACCCATCGCACCGTGCGGTTGAAGACGATCTGTGCCCGCCCGCCGCCGGTCACCCCGGTGATGCTGAGTGCGGTACCTCTGGGAACCTCGGCTACCGTCCGTGCGCTGCTGGTACTGCTGGAACGAATGTCGAGGGCGGTGGTCGCATAGCGCGTACCCACCACCCGGGGTAGGGCTGGTGTGCTGGGCTTGCTGGATGCCTGGTTGGACAGGTAGGCAGCGGTTACCCAGCGGGCCGCACCCCCGTAGATGATCTGCGCACGACCGTTTTGAGTAGTGCCGGTAACGGCGAGCCTGGTGCCCTTCTTGACCTCGGTCACCACCTTGAAGTCGCTGCCCGACGTGGTTCGGACGAACAGGTCGGCTGTCGCGTAGCGGATGCCGCTGGCCCGGGGCAGCCCGGACGCCGAGCTGGCGAGGTACTGCGTGCTCAGCCAGCCTCGTGCTGTGCCGTAGCTGACCTCGGCGTACCCGCGCGCGGTCTTGCCGGTGAGGGCCACCCGCGCACCGTCCCCGACGACCATGATCGCCGGGTAGGACAGGCCCGGTCCCTTGCGGAGGTTCAGTGCCGAGGTGGTCACCCTGACGCGGCCGGAGTTGACCTGGCTCGGCGCCGGGAGGCTTCTGCCCCGGGCGAGGTACTTCGTGGCGATGTACGCGGTACTCCCGACGAACCTGATCTTGGTCCAGCCATTGCTGCTGGTCAGCGCGGTTACTGTCTGTCCGCGGTAGAGCCCGCCGACGATAGCGTTCCTGGTGCTCGGTCCGGAGCGGATGTTGACGCCTTCCATGGCCGTCATCTGGGTGTCTGCGGTAGCGGTCTGGATCCCCGTCAGGCCGACCACCACACCTGCCGATGCGAGGAGGGCAGTTATCGATCTGACTGCCCGAATGGTGTTGCTCATGCGCGTTCCTCCTTGACGGCCTTCCCGGACCGTGTTTTCTGCATACAGAAAAGCGGGTCGTCTACTTCCCCCCAATCACGCAAGTAACAACAACCTCAAACTTCCCAGGACTCTAACGGCGCCACACTGGTTACGGCAAGACGTGAGTACGGATTTGCTCAGGTTTTCAAGCGGACACGCCGAAGCACGGCAATAAATTACAATGATGTGATTTATCGGCCGGCATGCCTCGTGGTCGGCTCCGGGCGCCGGTTAAGCTGTGGCCATGCAGCGCATGGGTCGCCGCCCGTGATCGAGATGGCGGCCGAAGAGTTCGAACAGCTGGTCGGGCAGGCGCTGGACCAGATCCCACCGCAGCTGGCCAACCTGATCGAGAACTGTGTGGTGTTGGTGGAGGACGACCCCCCACCGGAGGAGCCGGATCTGCTGGGTCTCTACGATGGGGTGCCGTTGACCGAGCGCGGCACCGGGTACGCGGGCGTACTCCCGGACCGGATCTTCGTGTTCCGGAATCCGACACTCGCCATCTGCAGCACGGTCGACGACGTGGTCGACGAGGTGCATATCACCGTTGTGCACGAGATCGCGCACCACTTCGGCATTGACGACGAGCGGCTGCACGAGCTCGGCTACGCCTGAGCGGTGCAGCTGGCCAGGCTGCCGCGCGAACGAGCCGCGCGGCAGGCTGACACCTTCGCCGGAGCTCAGTTGCGCAGCGAGTCGATGTCGATCACGAAGCGGAACCGTACGTCGCTGGCGACCACCCGGTCGTACGCCTCGTTGATCTGCTCGGCGTCGATGGTCTCGATCTCGCTCGCCAGGCCATGCTGGGCGGCGAAGTCGAGCATCTCCTGGGTCTCCGCGATGCCGCCGATCATGGAGCCGGCCAGGCTGACCCGCGGGTTGATCAAGGAACCGGCCTTGACGTCCATCGGGTGCTCGGGCAGCCCGACCTCCACCAGAGTGCCATTGCGGGCCAGCAGCTTGAGGTACGTGTCCAGGTTGAGGTTCGCCGACACGGTGTTGATGATCAAGTCGAACGAGCGGTGACAGGCAGGGAAGGTCTCCGGGTCGGAGGTGGCGTAATAGTGCGTCGCCCCCATCCGCAGACCGTCCTGCTTCTTCGACAGGCTTTGGCTCAGTACGGTCACCTCGGCGCCCATCGCGGCGGCGAACTTGACGGCCATGTGGCCGAGTCCGCCGAGCCCGATCACGGCAACGCGCTTGCCGGTGCCGGCTCCCCAGTGCTTCAGTGGTGAGTAGACCGTGATGCCCGCGCACAGCAGGGGTGCGGCGACGTCAAGATCGAGATTGTCCGGAATCCGCAGCACGTAGTTCTCGTCCACCACGATTGCGGTGCTGTAGCCACCCTGGGTGATGTCACCGTCGCGGCCCCGGTCGTTGTAGGTCCCCACCATTCCCTGCTCGCAGTACTGCTCCTCGCCGTCGGCGCAGGCATCACACTGGCGGCAGGAGTCGACCATGACACCGACGCCGACCCGGTCACCGACCGCGAAGCTGGCCACCGACCCACCGACCGCGGTGACGACGCCCGAGATCTCGTGGCCCGGGGTCAACGGGTAGTGGGCTTCGCCCCACTCGTCGCGGACAGTGTGAATATCGGAGTGGCAGATTCCCGCGAAGGCGATGTCGATGGCGACGTCGTGCGGACCGACGGCTCGCCGGCTCACGGTGGTCTTCTCGAGCGGAGCCTTTGCCGAAGGTGCCGCGTAGGCGACTGCAGTTGTGGTCATGGAATGGATCCTATTGGTTCGGTGGTGGGCCGAAATCGGTGTGCTCAGCGGCTCAGGGCGTACACCAGCGCTCCGATCCCGGTCACGACGAGCAGCGCGGTGACTCCGAGGTGTGCGCGCGCGTCGGCCAGCGGGGCGGCCGTGTGTAGCCTCTCCTGGTTGGTGGAGTATCGGCGCAGCGTCAGCCAGCCAAGCAGCGCAGTGATGGTGACCGCGGCGCAGCCGACGACGAGTGCGAGCAGCAGCGAGGCCGAGCTCAGCAGCCTGGCCACCACCAGTCCGCAGACCAGTCCCGACAAGGTTGTGCGCTGCCAGGCCAGCTGGGTTCTCTCGTTCTGCAGTCCCGGATCCCAGACGCCCGGGCTCACCGGAGTCCGACCACGACCGCGGCGATCACGGCAACCAAGATCAGGCCGCCGGTGAGGACGGCCAGCAGAGCTGAGGAGGCCAGCGGCCGGTTGAGCCGCATCGCCCGCTCGTTCCTGGCCCAGCGGGTCAGCCCGCCGATTCCACAGGTCAGACCGCAGACCACCAAGACGATGGCAGCCAGCTGCGCCTCTGCGCCGATTGTGGGCTTCAGGTCAGCCACGGCGGCGATGGCGACCCCGGCGGCCAGGAACCCCAGCCCGGTGCGGATCCAGGCCAGGAAGGTTCGTTCGTTGGCGAAGGAGAACCGGGGGTCAGGCTCGCTTCCGGTCCCGTACACACTGCGGGGCCAGCGCCGATCCCGCTCGGGAGGTGAGTCGGTCACCTCAGTGATGGTAATGCGACCCGGCGCCGAAGCCGCAGGGATTGGCCCATCACCACCGAGACGCAGACCAGCACGGCGCCGAGGATCTGCCAGCTGTTGAGCGCCTGGTCCAGCACCACCCAGCCGAGGACGGCCGCCACCACCGGATTGAGCAGACCCAGGAACGTCACCGAAGCTGCCGGTAGCCGCTTCAGCGCCCAGAACCAGATCGCGTACGCGGCGATGCCGCTGACCGCAACCAGATAAACCAGCCCGGCAACATTGCGAGTGCTGAGCTGGCTCGGCAGCCCCTCCAGGGCCAGGGTGAAAGGCAGCAAGGTCAGACCGCCGAGCAGGAACAGCCATCCGGTGAACCCGGGCGCGCTCATCCCGGGAGGGTGTCCCCATCGCTTGGTCAGGACCGTCGCGATGCCCATCATCACTACGCAGGTGACCATCGCCAGCACACCCCAGAGGTCCAGGGCGGCGGTTGAGCGTAAGACCAGCAACGAAACGCCCAGCACACCTATCAGACCGGCCACGATCTGGACCGGTCTGATCTTCATTCCGAGCCAGGGCACCGACAAGATCACCACGATGATGGGCGTCAGTGAGTTGATCACCGACGCGACCCCGCCCGGCAGCCGGTACGCGGCCACGAAGTGCAGCGGGAAGAATGCCGAGCAGTAGAGCACCGACAGCAGAGCGAACCGTAGCCGCCAGCCAGGAGGTGGAAGCCGGGTGCCGATGATCAGCACCAGCCCGGTCGGCAGTGCACGCATGGTCGCAGCAAGCATCGGTCGATCCGGCGGAAGGAACTGTGTCGTCAGCAGGTACGTGGTGCCGAAGATGACCGGTGACACGACGGCCAGGTAGGCCCAGCGGCGGTCGTTCAGCCGGCTCACGGGCGCGCCGATGGGGAATGGTCTTCAGCGGCGCGCATCAGGCGGAACCGGTGGGTTGGTCGCTGGCGGCTTCGGAGGGCGCGGGGGTGTGGTGCTCGTCGGCGATGAGGTGACTGCTGCTCCGGTCACTGACCCAGACGCCGGTCCGGCCCAGGTGCGTCGGCAGCACATACCCCGACTGCAGGTCCGACCGGTTCAGCCGCGCGGCGCCGGTGGCCTCCTCGATCGCCGCGAGGTCCGCCGGATCGGTCGCGACCACGGCGAGCAGTCTCATCAGTCCGCGGATCTGGTTGACCTCCAAGGTGGCCAGCACCTCCGGCGCCAGCTCCGGCGCGACCAGGACCAGCGGCGTTCGGCTCATGATGATCTTTTCT
Organism: Propionibacteriaceae bacterium; assembly: GCA_025965155.1. Taxonomy (GTDB): domain Bacteria; phylum Actinomycetota; class Actinomycetes; order Propionibacteriales; family Propionibacteriaceae; genus Microlunatus. Next base: position 16,256 of record JAOPXN010000018.1, read on the forward strand.
AGCACCGGCAGCAGCTCCCGTACCGAATCGACGCGCTCGGCGCAGAGCAGCACCCGTGGCCCGGTCAGCACCGCCCAGCCGGAGGCACGGTCGGTGACGAAGTCGCGGGAGGCGTACCCGACCTCGACTGTGGTCGTGGTCGGCGCCGCAATCTCCTCGGTGAGCGTCCGTCGCTCCGCTGCGGTCAGCACGGCAGCCGGCTCGGCCGGGGCGCGCCGTGCCTGCAGCTCGGACAGGTAGTGCGGCGTGGCCGCGTCGGGGCGGAACTGCGGGATGGTTCGCTGCGGGGCGGCGAGCATCTCCCGCGCTGCCCGCTGGTTCTTGCGCCGGTCGGACAGCGCACCGAAGACGATGACGGCCAGGCCCACCACCACGATGGCGACCAGCCCGACAGTCCACGGGTCCATGGACTTCAGCCTGCCACACGGGGATCTCAAGCTGGCCTGGCTCAGCCGCATCGTTCACCGTGTCCGGTGCTGGGGCCGCGATTTACGATAGTTGGCGTGACTCCGTTCGAATCCTGGATCGACCGTCAGATCCGTGAGGCGCAGGAGCGCGGCGAGTTCGACAACCTTTCCGGAGCCGGCAAGCCGATCAAGGGCTTGAACGGCCGCGACGACGAGAACTGGTGGGTCAAGAACCTGATGGAGCGGGAGAACCTCAAGCCGATGCTGCCTGGATCGCTTGCGCTCCGAAAGGAGGTCGAGGACCTACCGACCACGGTCGCCGATATCCGTATCGAGGAGCACGTCCGGGAGGTCGCGGAGGACCTGAACCACCGGATTCGGGACTCCCGCCGGCGCAAAGTGGATGGCCCGGCGCTCTTCATCAACACCGTCGACGTTGACGCCGTGGTCGAGCAGTGGCGTCATCAGCGTGAGGATCGGGCGGACTAACAGGATCTGACCGGCGACTTGGGACCACTATGGTCCGCGCCACTATGCGGCCGCAGCGTCTGCCTGCTGGAGGGCGAGCCATGCCTCCCGGCGTCGCCGCTGCTCCACCGGGTCGGGCACTGGAGCCGCTGCCAGCAACCGGCGAGTGTACGGATGGGTCGGCGCCGTGAGTGTCTGGTCCGTCGGACCCTCCTCGACGACGCTGCCGCGGTACATCACAGCCACCCGCGACGTCACCTCACCGACCACGGCCAGGTCGTGGCTGATGAACAGGCAGGCAAACCCGAAGTCGGCCTGCAGCCGGCCGAAAAGGGCCAAGATCCTGGCCTGCACGGAGACGTCGAGAGCGCTGGTCGGTTCGTCGGCGATCAGTAGGTCCGGGTTGGTGGAGATGGCCCGGGCGATTGCCACGCGCTGACGCTGACCGCCGGACAGCTCGTGTGGCAGCCTGCCCGCCAGCGCACGGTCGAGCTGGACCGCGTCCAGCAGCTCGAGGACCCGGGCATGTCGCTGCGCAGCGGACAGCTGTTGGTGCAGGTCCAGCGGCTCGCCGATGCTGCGTTCGATGGTGTGCCGGGGGTTGAGGCTGGACGCAGGATCCTGGAAGACGATACCGAGCTTGGCGCGTACCTCCCGGAGAGTGCGGCGCGACGCCTCGGACAGGTCGACGCCGGCGAGCACGGCGCGGCCGGAGGCGAGCTGAACCAGACCAGCCAAGGCTCGTCCGACGGTTGACTTGCCCGATCCCGACTCGCCGACCAGGCCGACCACCTCGCCGGGCGCGATGTGGAGGGTCACGGATTCGGCTGCGCGGACCTGGTGGCGCCCACGGCCTCGGTAGATGATCGTGGCGTCCTCGACAGCAGCGGCAACTCCTTGCCTGGCGGGGTGCCGAACGTGAGCCGGCGCTGGCTCGGCGATCCTCAGCGACGGTAGTCGCGGCACCGCCGCCAGCAGCGCCTTGGTGTAGTCATGCTGCGGTGCCTTGAACACACTTAGCACATCCGCACGCTCGACGATCTGGCCGTCGCGCATCACAGCTACGTCATCGGCGATGTCTGCTACCACTCCCATGTCGTGGGTGATCAGCAGCACGGCCATGCCGAGGCGGTCCTTCAGATCCCGAAGCAGGGCAAGAATCTCCGCCTGCACTGTCACGTCGAGGGCTGTGGTTGGCTCATCGGCGATCAGCGCCTGTGGGTTGTTGCTGATGGCCATGGCGATCATGGCGCGCTGCAGCTGGCCACCGGACAGCTCGTGCGGGAAGGACCGCGCCACCCGCGCCGGGTCCGTCACAGCTACCAAGTCGAGCAGTTCGTGCACCCGCCGTCTGGCGGCGGGGCGGTCCAGCCCCCGGTGGTGTGCGAGCAGCGATTCGGCGATCTGGTCACCAATGGTGAAGACAGGGTTCAACGCGCCCATCGGCTCTTGGAAGACGGTGCCGATCAAGCCGCCACGGACCCTGCGCAGCCGCTCCGCAGGCGCGCTCAGCAGCTCCTCGGACCCCAGCCGGACGCTGCCCTCGATCTGCGCCGTGTTCGGCAGCAGCCTCAACGTGGCCATCGCGGTGACGCTCTTGCCGGAGCCGGACTCGCCGACCAGCGCGAGAACGCGCCCGCGTTCCAGCGTGAAGCCGACGTGGTGGACGACCTCACGGGGGGCGGCGCGACCGCCCTGGGTGGTGAAGGAGATTGAGAGGTCCGTCACCTGCAGGACGGTCGGCTCGGCTGGTGCGCTCACTGGGCCAGGGTCACCTTCAGGTAGTTGGGGTAGGCGGGGAAGGCGCCGATGAAGAAGTTCCGCACATTCGACCCGCGCAGGAACGAGTTCTTGGTGTAGGTCAGCGGGATGACGGGGGCGTCCTGCATGATCATCTTGTCCGCCGTGGCCCATAGCTTCGCCGACTCCGCCGGGTCGACGGTGCCGGTCGCTTTCTTGATCAACGCGTCCACTTCCGGGTTGGAGTAGCGGGAGATGTTGTAGTTGCCGCCACCGATCTGGCGGGAGTCGAACAGTGGCTGGATGTTGGCGTTGGGGCTGGGGAAGTCCGGCTGCCAGCTCCCCAGGTAAAGGTCGTAGTTGGTGTCGTTGCCGGTGACGGATGCCGTGACGGTGTTTGCGTCCAGCGGTTTCAAGGTGATCTTCACCCCTGCCTTGGCGAACCCCTGCTGGAGGGCCTGAGCCTGGGCCAGCGTGCTGGAGTCGTTGGCCACCACCAGAGTCAGGTTGAGGTCATTGGCATGTCCGGCTGCGGCGAGCATCTCTTTGGCCTTGGCTGGGTCGCCCGACGGCTCGGCGGGGTACAGGTCGTACGGTTCCCGGCCGGGGATCCCCGGAGTGATCAAGGTGGTGGCAGGCTCCCCGGCGATGGTGCCGCCGGCGGCGACCAGGTAGGCCTGCCGGTCGGCTGCGTACTCCAGCGCCCTGCGCACCTTGACGTCCTTCAGCGCGCCGCGCTGGGTGTTGAACGCCAGGTAGGACAGGGCGCCGGGCCCGGAGGTGGCCAGCCGGTCCTTGACGTTCGGGTTGGACTGCGCCTGGGCCAGCTGCGCCGCCGGGACGAACTGCGCGCCGAAGGAGTTCTTCGCCTCGCCGCTGTCGGCGATCAGCGACTGCGCCGCGACGGTGGTGTCCTGGCTCAGCTTGAAGTTGATCTGGTCCGGGCCGGCGGTTCGGACGGAGTCGGTGGCTGGGTCCCAGCTCGGGTTACGGCTGAGGTTGAGCGAAACGCCCTGGGTGTAGGACTGCACCTGGTAGGGCCCCGAGGCCTCCGGCTTCTGGCCGTAGGTGTTCGGATTGTCCTTGGCCTTGGGCACCGGTGAGAAGGCGGGCATCGAAGCGATCCAGGGCCAGTCGCCGTACGGGGTGTTCAGCTTGAACACGATCGTCTTCTGGTCCGGCGTCTGGATCGAGGCCAGCTGGTCACCGGAGTACGGGCCCTTGTAGGAGTCGGCGCCCGCCAGCAGTGACTTGTGGTAGCCCAGGCCACCGGACAGCTCCGGCGCGAAGGACCGCTCCAGCCCGTACTTGATGTCGGTCGTGGTGATGGGGGTGCCGTCGGCGTACTTCAGGTTGTCCTTCAGGGTGTAGGTCCAGGTCTTCCCGCCGTCGCTTTCGGTGCCGGTGTCGGTGGCGAGGTCGGGGACCACCTGAGCCGGTTGATTCGGGGCAACCTCCCAGGTGGTGAGGCGCCTGTTCACCAGGCCGAGCGAGGTGATCGCCAGGCTTTGGCTCTTGGCCGGGTCGAAGCTGATCTCCGTCTGCGAGGTCAGGATCGTCAGCGTGCCGCCCTTGGTGGGGGGCGCGGACTGGGACGAGGAGCCGGGGTTGGCGGGGTTGGCGTTGCAGCCGGTCAGCATTAGTGCCGCAGCGGCAAGCACAACGCCCATGCCTCTCAGACGGTTCATATCGGTGTCCTTTCTGTGCGTTATGTCGGTACCGGGGGAAGGGTCATCGGGTCCCGGTTCGGGCCCGAGGGTCAAGGACGCCGTAGCTGACGTCGACGACGAAGTTAGCGAGGATGATCACGAAGGCAGAGAACAAGGTGACACCGACGATCACCGGCAGGTCGAGGTTGCCGACGGCGTCGAGCAGCAGAGCCCCCAGGCCCTGCATGGAGAAGACCTTTTCGGTGATCACGGCGCCGCCGAGCAGGCCGCCCAGGTCCAGACCGAACACCGTGGCTACCGGGATCAGCACGTTGCGGAGCGCGTGCCGGCCGATGGTACGGGTCTCGCTGAGGCCCTTCGCTCGGGCGGTGCGGATGTAGTCCTCGGTCATCACTTCCAGCATCTGGCCCCGGGTCAGCCTGGTGTAGATGGCGGCGTTGATGAAGGCCAGTACGCACCACGGCAGGATCAGATGCCACAACCAGTCGACCGGACTCTCCGTCAGCGGCACGTACCCGCCGATCGGGACCATGTTCAAGGTGAAGCCGAAGAGCAGGATGCCGAGCAGCCCGACCAGGTACGCGGGTGCGGAGACGCCGGCCATCGAGATCGACATCAACAGGCGGTCGATCGCGGTGCCGCGGCGCAGTGCCGAGATGACGCCGGTGGAGACCCCGAGCACAAGCCACAAGATGGCGGCGCCGATGGCAATGGAGAAGGTCACCGGGATCCGATCGAGGATAAGCTGGGTCACCGGGGTGGAGAGCCGGAACGAGTATCCGAAGCAGGGGGCGCTGCAATCGATGGCTGCGGGGCCTGCACCGAAGGTCCGCCCGAAGAAAATGCCGCGGGTGTACTGCAGGAACTGCTGCCACCACGGGTGGTCGTAGCCCATAAAGGTTTTCGCCTGCGCCAGCCGGTCCGGAGTGCACGGCCGGCCGCAGGACAGCTGGGCCGGATTACTCGGCAGCACGTAGAAGATCGCGTAGGTGATGAAGGTAATGATCAACAGCACGATGATCATGCCGATCAGGCGACCTCCGAGGAAGCGTGCGACTCTCATCGACCGGCACCTTCGCTTCGCGGGTCCAGGGCGTCGCGCAAGCCGTCACCGGCCAGGTTGAAGGCGAGTGTCACCAGGAACAGGGCTGCACCAGGGAAGAAGAGGAACATCGGGTCGGTCTGGACCCAGTTGATCGCCTCCCCGATGGAGCGGCCCCAGGCTGGTGTCGGTGGGGGGACACCGACGCCGAGGAACGACAGTGCCGCCTCGGCCCCGATCTTGCCGGGGATGGAGATGGTGGCGAAGACGATGATGGTGGCGGCCAGGTTGGGCAGAATCTGGCGGAACAGCAGGTGCGTCGCGCTCGCGCCGGCCGCCAGCGAGGCGACGACGTAGTTCCGCTGCTTCAGCACCAACGTCTGGCCGCGGACCACCCGCGCAATGGCCGGCCAGCCGAAGAAGCCGATCACGACGATGATCAGCAGGGACTTGGGGAACCAAGGGGGGATGATGGCACCGACGGCGATCATGAAGATCAGACCCGGGAAGCCGAAGACGACGTCGGTGGCGCGGCTGAGCACTCGGTCGGCCCAGCCGCCGAAGTAACCGGCCACGATGCCGATCAGGACTCCGAGAACGACGGAGACAACCGTGGCCGCGACGCCCACCAGGAGCGAGGTTCGGGCGCCGTAGATGACGACGGCGAACAGGTCGCGTCCGGTCAGCGGCTCGACCCCGAACCAGTGCTCGCGGCTGATGCCGCCGCCGAAGCCCCGCGGAGCGCCGGTGTCGTCCAGCGCGGCGAGGTCGTACTCGTACGGGCCGTAGCCGCTGATGGCGGTGATCAGTGGTGCAAAGACGGCGGCTAGGACGAAGACCAGCACCACCACCAGGCCGAAGACCGCCCCCCGGTCAGCGGACAGGCGACGGGCCACTTGCCGCGCTCCGCTCGACGGCTCCAGGGCCGGCTCGGTTGCGATGACACTGGCCACCTGTTCTCCCGCCTCCTCCGCTGCCGCGCGAGACGCCGTTGAGGCATCCGCCCACGGTGGGGTCCGCCGGTATCGGGCCCGTGGTGGACGGTACCCAGGACCGGAGCCCGGTAAGCAACCCGCCGATGAGCGCACTGCCCTTGCAACGTTGTAGTGTTATCGCTAACATTTCGCCCGAGAGCACCGCTGGCTGCTCCCCTCAATCTCAGACATCTCGGGCCCTCAGGGCCGGAGGTCACTTATCTCGGCCCAAGGGCCAGAGGAAGGTCAAAGATGACTGGCAACAACAACCCATGGACCGCGGGCTCTCCGATGACGCGGCGCCGACTACTGAACGCCTTTGCCGTGGCGGGCGGTCTCGGGCTTGCTTCACCGTTGCTGTCGGCCTGTGTGCCGGGCTCGTCCGGCGGCGGCGAGGAGAAGCTCGCCCCCAGCCCGAGCGCCGCCGCGAGCGGGACGGTCACACTGTGGATGCGCGATGACGACCTGCTCAAGGTCTTCAAGACGGTGATCCCGGCCTTCAACAAGAAGTACCCCGACGTCAAGGTCAACATGGTCGGCGTTGATATCGCCACCAAGCTCCCTCCGACCCTGATCAGCGGCACCGGGGTGCCGGACGGCTCCTTCTACGAGGATGTCAACATCGGCGCCCAGGCGGCGCACCTGTTCGACCTGACCGATCTGATGGCACCGCACGCGGCTGACACCCTTCAGTTCAAGCTCGACGTTGCGACCTATGACCAAAAGCTCGTCGCCGTTCCGTGGGACACCGACCCGGGCATGCTCTATTACCGCGAGAGCGTGCTGTCCGACGCCGGCGTCGACCCGGCCAGCCTCACCACGTTCGACTCCCTTCTGGATGGCGCGCGGACGATCAAGGAGAAGTTCCCCAAGGCGCAGCCGATCCCCTTGGAGCAGGACGCCAACCTGGGCATGCAGTGGTTGATGATGATGATCAACCAGCAGCAGGGAACCGGTCTGGTGGACGCGAACGGCGCACTGACCATCGACACCGACGCCTTCCGGCGCGCGCTGACCTGGATCAAGACGGTGGCCGACGAGGAGCTCGGTGCCCGGTCCAAGTTCGCCAGCACCGGCCACGTCGCCCAGCTCGACGACGGCACCATCTCGCTGGTCCCCTGGGCGATCTGGTTCAACTTCCTGCCACAGACCGGCCTGAAGACCACCAAGGGCGACTGGCGAGTCGGGCTGCTTCCCGCCTGGGAAGAGGGCGGTGCCCGGTCCGGCGTCATGGGCGGTAGCTCGTTCGTCATCCCGAAGAAGGCCAAGAATCCCGAGCTCGCCTGGCTGTTCTACGAGTTCGCCATGTATGACCCGGCCGGCTACGGCACCGTCTACGGACCGAACGACACCTACCCGAACGGCCTGAACACGGCGCTGCCGTCGGTCAAGGCTGCGCTGGAGGGTCCGCCGCTGTTCAAGCCGGTGGCCGCACTGGGCAACCAGGACCTGTGGTCGATCGACACCGAGGCCGCGAAGGCTATCCCGCCGGGCTACCGGATCCCCTCCTGGTTCAACAGTGCCGCTGCCTATCTGGGCGTCAACATGCAGAAGATGATCGACGGCAAGGCCAGTGTTGATGAAGTGATCAACGTCTCCGTGGAGCAGATCACCAAGAACCTGGTCGACCGCCAGCGATGACCTCCACCTCGGTCGTGGACCCGGCGGTGGAGCGCGCCGCCGGGTCGGTCCTGCCCAACCGTCGACCGTCCCGACGAGGCTGGGTGGGCTACGCGCTGATTGCGCCGTTCTTCATCCTCTTCGCGGCCTTCGGCGCCTACCCGCTGATCTTCGCCATTCAGCTCAGCTTCACCGACTGGCGTGGATCCGGCAGCGTGAACTGGATCGGTCTGTCCAACTACACCTACCTGTTGACCAATCTGGAGTTCTGGGGCTCGTTGGCGAACTCTGGAGTGATGTGGCTGCTGATCGTTCCGATCCAGACCATCGCAGCCGTGGCCGTGGCGGCGTTGCTGTCCCGGTCGAACCTGCGGTTCACCAAGGTGCTGCGGACGGTGGTGATCTTGCCGTATGTGACGCCGATGGCGGCCATGGCGCAGGCGTTCATCCTGCTCTTCGACACCAACTTCGGCGTCACCAACTATCTCCTGGGATTTCTCGGCATGGAGCCGATCGGCTGGCTGACGACCACCTTCTGGTCCAAACCGACGATCGCGCTGTTTGTGCTGTGGAAGACCAGCGGCTTCGCCCTGATCATCATGCTGGCCGCTGTCCAGCAGATCCCAGGCGAGGTGTACGAGGCGGCGGCCATTGACGGTGCCAACCGGGTACGTACCTTCTTCTTGATCACTGTGCCACTGGTGCGGAGATCGGTGGCGTTCTTTGTCGTCGTATCGACGCTAGGCATCTCACAGATGTTCCTGGAGCCGTACGTCTTGACCAAGGGTGGACCGTACACCAGCTCGAAGACGTCGGGACTGTATCTGTACGACCACATCGGCGCCTCGGATCTTGGCACCGGTGCGGCAAACTCGTTCCTGCTGGTGATCTTGGTCCTGATCCTTTCCCTGGCAGCAACCAAACTACTGAGATCGGAGGACTGAGATGGCAGTTCAGACCATGCCGGTGTCCAGCCGGCCGGAGACATCCGTCCCGGTCCGGACCCGCCGCGGGATTGGCGTGCTGCTTATCCTGGCCACGATGGCGGTGTTCCTCTTCCCGATGTGGTGGATGGTCATCAACTCGCTGCGTCCGGGCGCATCCATCCTCAATGATCCCTTGGGCTTCGACCCGCGCGACTTCAGCCTCAACAACTGGCGCGGCATGCTGGCCAACATCCCCATCATCCAGGCGCTGGGCAACACGGCCGTCGTCGTGGTGCTGAAGGGGGCGTTGACGATGATCTTCTGCCCGCTCGCCGGGTACGGCTTCGCGAAGTTCGACTTCCCGCTGAAGAAGCAGCTGTTCACCTTCGTCCTGATCACCTTGATGCTGCCGACCCTGGTGCTGATCATCCCGCTGCTGGTCCAGATGGGCGAGCTGGGATGGATCAACACTTTCAAGGCGCTGGTGCTGCCGGGCGCGATCGACGCGTTCAGCGTGTTCTGGATGCGTCAGGTGATCAGCGAGGTTCCCGACGAGCTGCTCGACGCCGCCAAGATCGACGGCGCAGGCATTCTGCGGACGTTCTACTCGGTCGTCGTGCCGGTGATCCGGCCCGGTCTGGCCGCACTCGCAGTGCTCAGCCTGTTCAACATCTACAACGACCTGGTGTGGCCGATCGTCGCGATCAACGACGAGCGACACCAGACTCTGGCCGTGCTGCTGGCCAGCCTGGCCACCAACGTGACCGGGGCGCAGACCTCGGCCAGCAGTGCGGACCTGTGGGGGCAGCTGCTTGCTGCCAGCACGTTCGCCACCATCCCGACGGTGATCATCTTCATCGTCCTCCAACGCCATTTCATCCGCGGGCTGCTCGCGGGTAGTACTCGCTGAGCGCACGCGCCAGCCAACAAGGAGCCTTGACCATGACTTCCACCTCATCCTCCGCCAGCCCCGTGGCGCAGGTGACCCTGCACACCGCCTTCCACCGTGGCAGCATCGACCGCCGCCTGTTCGGCTCGTTCGTTGAGCACATGGGCCGCTGCGTCTACACCGGCGTATACGAACCGGACCACAGCACCGCCGACCCGTGGGGCTTCCGCAAGGACGTCGCCGAGCTCGTCGAGGAGCTGGGCGTCAGCCTGGTTCGGTACCCGGGCGGCAACTTCGTCTCCGGCTACGACTGGCTGGACGGCGTCGGCCCGGTGGCGGACCGGCCCCGCCGGCTCGATCTTGCCTGGCGGTCCATCGAGACCAACGAGGTAGGACCGGACGAGTTCCTGCCGTGGGCGCGGCGACTCAACCTGGAGCCGATGATGGCGGTCAACCTCGGGACCAAGGGTGTGGCCGAGGCCGCCGCGCTGGTGGAGTACTGCAACGTGGAGAGCGGCACCCACTACGCCGACCTACGACGGGCCAACGGCACCGAAGACCCGCATGCGATCAAGCTCTGGTGCCTCGGCAACGAGATGGATGGTGAGTGGCAGATCGGCCACAAGGACGCCGACGACTACGGCAAGCTGGCGGCCGAGGCCGGCAAGGCCATGCGGCTGGTGGACCCCAGCATCGAGCTGGTGGCCTGCGGCAGCTCGAACCGGGAGATGGATACCTTCGGCGAGTGGGAGCGGACAGTCCTGGAGCACACCTGGGATGTGGCTGACTACCTGTCCATGCATGCCTACTACGACGGCCGTCAGACCCGGGAGGACTTCTTGGCCTCCGGGTTCCGGATGGACCGCTTCATCAGCGACGTCATCGCCACCGCCGACGCGGTGGGTGCCCGCCGCCGGTCCGACAAGGTCATGAAGATCTCCTTCGACGAGTGGAACGTCTGGTCGTCGCGGCCCGATGCCCCGGTCGACCTGCAGAGCGCCATCTCCACCCAGCCGAAAATCTCCGAGGATCCTTACCAGGCGTTGGACGCGGTGGTGGTCGGCGACCTGTTGATCAGCCTGCTCAACCACTCCGACCGGGTCACGGTGGCCTGTCTCTCGCTGCTGGTGAACGTGAGCGCGCCCATCATGACCGAGCCGGGTGGGGGAGTCAGCCGGCAGACAACGTTCCATCCGATGGCGACGACTGCACGGTTGGCGCAGGGCACATCGCTGGTGGCGGCTGTCGACTGCGGCCAGGTCAGCACCCCTGCTCACGGCGACATTCCTGCACTCGGAGTCGCCGCCAGCCATGACGCGGCGACAGACACTGTGTCGGTGTTCCTGGTGAACCGGAGCGACGCTGAGCTTGGCGTGTCGGTGATCATCTCCGATGCCGCGGCGGCGACCGTGCTGTCCGCCGTGACGGTCCGCTCGACCGGGTCGGACGCCGACTACGTCGCTCCGGGTGCCGACAGTGCGGCTCCGCAGCGGCTGGATGACTGCCGGATCGTCGACGGGCGGCTCGTTGCGACACTCCAGCCGGGAAGCTGGTCAGCTGTCGCTCTCAGCGTGGGTGCTGGCGCCGGCCGAGCATGATCAGGTCGGCGGGCGACAACCACCCCCGACCGGACCACCGGCGGGACACCCCGTGGTGGTCACTCGACGGAGTGTGGGAGCTCCTCCCTGACAAGGGGTTCACGGTGGACACGCTGCCGACCGGGCAGGGTTGCCCGATCCTTGTCCCGTACGCATGGGAGACGGCTGCCTCCGGGGTCCAGCAGCACTGGTTGGAGCGGGCCTGGTACCGGCGAACGATCGACGCGCCGGACCTGTCCGAAGGCGACCGGCTGGTGCTGCACTTCGGTGCGGTCCATCACGCGGCGCAGGTGTTTGTCGACGGGGCGCTGGTTAGCACCCATGTCGGTGGCCAGACCCCGTTCGAGGTCGACATCACCGACACCGTCGGCACTGCCGGCCGGATCACTCTGGTAGTCCGGGTGGACGCTCCGATCGACAAGGGGGAGCTGCCGCACGGCAAGCAGCGGAGCGTCCCGGCCGACCCGTACGACGTCTGCTCGTTCACTCCGTGCAGTGGTATCTGGCAGAGCGTCTGGCTGGAGCAGCGGCCTGCCACGTACCTGCGGACCGTCGGACTGATCCCGCTGCCCGACCTGACCGGCTTCCGGGTCCGAGCGGTGGTGGACGGCCCCGCGGGCGGCGACGTGCGTGCGCACGCGCGGATCCTCGGCTCCGGCGAGGCGACCGAATGCGACCTGTCGGGACTCGGGCTGCTTTCGATCGAGGGGCCGCGGCTGTGGTCGCCCCGCGATCCCCATCTGTACGAGGTCGAGGTCGAGCTGCGCCGCTCGGGGGTGCTGATCGACCGGCTGGTCTGCGTCGGTGGCCTCCGCACCGTTAGCACCTCCGGAGCGCACCTGCTGCTGAACGGCGAGCGGGTGTATCTCCGCGGTGTTCTCGACCAGGGCTACTGGCCGGAGTCGGGATGGACGGCGCCCAGCGAACAGGCCCTCCTGGCGGACCTCCAGGCCGCCCGGAACGCCGGCTTCACCATGGTGCGTAAACACCTGAAGCTGGAGGATCCGCGCTGGCTGCACCACGCCGATCGGATCGGCATGCTGGTGTGGGAGGAACCCGCCAGCACCAGCCGGTTCAGCGCCGCGTCGGTGGCCGCTTTCGAGAGCCAGATCCCGGCGATGGTGGAACGCGACCTGAACCATCCGAGCATCATCATCTGGGGCCTGTACAACGAGGAGTGGGGACTGGACTGGGACGTCGCCAACGACCCGGCCAAGCAGCAGGCTCTCCGCGACGCCTACGACCTGACCAAGTCGCTGGACGACACCCGGCCAGTGATCGACAACTCCGGCTGGTCACATGTCCGCACCGACCTCACCGACTGGCACGTGTACTCACCCGACCACCGGGTGTGGACAGGTGAGCTGGAGGACCTGGCCTCCGGCGGCCAGCGTGGCTTTGTTGTTGATCTTGGTCGCGGCGGTTTGGTTCGCAAGTATGTGAACGCCGACGCGTCTTCCTTCCATGGCACCCCCAGCCTGAACAGCGAGTACGGGACGGGGTCGACCAGCGCCGAGCGGGCATGGACGATGCGATGGCAGACCCAGGAGATGCGCCGCAGCAACGAGCTGAACGGCTACGTCTACACAGAGTTGTATGACATCGAGCACGAAACCGTCGGCGTTCTGACCGACCATCGGGCGGCGAAGGACACGCTGGGGCTGGTTCCCGCGGACTGCCATAGCGACACAGTGATCATCGTGGATCTGGCGCCGTTTGCTCCGGGCTGCGATCTGATCACCGACGCGGCAGGAGAGTTGATGCTGACCCTCCGGCTGTCCCATCACGGTCAGACAGCCATCGCGGCTGAGGTACGCGGAGGTTGGACAAAACCGTTGTCGTCCACTCTGCCAGCTCAAGCCGACCAAACCGCCGCGATGACCGCAAAGCCGTTTGTCCTGTCCGAGCCGATCCGCTGGTCGGACCGGCTTCCGGACGGGCTCGAGCACGCCCGCCTCCACCTGTGGATCCTCGGCCCCACCGGTGATCAACTGGCCCGCACCGTGCTGGACGTCTGTCGCGGTTCATCGGCCGCGGTCGCAGGCCGGGCCGACGACAGCCTGTCGATATAGTGAGCCGGAGCAGGCCGGACGCCGGCCTCCCCGACGCGGCAGGCATGGTGCGACGATGACCCCGACCCCAGGGCAGGCGGTGAGCATCGCCGACGTCGCCCGACTTGCCAAGGTCTCCACCATGACCGTGTCCCGTGTCCTCAACGAGACCGGACCGGTCAGCCAGCGGACCCGCGCGGCGGTGCTCGAAGCGGTCGCTGCGCTGAACTACCGTCCCAACCCGGCGGCGCGAACTCTGAGCACCGGCCGGTCCAAAACGATCGGCGTGATCACCCTCGAAGGGTTCGTCGAGGGTCCGACTTCCACGCTGGCGGGGATCGAGCAGGACGCTCGAGAGCTCGGCTACTCCGTCAGCGTGTCCATCCTGCAACGACCGACGCCGGAGTCCATCGCGGCGGCCGTCGACAACCTGCGGTCGCAGTCGGTGGCCGGCATCGTCCTCAGTGCACCTCACATAGGCCTCGACGACTCGCTGATCCCGGATTCCACCGTGCCGATGGTGGCGGTCGAAGGTATGCACGGGCGGTCCCCGGTCGTGGCCGTGGACCAGCATCGAGGCGCGTCGTTGGCTACCGAGCATCTGGTCGGTCTTGGTCACGTACGCATCGGCCATATCGCCGGGCCCGACGACCGGTTCGAGGCGCTGGAACGGGAGGCCGGCTGGCGGGACACCCTTGCCGCGTCGGGCCTGGAGCCCGGCCCGCTGTCGCGGGGCGACTGGTCCCCACGGTCCGGGTACGAACTGGCGGAGCAGCTGCTCGAGTCGGGTGCCACTGCGGTCTTCTGCGCTAATGACCTGATGGCTCTGGGCGTCCTGCGGCTGATGGCGGAGCGCGGGGTCGACGTGCCCGGTGACCTGAGCGTGGTCGGCTTCGACGACATCTCCGAGGCGGGCTATCTGACCCCGTCGCTGACGACCGTGCACTACGACTTCTACCAGCTCGGGCGGCGGACCCTGGAGCGGCTGATGGCTGACATTGGTGGGGCCGCGGGGGTGGAAGAGGGCAGTCGGATCTTGATGCAGCCGTCGCTGGTCATCCGGGAGAGCTCGGGTGCCCGAAGAGCGACTCGGCGGCGGAAGCCAGGCAGCGGGCCAGCAAGCCGTCAGCGTGAAGGGGCCGGATGATCCGGCCGGAGGATTTCGGGCATCTCCACCGCGGTCTGCTCGAGGTCCCGATCGACAGCGTTCGCGATCATGGCCCGATAGGCAGGGTCGCCGGCCGCAGCGGTGCGGCGGATCCCTTCTGCGGACGCCCGAACCCGCTGCTGAACCGTGGCGATAAAGGTTGCGATATCACCGCTCCAGCCATACGCGGAGAGGAACATCCGGAGCCGTCGTTCACGATCTTCGAATGCGGTGAAGCCTTCGGACGCGACCACATGGCGTGCGGTAACGGCACCCAGCCGTGCACGGCGTGCACGGCTGGAGTTCACGGACCCGTACGTCGCCGGACGGTGCCGTCAACCAGAACTGCGCCGCCGGTGTTGCCGCCGTCCGGCTGCACTTGGTCACTCACTTGATCATCCTCACATGGGCCATTCCAACAGATCTTTGAGTGGTGGGACCGGTAAGTGCACGACTCGCTGAATATTCGACACGCCGAAATTGGACAAAATTTGCTTTAACATGCAACCTTTCTTCTACAGGTGAGGCGCGCCGGGGGTGGCAACCACTTGTTCCCAACCCGTTGCCTCACTAGGAGCCTTTCGTGCGCCCTGCTGGCTCGCGCGCCCGCGCCCGCTCGTTTCGGTCCCTGATGACCGTCCTCGCCCTGTCCCTCGCGGTGCTGGTCAGCGGCACCGGCCTTGCCGCTGCCGGTCCGGTGATCGCAACCGTCCTCACCATCAAGGCGCCGGCCTCGGTCGCCGCAGGTAAGTCCGCCAAGATCAGCGGCACCCTGTCCACCGGTGCCTCCAAGCTGGCCGCGGCGCCCGTCGCCCTCCGCTGGCGTACCGTCGGAACCTCCACCTGGAAGGGATCCGCCGTGGCCACGACCTCAAGCAAGGGCGTCTGGTCGGCAAAGGTCCCGGTCACGGTGAACACGGAGTTTCAAGCACAGTTCGCGGGTACCGCCGCCACACCGGCGAGCACCAGCGCCGTCGTGACCACGTCCGCGGTGCAGTCGATCAAGGTCACCACAGTGTCGCCGATCCGGCCGGCCATCGGTCAGGTCCTCACCGTGACCGGTACCGCCTCGGCAGCTCTGCGTGGCCGGACCGTCAGCCTCCAGCGCAGCCGGTTCGGCACCTGGACCACCGTCGCGAAGAGCGCCGTCTCGGCTGAGGGAACCTATACGGCAAAGATCCGGGTGGCCGACGCGTCGGCGTACGTGCTGCGGGTCCGCAGTGGCGCGACCAAGTCGATCAGCCGTGCCACCAGCGTCACCCGGACCGTCTATGTCGCGGTGACCGCGACCCTCGGCACCGGCAAAAAGCTGGCCGGTCGCCGGGTGCTGACCTCACCCAACGGGCTGTACAACGCCACCATGCAACGCGACGGCAACCTGTCGGTCAAGAACAGCACCGGCGCCACCCTGTGGTCATCCGGTACCGCCGGCAAAGGCGCTGCGTTGACCATGGGCGTCGACGGCAACCTCGTCCTCGCCGCCAAAGCAGGAGAACTGTGGTCCACTAAGACTGCGGGCAGCGCCGCCGTGCTGGTGATGCAGAATGACGGCAACCTGGTGGTGTTCAACCGGGGCAAGTCCCTCTGGTCCTCAACCAAGGGCACCACCGCCCGAGTGCGGCCCGCCGCCTGCTGGTCGCTCACGTTCGACTGCATCAGCTTCAGCAGCTACAAGCCGAGCATCAGCTACTGGGCCATGTACGCCGGTCACAACTGCACCAACTACGTCGCCTACCGCATGATCAGCAAGGGTGTGACCAAGTCACCGTGGGGGCTCCCCGGCGGCTCTGCCTGGCAGTGGCGCGCCAACGCTAAGAAGGTGAAGATCAAGGTCGACACCAACCCGACCGTCGGGTCCGTCATCCAGTGGAACCGCAACACCAACGGTGGTGGCCGCAGCGGTCACGTCGCCTACGTGGAGCGAGTAACCGACACCTCGATCTTGATCAGCGAGGACAGCTGGAGCGGCAACAGCGCGGTCCGGACCATTCGCCGCGACAGTGCGACGTTCGCCAGCGCACGCTTCATCCACATCAAGGACTCCGGTAGCGCGTAGCGGGCAGTCCCGGGCGAGCTCAGCTCAGGTGCGTGGCTGAGTCGACTCCGCCCTGATCTCCGTGTCGGTTGCGTGACCGAAACGGACCCCATCGGTCACGGGGCCGCGCCGCATCAGCCCAATGTCGCGTACGTAGTTCTGGTACAGCCGCCACGGAGCGGCCGGTCCCTGCTTCGGCATGGAGGCCGCGTTGCGCTGGACGTACCCGGACTTCAGGTCCACCAGGGGAGTTAGCTCGTCCGGGTTGTCGATCTCGGGTCTCACCGGTGTGACTATCTGGTAGCAGCGTCGGTCCATGTGGTCCAGAAGCCGGCAGACGTAGGTCGCGACCAGGTCGGCCTTGAGGGTCCAGGACGCGTTGGAGTAGCCGATGGTCAACGCGAAGTTCGGCACGTCGGACAGCATCGTCCCCTTGTAAACAAGGGTGTCGGACAGGTTGATCAACCTGCCGTCGACCTCCAGAGTGACGCCGCCAACCGCGATCATGTCCAGGCCGGTGGCGGTGACGATGATGTCGGCTTTCAGCTGCTCGCCGGAGGCGAGTGCGATACCGGACTCGGTGAATGTCTCGATCTCGCCGGTCACGATGTCGGCGGTGCCGTTGCGGATGGCCCGGAACAGGTCCCCGTCGGGCACGATGCAGAGGCGCTGATCCCACGGGTTGTATCGCGGCGCAAGATGCGTGTCGACGTCGAAGTCGGGTGGCAGCTGCTCGACCGCCTTCCGCCGAAGGTAGGCCTTCATCATCTCGGGCCGGCGGCGGCTGAGCTGGAAGAATCCCAGCTGGAACAGCACGTTCTTCCAGCGAGTAAGCCAGTACGCCAGCCGGCTCGGCAGCCGACGCCGCAGCCCCTTAGCGAGTGGATCACCGGAAGGCAGCGAAACGATGTAGCTGGGGGAGCGTTGCACCATGGTGACGTGCGCTGCCCGTTGGGCCAGCGCGGGGAGCAGAGTCACCGCCGTCGCACCGCTACCGATCACCACGACCCGCTTGCCGGCGTAGTCAAGGTCATCCGGCCAGTGCTGCGGATGGACGATCGGCCCCGAGAACTTCTCGGCGCCCGGGAACGTCGGACTGTAGCCCCGGTCGTAGCGGTAGTAGCCCGAGCATGCCCACAGGAACGAGCAGGTCAGTGTCACCGTTTGGTTGACGTCGTCTCGGTGAGCGGTCACCGTCCAGCGTGCGGCCGCGGTGGACCACTCGGCCTTGACTACGCGGTGATGGAACCGGATCTTGTCCTCGACACCCTGGTCGCGGGCGGTGTCGCGGAGGTATTCCAAGATGGCGGCGCCGTCGGCGATGGCCTTCTGCCCGGTCCACGGTCGGAACGAGTATCCCAGCGTGAACATGTCTGAGTCCGACCGTACGCCGGGGTAGCGGAACAGGTCCCACGTCCCGCCGAGGGCATCCCGGGCTTCAAGGATGGCGACGGACTTGCCTGGCCGCCGCCGCTGCAGATGACTGGCGGCACCGATTCCGGACAGGCCAGCCCCGACGATCAGCACGTCTAGATGTTCAACGGTCACTGGATGGTCTTTCGTCTCGGCGACGTCCGGATTTCACGCTACCTGACTGCGCTGAGCCTGGGGCGGGTGGCGTATGCCAGCGCAGTTGGGGTGGATGGCGCTAGATGCCGGGCGCAGAGGTTGTGGGAACCCGTAGCTGCCAGTGGGTTCCGGCTCCCGGCGCTGACGCCACGCGGAGCTGGCCGTTGGCGTAAGTCGTTGCGTCGGCCATGAGCCTGAGCCCGAAATGTCCGGCTTTTGGCGATCGAAGCTGCTCCTCGGGGTCGAAGCCGATTCCGTTGTCGATCACGTCCAGCACCATTTCGTTGCCCTCGGCGGCCAGCTCGATGTCTACCGCGGTTGCTGCCGAATGACGTGCCACGTTGCGTAAGCATTCCTGGGCCACCTGGAACACCAGCCGTTCACTATCGTTGCTGAGTCCGGTGGAGTGGCCCAAACCGCTGAGTCGCACCTCGATGTGGCGGGCTCTGAGACTTGCCACGAGGTCACCCAGGGCGTTCTCGAGTCCGGTGGCGTCCAGGGTCGGCGGGTAGATGTCGACGAGCAGCGTGCGGAGCCCGCCGATGCTGGTTCGGACCGTGTTTGCCGCCTGCCGCACCCCGTCGGCGATCCGGTCGCGCCCGTCGGCCTCTGCTCGCGCGGCAGCGGCGGATACAACGAAGGAAGCAGCGACGAGTTCCTGCACCACGCCGTCATGCAGTGTTGCGGCGATCCGTCGCCGCTCTTCGGCTGACGCGTCGACCGCCCGCTTGAGCAGTATCTCGCGCTGATCCTTTGACCGGTTCAGCCGCTGCAACAGCCGCCACACCACCGGAAGCAGTAACAAGCTCAACATCAGCAGGCTACCAATCGTAATGCTGGCGAAGCCTCGCCACAGCTCGCTGGCGCGGGCAACCACGGTGCTGTAGGGAGAGTAGATCTCCATCACCAACGCTTGACCATCGGGCGTGTACACCGGTCGGTACACCTCAAGCAATTTGCCGTTCCCGCGCTCATAGGCGTTCTCCGGCTCCTGGAGATCTGTCACCTCCGCCCGGAGCGCGGGGTGGGCTATGACGGCCTTGTGATCATCGCTGAGTGGAAAAGACTTGCCTACCAGGACCGGGTCGTTGGAGTACACCACAAGTCCATCGGCCGTCCATAGCTTCACCCGGATAATGGAGTCACCGACAAGGTGGCTGCGTACGGCCGCGTCTAGCCGGGCAACCGCATGCGGCTCCTGGTCGACAATGCCATTGCGCAACGCCGGCTGAACGACCGTGGTCGCGAGCATGTCGCCCAGATGAGCCGCATCACCGACCGCCTGATGTTCGGCCATCTGCCGGCTGGCGATAGCGCCGAACAATGCCACCGCCACCACCACGAGAACGGTCATCGCGATGATTTGGATATAGATTCGTGTCGGCCGCAGCGGAGGTTCAGCCAGCACCGGGGCAGGGCTCAAGGACAAGTTGGTCCAACGCCGAGTTGGATCAGTCGCGGGTTCCTCGGCGTCGGTCTCCAAGAGTCCAGTTGTGACGATCTCCTGTTCGACGGAGCCAAGCCGATGTCGAGGGGGTGTGGAGCTCATGCTGGCCACCTGAGTTGAGGTGTCGGCCTGGTCATGCCGTCGTCGAGGTGGGTAGGGCCGATCCGAACGCCGTGGCAGCGTCTGGCTGCCAGGCTTCAACATCTCACGCGGCCACAATTCCATTACTCCCCCGCATATCAAGCACCTACAGACCGCGGTCGCGGCGGCGCGAGCCGCTCGGTGGCCGCGCCGCCCGACCTTGCCAGTCCATCGCAGCTTGGCTGGTCATCTTTAGCCCAATCAAGCTGCGCAACTGCCCCATCCACCAGTGCTTCCAGGTTGCTCCGACCTTGACCGGCACGGCACCCCAGCACAGGGGGTGCGTCTCGACCCAAAAGAGGGGATGGGAGGTGATTTTTCATACCGCGGCGTCCGCGGGCACGGCCTAAGCATCACTGCAAAGGCGATTGCGGCGGTACTAGGACTGATGAGTCATTGCGGCTAGTTCTCCGCTGCGCCGATTCTGAACGTACAGGTGGAAACCACGCACAGAGAGTAGGAATCACAATGAGCGGAAAGTTAGTACGTAGCGTAGGAGTGGCCACAGCGGCGATGTTGGCGATGGGGTCGGCTGCTTTGTTGGCGGCTCCGGCTGAGGCCAAGGGCAGCGATGGACGGGTCGAGAAGCGGGGTACCTGCAGCAAGGGCGGTACGTGGAAGCTCAAGGCCAAGCACGACGACAACCGGATCGAGTGGGAGTTCGAAGTGGACACCAACAGAGTCGGCCAGAAGTGGTCGGTCAAGGTCACCGACAACAAGACTCGGGTCTTCACCGGAACTCGTACCACGACCGCCCCGAGCGGGTCATTCTCGGTCGAGAAGAAGACGGCAAACCGCGCCGGCAAGGACGTGATCAAGGCTCGTGCGACTCGCGGCAAGAACGTCTGCGCTGGCACCGTCTCCGTCTGACCGGGCTGGACGTGCCTCCCCGGGACCAGCGAACCATCTCGCTAGCTGATGGACACCATGAAGCGCACCACCATGGTGCTGGTTCCGGGGTGCGCCGCCCTAACATGCTGCTGGCCGTGCCTGCCCCGTCTTCGGCGACGTCGTGGTGAGGTTCTGGACCGCAGCTGGCACGATGGTGCTCGCCGACGAGACCCGACTGGTGGGCGCATCGTTCCCGCTGAGTAAGGTCGGGCTGTGGTTGATGGCCAACCGGATCTTCCGCGCGGAGGTGACGGACCTGCAGGACCTGGAGAAACGCTTCGAGGGCGGTCCGGGAAGCCTGCTGGAGGTTCCCACAGCATGACCACGGTTCTGCTTGTCGACGACCATCACATGATCCGGGCCGGGTTGGCAGCACTCATTGGCGCCGCCGACGATCTGGAGGTGGTCGGCGAGGCCTCCGACGGTGAGCTGGCGGTCGCGCGAGCCCTTACTGTCCGCCCGGACGTGGTCTTGATGGACCTGTCGATGCCCGTCTTGGACGGCGTGGAGGCAACTCGCCGGATTCTGGCCGAGCTGCCCGCCACCCGCGTCATCATTCTCTCCGCGGACACGCAACGTGCCGACGATGCGTTGGCCGCCGGCGCGGTCGGCTATCTACTGAAGGAAGGTGATCCCCGCGACCTGCTCGCCGCGCTCCGGTCCGCCGTCCGAGGTACGTCACAGTAAACCGCACCGGCATTGCTACTGACAGCGGCTTCGCAGACACCGCGGCCGAAGTACCCCGGACACCTGATCGGCGAAGATCAGGCAGCTCAGCTCGCCGCTCCGGTGCTACCCGGCGGGCCGTCGAGCACGGTGGGCACGTACTGCAACAGTTGGAGCCCCCCTTCGAAGGTGCGGCTCTCGACCAGGTCGAGCCGGAGGTCGGGATATCCGTCGTAGATCCGATCTTGGCCGGTGGCACCGGTGATCACCGGGAAGATGACGACCTGGAAGCGATCGACCAACTCGGCCGCAATCAGCGATCGACACAGGCTCACACTGCCTAGCGTCCGCAGTTCGATGCGGCTGTCCTCCTTCATCGCTCGCACGGCTTCCACCGCGTCTCCCGTCACCAGTCCCGTGTTGGCCCATGCCAGCGGCTCGGTCAGGGTCGAGGAGAAGACCACCTTCGACATCGGGGTCAGCTCGTCGACTCCTTCTTCGCCGCTCGCGGCGAAGGCTGACATCAGCCGGTAGGTCGTCGCACCCATCAAGATCGTGTGCTCGGGCTGTTCGCCGAGCCAGCCGAAATACTCAGCGCTCTCCATGCCCCACCAACCCGGCCAGCCCTCGGCGGCTCCGTAGCCGTCGAGCGAGGTGATGAAGTCGATCATGAGTGTTCCCATCAGATCCTCCGTTTCCTTCCTGAGGCAAACCGGGCCGTCCTCCATTAACTGACCGATGCGGCGCCCTGAACTCATCGGGCTTCACCCCGGTTCGGCGCGGCGCTGGTGACTCCGACGGCGGTGTCAGTCCGACACGTCGCGGGCGCGCCCGTAGCGCTCGTAGATGACGCGCAAGCCGAACGTCCTGGTCTCGATCAGGTCTAGCCGGATGTCTTCGGTGACCGGCGGCAGGAAGGGCGTGCCGCCACCGACGAGGATCGGATTGCGGAACATGCGGAACTCGTCGACGAGGCCGAGCTCGATCGCTGCCGCGGCCAGGTCGGCGCCGCCGATTGAGACGACCTTGTCGGTCGCGTCAAGCGCCGCAGCGGCCTCCTCGGCCACCGACGACTCGGCGAGCCGGGCGTTACCCTGAACGTTGTCGAGCGTGCGGCTGCAGACGACCTTCGGGATAGCGCACCAGACGTCGGCGAACGCGGCCCCGAGCTCGCGGATCTGCGCTAGGTGGAAACGAAACTGCTCCTCGTTAGGGACCGTCCACCCGAACGCGCCCTCGCGGTCGGCGATGAAGCCGTCGACCGAGACGCCCATAGAGTAGATCAGCATGGCTTCAAGCACCTCGCCCAGGAGCGACTGATGATGATCGCGATGACGCTCACCATTGAGG
>JAOPXN010000028.1 GCA_025965155.1 Propionibacteriaceae bacterium
CCGCTTCGCCTCCCGCGGCTGGACCTGCCACATCACCAACGGCATCCCCGAATGGACCCCACCCCACTGGCACGACAAACAACAACAACCGATGGTCAACAACCGCATCAAACGACGCCACCTCAACAACCACCGTCCGACGCAACTGAGAAAAGGTGCTAGAGCGTTTACTTCACCGCCGGTTGGTGCAAGCTCAGATGGCTTTGGCCTGCTGCGCTTCTTCGCGGCGCTTCTTAGCCGCCTCGACCGACGCCCGAAGTGCGGCGACCAGATCGACGACCTCGGCCTCCTGCGGAGCCTCGGGCTCCTCGGCAAGCTCGACCCCGGACGCCTTCGACTCAACCAGCTCCTCCAACGCCTCGCGGTAGCTGTCAGTGAACTCCTCCGGCTGGAAGTCGCCGCTCAGCGCCTCAATGAAGGACTCCGCCATCATTACCTCGGCGTCGGAAACCGTCGCGGTGTCAGGCGGTGCAGCAAAGGAGCCGTCCCTGATCTCATCCGGCCACAACATCGTGTGCATCAGCAGCACGCCGTCCTTCGGCCGAATCAGCGCCAGCGCTTCCCGCGACCGGAGTGCAACCTTGACGACCGCACTCTTGCCGGTCTTGATCAACGCATCGCGGAGCAGAGCGTACGGCTTGACGCCGGGACCATCCGCCTGCAGAAAGTAGGACTTCGCGAAATACATCGGGTCGACATCGTCCTGCGCAACGAACTGCACCACCTCGACCGCCTTCGTCGTGGCCAACGGCAGCTGGTCGAAGTCCTCCTTCTCCAAGATCACCATCCGGCCGTCGGTCATCTCATAGCCCTTAGCGATCTCGCCGAACGGAATCTCCTTCCCGCACTTCTCACAGACACGCTTGTACTTGATCCGTCCGCCGTCCTCAGGGTGTACCTGACGAAAACTGATGTCCTTCTCTTCGGTGGCCGAGAAGAGCTTGACCGGGATCGTCACCAGACCGAAGGAGATGGCGCCCTTCCAGATTGAGCGTGGCATGGACCCAGTCTGCCGCATGGGATGCGCTTAGGCGGGTAGCGCGTCCAGCTCCTCTGGGGCGAACCAGAGCAGGTCATGCTCGTCCAGCAGCGTCTCCACTGCCGGCACCTCCAATGCCTGTCCAAGAGTCGTCCCACTATCCATGGCGGAACGGGCAGCAGAAACGGACCGGGCGGCCGTAGCCTCGTCGGCGAACAGGGCTGTCACACCCTGCCACCGCAGCCGGTCAGCCCGAACCTCACCGTAGGGGTCGTCAGCGCCGCTGCGGATCTCGTTGTCAGGGACGTCCACCGCCACGACCAGTCGAAGACGATCATCGGCGACCGTCAGGGCGCGCACGCCGGCGTAGCACAGGGCCGCATACTCGGCATCCTCCAGCTGCGACGCGTCGTACTCGTGCGAGCTCATCATCGCGCGTGTCGTCGTGTGCCCCACCCAGCCTGCCCTCTGCTCGGCTCCCACCGATTCCGTCGACCGCTGCGCAGCGTCTCGCAGCTCCGTGGCCTGCTTGCGGCTGAGCGGCACGAAGATCATCATCCGGCATCCTTGTTCGTCGCCGGCGGCCGACGCGGAGCGACCTTCTTGGCCGGCCGGCGCGCCGCCGGGGGCTTCTTGGCGGTCAGTCCGGTGGCTCCGATCTCGACAGCCTTGGTAGCGAGCTTACGTACGGCCGCCCGCTTCTGCGCTGCCGCCTGCTGGGCAGCCTCCGCCTTCGCCGCCGCCTTCTTCGCCGCAGCACGCTTGGCGGCCGGCGATGCCTTCCTGGTGGGCTGACGGGATGAGACCGCCCGTACGGTCGTATCCAGCAGCTCCTCCAGCGAATCGACCAGGCATTGCGCCAGGACATCCAAGTCGCTGATGGCATTGCGGTCGGCGGTGAGGCCAAAGAACACCTCGCCGTCGTACGAGGTCACGCCGATGGCCAACAGGTGCCCCGCACTCAGCGGCAGCACCGGATAGCTGGCCACCATTTGCGACCCGGCAGCGAACAACGGCACCTGCGGGCCAGGCACGTTGGTGATCAACACGTCATGCTGCTTGCGGATCGTCTCAGCCGAGACCCGTACACCCAAGGCGTGCAGCGTGGTCGGCGCGAAACCGGCGATGTCGGACAGCGTCCGGGCGCCGATCGCACGACCGGTGTCCTTGTGCGCCTGGGTGGCGTAGGCGACCTGGTGCAGCCGCATCAACGCGCTCGGCTCCCCGATCGGCAGGTTCTGCAGGTGCGGCGCCACCTGACTGCCCAGGGACGTCGGTTCATCTGTGTCCTCGGCGACGCTCATCGGCACCAGCGCCGTCACCGAGCTGCTCGAGCTGACGGACTCCCCGCGGGTCAGCAGCCAGGACCGCAGGGCGCCGGCGATCACGGCTAGCACCACGTCGTTCACGGTGTGGTCATGTTCTTGGCGGATGGCCTTGAAGTCATCCAGCGAAGCGGCCACCGTCGCCACTCGGCGCTGCTCGGACACAGGCCCAGCCAGCGGCGAGTCTGACCGCGGCCTACCCCCGCGAAGTGCAGTCCCAGCCAGCTCACCGAGCGCGCCACCCACACCGCCGACCGCCTCACCGACCGCGACAGCAATTCCCAAGGCGCCGGTCAAGGTGCCACGGACGTTCTCCAGGGCCAGTGCCGGGTCCTGCGCACCGCGCCACAGGGCACCAACCAGCAGCTCCGCGGAACTCGGCTCCGGTAACGGCTGCCAGGTGTTGGTCGGAGTCGCGTGAACCAGCGCATCGGAATCCAGCAGGACCTGACCGATGTCGACGGTGTCGATGCCGTCCACCAGGCTCAGGTGCGACTTGGACACCAGGGCGAACCTGTTGTTCTCCAGCCCCTCGACCAGATACATCTCCCACAGCGGACGCGAGCGGTCCAGCCGCCGGGCCATCACCCGGCCAACGAACTCGCGGAGCTGTTCCATGGTTCCGGGCCGCGGCAACGCCGACCGGCGAACATGGAAGGTGAGATCGAAGCTTTCGTCATCCACCCAGACCGGCCCGGCCAGCCGGGCCGGGATCGAACGGACCCGCTGGCGGTAGCGCGGGACGAAGGAGATGCGTTCGCGGATCAACGCGATGAGCCGCTCATAGTCGAACTCGTCCGGGCCCGCGTCGAAGACGTCGACGGTGCCGACATGACCAGGGGTGTGGGCGGTGTCCAGGGCGAGCATCGACACCTCGAGCGGGGTCAGGCGTTCAGGCATCAAGCTCCCTCCCGATCGGTTCACACCGACCTCTGTATGGCCACCGACAAAGGTTCGGGCCCGCCGCCGTATACGGTACTACCCGGAGTCCGGCGGGAGCCGCCCCGAGAGCCGCCCCGGCCGGGTCACCACTGCTTTGCAGCGGAGGCGCGCGGGTACGGGGAACGAAGAGGTCTGCTCGTTCGTGGGCAGAGGTTGTGGTCTGTTCGCTGCTCGGCCAACGCAGGCACCGGCGGGCAGACCGAAGCCGTAGATCGAAAGGTAGTCATGTCAATGCTTGCGCGTCGCGCTCTCCCCACCGCTGTCACGGTGGTAACGCTGGCGCTGTGGGTGGCCGGATGCACCTCCACTTCGCCCAACAGTCCCGCACCGAGCGCCCCAGCCGCTAGCGCGTCGACCCAGCCGTCACCAAGTGCCTCCCGCACCGGTTCGCCCCAGGCCAGCCCGTCGCAGGATGCGAACGCGGTCACGATCGACATCACCATCGCCGGCGGCAAGGTCGACCCCAGCGGCGAGCGGGTCAATGTAGCCAAGGGACAGACCGTGATCTTGAACGTGACCAGTGACTCCGACGACGAGGTACACGTCCATACCGCCGGCGACGGGATCGAGATTCCGGTGAAGGCAGATGTCCCCGCTACGGCAAGGTTCGTCGCAGCTGACACCGGCAGCTTCGAGGTCGAGTCGCACCACCTCAACAAGATCATCGTGATCTTGAACGTACGCTGAACCGTGCCGGGCCAGGTCTCTCCGTGATCGAACTGCTGCCGCTGCACGGCATCGGTACCAGGCATGACCTTCCGCTGCCGTTCTCTTTCGTGGTGGTCGGTGCTGCGGCTGCCCTGGTTATCTCCTTCGTAGTGTTGTTCGTTGCCTGGCGCGTCCCCCGGTACAGCAGCCCGGGGGGAATCCCGCTGCCGCGCCTGACCAAGATCGTCGACCACCCGGCCACCCGCCGGACCGCTCAGCTGGTGATCTTCGCGGTCTACGCGTGGGCGGCGATGGCGCTGTTCCTGGGCGAGGATCTGCTGACTAACCCGATTTTCGGCTTCGTCTACGCGTGGATGTGGGTCGGGCTTGTCCCGCTGTCGCTGCTGCTCGGGCCGTTCTGGCGAGCGACCAACCCGCTCCGCACCGTCCATCGCCTGCTCTGCCTGGCCGCTCGAACCGATCCCGATGTCGGCCTGATGCGGCTTTCGCCCCGGGTGGGTATCTGGCCGGCGGCGGTCGGGCTGTTCGGATTCGGCTTTCTGGAGCTGGTGCAGCCAGACCGTACAACGTTGGCCGTACTGCGGCTGTGGGCAGTCGGCTGGCTGGTGATCATCGTGCTGGGCGCGGTCATCTTCGGTCGCCGCTGGATAGCCGCCGCCGACCCGTTTGAGACCTACGCCACGGTGGTGGCCCAGCTCTCGGTCTGGCGTCGGGTCGACGGCCAGATCAGGCTGGTCAAACCGCTCGCCAACCTCAGCTCGTGGTCTCCGCCGCCGGGTGCCCCCGCCGTCGTCGCCGTGCTGCTCGGAAACACCGCGTTCGACAGCTTCGCCAACACAAGCTGGTGGATCCGCACCGTGCAGGACTCCTCGGCCCCCGCCACCGTCTGGGCAACCGCCGGTCTGATCTGCATGATTGTGATCGTCTACGCCACCTTCAGCGCCGCCGCGGCATGGATGTGCCGCTACCGGCGCGACCCCGCGCTCGGGCCGGCTGACTTCCCACGCCTGATGGCGGGGTCGGTGGTCCCGATCGCCGTCGGGTACGCGGTGGCGCACTACGCCACGCTGCTGATCGTCGAAGGGCAGCGGACCGCGATCAACATGTCCGATCCACTGGGCCGAGGTTGGAACGTCTTCGGGTCCGCGGAGATGGGGGTCAATGCCGCAATCTTCAGCCACCCCACCGTCACCGCCTGTATCCAGCTCGGCGCGATCCTGCTCGGGCACATCCTCGGCATCGTCGCCGCGCACGAGAAGGCCCTCGCCCTGATCCGCCCGGACGCCGCGTTGCAGGCGCAGTGGCCGATGCTGCTGGTGATGGTGTTCTACACCTGCTCCGGGCTGATCCTGCTCTTCTCGCCATAGCCGTGCCGAGGTGACCCGCGTCTTCGCGCTTGCATGACCTAACATCTGGTCATGCGCATATCACGTCGTTAGCGCAACCGGGCATACTGAGGCTATGAGCGAACTGCCGACGACGACGCGAGAGCTCGACATCACCCTCGACCGCAACTCCCCCGTGCCGCTTTACTACCAGCTGGCGCAGTCGATCGAGCATGCCATCACCGACGGAACCCTGGCCCCCGGTGACCGGCTGGAGAACGAAGTTTCGCTCACTCAGCGTCTCGGTCTGTCACGGCCCACCGCACGGCAGGCTATTCAGGAACTGGTGAAGAAAGGGCTGCTGGTCCGCAAACGGGGTGTCGGGACACAGGTGGTGCACTCCCAGTTCAGCCGCGAAGAACGCCTCACCAGCCTGTATGACGACCTGGTGCAGGCCGGCAAACGCCCGGGGACCCGGCTGTTGTCCTATCAGGTCGGCGAGCTCGAACCGGATGTCCGCGACGCGATCAACTCCATCGAGAACACCGACACCGACTTCATCAAGATCCGACGGCTCCGGCTGTCCGACGATGAGCCGCTGGCCGTGCTCACCAACTACCTCCCGGCCCGCTACGGTCTCACCGAGGAGGGGCTGCAGGACAAGAGCCTGTACGCCTGCCTGCGCTCCTCTGGGGTGAACCTGAAGATCGCCCACCAGCGGATCGGTGCTCGGCTGATGACGTCGGAGGAGGCCGAGCTGCTCGACGAGGAGGACCCAGCCGCGTGTCTGACCGTGGACCGTATCGCCTACGACGACACCGGCCAGTTCGTTGAGTTCGGTCGCCACATCTACCGCGCCACCCACTACACGATTCAGTCCTTTTTGGTGGTTTGACCTCCGGGCAGGGGGCAGCTTCCGGGTTCATCACCTCCCTGCTCATCGCTGCTCCTCCCGGCATGGTCTCGACCGGACCGGGTTTTCCACAGATGACCGTCCGGACCGGCTGCACCCCGGGGCGGTGCTCCACGCTGAGAGTCACCGACCGCTCGAGACGACTTCCGGGGGACGTCATGTCAGACACGCTCATTCAGCCATCGGTGCTGCCACAGCTGCAGCCAGTGGTCGATGGGCGGCCACCGGCTCGCGCGTGGCCGTGCCCACCGTCGGTGCCGGCTAACCAGCCCAGCCTGCTGACCGTCGCCGCGGAGGAGTCAGAACGAAGCGTCGTGGTGCTGAGGAACCGCTGGTCGGCCGTCCCGGCCAGACATCTCCCGGACCCTGGAGCGTGGAGCGCCTCGTTGGCGTGCGCGCTGCTGGAGACGCTGCACGGCCATCGCCCGGCGGCTCAGCTGAGCCGCTGGGTGGACGAACCGGTACTGGGCGC
The DNA here is from genome assembly GCA_025965155.1 of Propionibacteriaceae bacterium. Lineage (GTDB taxonomy): Bacteria > Actinomycetota > Actinomycetes > Propionibacteriales > Propionibacteriaceae > Microlunatus. Next base: position 6,626 of record JAOPXN010000028.1, read on the forward strand.
CATCAGCCTGCATCTGCGACGCCGCCGGGCACGTCGACCAACGCCGCGACCGAATGCGGGACGTCGACCGCCCGCAGTGCGATCGATCCGGGTTCAGTGCCCTGATCCCAACGCGGTGGAGGTGACAGCACATCTGCTGCTGGGTCAGCGGTCGGTGGCCATGGCGTTCCGGCTGGAGGCGTGTACCGACCGGTGGCTGTGCACTGCCTTGGAGATGGGTCCGCGAGTGAGCGCGGCCGAATGAAACCGATCTCACCCTTGTAGCAGGACCCAGCTTCGGCCGGGCTTGAGCGGAATCGCTTCGCCGTTGCTGTCGGTGAGGGTCATCGCACCGTGCACCGTGGTTCGGCTCCAGGTGCCGGTCAGCCGCCGACCGTCGCGGTAGACGGTGACCTTGCCTTTGCCTACCGTCTCCGACACCACGGAGATGTTGGAGGTGGAGTCGCTGTCGTGACGGTTCTTTACGGCCAGCACGATCACGTTGTCGGTCCGCACCGGCTTCCGTGAGTCCCCATCGATGTTCGGCCGGCCGTTCCAGCTCACCGCGTACCGGCCGTTGCGGTAGCCGAAGGTCGTGGTGTCCATGCCCACCTTCACCTTGACCGACCCGGCCGATTCCGCCGAGGTCCAACGGGCATCCTTCGCGGCGAAGGTGAAACCGAACTGCTGTGCTCGGCCCACCTTGTGCGATTCCGCCAGCCTCTTGAGGTTCACCATCACGTTATGCGGGGCGAGTCGAGCGGAGTCGCGGTCGGACCGCTCGATCGGTACCAGCGAGGCGGTCCGAAGGTTCTTCTGCACCTTCCGGTTGGCGCCGGAGTACACCAGACCCGGTTTGCCAAACATCGGCAGCAGCTGCGCATCGGTGTTACGGGCGCTCCGGACCGGTCCGACGCGGGTCGGGAACGTGGTGTGGAAGACCCCGATCAGGCGGGTGATCTTAGCCTCCACCTCCTCCACCACAACGATGTCCGCCTGGTTGAGCCCGACCTGCGGCCTGGCCGCTGCAGTGTTCTCGATCTTCACCGCGAAGACCTCGTTACCGGACCGCCTGCCGCCGGTCAGCGGATCGGTGGTCGGCTCTTTCGACGGTTCGGCCGGAGTCGGGACCGGCTTGGACGGCGCGGCTGCCGCCGTCGTCTCAATGCCGGGCTCCGGGGCGGGGCTGTCCGCCGCCTTCGTGCAGGCCGCGGTGGTGCCGGTGAGGCACAGCACCATCGCGGCCGCGTACAGACTCCTCGATCGGGTGGTGCTCATGGGTACCCACCCTAGAAGACACAGGTGATGCGTCTCCTCAGTTGCTCCCGGCGCGCCCGTGACACATTTTGAACTTCTTGCCCGAGCCACACGGGCAGGGCGCGTTCCGGCCTACGTCGGCGTACTTGCTGTCGGCGCTGGCCGGCTTCCCGGCGGTCTTCACCGACCCGTCCTCGCTGGGCGCTGAGTACGTCAGGTTGCGTCGAGATGAGCCGTCCAGCCCCTTGCCGCTGATCTGCGGCCGGGCCCCGGCGAGCTCTTCGTCGGTGGGCTCGGGGACAGCGTCCTCGTCGAGGCCGCCCGCACCCTGACGGTCGGTGTAGTGCGTGTCGGGACCAACTGCATGGACCTCGACCCCCGGCCCATCCGGGTCGGGACCGGACTCGATCAAGGGCCGGCTCGGGCTCCTGGCACCGCCGACCTGCACCGCCCTGCCGTCGGCCCCGGTCACCACGCCGACCGCCGGAGCCTGCTCCACCTCCACCTCGAGATGGAAGACGAAACCAACGACCTCCTCCATGAAGGCTTCCATCATCGAGTTGAACATGGCGCCGCCCTCACGCTGGTACTCCACCAGCGGGTCGCGCTGCGCCATCGCACGAAGGCCGATGCCCTCACGCAGGTAGTCCATCTCGTAGAGGTGCTCGCGCCACTTACGGTCCAGCACCGTGAGCATCACCCGCCGCTCGAGCTCCCGCATCACCTCGGCGCCGAGTGCCGCCTCACGCTTGTCGTAGGCGGCCTGCGCGTCCTCCTTGAATGCCTCGATCAGCTCCTGCCGGTCGAGATCCTCCCGGTCCTCCCACTCGTGCCGGTCCAGCGACACCGGGTACAGGGTGCCCACGGTGGTCCAGAGCTTTTCCAGGTCCCACTCCTCGGAGAACCCCTCGGTGGCGCCGACGACATACTGCTCGACCACCGTGTCGACGGTCTTACGGAGCTGCTTCTCGACGTCGGCACCCTCGAGCACCTTGCGCCGGTCACCGTAGACCGCGTGCCGCTGGCGGTTCATCACGTCGTCGTACTTGAGGATGTTCTTCCGTGTCTCGAAGTTCTGCGCCTCGACCTGCGACTGGGCACTGGCGATGGAGGACGAGACCCGCTTGTTCTCGATCGGCTGGTCGTCGGGGACCTTCAGCGCCTGCAGCACCCACTCCACAATGTCGGACTTGAACAGCCGCATCAGGTCGTCGCCCAGCGACAGGTAGAACCGGCTCTCACCGGGGTCGCCCTGACGGCCAGACCGGCCGCGGAGCTGGTTGTCGATCCGGCGGGACTCGTGCCGCTCGGACCCGACGACGTACAGCCCGCCGACCGCCACGACCTCCTCGTGCTCGGATGCGGTCTGCTCCTCCAGGCCCTTCAGCAGCTCGGAGTAGAGCCGCTCGTACTCCTCGGAGTGTTCCACCGGGTCGATCCCCTGCGCCCGCAGCTTCTGGTCGGCGATGAACTCGGGGTTGCCACCCAGGATGATGTCGGTACCACGACCGGCCATGTTGGTGGCCACCGTGACGGCCGCCTTGGCCCCGGCCATGGCGATGATTGCCGCCTCACGCTCGTGCTGCTTGGCGTTCAGCACCTCGTGCTTCACTCCGGCCTGCTTCAGCTGCCGGGACAGGATCTCCGACTTGGCCACCGACGCGGTGCCGATCAGCACCGGCTGGCCCGCCTGGTGCCGGGCTGCGACGTCGGCCACGATGGCGGAGAACTTCGCCTCCTCCGTGCGGTAGATGAGGTCGCGCTGGTCCTCGCGGATCATCGGCTTGTTGGTGGGGATCGGCACCACTCCGAGCCCGTAGATCTTCTGGAACTCGCTGGCCTCGGTCATCGCCGTGCCGGTCATGCCGGACAGCTTCTCGTACATGCGGAAGAAGTTCTGCAAGGTGATGGTCGCCAGCGTCTGGTACTCGTCGCGGATCTCGACCTTCTCCTTGGCCTCGATCGCCTGGTGAAGTCCCTCGTTGTAGCGGCGACCGATCAGGGTACGGCCGGTGTGCTCGTCCACGATCAGCACCTCGCCGTCCATCACGACGTAGTCCTTGTCCTTCTTGAACAGCTCCTTGGCCTTCAGGGCGTTGTTCAGGTACGAGATCAGCGGCGTGTTGGCCGACTCGTACAGGTTGTCGATGCCCAGCCGGTCCTCCACCTGGTCGATGCCGCCCTCGAGGATCGCCACGGTGCGCTTCTTCTCGTCCACCTCGTAGTGCACGTCGCGCTGCAGCCGGTTCACCATCTTGGCGAACTCGGGGTACCAGGCGTGGGAGTCCTCGGCCGGTCCGGAGATAATCAGCGGCGTACGGGCCTCGTCGACCAGGATGGAGTCGACCTCGTCCACGATGGCGAAGTGGTAACCGCGCTGGACGCAGTCGTCCAGAGAGAGGGCCATGTTGTCGCGGAGATAGTCGAAGCCGAACTCGTTGTTGGTGCCGTAGGTGATGTCGGCGTTATAGGCGCGGCGCCGCTCGGCCGGTTCCATCTGGGACAGGATCGCTCCGACGTCCATGCCCAGGAAGTGGTGCACCCGGCCCATCTGCTCGGACTGGAACTTGGCGAGGTAGTCGTTGACCGTCACCACGTGCACACCGCGGCCGGTGATCGCGTTGAGGTACGACGGCGCGGTCGCCACCAGAGTCTTGCCCTCACCAGTCTTCATCTCGGCGATGTTGCCGAGGTGGAGGGCAGCGCCGCCCATGATCTGGACGTCGAAGTGGCGCTTTCCAAGGACCCGGTTGCTGGCCTCGCGGACGGTGGCGAACGCCTCGGGCAGCAGGCTCTCGAGGTGCTCGCCCTTCTCGAACCGCGACTTGAAGTCCGCGGTCTGCCCACGCAGCTCGTCGTCGCTCATCGCGACGTAATCTTCTTCGATCGAGTTCACCTGGTTGGCGATGCCCTTCAGCTGACGAAGGATCTTGCCCTCGCCGATGCGCATCAGCTTGTCCATCAAAGCCACGGAGGTGCTCTACTTCCCTTGTCGACACTCGTACGGATGACCTGAAAAGGTCAATCGATGAAAACTAGCGCAGGTTCAGGCTGAGTCCAAGGGCTCACCCACCCGTTCATCCATGGTAGGCCAGTACATTGCGCGTACCGCGCCGCAGCCGGAAACGAGCCGCAGTACCGCACCCCTCAACCCGCAGTGACCGACTGCAGGATCAAAGCGAGGTCGCCGCGCGGCATCACCTCCACATCATCGAGCCCGAGCCAGCCGGCCATCAGGTGCAGCTCGGCGTGGAGCTCCGCCGCGATCTGGTCGTGGTCGTACCCGGTCCGCTGCTCGACCCAGGCGGAGTTGACCCGCAGCACACCTCGGGCCCGGTCGGCCTTGAGGTCGACCCGGGCAACGAACCGGTCCCCGAGCAGGAACGGGTAGACGTAGTACCCGTGGATCCGCTTCGGTTCGGGCACATAGATCTCGATCCGGTAGAAGAAGTCGAACATCCGCTCCAGCCGGACCCGCTCGAAAACCATCGAGTCGAAGGGCGACAGCAGGGCTCGGGCCTGGACAGCCCGTGGGAAGCGGGCGGTGTGCCACAGATACATCGGCCGGTTGTCCCATCCCTCGACCGACACCGGCAACAGCTCACCGGATTCGACCAGCTCGGCAATCGCCTGCCGGGTCATCGCGGATCGGGTCCGGAAGTAGTCCCGCAGACAGGCCTCGCTGGCAACCCCGAGCGCCTGCGCCGCCCGGCGGACCAAGCCACGGGCCGAATCCTCGACGGTGGGAGTCGGTGCGTTCAGAACCGACGCCGGCAGCACCCGCTCCGGGATGTCGTAGACGCGCTCGAACTGGGTGTTGCGGCGGGCCGAGGTCACCTCGCCGCTGTAGAACAGCCATTCCAGCACCGTCTTGACCGAGGACCAGTTCCAGCCCCACTGGTCCCGGGTCCGTTCCTCGACGAGCTCGATCTGACGTGCGCTGACCGGTCCCCGTGCGATCACCTGCTCGCGGACCCAGTCCACCAGCGTCGGCTGCTGCCGGGCCAGTCGCTCGACCCCAGCCCACACGTCCCGGAAGCCGGCTTGCATCCGGAACCGCAACAGTGGCTGCAGCTGGACGTCGATCAGGCTGGCGGCATGCCCCCAGTACTCGAAGAGGCGCCGGGGTGGCAGGTGCGCGGCGCGTTCCAGCAGAGCAGTGTCGTAGGGGCCGAGCCGGGAATACAGGGGTGTGAAGTGGGCCCGGGTGACGACATTGATCGAGTCGATCTGAAATTGCCCCAGCCGGTTGATCACCGACTGCACGTCCCTAATCCCGATCAACCGGTCCGGCCGAGGCGTCCCGAAGCCCTGAGCCGCCAGCGCGACTCGTCGCGCCTGGGCTTTGGACAACACTTGTCTGCGCACCCGTGCAGCGTACGGAACGGCACCGACGCTTACGGCCGACCCTCAACCTCGCGGTCGACGGGCCGCCTTCGAGGGTGCCAGCTCAGTGCTGCAGCGGACGGGTCATGTCGATGGCATCTGGGTCCGGCGGCAGTAGCGGCCTCAGCCTGGCCCAGATCAGGAAGAACAGACCCAGGGCCAGCATCCCCAAGCCGAGCCAGCGGTTGATGTTGATGTCGGCCGCCTTCGCCAGCTCGGCCGCGGTGGTGAAAAAGCTGTAGAGGGTGAGCAGCAGCCCGTAGACAACGAAGAGCCCTCCGATCATCAGCCGGATATCGAAAAGCCGGGACGCGGCCGACTTCGGTGCAGTGGAACTCGGCTCACTCATCAATGGCTCCTTTCTTAGATGAACAAGAGCGACAGCACGAAGACGATGGCCAAGGCGGTGAAGCCGAGCAGCTTGGGCGACTCCCACCACTTGCGGACGTAACCGGCGTGCGGGTCACCGGCTGCCGGGTCCGGCACTCCCCAGACCAGACCGGCCAGCTCCGACACCGGTTTCGGAGTCGTCAGCAGGGTCACGATCACTGTCACCACGGCGTCGGCCAGAAAAGCCGCGATGGCTCCGTAGAAGTTGATCATCTGCGCGTTCGCGGGCCCTGCCAGCGTCTGCCCGGCATGGAAGTAGGCGATTTTGGGGCCGATCAGATGGAAGACACCTGCTCCCAGCGTACCGGCGATCAGGCCCGCCAGGCCGGCCCACGGGGTGGTCCGCTTCCAGAACATAGCGATGATGAACGTGGCAAACAGCGGGGCATTGAAGAAGGAGAACAACAGCTGGATGTAGTCCATGATGTTGTTGTAACCGGCCGCGATGAAGGCGGTCCCGATCCCGATCACGATGCCCGCCACGGTGACAATCCGGCCCACATTGAGGTAGTAGTGGTCGGGGAAGTTCTTCCGGATGTAGGTCTGCCAAATGTCATAGGTGAACACCGTGTTGAAGGAGCTGACATTGGCGGCCATACCGGCCATGAACGCTGCCAGCAGACCCGCCAGGGCGATCCCCAGAGCGCCGTTCGGCAGATAGTGGTTCATCAGCAGCGGAATTGCGTCGTTGTAGGTGGTGCCAGATCCTTCCTTTCCCAACTCCGGCACGATCACGATCGCGATCAGGCCGGGAATAATCGTCAGCGCGGGTATGAAGATTTTCGGGTAGGCGCCAATCAACGGGGTCCGCTCGGCCGCGGACAGGTCCTTTGCCGAGAGCGCGCGCTGCACCTCGGCGAAGTTGGTGGTCCAGTATCCGAAGGACAGGACAAATCCGAGCCCCATCACGATGCCGATCCAGTCGCCCAACGGGTTGGTCCAGGCTCCCACCTGGGTGCCGGCCCAGGTGGAGAATGCCTCCGGGCCGAGTTCGGTCTCTTCGATGACTCGGCGTTGCAAGCCGCTCCAGCCGCCGACGTCTTTCAGACCTATCACCACCAGGGGGATCAGACCGGCCAGGATGACGAAGAACTGCAGCACCTCGTTGTAGATGGCGCCAGAGAGACCGCCGAGGGTGATGTAGACCAGCACGAAGGTGGCGGCGAGGATGATCGACAACCAGCTGGGCCAGCCGATCAACGCCTCGATGACCAGCGCCAGCGCATACAGGTTCACTCCGGCGGTGAGCACCGCCGCCACCGCGAAGCTGATCGCGTTGAAGAGGTGGGTAGGTGCGTTGAAGCGGCGCCGCAGGTATTCCGGCACACTGCGGACCCTGGATCCGTAGTAGAACGGCATCATTACCAGGCCCAGGAAAACCATGGCCGGTACGGCGCCGATCCAGTAGAAATGCACCGTCGACAGCCCGTATTTCGCGCCATTGGCCGCCATACCGAGAATTTCGATAGCGCCGAGATTCGCGGAGATGAATGCCAGTCCCGTGACCCAGGCCGGCAATGATCGGCCCGACAGCAGAAAATCTTCACTGGTGGCGATGGCGCGTCGGGCGAGCAGACCGATGGTGACCACTAATGCGAAGTAGATCCCCAGGATCAGGTAGTCGAACAAGTTGACGTCGAGCTGAGTCAAGAGATTGCCTCCTCACCGCGTCAGGGCACCGACGCACCCCCTCGCGGATTATTCTCCGCCGTTTGGGAGTTCACAAGAGTCACGATCAGCCGCGTACGGCAACGGCCGTACCACCGTAAAGGTGATACGGCCGCAGACGACCCGAGGCGACGACTCAGTGGTCGTTGGCCACCATGAGCTCGGTGTGCTCGAGCCTGATGACGCCGTAGTCGTACGCACGCCGACGGTAGACCACGCTCGGCGACAGGTGCTCGGCGTCGATGAAGAGGTAGAAGTCGTGTCCGACCAGCTCCATCGCGTCCAGCGCCTGCTCCAAGGTCATCGGAGTTGCCCGGTGCTTCTTCTCTCGGACCACTAGCGGTCCGTCTCCGTGGACTTCCATCCCGGCCACCGTGTGCACGTCATCGGATCCATCGATCACCGGCTCCGCAGGCGTCGTTGTCGGCACATCCGCCGCCGCCTCGTGCAGGGACCGAGGAGTGCGGGAACCCCGATGCACCCGCTTACGGTCGGCCGCTTTGCGAAGCTGGGCCATCAGCTTGTCGATGGCCATGTCGAACGCGGTCACCTTGTCCTCTGCAGCGGCCTCAGCCCGGACCACGGGGCCCTTGCTGATGACGGTAATCTCCACCCTGTTCGCCTGATCGTGTTGTCGTGGGTTCCTCTCCGCCAAGACCTCGACCTCGACCGCAATAACGCGGTCATCTAGCTTCTCAAGTCGGGTGATCTTCTCCTCGACGAAACTGCGGAACTGATCCGACACGTTGCAGTGACGGCTCTTGACGACAACATCCATCTCAACCTCCAGTGGGTCTGTTGGGGTCCATCCACCGTACGTTACGACCGTAGACTCACAGCCGCATCGACGCGGACGGTAGAACTGACGCGGCCTCCACCCAACGATCCTTCCGGGCTGGCCGGGGGTGGATCTCGCGGGCGGAAGCCATAACTTGACGCTAGTCCTCGGCCGGTCCGATTACTACTACCGCCGCTCCTTCCTCACCGACTTCTCAGCCGGTCGAGGGACGTTGTACGGGACCGGAACCGGCCGGTCAGCGCGGTGCCGGACCGGACCCTGGAAACAAGGTCTGGTCAGGGACGAGAGTGTCCAGCTCGCTCCAGAGCGCGTCGGGGATCGACACCTGTCGCTGGTCGAGGCAGTCCTGCACGGTGGCAGCTGTCTCGGCCCCGAGCACGACCCCGGTGACGGCCGGGTTCCGGTGCGGGAACTGTAGCGCTGCTGCCCTCAGCTGCACCCCGAACCCCAGGCATGCCTGCTCCATCTTCAACGCCGCCTCGACCAGCTGGACCGGGGCGGGCTCGTAGTTGTAGTTGGCCTCGGGACGCGGCGCGGCCAGCAGCCCGCTGTTGAGGACTCCGGCGGTCAGCACCGAGATGCCCCGGTCCGCACAGGCCGGTAGCAGCTCTGTCTCGGCGCCTCGCTCCAGCAACGTGTAGCGGCCAGCGATCAGGACGTGGTCGATGTCGCTCTCGGTGGCGAACCGCAGTGCGACGTCGACATAGTTGGTGCCGACCCCGTAACCGCCGATGACACCTTCGTCGCGGAGCGCGCTGAGCGCCGGAGCGGCCTGACTCAGCGCCTCGTCCATATGCTCCTCCGGGTCGTGGATCAGCAGCAGGTCCACCCGATCCAGTCCGAGCCGGGTCAGCGACTCCGCCAGGGACCGGCGTACCCCGTCCGCGGAGTAGTCGCGGACCCGACGGCGCCGTGGCGTGCCGGCGAAGCCCTCCCCGTGGTCCGGGGCGTCGGGGTCCTCGACGAGCAGCCGACCCACCTTGGTGGACACCACGAACTCGTCGCGCGGCTTTCCCCGCAGAAACCGGCCGAGCCGCTCCTCCGAAAGCCCGACCCCGTAGTGCGGGGCGGTGTCGAAGGCGCGAACTCCCAGCTCCCAGGACCGCTGCAGGGCCTGCTGCACGGTCTCCTCCGGCACCGGTGCGTACAAACCGGCCATCGCGGCGCAGCCCTGAACCAAGGGTGCAAACCGGCTCGGCGCGGTCACGACTGAGCCGGCCGCAGTCGGAGGGCCTGCATGCCACCGTCAACGGCCAGCGCCACACCATTGGTCGAGCCGGAGGTGGGCGCAGCGAGGTACGCGATCGCCGCCGCCACCTCGGAGGCATCCACCAGCCGGCCGTGCGGCTGTCGCGCCTCCAGCGCCCGGCGCTCGGCGGCCGGATCCGGCGCGGAGTCCAGCAACCTGCCCACCCATGGTGTGTCCGCCGTACCGGGGTTCACGCAGTTGAACCGGATCCGCTCGCCGATGTGGTCGGCGGCCATGGCCTGGGTGAGTGAGAGCACGGCCCCCTTGGTGGCTGAGTACAGCGCCCGCGCGGGCAGTCCGGCGGTGGCGGCGATGGAGCAGGTGTTCACCACGGCTGCAGATGCCGACTGGCGCAGGTACGGCAATGCCGCTCGGGTGACCCGGACCATGCCGAACACGTTGACGTCGAAGACCCGCTGCCATTCCTCGATCGGGTTGTCCTCGACGGTCCCCTGAGCGCCGATGCCGGCGTTGTTGACCAGGATGTCGATACCGCCCAGCTCCGCGGCCGCCTGAGCGACTCCGGCGCGTACCGCCTCGTCGTTGCTCACGTCGACCGGCACGCCGAGCAACGGCTCGGGCACGCCCGCCTCCACCGAGGCGGCCAGGTCGAACACCGCTACCCGCGCTCCTTGGGCGGACAGCAGCAACGCGGTGGTCAGACCGATCCCGCTGGCTCCGCCGGTCACAACTGCCCGGAGCCCGGCCAGCGGCGCGTACCCCGCCACCGGAGCCGCAGCAGCGGCGTCCTGTTCCGTCATCTCCGACTCTCCCTCGAATCATCTGATCTATTTGCCCGGAATCTTACGGTGGCCGCAACGGTAGCGGCACCCAGGACCGACAGCCCGCCGGCCCGCAGCGCCCGTGCCGCTTCCACCAGGCTGCTTCCGGTGGTCACCACGTCGTCGATCAGCAGGATCGCCCGGTCGCGTGGCGGCTCGCGCCCCACGCGCAGGCGACCTCCCAGGTTCGCGGCCCGAGCCGACGCGTCCAGCCCGGCCTGGTCGCGGACGCCACGCCGTTGCTGCAGCAGCCGGACCGGCACGACATCCACGCCCTGTCCGCGCAGCTCACCTGCTACCCGCCGGGCCAGCGCCCAGTTGGCGTCGAAACCGCGCTCCCGGACCGCGGCCGCCGACGAGGGCACCGGCACCAGGGCGATCCCGGCGTGGGCCGGCGCCGAACTGCGCAGCAGGAACCCGGCCGCACCGGCCAGCTGACCAGCCAGCACCGGTGTCACCGACCTGACCTGTCTCTCCTTGTGTGCGTTGACCAGCCGCTTCAGCAGCGGATCGTACGGTCCGCCGGTCGCGGTGAGTGGGAAGCCTGCCGGGCAGGGAGTCGGCCTCGTCAGCGCCGGCGACCGGCTGTCCAACACGGCTGTGCAGCCGCCGCAGACACCCCAGCCCGGTCGGTCGCACCCCGCGCAGGTAGCCCCGAGCAGCAGGTCAGCGGCCGCATCCCACCACTGTCCGGGTCGTCTGAGCACACCTCCACCCTGACGTGCCGACCCCCGTACCGGAACGCCCTGGAGTCAATCTGTGGGCGGAGATGCTAGTCGGGAAACGCCATCGACAGCATGCCGTCCACGAACGGCGACCATCGCTGGCTGCCGTCGTCGCGCCAGGTCTGGCCGGACCGGCCGACGATGACCGTGGTCATCGGGTTCTTCAGGCTGACCGCCACCTCGACTGCGTTCCAGTTGCTCGGCTGACCCATCGAGGTGAGCGCCCAGCCGTCCTGGGTGATCCGGTACGGGGCCACCTGGCTGTCCTGCGTGGTGGCTCCGAGCAGCACCAGCGTGGTGGCATCCGACCAGGCGACGTCGACGAAGCTGGTCAGGCCCTCGGTGTTGCTGACCGGCGGGTCCAGCACCCGCCACCCGTCCACGGTGATGGTGTCTGAGCGGTTGATCCGCGCGATGCCCAGCTCGGTCCGTCCCTTCGTGGTGCGGATCAGCGCCATCCGCACCCCGTCCGGGGAGATCTTGAAGGCCTTGACTCGGCCACCGTCCAGGACCAGGCTGCTCACCCGCACCGACCGCTCGCCGGTGAACATCCACAGCCGCTGCCGACCGCCCTGGTCACCGATGGCGAACAGCTCGTCATAGCGACTGAACTGCGGTCGGAGCAGGTTGGTGACCCCGCTCAACAGGGTGCTCACCTTGTCCCCTGAGGACTGGCGGAGAGCGGTTCGACCGTCGGTCACAGCGGCCAGGCTGGTGTTGGTCACCGACGCGGCAACCTGGTCTACCGGGTACTTGGCAGCTCCCAGCGGTCCAGCCACCGGGCCGACCGAGACGGTGTCGGACCTGGTGTCTACGACCCGGATACCGTCCTTGGTCACCCCGTAGTAGACCTCGGCCGCGTTGCTCGGCACCGGTTCGAGCTCAGACGGGAGCGCCGACGCGGACACGGTGAAGTCGTGGGCATCGCTATCAGGCACCCGGTAGGGCTGTTGTCCCACGCTGAAAAGAACCTTGTCCACCCCTGCCACCTGCTGGAGGGTGTGCACCACCTGCGCTGCCATCAACCGCCGCTGGACGTCGTCCAGCGGCAGGATGGTCTCACTCAGCGACACGTCCGCGATTCCGTCGCGGACAGTGACCGACACCCCCAGTGCAGTGTTTGGCGGGATGGCGGTGGTGACGGCCGGCTTCAGCCAGCTCGATGCCCCGCTCAACAGCCGCTGGACCAGGACGGTTGCCTCGTTCACCCGCGGCGGCAGGTAGATCGGGTCCGGAACCAGCGACCGCCCGTTCCCGATGAAGAACACGTTGAACGGCCGGTAGAAGCGGTCGAAGGAGTACTTCGCTACCAGCAGACCCTCCGGCGGAGAGCTGATCCGCCACTCGCCGTTCTCCTTCACCATGTCGAAGGAGACCTTCAGCGGCTGGCTCCGGGCGCTGTAGCTACGGTCGCCGTCGAGTAACCCGGTCAACTGCCCGTCGAGCACGACCTTGGCGCCGGAGGAGGTGGTTGCCCCGGAGTAGATCAAGGTGCGCTGCTCGGGCACCCAGGTGCCAGCCGCCTCCTGGGTCAGGTACTGCCGGGCCACCCCGTAGTTCGGCTGGTAGTTCGACATGGCACGCAGGTAGCCGTCGACGACCTGCTTCGGCTGGTCACCGGGGGTCGGCGGCGCAACGTCGATGTCCACACACTCCGAACATCCAGGCGGCTCGCCGCCGGCCTTCTCCACCGGACCGTCCGTCGGCACCGTGACACACCCGGTGAGCACCACAGCCAGCGTTAGCAGCAGTGCGGCGAGGAGCGTCCACACCCCGGTACGTCGGGAGGTCATCGGGTTGATCCTGTCGCGGGTTCGTGGCTCGGCTGGTCCGGCTGCGACCCCGGCGAGGTCACCTGCGCCGCGCCCGGCGACGACACCTGCGCCGAGCCCGGCGACGCTTCGGGTGCTGGAATACTGCTGGACAGCGGCTCGGCCTGCTCGGACCCGTCCGGCCGGGTCACGCTCGGCCCGACCAGGTCGCGTGGCACCAGCGGCAGTGGGGACTGCTCCAAGATCCCGCCGGCGGCTCGAGGCAGGGTCAGCCGGAACTGGGCACCCATCCCGGGACGGCCCCATGCGGTCAACCAGCCACCGTGCAGACGGGCATCCTCCATCGAGATGGACAGTCCCAGCCCGGTGCCGCCCATCGTGCGGGCGCGAGCCGGGTCGGCGCGCCAGAAGCGGTGGAACACCTGCTTGGCCTGCCCGGCCTCGAACCCGACACCGTGGTCGCGTACCGCCACCGCAACCGCGCGCTCGTCGGCGTCCATCAAGATGTCGATCGGTCGGCCCTCGCTGTGCTCAATGGCGTTGACCAGCAGGTTGCGGATGATCCGCTCAATCCGGCGGGCATCGACTTCAGCCTTGATCGGGCCTGGGGCATGTACCGTCAGCTTCACGCCGGCCTTGGCAGCGAACCGGGCGTGCGCCTCTACGACACGGTTCACCACGTCCCGCAGGTCCACCTCGTCGATGGCCAGCACCGCGGCGCCGGCGTCGAACCGCGAAATCTCCAGCAGGTCGGTGAGCAGCGCCTCGAACCGGTCCAGCTCGGTCTGCAGCAGCTCGGCGGAGCGGGCGGAGACCGGGTCGAACTGGTCGCGACCCTCGTGCAGTACCTCCGCCGCCATCCGTACCGTCGTCAACGGCGTCCGGAGCTCATGAGACACGTCGGAGACGAACCGCTGCTGGACCCTGGACAGGTCCTCGAGCTGGTTGATCTGCTTCTGCAGCTCCGATGCCATGTAGTTCATCGAGGTCGCCAGCCGGGCCAGGTCATCCGAACCGCGTACCTTCATCCGGTCGTCCAGGTTGCCCGACGCCAACGACTCGGCGGCGCGCCGGGCGGCCCGTACCGGCGTCACGACCTGGCGGCTGACGAGAGTAGCGATCAAACTCAGCAGCACCACCAGGAGGGCGCCGGTGCTGACCACCGAGTTGCGCAACACGGTCAAGGTGTCCGCCTCCTGCTGAAGCGGGAAGGCGAAGTAGATCTCGTACCGGCCGGTGCCGGCAAGTGTCAGCGAGGACCCGACCGCCATACCCGGGACCGGCCGTCGGCCGTCGTCGTAACGGATCTCGGTCGGGGTGAGGTACATGTCGTTGCCGGTGGCCACCTGCTGGCGCAGTGCATCCGGGATGCTGGCGGCGTCGACCCGGCCCACCCGGATGGTCTGGCCCCGGGTGATCAGAACCACCTCGTACTGGTCACTGCCGCCGGGTCGGTTGACCACGTTGGTTGCCAGGTCGGTGAGCAGCTCGTCGGAGTTGACCGAGACCGACTGGTCGGTGGCGTTCAGCCGCTGCTGGGCGTTGTCCACGACGGCACGTGCCTCGCTGGTGACCGATCGCTTCTTGCCGTCCAGGACGCCGTTGGTGGCCTGCTTCATCAGCAGAAACCCGCCGAGCACCAGGACCAGCACTGAAGCGACGAGGACGGACGCGATCACTCGGAGCGGAAGGGACCGCCACCACCAGTTGACCGGAAACTGCCACCAGGGCGACGATCCCGGTCTAGGTATGGACATGCGAGGGTTTCATCTGGTGCGCCGGGCTCAGTGCTTGACCTCGGCGTCGCCGGCCTTGTAGCCGATCCCGCGGACGGTGACGACGATCTCGGGGTGTTCGGGATCGCGTTCGATCTTCGACCGCAGCCGCTGCACGTGCACGTTGACCAGGCGGGTGTCGGCGGCATGCCGATACCCCCACACCTGCTCCAGCAGCACCTCGCGGCTGAACACCTGCCAGGGCCTGCGCGCCAAGGCGAGCAGCAGGTCGAACTCCAACGGGGTGAGCTGGATCGGAGTTCCGTTCCGCTTCACCGAGTGGCCGTCGACGCTGATCACCAGGTCGCCGATGTTGAGCGTCTCCAGGTCGGTATCGTCGGTCTGCCGGCGGAGCCGGGTCCGGATTCGCGCTACCAGCTCCTTGGCCTTGAAGGGCTTGGCGACATAGTCGTCCGCCCCGGCCTCCAGACCTGCCACGACGTCGATGGTGTCGGACTTGGCGGTCAGCATCACGATCGGCACACCGGACTCGGCTCGGATGTCCCGACAAACGTCCACGCCGTCGCGTCCGGGGAGCATCAGATCCAGCAGGACGAGGTCCGGCTTCGAGTCGCGGAATGCAGCGAACGCCTTGTCGCCGTGGGAGCACCAGACCGGGTCGAAGCCTTCGTTCCGGAGCACGATGGACAGCATTTCGGCAAGCGCGGCGTCGTCATCGACAACCAACACCCGACCGCGTCCGCTCGTACTCTTGCTCGCGTCTGACACATCCACACCCTTCGTTATCTCCCCGTCACCGTTTCGTTATCCTCAGCCATCCTATTCTTTCGTCCAAGAATTGGGCGGTTACGGCGAGTCGGGCGCGGTGCGGTGCCGGACAGCCGCTGAAAGTGCGCTACGACCGCACGTCGAACCCCTCCCACGAGCGCCGCAGGCGTCGGTCGTGGAACTATTTCAGCGGTCCCGCCAACCGGAAGGCAAGCCGAGTCTCCCAGCGGCTCATGTCGGGTTGCTCGGCCGGGTCGGTCAGGTACTCCTCCAGCCGCGCTACCCAGCGCTCCCCGCGACCTTCCGGTGCCATGTCGAACTGCAGCCCCTGTTCCTCCGCCCAGGCGAGCAGATCTGCGGTGGCCTGCATCAGCTCCGCCGGATGCCCGACGTGCACCACCGTGGCGTAGCGGCCCGCGGGGATCTCGCCGGCCTGGATCCGCTGGTCGGCTGCGGCCAGCTCGGCGGTTGGCACGGCTACCTCGATCTCCATTGCGGCTTCCATCGAGATCAGGTTGTACTTCCACAGCGGCGGACCGGCGGGGGCGATCCCGTGCGCCTCCAGCCAGCCGAACACCTCCGGATGCAGTGCGGGCAGCACCTCACCAATCTGGTCCATGGTGACCGTGCTCGGGATGCCGACGTACGGCTGGGCCGGCCGGGTCTGGATCGACGGTTGAGCTGCCATGGTGTCTCCTCCCCCGCAACGCCGACCCCTGTGTCGGCTGCCGCTAATCATGCCTGGTCGGTGGGGACCTCGGGTAGGCCTAGTTCAGCTCCGGGTCCTCGACCCAGGTGGAGAAGAACGCCAGCTCGCCGGACTGCCGGCGCAGCACCGTTCGCCACAGCTCGATCGGATGGGCACCGAAGACGTCGTCATACTCGGCGTCAATGACGTGCCACATGCCTTCGGCCAGCTCGGTCTGGAGCTGGCCGGCCGCCCAGCCTGCATACCCGGCGAAGATCCGGAGGTCCTGGTAGGCGCCGGCGACGATCTCGATCGGGGTGTCCAGATGCAGCAGGCCGACGTTCTCGAACAGCGGTCGCCACCCCGGTGGTTCCTCACCCTTGGCCGCCACACTGGCCAAGCAGATCGCTCCGTTGGGTGATACCGGCCCGCCGTGAAACAGCAGCCGCGGCTCGGACACGGCACCCACCCAGTCCGGCAGGACCGCGTCCAGCGGGGTCTGGGAGATTTCGTTCAAGATCACCCCGAGCGCACCGTCCTCGTCGGAGTCCAACACCAAGACCACGGTCTGGTTGAAGATGCCGTCGGCCAGCAGAGCGCTGGCCACCAGCAGGTCCCCGGGAACGGGCTCACGGGCGGCCGTCATGGTCGAGCCGGTTCGGGCCGGCCGGCCGCTGTGCCGCGTCGTAGCGCCCGGCGGCGGACCAGCCCGAACACCCCCCAGCCCAGCGCGATGCCGGCCAGGTCAGCGACCACGTCCAACGGGTCTCCCTTCCGCCAGACGTAGAACGCCCCCTGGATCAGCTCACTGGCAACGGAGTGCAAGGAGAACAGGACCAGCACGGTACCGACGAACCGTCGGCTGACAGCCCGGCGCCGTCGTGCGCGATAACGCCAGTCAGCGATCAGCACAAGGGCAACGGGGACGGCGAATCCGGTCAGGTGCTCCGCCTTGTCCACGCCCGGGAACAGCTCGGGCTGCGGCGGGCCACCTGTCCGGTACAGCCCGTACAGCTGGGCGAGCACCGCAAGACCGGCCAGCGCCGGGAGCGCAGCCGCCCAGAGCCGGGAAGAGCCGCCATCCGGCTTACGCTGCATTGTTCCGGCGACCTGTCGGGTGTCGTTGATCTGCGACATTGCCTACAGGTGGACTTCGGTGTCGACCGGCAGCTCCACCGGGCCACCGGCTGCCCGGCGGACCGCGGTGGCCACCGTGTGATGCACGTCGGCGTGGAAGACGCTGGGCATGATGTAGGCCGCGTTCAGCTCGTCGTCACTCACCACCGAGGCCAGCGCCCGCGCAGCGGCAAGCAGCATCGGGGTCGTGATCTCGGCCGACCGGGCGTCCAGCAAGCCGCGGAAGACGCCCGGGAAGGCCAGCACGTTGTTGATCTGGTTGGGGAAGTCGGAGCGGCCGGTGGCCACCACCTCGGCGTATTTGCTCGCCTCCGCCGGATCGACCTCCGGCTCGGGGTTGGCCAGAGCGAAGACGATGGCCTTGTCGGCCATCTTGGCAATGTCGTCGCCGGTCAGCACTCCGGGGGCGGACACGCCGATGAACACGTCCGCGCCGACGACCGCATCCTTCAGGGTTCCGGTAACGCCGAGCTTGTTGGTGTGTTCAGCGAGCCAGGCCAGCTCACCACTGATGCCGGGGCGACCCTGGTGGACCACGCCCGCGATGTCGGCCACCACGATGTCGTTGACACCGGCGGCCAGCAGCAGTTTGATGATCGCGGTGCCGGCCGCTCCGGCGCCCGACATCACGATGTTGACCTCGCTGATCGACTTGTCCACGACCCGCAGCGCGTTGTACAGGGCGGCGAGTACGACGATGGCAGTCCCGTGCTGGTCGTCGTGGAAGACCGGGATATCCAGCAGCCCCCGCAGCCGCGCCTCGATCTCGAAGCAGCGAGGTGCGGAGATGTCTTCGAGGTTGATCCCGGCGAAGCCCGGAGCGACCGCCTTCACCACGGCGATGATCTCCTCGACGTCCTGGGTGTCCAGGCAGAGCGGCCAGGCGTCGATGTCGCCGAAGCGCTTGAACAGGGCGGCCTTGCCCTCCATCACCGGCATGGCCGCCTCCGGCCCGATGTTGCCCAGTCCGAGCACCGCGGAGCCGTCGGTGATCACGGCGATGCTGTTGCGCTTGATCGTCAGCCGGCGCGCGTCTTCCTTGTTCTTGGCGATGGCCAGGCAGACCCGCGCGACGCCGGGGGTGTAGATCATGGACAGGTCGTCGCGGTTACGGATCGGGTGCTTGGAGTTCATCTCGATCTTGCCACCGAGGTGCATCAGGAAGGTCCGGTCGCTGACCTTGCCGATCACCACACCAGGCACCTTGCGCATTGCCTCGACCAGCTGCTCGGCGTGTTCGGTGTCCCGCGCCGCACAGGTGACGTCGATCTGCAGCCGCTCATGCCCGGACGCGGTCACGTCCAGGGCGGTGATCGCGCCCCCGGCCTGCTCCACGGCTGTGGTGAGCTGGCTGACGGCTGCGCCGCCGGCAGGCACCTCCAGCCTGACGGTGATCGAGTACGAGACTGACGGGACGGCGCTCACAGACCAGATCTTCTCACGGTTCCTCTTCCCGGACGGGGAGCGACGTACTCCCCGGACTGCTCGTTCAGGCCGCCGATGGAGGGGCCGGCCGGCTGGGTCAGCCGCGGCGCCGCTCCAGCTGCATGGTCGACACCCAATGCTGCAGGTCCTGTTTCGCCAGGGCGGCGGCGAGCAGGTCGGGGAAGGCGTCCGGGGTGCACGCGAAAGCGGGTACCCCGAGCTCCGCCAGCGCGGCGGCGTGGTCGTGGTCGTAGGACGGAGCTCCGGAGTCGGAGAGGGCCAGTAGCACGATCACAGTGACACCGTCGCGGAGCAGCTCGGCGACCCTGCGCAGCATCTCGTCGGCGATGCCGCCCTCGTAGAGGTCTGAGATCAAGATCAGCACGGAGTCGGCCGGGCGGGCGATCAGCTGCTGGCAGTAGGCGATGGCCCGGTTGATGTCGGTACCGCCACCGAGCTGGCAGCCGAACAGCACCTCCACCGGGTCGGCAAGCTTCTCGGTCAGGTCGACAATCTCGGTGTCGAAGGCGACCAGGGAGGTCCGTACCGTCCGGATCGATGCCATCGTCGCGGCGAACACCGACGAGTACACAACCGACTCCGCCATCGAACCGGACTGGTCGATGGCAATCACCACGTCCTTGGCCACCGCCTGGGAGCTGCGGCCATAGCCGACCAGTCGTTCCGGAATGACGGTCTTGTGTTCGGGCTGGTAGGTCGAGAGGTTCTTGCCGATGGTCCGGTTCCAGTCGATGTCCTGCAGCCGCGGCCGGTGGGTACGGCTGGCGCGGTTCAGCGCCCCGGCCACCGCGGTCCGGGTACGGGTCGCGATCCGGCGCTCAATCTCCGCCACCACTGCGCCGATCACCACCCGGGCCGTGGCCTTGGTCGTCTCCGGCATCACCGAGCTCAAGCTGACCAGAGTGGAGACCAGATGGACGTCCGGCTGGACCGAGTCGAGCAGCTCCGGCTCCAGCAGCATCGAGGTCAGATCCAGCCGTTCGATCGCATCCCGCTGCATCACCTGCACCACGCTGGTCGGAAAGTAGGTCCGGATGTCGCCCAACCAGCGCGCCACCCGTGGCGCGGAGGCGGAGAGCCCGCCGGCCCGGCGGCCCGGCGATCCGTCGTCCTCGCCGTCGTACAGCGCGGCCAGAGCGGCGTCCATCTCGGTCTCGGCCCGGTCCAGGCCCACTCCGAGCGGCTCGTCGGACGCTCCGCCGAGCAGCAGCCTCCACCGCTGCAGCCGTTCCTCTCCGGTCCCGCTCATCACGCTGCCCCCAGGATCAACCGGACCGTCGCCAGCGCCGGAGCGGCCAGTTCCAGATCCAGATCATCGTCTGCTCGCTGCTCGGGTCGCTGACCGGCTCCGGCGGCCACCCGCCCGGCGATGGCTCGACGCTCCGACTCCGCAAACGCCCCGAAGGTACGCCGCACCAACGGCAGCACGTCGACGAACTCCTCCTGCCCCAGCCCGCTGACCCACTCGTCCAGCAGGGACAGCAGCTCGGGATCGTGGATCAGCAGCACCGCTCCGTCGGAGAAGAACCCGTCGATCCAGGCCGCCTTGGTGGCGGCGCCGACACCATGCGACAACGCGCGATGCAGCCGGACCGGAGCGTCGCTCAACAGCTCGGCGTCCACCAGGATCCGGATGATCCGGCCCGCCAGCTGACCGTTCAGGTCGGGCCGGTCCGCCACGCTGGCCAACACCGCCAGCCAGCGCTGACGGCCAGTCGGGCCGGGAGTTGATGTGCTCGGGGCACCGTCCTCGGCGGCGGCGGACGCCGCCAGCAGCCCGCCGGCGGCGTCCGCCGCCAGTAATCCAATCGCGGCATGCACCGCATCCAGCCGCCGGCGCATGGCCGCGGCCGCGTCGTCATCCAGGCCGGCCAGTGCCTGCGGCAAGCCGGTGCAGATCCGCAGCAGCAACGCCTCGCTGACCTGGCGCAGGCTCGCGGTGTCGGTCCGGCGGACGTCCCCGTACCGCTGGGCCCGGGCGAGATCAGGGACGGCATCCATCAGATGGACGACGTCGATGTCGAGTGCCGCCTTCTCCGCCAGCGCCGCCAGCAGCCGGCCCAGCGCGTCCGGCAGGTCGGCCAGCAAACAGTCCCCGACCGCGGCGGTGAGCTCGGCGAGGGAGCCCTCGGCGGCGACCCGGTCGATCTTCGCCGCTGCAGCGGCCTCGACGGTGGTCCCCCACACCGACGCCTCGACCAGGGTGACCGCGTACTCCGGTCGCCAGGTCGCCTCCCAGGTCTCCCGGAAGGTGCCCTGGCTCTGGATGCCGCTTTCGGCGGGTTGGATCCAGCGAAGCCCGAGCAGACCGAGCCGGTGGAACAGCTTGGACTTGGCCTGGTCGTGGCTGGTCCGCAGGTCCAGATCGTGCTGCCGCGTGGTCGGCTCCCGCCTGATCCGGAGCCGCCGGCACTGGGCGGTGAGGTCGGCGTCCAGCGGCACCGTCGGTACGCCGTCGCTGACAGTACCGAGCGCCTGACCGACCACCAGGTGGTCGGTCACGAACCGGACGGCGACCTCGTCACCGTCGCAGAGCACCGCCCGGGTGGCCTCGGTGACCTCCGACAGACCGGCCAACGGCCGGCCGCGGAGCGCGGCCAACGTGTCGGCCAGCCGGACCGCCTCGATCACGTGTGCGCTGGACACCATCAGGTCCTTGCCGCGCAAGGATCGCGCCACCGCGGTCAGCCAGCGGACGATGGGCTGGTCCGGGGCCGTCCACAGGTGGTGGTACCAGCCCGGAGAGGTCACGCCGGCTCCGTAGCCGGAGGCGCTGGCGAGCCGTTCGTGGGTCCAGGGCACCCAGGTAAGGGTGACTTTCCGCTTCGGGGCGCCGCGCAGGATCCGGGCGTCCGCGTTCGCCGGCGGCAGCGGCAGGGTGAGCACCGGCGCATGCCAGGCGCCGCAGACCACAGCAACCCGCCGACGTCCGGCTTTCAGCGCCGCTCGGATTGTCTGCCGCATGTACGCCTCCCGGCGGGCCTCCTGCTCGGCCGCCAGGCCCGGGACGGTGCCGACCTCCCGGCGGACCTCCGCCATTGCCTCGATCAGTGCAGGGAACGGCGACGCGCC
This sequence comes from Propionibacteriaceae bacterium, assembly GCA_025965155.1. Taxonomy (GTDB): domain Bacteria; phylum Actinomycetota; class Actinomycetes; order Propionibacteriales; family Propionibacteriaceae; genus Microlunatus. Next base: position 28,480 of record JAOPXN010000028.1, read on the forward strand.
GTCCATCCTGGACTCGATCACGTCGTCCCACCAGCGCTCGGCGTCGTCGTATCCAGCGGCCGCCGCCAGCAGCGCCAATGGGTCCTCGGTGGCCTGCCGGTGCTGCCGGCCCGCATCATCGTGGTCCAGCGGCGGCTGCTCATCGGTCGGCTCGCCGTCGGGTCCGGGCTCCGACTCGTCGGGATGGTCCGCGGTCGCTGGGGAGCTCCGACGGCGTTCGGCCAGGGTCATTGCCGCGGGCAGGTCGCAGAAGGACACCGCCACGTCTCGGCGCAGCGCCCACCGCATCGCCTGCCACTCCGGCGAGAAGACCGCATACGGCCAGAAGGCGGCCACGCTCGGTCGGTCCTGGGCGTAGCCGAGCAGCGCAACCGGCGGCTCCATTCCCTCGGCGGCCGCCCAGCCGATCAACGGGTCCGCGTCGGCCGGGCCCTCGATCAGCACCGCGTCCGGCTGGTAGTCATCCAACGCGGCCAGCAGCGACCGGGCCGAGCCGGGTCCGTGATGCCTGATCCCGAAGACCTCGACCCGGGCCGGCTCAGCAACCAGAGCAGCCGTTGCCACCTAGGACAGCTCCCGGCACGCGCTGTAGAACTCAGCCCAGCCGCTGCGCTCGCGGACCACGACCTCCAGGTACTCACTCCACGCGACCTGGTCGGCGACCGGGTCCTTGACCACGGCGCCCAGCAGCCCGGACGCAATGTCGCCGGGCCGCAGCTCACCGTCGCCGAAGTGTGCCGACAGGGCCAGCCCGCTGGTGATCACCGAGATCGCCTCGGCCGTGGACAGGCTCCCGGACGGGCTCTTGATCTTGGTCCGGCCGTCCTCGGTGACGCCGGAGCGGAGCTCGCGGAAGACGGTGACCACGCGACGGATCTCCTCGATTGCGGGCGGAACCGGAGGCAGCTCCAACGACTTGGACATGTCAGCCACCCGGCTGGACACGATGGCGACCTCATCCTCGGCGCTGTCCGGCAGCGGCAGCACCACGGTGTTGAACCGCCGCCGCAGTGCCGAGGACAGCTCGTTGATCCCCTTGTCGCGGTCGTTCGCGGTCGCCACGATATTGAAACCCTTGGCAGCCGCCACCTCGATGCCGAGTTCGGGCACCGGCAGGGTCTTCTCCGACAAGACGGTGATCAGCGCATCCTGGACGTCGGATGGGATCCGGGTCAGCTCCTCAATTCGGGCAATGGTCCCGTTCCGCATCGCCACCATCACCGGGGACCACACCAACGCAGCTTCGCTCGGGCCTTCGGCGAGCAGCCGGGCGTAGTTCCAGCCGTACCGGATGGACTCCTCCGCCGTCCCGGAGGTGCCCTGCACCAGCAGCGTCGAGTTGCCCGAGATCGCGGCGGTGAGGTGCTCCGACACCCACGACTTAGCGGTGCCGGGCACACCGAGCAGCAGCAGCGCCCGGTCCGTCGCCATGGTGGCCACGGCGACCTCCATCAACCGCCGGGCACCCACGTACTTGGGAGAGATCACTGTGCCGTCGGGCAGCGTGCCGCCGATCAGGTAGGTCACTACGGCCCAGGGCGACATCCGCCAGTGCGGTGGCCGGGGACGGTCGTCGGCGGAATGCAACGCCACCAGCTCCGCTGCAAAGACCTGCTCGGCGTGAGGTCGCAGCAGATCCGCGGTTGGGGGCGGTGCGGCGACTTCGGTCATAACGGCCTCCTGGTATCAGCAGCTACGGGCGAGCTGGTCTCACCCGCTACGGTCGACCTCTGACCGAAGGCCTGGTCGATCTCAGCCCGGAGCTGCATGGTCTGGTCCACAGCGGCAAAGGCTGTGCGGACCAGCATCAGCGTGCTCGCCGGTCGATCCACGCCGTTGAGGTAGTAGTCCGCAGCCTCGTGGGCAGCGTCGTGGTCGGACAACGGGATCCGAGCCCCGATGGCTGAGGCGTAGTCAACGCTGGCCGACCCTAGGGCCCTGGTACCGAGCAGCCGCAGCGCGGACAGCCAGATCTGCCGCGGCCACGGCTCCGGCCAGGACAGCAGCAGCTCCAAGATCATCTCCGGCTGACGGTCCGCGCGCAGCCAGTCCATGACTATCGCGAGCCGCTGCTGGACCGGGACCAGCCGATGGAGCGCCGCTGCCTGCCGGCCGCGATAGCCGGCCTCGGTCAGCGCGGCGGCCCATCCGGCGTGGGCATCCCGGACCGCCGCCGCGGCCCACCCGTCCACAAGGTCCTCCCGCCATTGCGGCGCCGTGCGCAGGACCAGGTCAAGGATCTGCGGCGGCGACTCGTTCCACTCGGTGGGCCACAGGTCAGCAGCAGCCGCCGTGACGAGTTGCCGCAGCACGTACGCACCGGCGCCGATCCGGCTCCCGGCCGGCGGGCGAGGCGACACCCCATCGACTCGCATCGCCTCATCGACCGGTGGCGGCGTGATGATCAAGATCGGACCACGATCGCTGTCGGGCTCGAGCCGAACCGCCGCCAGCGCCCGCTGGTTACGACGCTGTCCGAGCTCGGCGCGTTCGGCGCGACCGAGCTGAATGTCAGCCTCGGTGGCTTCCTGCCCGTCGGCGAGGAGCTTCGACAGCCGGGACCAGCGCGGGTTCTGATCAAGGAACCAGCGCCCTTGGGTACCGAAGGCCGATCGGAGCAGGGCCACTGGATAGCGTCGGTGGCGGGCCAGATGGTCGGCCAGTGACGTCCACAGCTGAGGCGCCACGGTGAACCCGTGATCAGCACATCCGGTCAGCCAGAGCGTGATCAACAGCGGGTCGGGTCGGAGCAGCAGGCGCTCCAGCACCTGCTGGGCTGCGTCGGGCGCCGCGTCACGCTGACCCGACGGTACGGCGCCCGCCGCAGCCACCCGAGGCGCCGGGCCGCCGGTCCGCGCCGCCGCCCGGTATGCCGCTGCCAGGTCGAGCAGCCGCCCGGCCGGGTCGGGATCCGCGGAGTCGAAGCGGGTCCACGGCTCAGCCAGCTGCGCCGGCACGGGTCGACGGTCGGTGCCCAGCAGCGCGGTCGTCACCAGCTCGGTCCACCCGTTCACTGGGTGAGCCTGTTCGTGAACGGGCGACCCTGGGGATCGGGCAGCACGCTGATAGGCCGCAGTACGGACGAGCTCCACTCGCCGAACAGGCTGACTGGTCCCGCTGCGGCGTGGGCCAGCAGGGGCCACGGATCGTCCTTCAGGCCGACCAGGTCGCAGCCCAAGCCCGCTGTGTCGCGGAACCGCCATGGCCGCCCCGGGCCTTCGGGTCGGACCGGGACGCCGGCCAGCACCACCGGCATCCGGTCGGCCCACGGGTCGGCCGCCACCAAGGCTGCGAACTCTCGGGCTACCTGGTCCAGGTCGACAGCCGGCGCAGGGTCGACGCCACCGACTGCCTGGACCTGCCCGACCAGCGCCCGGAACTGACCCGAACCTGGGTAGAAATGCAGCGCCCCCTCGTACGCCTGGCCCACTGAGACAGCGGCCTCCAGCCGCTGACCGGGCGGAGCGAAGGCCAGGTAGAGAGCCCAACGTCGGCTACGGCTCCCGCGGAGCCAGACCCGACGGGTCTCCAGCCGGTATTCGACTGTGTCCACCGAGCCCAGCGCGGTCCAGCGGTCGACGACGGGTGGTCCGGCCAGCACCTCGCCCTTCGCCACCGGGTATCCGATTCGGGACCGCACCGTCGCCGCCAGCTCGGCTGGGAGGTGGTCAATGCGGCGGTGGGCCGTGATCAGCAATCGGAGGGCGGCCATCGACTGCAGCAACCGGCTCGGCCAGTCCTCGCGGGCCAGCTCCGACGGCATCGACCGCAGCATGCTGGCCACGCCGGGGGCCTGGGCGTCGACCATCCGTGCGGCGACCTGTTCGAAGTGGGCATAGCCCGCCCGGTTGAGACCCGCGAGACCGGAGCGCACCTGGTCACGGAGCCAGCGGTCCAGGTCGTCCAGGCCGGCGGTCACCCGGTCGCGTCGTGCGGCGGCGCGTCGCTGGACCGCCTCGGGGTCCACCACTGTGGACTTGTCGACCGTATCGACCTGCGCGGTGCCGCGTGCGGACCGTCTGGCTATCCAGGCGGCGGCGAACGGTTCCGGACGGGCCGCCGGAATGCCTCCAGCGGTCCACAGCAACAGCAGCCCCAGTACGTGCTTGCAGGGACTCTTCCGGCTGGGGCAGCTGCAGTCGAAGGCCGGCGGCGGTCCAAGTTCCACCACCGACTGGTACGGCGCCCGGCCACTGCCCAGGCAGGTTCCCCACAGGTGCGACTCGTCGTGGCCCAACCGGGTCCAGGGCCGAGGCGTCGCGAGGCTGCTGGCCGCGCTCGCCGACGCAGGGTCGGGCGCAAGCGCAAGCACTCCCGCACGCTCCCAGACAGCCATGCACGACAGCGTAGTTGCGACCACCGACACGACCTGGCGGCGGTGAGGATGCCCCCAACGCCAGACGAGTGGCGGAGGACTTAGTGCAGGTTGTGTTCGAGATATTTCGGTGGGCGGAATCCCAAGATCGCCTCGGTCATCGTCACTGCCTGCACCGCGGCTGCGACATCATGCATCCGAAGTATCCGGGCGCCGTTGAAAACGCAGACCGTGGCCGCGGCAATCGACGCGTTCAGCCGGTCCGGCTTGGCCAGACCGGTCGACTCGCCCACGAAGTCCTTGTTGGAGACCGCGGCCAGCAACGGCAGCCCGATGGCGGCGATCTCGTCCAGCCGACGGGTCAGCTCCAAGGTGTGCAGGGTGTTCTTGTTCAGGTCATGTCCCGGGTCGATCACGATGCGGTCCTCCGGAACGCCGAGCCGGGTGGCCAGTTCCACCCTGCTGATCAAGAACTCGCGGATCTCGGTGGCGACATCTCCGTACTGTGGGCGCGGGAAGTGCCTTCGGGGCTGCGCGCGGCTGTGCGTGATGACCAGGCTGGCCCGGGAGGAGGCGACCACCTCGGCCACCTGCGGGTCGTACAGTCCGGAGGTGTCGTTGATCACCGCGGCCCCGGCGGCAATGCTGCGCTCGGCCACCTCGGCGCGGAAGGTGTCGACCGAGATCACCACGTCGCTGGCCGCGGCGACGGCTTCGACCACCGGCACGACGCGCTCGATCTCCTCGCTGGCGCTGACTTCGTCGGTGTTGGGTGAGAAGGGCACCCCACCGACGTCCACCCAGCCGGCGCCCGCCGCGGCGGCCGCCAACGCCGCCTCCACCGCCCGATCGAGAGCGAAGGTGCGGCCCGCGTCGAAAAAGGAGTCCGGTGTCCGGTTGACGATTCCCATCACCACCACCTCCCGAGCGAAGTCGAAGGTGCGTCGACCGATCTGACGTACCGGATGCCGCAGCGGCGGGAGGTAGGCGCTCACACGGCGATCGTAGAGGCAGCGGCCCTTTTCCCGTGCCGCGAAGCCCGGCAGTCAGCATCAGCACTGCCCGAAGGATCGCCGGACACTACGATGCCTGGTCATGACCTATGTCGCCGACGACAACCGCTACTCCGCCATGAAGTACCGCCGTTCAGGACGAAGTGGGCTCCAGCTGCCCGAACTGTCCCTCGGCCTGTGGCACAACTTCGGACACGAGCGTCCGATCGACACCCAGCGCGCGATCCTCCGCCGCGCCTTCGACCTGGGTATCACCCACGTCGACCTGGCCAACAACTACGGCCCACCTCCAGGCAGCGCCGAGAGCAACTTCGGTCGGGTCTTCGCCGAGGACTTCCGCCCGTACCGGGACGAGATGATCATCTCGACCAAGGCCGGGTACGACATGTGGCCCGGGCCGTACGGCGAGTGGGGTTCCCGCAAGTACCTGCTCGCCTCGCTGGACCAGTCGCTGGACCGGATGGGACTGGACTACGTCGACATCTTCTACTCCCACCGCCCCGACCCGAGCACTCCGATCGAGGAGACGATGGGCGCGCTGGCCAGTGCTGTCCATCAGGGTAAGGCGCTGTACGTGGGCATCTCCAGCTACAACCCCGAACAGACCCGTGCTGCGGCTGCGGCGCTGGCCGAACACAAGGTGCCGCTGCTGATCCACCAGCCGGTGTACTCCATGTTCAACCGGGGCCTGGAGGAGGGTTTGCTGCCCACCCTGGAGGAGCTCGGGCTCGGCTGCATCGTGTTCTCCCCGCTCGCGCAGGGCCTGCTCACCGACCGCTACCTGGACGGCACTGTGCCGGCGGGATCGAGGGCGGCCACCAGCCGGTTCCTGTCGGGGGCCTCGATCGAAGAGACCTACCTCGAGCGCGCCCGCGCCTTGAACGAGATCGCGGCGGCCCGCGGCCAGACCCTGGCCCAGTTGGCCCTGAGCTGGGTGCTGCGGCACCAGACCGTCACGTCGGCGATCATCGGTGCGTCCAGTGTCGGGCAGCTCGAGCAGAACGTCGCGGCCCTCTCCTTCCCCGCCCTGACGGAGGCGGAGATCAAGGCGATCGAGCCGTACGCCGTCCACGGCACCGGTTCCTGATCGGAGCCCTCGGCCGCGTTCTGGCCGGCGGAGAGCCGGCTAGGACGCGCCGTCCGGGGCCGCATACAGCTCCAGCGCAATGTCGTCCGGGTCCTTGAAGTTGAGGACATGTCCGTACGGCGTCTGCTGGCTGGGATCGAAAGTCACGCCGAGCTCAGTGAACCGCTGCTCCCACTCGGACAGCTCCGCCGGCGACGCGACATGCAGGGCCAGATGGTCCAGCCCGATCCGCGTCGGGTCGAAAGCATCCTTGCTCCCACTGTCATACTGCCGCAGACCTATCAGCGGACCGTCCGGCAGCGTGCCGACAGAGAACAAGACTCCGTCGCCCTCACCCGCCATGATCGGCTGCCAACCCAGCACTCGGCCGTACCACTCCTTGCTGCGCTGGAGATCTGAGACCGTGATGGCCACATGCGCTACACCGGTGACTGCCATGCCTCCCCCTTCCCACACCTCAAGCTCAGAACAGCTTGCGGATCTGCTCGTTCAGTGCCAACACCGCCATGAAAGCAAAGAAGACCGCCGACCAGACCAGCGCGACGACCCGGTACGAACGGACCCGGATGGCCGGCGGCAGCAAGCGCCGGTTCATGATCAACAGCAGGATGGAGTAGAAGAACATCATCACACCCGCCGTGCAGGCCGAGATGACCAGCAAGATCAACGGCTGGTCCAGACCGGCCAGCAGAACTCCGACCCCAACCAGGCACAGCGACCACACGAGCAGGAAGTAGAGCTTGTTCTCGGCGATGTCCTTCTTGCGCAGGTAGGTGCTCTTGAGTACGTCCGACATCAGCCGGGTGGTGTAGTCGACGATGCCGGTCGCCGCTGCAAACAGGGAGAACGCACCGATTGCCCAGAACAGCACGGCGAACCACGGACCCACCACCTCGGCCAGCACCTGGCCCTCCGTCTGAAGGAAGCTGATGTTGTTGGCCACGTCGTCCCGACCGAACAGGGTGGCGGTGGCCAGCATGGACGTCGCAGTAATCGTCAGCACCGTGATCAACACAAATGTGGACAGCTGCTCGATGTTGGCGAACCTCCACCAGGCCTGCCACTTGCGTCGGTTCTCCTCGGTGTCAGGGAAGACGAATCCGGTGGGCTCCGCCGCCGCATGCTTCTCGCCAGTGATGGGACTGGTGAGGTGGGGGACGTGGTGGCCCATGCCGAACCCCTTGTCGCGAATCCAGTTGCTCTGACAGAGATTCTGTCCGCCTCCGGCGCCGGCGTACGCGATTGCCCCCATCATCACGGCGAAGCCGAGCTCGCTCGGGAAGCGGCCGAAGTTCGTCACCGCCTGTGGCAGATCAGCCCAGGTGTCGCCCTTGACCACCAGCGCCAAGGCCAAAATGAAGAAGCCGCCGATCAAGATGATCTTGACGGTGATCAGTCGCTCCAGCGCCAGGTACACGACTGGGGCCAGCGTGAGAATGCAACCTATGCCAAGGAGAATGCCGATCGCGATCCACCGTGGGTTGCCGCCGAAGATGTACGACAGCATCGCCGCCGAGCTGGTGGCCCACCCCGGCCAGAGGTTGGATAGGTAGGCCATGATCGCGAAGAACAGCCCCCAATGCTTCCAGCTCCGGTTGAAGCCGGTCAGCGCGGTCTCGCCGGTGGCAAGGGTGTATCGCTCGATCTCCATGTTCAAGAACCACTGGGTCAGAACGCCGACGAACGCGCCCCAGAGGAACACCAGACCGACCTGACTGGCGATGTAGGGCCAGAGGATGAACTCCCCCGAGGCCAGCCCTACCCCGGCACCGACCAGCCCCGGACCGATGATGCGTCCCCAACCGACCGGGGGTTCGGGAAGATCGCGGACCGCTGGAGGCGGGAGGTTCTTGGTCGGCAGCCGAAAGCCCGTATCGGTGGCCGATCGAGTCTGGGAATGAACGTCCTCGGTCATTGCGTCTCCTCTCGACCTACTCACACTAGAACCGAGAAAGCATTGTGGAAAGCACATACCGCGACTAGCCTGGCCGCCCCCGGATAAGGGCCGGGTGCAGCAGTTGGACGGTGAGGCTCAGTGATGGGCCGCGTGAGTCAGGTCGCCGCCGTGTTTCTCGCCCATATTGTGCCGTGGGATGACAGCAACCGGGCAGTGCGTGCGGTTCAGAACCAGGCGAGCCAGCGACCGCGTCCAGGATGCCAGCCCCGTGGCCCGGGAGGTGCTCACCACCAGCAGCGACGCACTCAGCGACGACTCGAGGACCACTCGGTCGGGGTCGCCCACCACGGTGCTGACCGAGACTGCGACATCTGGGTAGTCGCTGCGGTAGCCAGCCAGCAGTTCGGCCAGATTCCTTTCCTCCGCCTCGACATCGTCGGGCGACGCGCCGACCGGCATCGCGTGCAGCGCAATCATGCTCACCTGCCTGAGCACTGCCTCTTCGAAGGCAAGCGTGAGCGCCTCGGCGGCAGCCGACCTGCCGGCGAGGGCGATCACCACCGGCCCCTGCTGCACGAGATCCTGACGCCACGTCGTCGGGACCACAACGACTGGGCAGCTGGCGTCCTTGCACAGCCGGGATGCCACACTTCCGACCAGCAGCCGCTCGAAGAAGCCGACATGGTCTTGCCCAACTACGATCAGCTGCGAGGACTCGGCAGCCTGCTCGAGCAGAATGATCGGAGCCGTCTGCCCGACCAAGGTGCTGACCCGGACGGTCGGGGGAATATCGAGCCGCGCCACCAGGTCAGCGACGATGCTCTCCGCGGCCTCGCGCAGGCAGGTGAACATGTCCCCCGTCATGGCTGCCTCGATGGGCGGCAACGGGTAGGCGTGCACCAACAGCAGGTCGAGGCCACGTGCCTCGGCCTGCCTGACCGCGTACTGCGCGGCTACCAGCGCCTCCGCTGACCCATCGACCCCGACCACGACCTTGCGTTTAGTCTTCGACACCGCAGTCACTTCCTTGAACTCGTACTCTGGCCTGGGTGGTGGACGTCCCCGTTCCCGTGGACAGAGGAAACCGGACCAAAGGACGTACGTCCTGGTCCGGCCCACCGCACACGGCCGCCTCCTTGCATCGACAGTCTCCCACTGCCAGGGCAGTCATGGGCTCGGACACGACGACTTGCGACTGGGACGTGCGGTCGGGAGCGGGCTCCTGGTGTGTCCGCGGCGGCCAGGCGTACATTCAAGGGTGGCTGTGCATTCCCCGAGCGGACTCGGGAATCTGGCGCTTCTTCGTCTCGCCGTCCGCCCGAGGTTACTCAGTGCACCCGGATGCTCGTACCCAGACGTCGTTTCGGGCTGCACCTTCCCGAGGTAACTTCCAGCGCATCAGGAGCACCACATCATGGAACTCATGGCCGTCTCCCGGTTCGAAGACTTCTTCCGCCAAGCCGCCGGCATCGACATTGACAAGAGCGATCTGCGGCGCTTCGACGACTTCATCAACGACAAGGTCTATGACCTGCTGCTGCGAGGGGCCGCGAACGCGAAGGCCAATGGTCGCGACGTCATCGAGCCGCAGGACCTGCCGATCACCAAGGGGCTGCAGGAGTCCATCAACGACTTCAAGTCGATCGACCAGGTGGTGTCGCTGGAAGCAATCCTGGAGCAGCTGACCCGACGCCCTCCCCTCGACGTGACCTACAGTAATGAGACCCAAGAGAAGTTGCCGGAGATCGCAGGCGGACTAGGCGTTGCACTGGCCCGGTCGTTTCCGATTCTCGACGAAGACGTGAAGAACCCGCAGACACGGCACTGGGAAAAGGCCATCCAAATCTTCAACCTGCTGCTCTGAGCCACCTCCTGCACCGGCTGGATCTGTGGTTCGCCGGGTGGGTATACCGTCGAGACAGGCGCTCTGTTAGAAAAGAGGCTAGCGGTGGGTGAGACCGAGAACCCCCGGACCGACATCCTCAATGAGGTCCTCCACCTGGGGAGGGGGTTCTCGGACGCCGACCGGCCATGGGTGCTGGACTCGCTGTCGCTCCTCGTGCCGCACCTGTCCCGTTGGGATCCCGCCGACGTGACCGTGGACGTCTCGGTCAAGGACCGCGACAGCAAGGAGCAACAGGTCACCCTTCGCGCCGATCTGCCTGGATACCCCGAGTTGGTCGCGAAGGCCTCGGACTCGAACCTGGAGTCGGCGCTCGCCGAGGCCAAGCGCGAGCTGGTCCGGCAGATCGAGGACGAGAAGAAGAAGCGCGAGCCCAAGAGCAACCGTCAGCTACGGAAGAAGACAACCTGACGCCTTTGAACCCTGGCAGCCGGGGAGAATGTTGGCAGCAGGACGCCGGTCAGATTGGTGGTGGCGGCATCCCAGGCGGAAGCCCCACAAACGCGGCCCGCGCCTCCCCCAGCCAGTCCTGGAGTCGGCGAGGCTCCCGGCCCGTCACTTTCTGGACGTCGTCGGTGACCGAATCCATGGCGTCGCGGCGGATCCATTCGAAAAGCTCCATCCGTCCGTCCACCTGCCACGGTGTGAAGCCGTTCTTCCGCATGGCCGAGCGAGCCGCCTCAGGTGCGAGGTCGGCGTAGTCGACCGTGCGTGCGAACACGGTCGAGATACGGTCTGCGACGTCGGCGAAGCTCAGCGGCTCCGGCCCGGTGAGGACCAGCACGTCCCCGTCGTCGACCTCGGCAGCGCCAGTCAGCACCGCGGCGGCTACGTCCGCCACGTCGCGGGCGGCCACCAGGCCGACCCGAGCGTGACCCGCCGGAGCGGAGAGCACCGCCTGGTCACGGATCGCCTCGGCTGATGTGAGCAGCTCCTCCATAAACAGGGTGGGTGCCAGATAGGTCACCGGAAGGCCGGTGCGTTCCAGATGGGCCGCGACCACGCGATGGGTGTGCATGAACCGCACCTCGCAGTCGGGGTCCTGGAACCCGTCGTACGCCACCTTCACCAGCCGAGGCCGATGACCAGCGGCGACCAGAGCGTCAACGAAAACGATCTCCAGCTCGGCCTGCGCCTCGCCCTCGGGACTGAGCAGGAAAACCTGGTCGAACTGCTCCAGCACCTCCGGTGGCGGTGGGTCGTCCAGTGTTCCGACGAGATGGTCGACGCGGGCTGGGAGGTCGACGGCCCTCGCCTCGACCCGAACCATCGCCGTCGTCGGCGCCGCCGCGTCACGGAGATTTTCCAGCAACCGGTACCCCACCTTGCCGGTGGCACCGGTCACGAGGATCACGGCCTGGCCCTGTCCATCCAACGAGTCTAACCAGCCGCGGCGGGCGGTCGCCACCGGCTGAACTGAGGAGGAAGATGAGGGTCTGACCTGCTCATCCTCGCGACCGACGGAGGTGTGGTGGACACGTCCGGACAGCCGCAGGAGGTGGTGTTGCTCGTCGACATCGCCAATGTGATGGGATCGCGCCCGGACGGCTGGTGGCGCGACCGGGCAGGTGCAGCGACTCGGCTGCTGAACGCGTTGGAGCCGCTGAACCGTATCCAGGTCACCCTTCCGGACGGGACGGGGACGGTGCGAATTGGGGAGGTTCGTGCCGTTCTGGAGGGTGCGGCCAAGCCCGCGGAGGGCCCGGATGCTGTGTCGGTACTGCGCGCCGAAACGGACGGCGACAGTGAGATCGTCGAGGAGGCTTTTCGTATCACAGCGTCGGGGAAGATACCGCTGGTCGTCACGGCTGACCGCGGGCTGCGTCGTCGCCTTCCTGAGCAGTCCCTCATCATCGGGCCAGGGTGGCTGAACCGCCTCATCGGACGGTAGACCGGCGGCACGGTACGAGAGCGTTACTGCCGCGATGGAGGATCCCACAGCTCCAGCACAGACGCCACAGCGCGAAAATGCCCACCACGCCGCTCAGGCGGCACGACGGGCATCTGCGAACCGGGTACTCGCACGTTCACGAGCACCCCGGGGGGGGTGGAGGTGGCGGGAATCGAACCCGCGTCCTTGAGCGATGAAGCAAGACTTCTCCGGGCGCAGCTGGCTAGGCGTTCTACTTGGCTCCTGCACTCGCGCCAGCACGTTGCAGACAAGCCCAGCCTTAGTTAGTTTCCCTGTTGAGCCCCAAGGCGGCTCTCAACAGGTTAGCCCTCTTGATGAGGCCAGGATCCGGGACGAAGGCAAGCCCGGTCTGACCCTTCGATCACTGCTTAGGCAGCGAGAGCGAAGTCAGTGCGCTTAGAGTCGGCACTTATTGGTTTCCAGGGAACATTAACGAGTTGACCCTAGATTCTCGGCCCGCTTCTCTTGGAACGATCGACTCAAGTCGAAACCGATCACCCCCTATTGAGTTGTGCACCGCCCCGTCCCGGTCACCCGGGACTGGAGCGGCTTCCCACTCTACCTGCTGTGTAACGCCGGCGGCACCAGATTTGTTTCCGTGTCGACGAGACTACTTCTCGTTCAGCACCTGGAGCTTGAGTACGGACTTGACCGGGTTCCGCCAGTCCTCCCCCTGCAGGGCCTTCGCGCCGCTCACGATCGTCAGCACCAGCCAACCCAAGAACATCAGTGGGAAGATCCAGTCGAAGACCTCGCCCCCGGTGATGCCGTGGACGATGCCGGCCGCAATGAAGGCGAGCAGCGAGACCAGCTGAAAGTTGAAGGCCTTGGCAGCCTCCCGTCGGGCATAGCTGCCCTGCGCCGAGAGGGCGAATACCAGGCCAGGGGCGACGAATCCCATGAACAGAAAGGGCGAGAAGTGCGCCAGTGCGGCCGCTCCGCGTCCTGCCTGTGCCTTGGTTTCCGGCCGGATCATCGGCTGGTACGCCGGGTGGACGCCGAGCGCCTGGGAGGAGACGGGGACCCGAACCAAGCCATAGAAAGCCTCGTTCAGCTCTTTGCGGGTTTCGGATGAGAGGACCTGACCGATCCGGCGATCGAACTCCTCTTCGCTCATCCGACCCTCTGCGTAAGCCTGCTGCAACCAGTGCTCGGCTCGTTCGCGTTGTTCGTTGGTGACCTGCATAGTCAGGCTGGGATGCTCATACGCGGCGCTCATAGGGACAAGCATCCACGTTCGTCCAATCTGGCACCATCAGGCGACCCCCCGGATCGACCCCGGCTCTCTGCGCTGGCGACCATGACCCTGCCGTCACGAACCACCCTGCGGGTCTTAGGTTTAAGACATGACCGAGAAACCAGAAATCGACTTTCCCGAGGGCCCACCACCCTCCGACCTTGAGAT
>JAOPXN010000030.1 GCA_025965155.1 Propionibacteriaceae bacterium
CTCACAGTCGGCCACCACCCGATGATCCACCAACGCCGCACCGTTACGGACCCGCTCGAACTCCACCACAAACCCCAACAACCCCGGGATGTCGTAGTGGTCCAGCCCACCATCCTCCACCGCCTTCACCAGATGACCCATCGCCACCCGCAGCTGGTCCAACGCATGGTCCACCGGCGTCACGTCCACGCCGTCCGACGATCCCCCGACCGAGTCCATGACCTGATCCTATTCGAACATAGGTTCGAACGCAATACTTTTGGCGGATACCTTAGGACAGGGCCCCGGCGAACAGCGGCGGCAACGCGAACAGCATGGCCAACGACCAGGTCAGATGCGTCAAGATGGGCGCGAGCACGCCACCGCCGGCGCGGCGCTGCAGGCCTACCACCGCACCCAGCGCGGCGGCTGCGAACACCAGCACCGGATTTCCACCGGCGAGCGTGGCGACCGCGTACAAGACGGTGGAGATCAGCACCGGGTGCCGGACACCAATCGCGGCAAAAAGCGCGCCGCGGAAGAACAGCTCCTCCGCAACGCCGTTGATCATGGTGATAGCCACCACTACCGGCAGGATGCCGAACCGGGCATAGCCAAGCACGTCCTCGGTGTAGCCGACCATCCACGGGATCCGGCGAGTCACCAGCGCGCCCAGCACGAAGATGCCCGACAGAATCACCCCGACCAGGATCGGGGTAATAATCGGCCGTCGCAGCGACCCGCGGAACCAGATATGGCCCAGGTGCAGTGGGCCTGACAGCAGGCTGCCGAGCAGCCAGGTAGCGGCCAGACCGATGGTGAGCGGATAGAACGCGTTGTCGCCCGGACTGACTGAGAACGAGAGGCCAAGCAATGCCGCGCCGACGAGCAGCGTCACCCCGACCACGATGCGGCGTCGCAGGAAAGCTCGATCGGACTGGCGGTGGTCCCGCTCAACCTTGTCGATCAAGATTGGCCGGACGACACCGACCAGCCGGCCCACCATCCGAGGCGTTCTATCCGTCACGGGCGGTGATCATCCCGCTCGCGCGCTGCGAGAGCCTGCCGTACTGCTTCGTCGTAGCCAAGGGGCCGCCCGGGCACGACTGCCGAAATGGAGTCGTCCCGCACAATCACCTCGCTGGTCATCGAGTCGATCAGATTGCGCCCGGTGGCGGTGTCGACGTCGGTGACCAACGAGAGCCAGCGCGACGAGAGTCCGGGCGTCAGCAACGGCAGGATCAAGATCGGCAGGCGCCGGTTGTGCTTGATCCGCGCCACCCGCTGCAGCATCTCGGCATAGCTCAGCACATCGGCGCCGCCCACCTCAAAGATCCGACCCCGCGCCTCCTCGGGCTCCAACACACCGACCAGGTACCTGATGACATCGACCAGGGCGATCGGCTGGGTCTTGGTCACCACCCAGCGGGGCGCGACCATCACCGGCAGATGGTCCACCAGCTGGCGGGTCATCTCCCAGGAGATACCACCCTGGCCGATGACCACCGCAGCTCGGAGCACCGTGACCGGAACCCCCTCCTCCGCCAGCAGCGACTCGACTTCGCGACGGGACCGAAGGTGTTTCGACAGCCCGGCGGACTCCTGACCCAGTCCGCCCAGGTAGATGATTCGTTCTACTCCTGCTGCGGCAGCGGCCTTGCCAAAGGCCCGCGCGGCGTCGGCGTCCTTCTCGGCGAAGTCATCGGAGCCGAGCGAGTGCACCAGATAGTAGGCAGCGTCCACCCCGTCCAGCGGTTGCCGGAGGCTGTCGGGGTCGAAGACGTCACCGCCGATGGCCCGGCCCGCGCCGCTGTAGGAGTCAGGTCGGCGTGTCATCGCGCGCACCTCGTGGCCGACGTTGACCAGCGCGGAGCACAGGTGTGAACCGATGAAGCCCGAAGCTCCGGTGACCAGAACGGCAGACGGCATCAATGAGCTCCTCGAGGTTGCGCAGCGATAGCGACACGGTCCATATGGAGCGCGCCCGACGTTCGGACTGTACGCAGCGGGGCCAACACAGCGGTCCCGGCCCCCTGCTGCACGCCTACTCTTGAAGCGCTTCCGCCGGCTCGTTTGAGCCGTGGCGACTTCGCTTGACGGTCAGGTACAGCCGGTGGGCTGTGATCACCGCTGCCACCCAGGCCAGACCCAGCGTCCAGCCCACCGCAACGTCGGTTAACCAGTGGTGCCCCAGAAACACCCGGCTCAGCCCCATCAGCACGAACCAGGCCACCGCGAGCACGATCGTCAGGACCCGCGCCCAGAGCGAGTGCAGCTTGCGCACCAGGAGGTACGCCACCAGCCCGGCGATCACCGTGCTGTTGAGGGTGTGGCCGCTGGGAAACGACGGGGAGCTCTCGAACGGTGGCACTGCATCGGCGAGAGGTGGGCGGACCCGTCCGATCCACGCCTTCCCGATGTTGGTCATGGCAAGGGATCCGGCTACGCCGATCAACATCAGCACCAGCGGAGTCCGGGAACGCCAGGCGAGCGTCATCGCCAGGGTGATCGCTGCTGCGATCACTGTCATCCACAGCGGTCCACCCAGATGGGTGAAGAAGGTGGCGACCCGCATGCTGGTTGCGGTCCGCAGCGAGATTGCCTTGTCCAGCGCCGGCCGGTCGAAGGCCGATATTCCGTCGCCATCCTCCACTGCGTCGTATACCGCGGCGCTGGCGATCAGCAGCCCGATCACCAGCACGGCGCCCACGGCGGAGGAGATCACCAGGACTGCGTTGGCCGTGGTGAAGCGGCCTAGGGCGATGGCGAGCCGGACGAGCCATCGCCCTAGGCCGGAGGGCCAGCGGGTGAGGTCCCGCCGGCCGATCCGTTCGTCTTCCTTGGGGTCCTCAGTCAGTGGCCGCATCGACTCATTCTGCCAGCCGGACACTGTGCGCTGCCTGTGACCTCGTCAGAACCCGGCGACCTCGTGCGGGGTGTATGGGCTCTCCAGCTGGGCGATCTCCTCTGAGGTCAGCTTGATCTCCAGCGAGGCAACGGCGTCAGCCAGATGCTGCGGCTTGGTAGCCCCAACGATCGGGGCTGTCACCGCCGGGTGACTCGACACCCAGGCCAGCGCCACCTGTGCCCGGGAGACGCCGCGTGCCCGTGCTATCTCGGCCACCCTTTCCGCGATCTCCCGGTCGGTGTCGGAGTAGAGCGTCTTGCCGAACTGATCGCTCTCGCTCCGGGCACTGGTGGCATCCCAGTCGCGAGTCAGCCGACCGCGAGCGAGCGGGCTCCACGGGATGACACCGATCCCCTGGTCCAGACACAGCGGCAGCATCTCCCGCTCCTCCTCGCGGTAGAGCAGGTTGAAGTGGTTCTGCATCGTCGCGAAGCGGGTCCACCCGTTGGCGTCGGAGGTGAACAGCGCCTTGGCGAACTGCCAGGCAAACATGGAGGAGGCTCCGATGTAGCGGGCCTTACCGGCCTTTACCACGTCGTGCAACGCCTCCAAGGTCTCCTCGATCGGAGTAGTCGGGTCCCAGCGATGAATCTGGTAGAGGTCCACGTAGTCGGTCCCCAACCGGCGCAAGCTGGCATCGATCTCGGTCAGCACCGCCTTCCGGGAGAGCCCAGCGCCGTTGGGCCCCGGCCGCATCCGGCCGTGCAGCTTGGTGGCGATGACGATCTCCTCGCGCTGGGCGAAGTCCTTCAGTGCACGGCCCACAATCTCCTCGCTGGTGCCGTCGGAGTAGACGTTCGCGGTGTCGAAGAAGTTGATGCCTGCGTCCAGAGCCTGCCGGATGAAGGGCCGGCTCGCCTCCTCGTCCAGGGTCCACTCGTGCGAACCGCGCCCGGAGACGCCGTACGACATGCAGCCGAGGCAGATCCGAGACACCTCCATGCCGGTCGACCCCAGCTTCACATACTCCACTTCTGATCCTCTCGTCGATGGCGGCCGGCGCCCGGGAGCGTACCGACGTTGACCGACAGTAGCGATCTGTCCATGGGCGACATGCCCCACCCTCCCGGCGCAGCGCGGTGAATACTCACGACGGCCATGCGCCGAGAACCGCGGAGTTACGCTGCGAGAACAGGAGGCAAGCGCCGCCTTCAAGGGGGATCCCAGCATGACTGCGACCGCACCACGCACCGGCACCGCACCGTACGAAGAGCTGGCAGCAGCTCTGCTCGGTCCTCTCGTCCTTCCAGACGACGTCGACTATGACCAGGTCCGGGCGGTCTACAACGCCATGATCAACAAGCGACCCGCCGCCATCGCCCGGTGCCGCGATGCGGTCGACGTGGTCACCTGCATCCGATTTGCCCGCACCCACGGGGTGGAGATCGCGGTCCGTGGCGGGGGCCACAATGCCGGCGGCCTGGGAGTGTGGGATGGCGCCCTGGTGGTCGATCTCTCGCTCATGCGCAGTACGACAGTCCACCCCGATGAGCACACCGTCCGAGCGGACGGCGGCTGTCTGTGGGCGGACGTTGACCACGCCACCGTGGGGTTCGGCATGGCCACTCCGTCCGGCATCATCGCCTCCACCGGTGTGGGCGGGCTGAGCCTTGGTGGGGGAATGGGGTATCTCGCCCGACGCTGCGGGCTGACAGTCGACAACATGCTCGCTGCCGACGTGGTACTGGCCGATGGCAGTTTCGTCACTGCCAGCGAGACCTCACACGGGGACCTGTTCTGGGCTCTCCGAGGCGGCGGTGGCAACTTTGGGGTCGTCACCTCGTTCACCTTCCGGTGCCACGACATCGGGGACCACGGCGTCATCATCGGCGGCCCAGTCCTGTACGACTTCGCCGAGGTGGCTGACGTCATGCGCTGGTACCGGGAGCTGCTGCCCTCGCTGCCAGAGGACCTCAACGGCTGGATCGGCATCATCACCGTGCCTGCTGGCCCGCCCTTCCCGGAAGAGATCTGGAACCGCAAGGCGTGCGCCATCGTCTGGTGCTACGTCGGGCCGCACGAGGTGGCCGAGGAGGTACTCGCGCCGATCCGGGCGTTCGGCTCGCCGCTGCTGGACGGAATCCAGCCCATGCCGTTCACTGCGCTGCAGAGCGCTTTCGTGCCGCTCTACCCGCCCGGGTTGCAGTGGTACTGGCGGGCCGACTTCTTCAACGAGATCTCCGACACCGCGATCGCCGTCCATCAGAAGTACGGTGCGCAGCTCCCGAGCAGCCTGTCCACGATGCATCTCTATCCCATCGACGGCGCGGCCAGCCGAGTTCGGCAGGACGCGACCGCCTTCTCCTATCGCGACGGCGGCTGGGCCGGGGTGATCGTCGGTGTCGACCCGGACCCGGCGAACGCAGAAGCCATTGCGCGGTGGGCCCGGGACTACTGGGAGGAGCTGCATCCGACCTCCGCCGGCGGCGCCTACATCAACTTCATGATGAACGAGGGCCTGGACCGGATCCGAGCCTCGTACCGGGGCAACTATGACCGCTTGGCTGAGATCAAGCGACGCTATGATCCCGACAACGTCTTCCACGTGAACCAGAACATCCTTCCGGCGGCCGAGGTCTGAGGACCCGCAGCACCCGCTCCGCCGCGACACGCTAGAGGCAGGCTCCGCCGGACACGCTAGAGCCAGGCTGCGCCTGACCCGTTGAAGCTAGACTCCGCCTGTGCGTGGCCGGAGTTTCCGCCGGGTGCCTTGTCGTAGGGTAAAGGGCCGGCGGCGACCGCGCCGGTATCGAGGCGAGGAGGGGACAGTGAGCGCTCCGGACGCTCTCATCGCGGATCGATACCGGGTCCTGCGCCTCGTCGGCAGAGGTGGCATGGGCGTCGTCTGGGAAGGCTGGGACGAGCGGTTGCACCGTTCCGTGGCCATTAAGCAGCTGCACTCGCAGCCCGGTCTGAGCACCACCGACGCCGAGATCGCGAACGAACGCGCGATGCGGGAAGCGCGGATCACCGCACGGCTGCACCACCCCTACGCGGTGTCGGTATTCGACGTGGTGGAACACGAGGGCCAGCCCTGCCTCGTCATGCAGTTCGTGCCGTCCCAGCCGCTGTCGGCGGTGCTACGGGAGCGTGGACCGTTGCCTCCCGAGGGTGCGGCGCGGATGGGCGCCCAGATCTCTTCGGCGCTGGCCGCGGCGCATCAGGTGGGCATCGTGCACCGTGACGTGAAGCCAGGCAACATCCTGATCGGGGACGATGGCACCGCCCGGATCAGCGACTTTGGCATCTCCCATGCCCTGGGTGACGTGACCCTGACGATGACCGGCATGGTGACCGGCACCCCGGCGTTCCTCTCCCCGGAGGTTGCGCGCGGCGCTGAAGCGACTTTTCACTCCGACGTGTTCTCCCTGGGCGCGACCCTGTATGCGGCCGTTGAGGGCACGCCGCCGTTTGGCAGCGGCCAGAACTCCATGGCGCTGCTGCACAAGGTGGCCTTGGGTGAGGTGATCCCGCCGAGCAGAAGCGGCGTGTTAACCCCACTGCTGATGCGGATGCTCGCAACCGACCCGGCGGATCGTCCATCCATGGGCCATGTCGCACAGGCCCTCTCGGGCGGCACCCCGGAAGGCCCGCGAACGGCACCCCATACCGCAACGCAAAGGTTGGCCCGTCCGGGCACGGGCGCCGCCGCCGCTCCGGCTGCACTGGAGCCCTCACCCACCGAGGTGTCGGCCGGCACCCCGGACCGGCGGCCATGGGAGCCGGTCGCCAGTTCCGCGGCCGGGTTCGCCTCCCCGGCCCGTACATCGGGGGCCGCCTCCGCGGAAGGCAGACCCACGGCTTCCCCACCTCCGACAGGGCCCACCGACCCTACCCAGCCGGCGCGGCGGCGACGTAGAAACCTGGCGTGGGCAGCGGTGGCAGTCCTTGTCCTGCTTGGGCTCGGTGTTCTGGCCAGCGGGTTGCTTCCGCTGACCACCGGGGTCTCCCAATCGCCGACGGACACCACGCAGGCGCCGGCGCCTAAGGCCTCCACGGCGACAGCCGAGTCGTCCAGCAGCCCGACTGCTGCGCCGTCCAGCGGCGAGACCTCCCCGTCCCCGGCGCGATCGTCGTCGCCGTCCCCGGCGCGATCGTCGTCGCCGTCCCCGGCGCCGTCTTCGGCTACGGCGTCGGGCAAGGGACAGCCGACGGCGGCACAGCTCAACCAGGCGATCACCAGCTACTACCGGTTGATCCCTGACGACACCGACGAGGCGTGGACCCGGATGACGGAGTCGTACCAACGCAACCAGACAGGCGGCCGAGAGGCGTACGAGAACTTCTGGGACCCGGTGGACCGCGTCTCGGTGAGCAACGTGAAAGGAACGCCACCGGATCAGGTTGTGGCCACCATCTCGTACTTCTTCGACGACGACCGTGTCGTCGTAGAACGCACGTCCTTCGGGCTGGTCAACGACGGCGGGGTCTTGAAGATCAATAGCTCCTCCGTCCTGAACAGCTCCACTCGCTAGCCCGGCGTACTTGTACCGTCGGCGGCCAGACCTTCCGTTCCAGCTGACAGGGGCGGAAAATGGACGTACAGGGATATGGCTGCCAAAGCGTGGGCGGTGCGGCACGGTCGGGGGGTCGTCTGCCGCATCGCCTACCCGCACAACGGGCCTCTTCTTCCGTCGAGGACGAGCCGGCGGGCGTTACAGGGCCGAGGCGAGCCCCTCGCCTCCACGACAGGCGGCCAGGTTTTACAGCGTAAATCGTGCGCTAACATGGGAGTTGCGTTGCCCTGGACCCGGCAGCTGAAGCACGTGACTCCAGTTGAAGGGGTAAGCAGCATGAACCTTCCGAGCATTTCTGACCCTGTGCAGGTCGGGCAGACCGCCACGGGGATGCGGGATAGGCACGTCAGCAGCTTCAAGGAGCTGACCCATAAGGTTCAACAGGCCGGACTGATGAAACGGCGGTACGGGTTCTACTGGACCAGCATGGGCGTCGCAGCAGCCGCAGTGGCCGGCATCGTGGTCGGGATGTCGTTCGTTGGTCATAGCTGGTGGCAGTTGCTTTTCGCGGCGGCTCTCGGGGTCGTGTTGTCCCAGCTCGGGTTCCTCGGGCACGAGGCGGCACATCGACAAATTTTCAAGTCACATCGGTGGAACGACTGGACCGCACGCGTCCTGTCCACACTCCTGGTCGGGTTGAGCTACGGCTGGTGGATGAACAAGCACAGCCGACACCACGCCAACCCGAACAAAGTGCTCAAGGATCCCGACATCAACAACAAGGCGATCGCTTTCACCGTCGAGGCTGCCGAAGCCCGGACCGGCTTGGGCGCCAAGCTCGCGACGCGGCAGGGCTGGTTCTTCCTGCCACTGCTGCTGCTGGAGGGCCTGAGCCTGCACGTCTCATCGGTCCGGTACCTGCTGACCTCGCCACTAGCCAAGCAGCGTCCCGTCGAGATCGCCTTCTTGAGCCTGCGACTTGTCGGTTATCTGGCCATCGTCTTCTGGTTGCTCCCACCCGGGATCGCGGCCGGGTTCATCGGCGTCCAGCTCGCTGTGTTCGGCTTCCTTCTCGGTGGCGCCTTCGCGCCGAACCATATCGGCATGCCGATTGTGCCTGCCGACGTCAAGATCGACTTCCTCCGCCGCCAGGTGCTGATGTCACGCAATATCTCCGGCGGCCGGCTCACCCGATTCTTCATGGGCGGCCTGGAGAACCAGGTCGAACATCACCTGTTCCCGATGATGGCCCGTCCCAACCTCCGACGCGCTCAGCTGATCGTCCGGGAGCACTGCCGCGAGCACGGCATCAGCTACACCGAGACGTCGCTAGTCGGCTCGTACCGAAGCATCCTCGGCTACCTCAACCAGGTTGGGCTCAAGAACCGGGATACCTTCGCCTGCCCCCTGGTCCAGCAGTTCCGCTGATCGACACGGCACCAGCCCACGTACTCGGCGGCGAGGGCCCGTCACCGCGTGTCTTGGGGTAACCCTCACCGACTGTTGGGGATGAGCTCGGTGCTGTCGAGCTGGCCGTCGATTACCTGCTGCGCCACCGCCTGCAGCGACTGACCAGTCCGCCGGGCGTGCTGACGTAGATAACGGAACGTCTCCGCTGGGCTCAACCCGCTGAGCTCGGCGAGCATACCTTTGGCCTGCTCCAAGACGATGCGGGTGTTGAGGGCGGCATGAAGCTGCTCGGCGACAATCGACTGATCACGGATGGCGCGCTGCTGCAGCAGACCAATGGTCGCCACGTCGGCGAGGGCTTGACCCAACGCAATGTCGTTCTGGGACATGCGCTGCTGCTCGGTCGAGAACAGGTTCATCACCCCGATCAGCTGCCCGCGGAGCCGCAGCGGCAGGGCGTGGGCCGACCGGATGTCGGCTGCCAGCGCCGCGGCAGTGAACCGCGGCCACCGCTGCCTGGCTTCGGTGACATCAACGTTAACCACGGCCTGTCCGGTACGGATAGCGTCCAGGGACGGGCCTTCGTCGGTCTGCAGTTCGAACACCTCCAGCCGCTTCATTGCATCGGGGCACCACGCGACCAGACGAAGACCACCTCGGAGGTCGGTGAGCATCAACCCCGCCGCATCCACCTCCAACACCTCGGTGCAGGCTTCGGCGAGCCGGTGCAAAAGCTCAACGACGTCGAAATCATCGATCAAGGTGTCGGCGAGCTCAACAAACAGCTGGCCGATCCGTGCCTCTCTGGACAACATCATTCACCTTCCTGGGATTGCAAGCTCGACACCTTCTCGGCTGGGCGTACGGCGCCGATGGCCCGCACCGTCATAGTTCGTCGTCGGTGAACCTTAGGCGCCGAGTAACCACGTCGTGAGCGAGTTCCACGATGGGCTTGCCGGACGCGAACGCGCGAGCCCGCAGAACTGTCAGGGCGTCGGCCAGGTTGGAACCCAGCTGAATCGCGATCATGCCGGTTGCCTGGTGAACCTCGGCGCGGTCGACGAGTGTGTCGGCCAGGTCGGGATGCATGTCTCCGTACGCGGCGGCGGCCTGCAGGTGGAGCAACACCGACGTCGCCGCGGCAGCGAACGCCAACGCCTCGGTCAGGTCTGAATCCTCGAGTGGACCAGCGACATTGCGGTACAGGTCCAGAACCCCGATCTTGATCCCGCCGACCTGCAACGGGAACGCGAATACTGCAGCGATACCTGCCTCCAGAGCTCCCGCTGTGAATCCAGGCCATAGTTCCGACGCGGTTTGTTCGAGATCGGCATGGAGCACCGGGCGGCCAGTGTTGGAGCTGTCCACACACGGACCCTCGCCGAGGCTGAACTGAAGCTCCTCCATCAGCCGAGCGTGACCATCGGTTGCCGCGAGCATCGCTCCCGGACCCTGGTCCGTCATCCAGGACAGCCCAACTCCAGTGACCGGCAAGGCCGCACGACCAGCCATCACGAGACGAACGGCCAGACTGTTTCCGTCGTTTGTGGGTTTCTGTACATCAGCCAAAATCTCTGCCACTCGGTCTGAATTGGCCATACCAACCCCTCACACGTGACCTGTACACCGACAATACATCGGCCGGCGTGCCGACTACCGACTGAGCCCGTGGCCATCACCGCCGCTACCGATCTGAGTCCTCAGCGGGGACGTCGGATCCTGCGTGATGGTGCCGGATGCGGCGTCCAGCAAAGAAGTCCTTCTCCTCCTGGGCGGCCGCCTTGTCGCTAGCCTGAGTGTCGCGTGGTGGAAGCTGGACGCTGCGTTCAGCACCGATGCCGGCTTGAAGCTCGCGGGCCCTCTCCACCTCTGCGTCCAGCTCGGCGCCCAGCAGTAAGGCGCTGTTGGCCACCCATAGCCAGATTAAGAAGACGATGACACCGGCCAGGGAGCCATAGGTGGCGTCGTAGTTGGAGAAGTTAGACACGTACAGGCCGAAGAGCGCCGAACCTGCGACCCACGCCCCGATCGCAAGGACAGCGCCTGGACTCAACCAGCGGAAGCGGGGTTGTCGGACGTTAGGTGTGACGTAGTAGAGCAGCGCGATGACCACCACAACGATGGCGGCCAGCAGCGGCCACTTGAGGATGTTCCACACCAACACGGCCGTCGAACCGACGCCGAGCACGTCCCCGATGGCGCGGGCCAGCGGTCCTGAGACCACAATCAGCAGCACCGCACACGAACAGAGCAGACCCAGCAGCACGGTCACCAGGATCATCAGCGGTTCCAGCTTCCAAAGGGGGCGGCCTTCGGGCGTGGTGTAGATGCGGTTCATGGCCCGACCGAACGCCCCGACGTAGCGCGAGACGAACCAGAGCGCTCCGGCCACACCCAGCACCAGGCCCAGCGTCGCAGCCGACGACTGCGTCAGACCCTCGAGCACCGGCCGGAGAATCTCCAGTCCGGTGGCCGGCACTACCCGCCGGGCAATGTCGAGCACCGTGGCGGCGGACTCAGCTCCCTGGCCCACCACACCCAGCAGTGAGATGAGCGCGATCAGCCCCGGTAGGACCGCGAGCACGCCGTAGTACGTCAGCCCGGCGGCCAGGTCCGGGCACTCGTCCCGCAGGAACTCGCGAAGCGTGCGGTGGAGGAGGTACCTCCAGGAGCGCCGGGTGATCTGGCCGAGGGAGTTGGGCTTCTCGGGGGCGTCCGGATCCGGCCGTTGTTCCGGCGTCACCGCCAAGCCCTCGTCACTCACCACCGCCCCCTCATCCCGTGCTTAGCAAGGTTCTAGCCCATCATGGCGCAGCGATCGCGGCCGGTTGTGCAATACCAATTTGCCGGCGCGGTATCACCGGTGAGCGGCTTCGCCGGCTTCGACGTCCTATGCTGGCTATCTCGGAAGGAGCCCGGTGGAAACCGTAGACCTGTCAGCGGTAAGCACGGCTTCGCGTGTCGCCGAACCCAACGAGGGCATCTCGGCCGAGGAGCTGCAGCTGGCCGCACGGAACCACGGCATGCCGCTGGAGGCGCTCCGCTACGACGTCACGCCGGCCGGGCTGCACTATCTCCTCACCCACTACGACATCCCGGCGGTGGACCCGTCGACCTTTCGTCTGGTGCTGGATGGCCATGTTCGTACCCCACTTTCCTTAAGTCTGGATGCCATCCGCAGCCGGCCGGCAGTGACGTCGGTCGTCACGCTTGAATGCGCCGGCAATGGACGGGCTCGGATGAGCCCGCGGCCGGTGAGCCAGCCGTGGCTGCTGGAGGCGGTCGGTACGGCACGATGGACCGGTACGCCACTGGCGCCGCTGCTTAGCGAGGCCGGGATCAGAGACGGCGCGGTCGAGGTGGTCTTCACCGGTGCCGACCACGGCATCGAGCGCGGGGTCGAGCAGGACTACCAGCGCAGCCTGTCGTTGTCCGAGGCAACCCGCGACGACGTACTACTGGTGTATGAGATGAACGGCGCACCATTGCTACCCCAGCACGGCTTTCCGCTGCGCCTGATCGTCCCCGGCTGGTATGGGATGGCGCACGTGAAGTGGCTCAGCCGGATTGAGGTTGTCACCGACCGCTTCGATGGCTATCAGATGAGGGCGTACCGAGTCCGCGAGCAGTCGGCCGAACACGGCGTTCCGGTGACCCGGATTGAACCGCGGGCCCTGCTGGCCCCTCCAGGCTTTCCCGACTTCATGTCCAGGCACCGAGTCCTGCGGGCCGGTCGAACCATGATCGAGGGGCGGGCCTGGTCGGGCTGGGGCCCGGTTACTGCTGTCCAGGTCAGCATCGACGGCGGTGACCACTGGGAATCCGCCACGGTGGAGCCGGTGCCGAACCTCGGCGGCTGGGCCCGATGGACCTGGCCCTGGGATGCCACCGTCGGCAACTATGTCCTGACCGCTCGGGCCGAGGACGGTACCGGGCGCAGCCAGCCGGTCGACCCACGCTGGAACCGTGGAGGCTTTGCCAACAACCACATCCAGCACGTACCGGTGACCGTGATCAATCAGGACACCCCCACATCCCCCTAGCGCCTCTCACCCCCTTCCGCCGACTAGCCCCAACCGCCGCACTCTGGTCGGCGGGTCGCCGCAGTCGTGACGTGTCGGCACCTATCCCCGGACGCCGACCGCCAACCCCATCCCGCCGCCGGTCTGGTACTACCGACATCAGTCACCTGCCGGCGAGGCGATCACCATTCCGTAGTTGGTGTTGGCCGACGCGCCACCGCTGTAGCCAACCGAGGGTCTGAGAGCGCGCGCAACAACGATGGAGTTCGAGCCGGAACCACTGCCGATCGCCGTTGACTGCACAATGCCGGCATTCGGGACTGCGCCGCGATCCTCTTGCGGGACGCCGATAAACGCCCGGTCGGCCGCGTCGTCGTCATCATCACCGTGACGGCCCAGGGCCAGCGTGGCACCGAGATGGTCGCCGGCCTCCGGCGTGCCGTCCAGCACCGTGTTCTGGTCGTCGTAGTGCGCGGGGCAGGAGCCGAAACTAGAGACAGTCAAGACCAGCACCGTACCTGCGGCTGCCCTCGTGCGGCCGTTCACCGTGATGTCGTCGCCGGGCGCTCCGATGGCGGCTTGCCTTCCGTTCTCAAAGCAGTCGACGTTGCGGCCGATCACCACCGCGCTGCCCAGCCGGTCGTCGACCTCGGCCACCCCCGGTACGCCCGGCGAATCCTGGCTGATGCCTGCACCGGGAATCGGTTCTGGGTCGTCGAAAGCGCGGCTGAAAAATGTCTGCACCATTCCTGGGTCCCGGACGCTGCCGAGGTCCTCACCCGGGACGCCGACGATGGACAAGGCGAAGAAGGCGTTGACCGCGGCACCGAAGCGGTCTCCGGGCTCTGGAGCTCCGGCCACGCCTGGTGAGGCTTGTGACTGGCCGTACGCCGCGTCGAAGTGGGGGTCGT
>JAOPXN010000044.1 GCA_025965155.1 Propionibacteriaceae bacterium
TGGGGTCGGTCATCATCTGCTGATGACCGACGGAGACGTAGACGTGGTTCTCCCGGTCGCGGGACTCGGGGATGGGGAACAGCGTGGTGATCGGCCGGCTCTGGACGATCTGGAAGCCGTCGTCGACCAGGCACCATTCGATGTCCTGGGGGCGGCCAAAGTGCGCTTCGATCCGCCGGCCGAGCTGCGCCAGCCGTACGACCTGGGCATCCGTCAGTGCAGGCTGGTCCTGCAGCTCCGGGTCGATCGGCTGTTCCTGCGTCCCGCCCGCCGGCGAGGCGCGGATGGCGAGCTGCTTGGTGCCGACCGCCTTGTCGACGACCTCGTCGTCGCGCACCTTGTAGACGTCAGGGTTCACCAGGCCGGAGACCAGGGCCTCACCGAGGCCGAAGCTGGCCTCTACGGAGGCGACCCTCCGGTTCGACGTGACGGGATCGGCCGTGAACAGGATGCCGGCCGCCTGCGGGAAGACCATCTGCTGCACAACCACGGCCATCTGGACCGTACGGTGGTCGATGCCCCTCCGCTGACGGTAGGTCACGGCCCGCTCAGTGAAAAGCGAGGCCCAGCACCGGCTGACGTGCCGGAGGATCGCGGCCGGCCCCACGACGTTCAGGTACGTGTCCTGCTGGCCGGCGAAGGAGGCTGTCGGCAGGTCCTCTGCCGTCGCGCTGGATCGGACGGCGTAGGCGGCTTGCTCGCCGAGCTGGGCGAGAGCGCCGGTGATGGCAGCCGCGAGATCGCCAGGGATGACGATGTCTTCGAGGGTTCGGCGGATCTCCGCGCTGAGCGTGCGGATCGCCTCCCGGTCGTCCGGGTTCAGGCGCGACAGCTGATCGAGCCGATCGTCGATCGACGGCGCTTCCGCCATGATCCGCCGGAAGGCGTCCGTCGTCACGCAGAAGCCAGCCGGCACACGGATGCCGTCGATCCGCGATAGCCCGCCCAGGTGCGCGCCCTTGCCGCCAACGACCGCGACCTGCGTCTCGTCAACCTCTTGAAGACCCAACACGGACTGCTCGATCATCGCGATACCTCCCGGCGGTTCGTCACCGCGTCCCCGTCCGTCGACAACACACGCACGTCGTGGCCCGATGTCCTCGCTCGTTCTCGGTCCGCCGACAATTCTGCGGCCCGGCCCGGGCCTTGCCGCAAGCCCCCCGGTGCGCTATACGTTGGAATCGGGCAAGGAGTGAGATCTCCTTGCCCTTGTGTTTGCCGTCCGCGCGGAACTGACAGCCTTCGCGAAGCGGCGGTGCGCGACGTACGGCGTACACGTCGTTGGCCCGCGAGTAGGTCCCGCCGAGCGCTCACGCGACTTCTCTTCACTGTCCATCCGCCCAGTGGATAGCTTGATACTGACCCAGTGGGCCACCCCGATAAGCCCGTCGCTAGCGGGCGGGTGTGGTGAGCAGGTTTGCGGTGAGGGTGGCCTCGAGCCAGGCGGTGTACTGGCTGGAGGACCAGCCCCAGGTCTCGCGGAGCATGGCGTGCACCTCGGGGCAGGTCAAGGTCCATACCGCGGCGGCTGCATCCTCCTGGCTCCAACCGTCGCGGAGGCCGCCATGATCGGCGACCCAACCCACGATGGTGCGCACGGCTCGTCGCAGAGGCGCCTGGTGTGCGGGCAGGTAGGGGCCGAGCAGCCAGTGACGGCCACGCAGCGGGCGCGGTCAGAGGCTGTGCCCCCACACTGATGCCATGAACGATAGGTCGCGTGTCCAGCTTCAAGTGATTCAGGCGGTGACGACGGCGCTTGGCGCCGCCGGGATCCCAGCCTGGCTCTTCGGAGGCTGGGGTTTGGACGAGAGTTGGCCACATCACCCGCGAACATGGCGACGTCGAGTTCTGGGTCGAGCGCGTGAACGCGAACCGGTCAAAGGCCGTGCTCGTCGCGACCGGCGCTACCGCACTGACTACCCAACCGCCGACGGAGTCATGCGAGTTCACCTGGGGCGGGGCTGACTTCAGTACCGCCTATTTCGACCGCCAGGCAGATGGAGCATTCAGCCAACCGGACGGCCGGTGGTCCGACTGGCTGTTCCCGCCGAACTCCTTCGTCGACGAGACTGTCACGTTCGAAGGCTCCCAGGTGCTGGCGATGAGCATCGCAGGCATGCTGGCGATGAAGGAGCAGTACCCCCACCTCCGCAATGGCGGACCGTGGCGACCGAAGGACATCGCAGACATCAAAACGCTCAAAGCCTTGCTCGCCGGGGACCATCGGCCCCTAGACCGACCGGAGCGCAGTTAGAACGTCGGCATCGAACCTGCCTGTCCGCGGGCCGCTGAGAGCAAAGCCGAGCGATCTTAAGGTCTATCGCCACCGCTCCCGCTCAACGTCTCCCCTGCGGAATCGTCGGCTGTGCCGGTGGACCGTCGATGTACGGAACTGTCATTGCGCCGTCGCCGAAGCCGCCCACTAGGTCACGCCGGACACTCAACGGCCCAGGACTATGACCGGTCGGCCCCGCTCCCGGTGGAGCAGTGTCGGTGCGGCGTCGTAGGCTCACTGGCGTGAGCCGACGATGAGCAAGCTTGATGCCCAGAGGGCGATGCGTGAAGCCAAGTACGCCCGCAACAGCGCCAGCGGCCTAAGCCGCCGTGAGGCAGCCGCGGTCAGAGGAACATCAACGGCCCCGGCCGCTCGTGAGCCGAGTACCAAGCTGGCTCAAGCCGCGGAAGCCGCTCCGAGCGCCGCACCCGAGGGTGAGCGATGCGGGCACAAATCCATGAACGGCCGGGCGTGCACCCGCGAGGCGGCTCACTCCGAGAAAAGTCACCGCTACAGCTGAGCGGTCTCCTTCTCCTCGTTGGTACCGCTCACCGGCCTGATCCGCTCAACGTTCCCCTCTCGCGACTGAAGGACCCCACTGGCGCTGTGGCCTTCGTCCGACTGGTACCGGAAGTCGCTGAGACGTCACAAGCTTTCGCACCGTTCTCGGTGTCGGGCGCGCGGTTCATGACCACGAAGAAGCGCCCAGAGGACGGCACCTGGTGTGTGTGGGGGCTCGGTGACGGGATGGTCGCCGCAGAGCCAGTACTGGAGGGGTAAGGGGCGTCCTGGCTTTGGGTAGCAGCGGCCTGGGTGTTTCGGTAGCCCTTCCCCTTGCGGCGTCGCCGGCTCTCGTTGGACGGTCGGCTAGCGGGAACTGCCTGTGCGCCCCGTGCTGGGACCGCAGCGTCTGTGGTGGAATCGGACTTTGTGACCCGAGTATCTGCGCCCGCACTGGAGATGCTCTGGGAAGCCCATGATCCCAGTGACGCGCTCAGGACACGATTTGGATTCTCCGATGCGGCTGCGGCAGGTCGCTGGGTTACCGCCACGCTGAGTGGATGCTGGGACGTCCGAGTCGACTCCTGCGAACGAATCGTGATGAGCGATCGCAACGCGTTGGCCTGGGTCAGTACACCCGACGATCGCATGATCGCGAAGTGGTCGGTTGCTCCAGAGCGCTTCCCACGCTTGGCAGCCCTGGCGCGGCTCACGGTCTGGCTGGACGGCCGGGGCTTGCCGGTAAATGCGCCTGTCGCCACGCCGGACGGGCGTCATCAGATCGAGGTCGACGGCGCCTCGCTGTGCCTTCAGCGGGAGGTCTACGGCGACCTCTTGGACACCACGGACGAGGAGGAGGTCCGAGCAGCTGGGGTGGTCTTGGCTCGCCTACACGCTGCTCTGGCGGCTTACCCGGATGCCGGTCGGGTACCCGGCCTAACCACTCGATCTACGACGTTGACGACCGAGATCGCCGGTTGGCTCACCACGGTCCCCGATCACATACCGGCGACGGCGCGCGACGCCCTGCGTCGCCTGGTTGCCGATGCACCGGACCAGCTGTTGCCCTCCCAGCTCGTACACGGCGACTTCCGGTCCGCCAACGTCCTCTGTGTCGGGTCCAAGGTGGCCGCTGTCATCGACTTCGAAGAAGCCAGGCTCGATCATCGGGTCGTAGAGCTTGCGCGGTCGGCAGTCCTGCTCGGCACACGTTTCCGGGACTGGGGGCCGGTGTCAGCGGAGGTCCGCAGCTGGTTCCTTGACGGCTACCAGTCCACAAGTCCATTGAGCCCGATCGAGTCGGACTGGTGGGACGTCCTCGTGGCCTGGTCCTCCTTGGGGATGGTGCCAGCTGGCGAGGATCCGACTGGTTGGCGGTCAGCGGCGTTGAGGCAACTCAGACCGCATGACCGCACTTGACGGTAGGCGTCACCACCGCCGTGTGAGCCGGTCAGCTTGATCTGCCATGAGGCCCATCTCGGTAGACCTTCGCGTGCGGCACTGCCCACTGTCCCGCCGAGAGGTCGGCTACTAGGACGGACTCGACGCCGGCCCGTCCGACCGATGACTTCTGTGCGGCTACGAAGTCATAGTGCTACAGCCGCGCCGAACGGCGCACCAACATCAAGGGAAACGAGCAGGCATGGCTACGTTCACGACCACCGGTTACGGCGACCGCGCCCGGCACAAGGCAACTGCACAAGCTGTTCGCCATGCGTGATCCACGACCCCGAAAGGGTGGGGGAGCGGCGAGCGAGGTCTCGCCGCCGACCATCACCCCGGTTCTCGTGGCCGAGCTGCTCGCCGAGGGTGAGCGGATGCCGGTGTACGTGCACGTCATTGACCATCCCGACGCGCGCGTGCTTGTCGACACCGGCATGACGCAGCTGCACCCGGCGGTGGCCGACATGGATCCACGCCTGATCCCACTGAGCGAGCAGGCCGACTTCGACCTGGCCAGCATCGACGTCGTCATCAACACGCACCTGCACTTCGACCACTGCGGCGGCAACCACCTCTTCACCGGCAGGCCCATCTACGTCCAGCGCCGCGAGCTCGACGACGCGCGCTGCGAGGACGACTACACGATCCGCGAGTGGGTCGAGGCGCCCGGCGTGCAGTACGTACCCGTCGACGGTGCGCTCGAGTTGCTGCCGGGGCTCCGGCTCGTCCCGGCACCAGGTCACACGCGAGGCTCGCAGATAGTCGTCGTCGAGACGGGCGGGCGTTCGGTCGTCGTCGGCGGCGACATGGCGGTCTTCTTCGCCGAGCTCGACGAGCCGCGCACCGAAGGCCAGCGGCTGGTCCGCGCGCTCGACCCTGAGGAGGTCTGGCTCTCGCACGAACACGAGCCGTGGCGGCCGCAGGTTGACCAGCACGTCTGATCCGAGGGAGCGAGACAGACCGTGGTCGGCTACTGCGTACGTCCCGCACGAGGGTGGGCGTGTGGCACAAAGCTTGGGCGCCTCCGGTTGGCGGTCTGCGGCCCAACGCTGTAGATGAGTCAGCCGCCGTTGTCGGTCGTTCGAGCAGTTGACCGACCTTTGTCGCAGATTGCGGGGATGATCTACAGGTGTCCTCGGCCATGCGGAAGTTCGTCAGCGAGGCGACACCCGGCCTTGTCGGGGTGCTGCTGGCTTTCCTCGTGCTTGACGGGGCTTCTGTCTTGTGGGCTGGCGGGCAGCAGCTTCAGCCTGCCCGTGAACTCAGCCGCAGCGGCCGAGTCGTCACCGCAACAGAATCGCTGGTCTACCTTCGTGTGGATCGGGGTCTAGTCCTACGTCAGGTCAGAGTCCGTACGGACATCCGTCCGGAACTGGTCTACCTGACGGACGTCCAAGACAAGACTGACCTCGACGATCTCGACCAACCGCCACCCGTTGGCTGGCAACCAGCCACTGCCGTTACCGGCTACGAGGCGCCGTTCGAGATCCGGTACCTCCGCGATCAGGACGGCACCATCGTCGCCATGGCAAGCGACGACATCACAAGCCAAGGCTCGTATGAACCGATCGTTGAAGCGCTCGCAGAGATCTCACTCGGCCTGATCGTGGCCGGAATCGCCACCTTGTGGCTGCGACGACGCAGTCAGAGCCGTCGAGCAGCGAGCGAGCCGACTGCCTAAGCAGGTGGGTGCTCGCCTCGACCAAGCGGCAGGGCTCCACGCGCTTGGAGGCTCGTCAACAGAGCGCGCTGGGCGTTCCGTAAGAGGGTCGGGTTACGAGGCAAATCCTGACCGAGTCAGGTCTTCACCATCCGCGTCGTTGGCGCAGCCAGTCTTCTGCGACTCGCGCGTACCACGCCTGGTGCGCTCTCAGAAAGGGCGATCCGTCCGGCGCAGCCTCGCTGCTGGAGAAGTAGAAGTACCCGAGCAGCAAAGCCAGCACGCCGTCGATCATCTCTTCATCGGCTGGACTGACCAACCCGCTGCGCGCTAGCAGGTCATCGCCGTTGAGTCCGTCGCCGTGCATCGCAATGGCCACGGTGAGCGTGTCCGCCCAGATAGGCCCACGGGTAGGAAAGTTCCAGTCACAGACCCATACTCGCCCCGACATATCAATGAGAATGTTGTCGTCACGAAGGTCGGAATGCACCAGTGTGACCCCTTCGAGTTCCAGACCGGCGAGGGCAAGGCTGCGTGTCTGGTCGCCGATGTCAGGTAGGCTGCCCAGTTCTGCGATCCGGTCGAAGTAGACGTTTGTGCGAGTGAAAAACTCCTGGACGAACCTCTCCCAACGGTGACCGGCGGGGGCTGGTGTTAACGCGACCGAGAGGTCCCGTACGGCGGCGAGAACGAGGTCGGCCTCCGCTGCCAGCCAGGGACGGCGGGGCGGCCGGCCCCCGACGTCGTCGAAGATCAGGACCAGCCAACTTCCGTGCCGGGTGGCTATCTCGACAAGATGCTGGAGCCGGGGCGCAGGCACAGCTAACGGCAACAGTTCTAGCCGTTGCGCCTCAGTGCGGTACGCCTCGACGAGCCAGCCGCGGTCACTGCTCGCAGCCTTGACAAACACGCCGCGGCCGTCGGCGAGCCGCAGTCGCGACGCAAATCCCGGTGTGTAGCCGGATCCCTGCGAAACCGCAGTCCGAACCGGCGAACCGACGACGGCCTCGATCCGCTCCCGGACCTCCACAGGCAGCTCAGCCCAGCGAGGGCGCTGCGCTGTTGCAGCGGTCGGCACAGTTAGCGGGTGCAGCATGCAGCTAAGCATGCCGATTTAGCGCGTCGGCGGCGACCAAGTTTTGCCAGCCAGCCCTCAGGGACCGGCGCTGTACCTCGGTGACACAGCCTTGTGGCTGGCCCCTATATGGGTTGGCTTGCGGACCTGTCTGCTCGTGATTCGCTGATGCCGGCCCAGGACTGAACGGTTTCGGGCCTTGGACGTCGCGGGATGACGTCGCCTGCGTTCATCACCGCGAGATCGCCCCGCCGTCCGGTGGCTGTGCAGCCACAGCGTCAGCTTCATCATCGGCGTCGCCCTCCCCATCGACGGCGGCTACACCGCCCGATTAGCTCGCCGCCCACCACCACGGAAGACAAGGACTTGCTGATGCAGTACTCCGTCCTCGGTACGACCGGCGTCAAGGTGTCCCGGATGTGTCTGGGTACCGCCACGTTTGGAGTCGCACCCACCGCGCAGGACGCCGACCAGATTGTCGGCGCCGCTGTTGACCTCGGCATCAACTTCGTCGACACCGCCGACGTGTACGGCAACATGCCGGTCTTCGACCGGCCCGGCGCCCCGGCCGCCGCCGATCGTGAGCCCGCCGAGCAGATCCTCGGCCGCGCCCTCCGCGGCCGTCGCGACGAGATAGTGATCGCCACCAAGTCCAACGGAATCGTCGGACCCGACATCAACGACCGAGGCCTGTCACGTCGACACATCATCCGTCAGGTCGAGACGAGCCTCCGCCGCCTGGAGACCGACTACATCGACCTCTACTACGCCCACGATCCCGACCCGGACACGCCTATGGAGCAGACCCTGGCGGCGTATGACGATCTCATCCGGCAGGGCAAGATCCGCTATGTCGGCATGTCCAACCATCCCGCCTGGCAGGTCACACATGCCCTGTGGATTGCGCACGACCGGCGTCAGCAGGCACCCGTCGCCGCCCAGGTGAAGTACAACCTCATCGATCGGACCGCCGAACGCGAACTCGCACCCGCCTGCCAGCAGTTCGGGCTGTCCCTCGTCCCCTACGCGCCGCTGCACGGCGGCCTGCTTGCCGACCTTCGCGTTCTCGACCGCGACGTCGCCGGCGACCAACGCTTCGCTGGAGCAGGTTTCACCGAGGCCGAAACCGCCCTTGGCCGCGAGGTCGAGCGACTCAGCCGCGCATGGGGACTGGCGCCGTACCAGGTCTCGCTGGCCTGGCTGCTGTCCCGCCCGGCCGTCGCCTCCGCCATCGTGGGAGCCGAGACTCCCGGTGAGCTCCACGCCAACGCCACAGCAGCCGACGTCGAGCTCGAACCGGCGCAGCTTGACTCACTCACCGCTTTGGCCAGCTAACCTGCAGCCTTCGATCACCGCGCCGGCCACGCACCCGGAGGGCCACCCGCGACGACCGGCTCCGCCTCAACTGATTCGCCTGGGGTCGGGATCGCACGCTATCGGGCCAGGGTTGCGAGATGGCTCAGGCGTACCAGCTCTGCCTGCCGAAACGGCGGTGCGGCGCGAGCGGCGACCATGGCACGGTGATGCAGCAGCGGTACGACGGCTCCGCTGTAGCGGACCGGCCATGGGTCTTCGGGCAGCTCCACCAGGTGCGGCGTGTCCCAGGGCTCCAGCGAAGCCAGCATCATGGTGGTGGGGGAGGGCCCCTTCGAGGTGGCCGCCAGTACTACTGGTTCAGCGGACACCCCGACGAGTAGAGCCCACTCCGCACCGAACACCAGCAGTGCTGCCTGAAGCAGAAGTGGCGCAGCGTGCTCGGGCTTGGCGGCCATCTGGGTAGCCGTCTCGAGGTCGGACTGAAGGTTGCCCCCGATCAGATGTTCGGAGACCAGCTCGACTCGAACCTGCTGGACGCTTTGGCAGACCGAGACCATGGACTCGGGCGTCATGCCGGACGGAAGCTGGACGACGAAGTCGTTCAGCGCGGAGTTCGTCGTCCGCTCCACGACGCGGATGGCCTGGATGTCGGCTCCAGTCGCGCCGATCGCCGATGCGACAGCCCCCAGCGACCCGGGATCGTTGGGCAGCCGCACCCGCATCATGAGCATCTCCTGATTTTTGTTCATCGGCACCAAATCCGCTATGGAAACTTGAACCGGGCACTGACCAGGAGCACCCGCCCTCAGTGCCGCCACCCGCGCCGATCTTGCCGAAGCCGCCCCAGCCATCCTGGCCACCGACCAGCCGAAGCATCGGCCTTGATTGCCCTCATCCCGCCTGGAATCGGCCATGAGCGGGGAGGTGGGCTATCGCAACACGCCGGCATCTCTAGGTACCTAGACGACCACGTGGGGCGTCGGGCGTCTGGTTGGATGTAGCACGCGCGATCGTCGCGGGACCGGCTGGAGGAGGTAGCGATGGGGGAGTCTTTCGCGGTTGAGGACTTGGTTCCGATGCTGTCGGACTACATGGACGACCTGGCCGTGAGTGCACACGAACACCTCGGGGACGTTGCCGGTGTCGCTGTGACGGTGATTGTCGACGGTGCACCGTTCACCATCGGATCAAGCACCCGGCTGGCCCTGGACGTGGACCAGATCCAGTATGAGGTCGGCCTGGGCCCGTGCCTGACCGCACTACGGGAGGGGATCGGCTGCTACGTTGCCGATCTGGACTCCGACCCTCGATGGGGCGAGTACGGACCACGCGCAGCCGCCCGCGGCGCGGCCTCCTGTGCCTGCGTTCCCGTCGTCGTTCACGACCGGTCAACAGCGGTGCTGAAGGTGTACTCCAGTGAGGTCGACGGCCTGACCACCCATCAGCAACGGGCGGCCAGCGCCTTCGCGGGCGAGGTGGCGGGCGCAATCGGCCTGGCTCACTCGCTGAGCCAGCAGGCGAGGGAGACCGACGACCCGCCCGCGCCGAGCGCAGTCGCCGGGTCCTCGGCACCGAGTGCGAGCGGTCGGGCCATCGACATCGCCGTCGGAGTTCTGATGGAGCGGAACGGCTGTGGTCCGGCCGAGGCGTTCGAGCTGCTGCGACGAAACGCACACTCGGCCGACACCGCCGTCGGCGACGCGGCCCGCGAGGTGCTGGCCGCCGTACCAGGAGTGGACGACACGCGCTGGGACTTCTGAATAACCAGACCCACTGTCGGCAGGCTCATTCAGTCAGCGGCCGACTACCTGGGATCCGTGGTACCGAAGGGAAAGGCGGCTCATGGCAGAGACGTTCGCGACGGTCGACGAGTACATCAGCTCCCGACCCGAGAGCGTTCAATCGATCATCCAGGACGTCCGACGGACCCTTCGGAACGCGATACCCGGAGCCGGTGAGAAGATCAGCTACCAGATGCCCACGATCACGCTCGACGGCAGCTCGTTGTTGTACTTCGCGGCCTGGAAGCACCACATCGGGCTCTATCCGATACCTACCGCGGACGAGGCGCTCGAGCAAGAGCTGGCGCCGTACCGGTCGGGCCGGGACACTGTTCGGTTTCCGCTTGGTCAGCCCATGCCACACGACCTGATCGAACGGCTGGCCGCCTTACTGGTCCAACGGAGGAAAGAGGGCACAGCTCAGCCAAGTTGACATGGTCCAGGTCGGGAAGCACGGCCACCATGGCCGCGAGCAGCGCCTTGAAGGACAGCTGGGCGAGGCACCACCCAACGAGGACAATGGGCTGCGAGGGACTACTCCGCTCGCAGAGGTCCTTTAGGGCTAGGTTGACCATTGGTGTAGTAGCCGCCGCTCTCGTGGGTGAGCTGTGCCGCGGCGGCGTTGTAGGCGCGCGCACCAGAGTAAGAGCGTGCTCCTTGGAGGTCGGTGAAGTCGATCCGGCCAAGGGCTTGCGCGTTGGAGGCGACGGTTACGACCCTGGCGGGGGCGCTGCTTTTCAGCCGGTCGAGGAGCAGCTGGGTGAGGAGGAACGGAGCCAGGTGGTTCACGGCGAAGGTGCGCTCCAGACCGTCGGCGGTGACGTGGCGGGTGTCCCAGCAGCCGCCGGCGTTGGCGCCACGTCCGGAATCGGCAAGGCCACCGCCCTCGGCCTGACTGCCATGGGCGCACAGCTGGCCATCACCGGACGTGATCCTCGCAGGACCGAAGCGGCGGCACGCGAGATAAGCGCGGTTTACGGCGGATCAGTGGACGTCTTCGTCGCCGATCTGTCCGCGCAGTCCGAACTTCGTCGACTCGCCCAGGAGGTCCTACAACAGCTACCGCGAATCGATGTGCTCATCAACGTGCTCAGCACTGTCTTGCCGCTCATTGGCTGATGGATGGTTGGTGTCATGGCCGTGCTCCTGAAGTTCTTGTTCGACCTGTGGTGGTTGGCCCGATTTCGGGGTCGGTCGCGGCTTGCACTGGTGTGGCCGTGCGAACTCGGAACAGTGTGGCGGCGACGGCGAGCAGCCAGGCGCACCAGAGGATGTATCCGGCGAAGTTCGTCAGGCTTGCTCCATGGATGAGGGGAACCGCG
This sequence comes from Propionibacteriaceae bacterium, assembly GCA_025965155.1. Lineage (GTDB taxonomy): Bacteria > Actinomycetota > Actinomycetes > Propionibacteriales > Propionibacteriaceae > Microlunatus. Next base: position 11,375 of record JAOPXN010000044.1, read on the forward strand.
ACTCCGGTAGCGATGAGCGCCGCTGCGACGAGGCCGGTGATGGCCAGCCAGCTCGGGAGCAGTGAGCGACGAAGGGCGTGGACGACCAGGACCGTGAAGAGGGCGGTCAGGGTGTAGCCCCCGGTCTCGCCGACGCCGGTTCCCAGCACGGTGTGCCAGAGCTCGAAGCGATGCTCGGCTCCGAATTGCCGGGTGGGGTCCATGGCGTCGCTGCTGATCGCGGGCACGAGGGTCAGCCATCGCTGCAGGCCGGCGATCTGGACCACGGCGGCGGCGATCCCAACTGCAGCGATGCCCCGGCCGAGAGTGCCACCGGCCATACGACCGATCCAGATCCCTGCGGGCGCCATCAGGGCAGCGCCGATCATGAGGACTCCGAACCAACTCATCACTGCTGCCTGGTGCAATCGGAACAGCGTGAGGATGTCAGCTGTGGGCTCCTGGAGGATCTGGGGGTAGGAGAAGACCGAGCCAAGGGCGGTGAATCCGGCGATGGCGAGGGTGGACGCCAGGACCAACGTGGTGCCGGCGACATGCGCGGTCTTCGGGTCGATCGTGCGGTGGTGCATGAGGCTCCTGGTGTTGGGCTGGGTTGGTCAGTGGACGGGGACGGCGGCGCGGTCCCGATACCAGGCGAGGGTGGTATTGAGTGCCTCGTCGAGGGGAGTCGGCCGAACGTCGAACGTCGAGCGGAACAAGCTGTCGTCGACGACCCACGGGTGGGTGAACTGGTAGATGGTGTGGCGGTATTCGCGCATCGCCGGCTTGACGATCCCGATCGCGGTCAAAGTTGTTCGGCCGGCGGCCATCAGGCGTGGTCGGTGGCCCGCGAGGCGGTAGACCTTCTCGACCAGCTGCCGGGTTGTGCGGGTCTCACCGACGGGCAGGTGCCAGATGCGACCGGTCGTCCCGACCGCCATGGCCAGCGTGGCCAAGCCGGCCGCGACGTCGGGGGTGTAGGAGTAGCTGTGCAGCTGGTCGGGGTTGCCCATCACCTGTGCGGTCCCGCCGGTGAGCGCTCGGCCGAAGACGTTCTCGCCGAGTGCGGTGTTCGTCGCCCCAGGTCCGAAGTAGTCGGAGGCACGCCCGATCGCGACCTCGACCTGGCCCTCCTGGTGAGCGCGGAGGAGGGCGTTGGTCATAGCCGCCCGAGTCGCTGACTTGGTCGAGGTGGGCCTAGCCGCCATGGTCTCAACCAGGCGTTGGCCGCGGGGCGGGCCGTAGGCATACAGGTTGTCGAGAACTACTAGCCGTGCCCCGGCCCGGGCTGCCCCGGCGAGCACCCCCTGTTGGAGGGGAGGGAACTCCTCGGCCCAGCCGGCGTACGTGTTGGCGTTCAGGCAGAAGGTGACGCTGTCGGCCCGTGCGCAGACGGCGGTGGTGAACGCTGCGTCGGTTGCGTCGCCGGTGACGACTTCGGCGTCAGGTACGACACCGCCGTGCCGGTTGACGGCGATGACGTCGTGGCCTTGGGCGATCAGGCGGCTGATGAGGTGTCGGCCGACCTGGCCGGTACCGAAGACGACGTGGCGGCTCATGCTGCGCTTACTCGGGTGGACCCCGGGCGGGCACGCAGGACAAGCGGGAGCACGGAAGTGAGGAGGGCGACGACCAGGGCGCCGCTGGCACCGAATACGGTGAACCGCTCCTCGACCACGATGCCGGCCAAGGTCGTGACTGTCCAGCCGGCAGCCCACGCCGCGGCCAGGTAGGCCGGCCAGGCCAGCGCTAGCGGCCCGGTGCGTCGCCAGAGGACCGCGGCCTGTGCCAGCCCCACGGCTGCTCCGCAGACGGCACCCTGGAGCGCCAACTCGGCCAGGCCGCTGGAGAACCTGACCAGGTTGGCGCCGACCGCGAGCCCGACGGCCATCCCGATGGCGGTGGCGAAGGCCCAGGCGACGAGCGCACGCCGATCGAGGCGCAGAGCCCAGGCCTGCGCAGCGCCGAGGACGACCCCGGTCAGCAGACCGCCGGTCAGCGCAGCCGTCGTGTTGTTCACGGGTCCGGTGAGAAGCAGTGCTGCGAACCCGCCGAGCGGGAAGCCGAGGAACGAGATCAGCCATCGGCTGACGTCCCTCCTGACCGGGCGGGTGGGGGTGTGAGGGGCGGGTACAGCGGTGATCGAGGTCATCAGTTCACTCTCTTGTGGTGGTGGTGGTTATTGGACGGGTGTTAACAGGTGCTGGCCGGCGATCCAGGCCGCAAGCAGGTGGTCGGGATGCTCGGCGAGGTGGTCTCGGACCAGAGCGTCGAACAGCTGGGGTTGGTGGCTCAGATGGGCTCTGGCGAGGACGACGAGCTGGCGTTCCCGGACGGTGACGGCACGTTCGCCGGCCCGTTCGAGGTATGAATCGTCAGCCGCAAGGAGTCCCGCGGCCACCAGCACCGACGGATCATCTGTCACGGCGGCCAGCGTGAGCACCTCGTCAACGGCCCGGGGATCGCCGCCGATCAGGCGCAGCAGGAGGGCGGTGGTTTTAGGGCTCTTGGTGGACACGTCATCACGGTCTCGTGAGGCGCTGACGCCTCGCTGACGAGCGGCTGACGGCGGACGGCAGATGCCCGATGGCCTTACGCTCAGATCGTGCTCACCGTCGCGGTGCTTGGAGTGGTCGAGGTCTACAGCGACGGCGTACGCCTGGATGTCCCGGCCGGCAAGACCACGGAGCTGCTCCTCCGGCTCGCGCTCGACGCCGGTGTGGTGGTGCGGACCGACGTGCTCCTGGACGATCTCTGGGTCGCTCCGACCGGACGGAACACCCTCCAGTCGAAGGTCTCCCAGCTGCGCCGGGCGCTCGGAGACCGAGACATAGTCCGGGGAAGCGCCAACGGCTACGTCCTCGCCGTGGCACCCGCGGCCGTCGATGCGACGAGTGCGGTCCGGCTGTCCGCAGCAAGCGCCGCCGCCCGGGGACTGGGTGACGCCGCGACATCGCTCGACCGAGCCCGTGAAGGTCTGGCGCTCTTTCGTGGCGAGGTGCTGCCCGAGGCGGGGGACTGGGCGGAGGCGCACCGGTTCCGTCTGGAAGAGGTGCGCTTAAGCCTGGTCGAGGACGCCATGGCCGCGCGCGTCGACCTGGGGGCAGGCGCTGAGGTCGTGGGCGAGCTCGAGGCGCTCGTGGAGACGCACCCGTTGCGGGAGGCTCTGTGGGCGGGTTTGATCACTGCGCTGTACCGCGCCGGGCGGCAGGCCGACGCGCTGGCCACCTATGCCCGGCTGCGGAAGATGCTGATCGAGGAGCTCGGCATCGAGCCCGGTCCGGCCCTGCAGACCCTCGAGCGGGAGGTGCTGCGGCAGAGCCCCGATCTCCGAGCCGCCGAAACACTAGCGATGGTGCGGCCCGGCAACGTCCCGCCCGTGACCGCGCCGATGATCGGTCGGATGCAGGACACCGAGGAGGTCCTGGCCGCTATGGCGCGGCACCGACTCGTCACCGTGGTCGGACCCGCCGGCGTGGGCAAGACCAGGCTCGCCATCGAGATCGCCCACTGGCTGACCCCGGCCGGAGGGGTGTGGCTGGTACGGCTCGACGCCGTCGACCCCGAAGCAGCCCTGCCGCAGGTGCTGGCCGAGACTCTCCATCTGTCCAACGGCGAGCAGGCGCTCACAGATCGGCTTTCGGCATCCAGGACCGTCCTGCTGCTGGACAACTGTGAGCATGTGTCCTTACCTCTGGCCCGGCTGGTGTCCTCGCTGCTCGACGCCGCGCCGCAACTGCAGATCCTGGCCACCAGCCAGGTGCCGCTGGGTCTCGAGGACGAGCATCGCCACCAGCTCCAGCCATTGACCCAGGATGATTCGGTGACCCTGTTCGAACGCAGGGCGCGGGAACTACGTCAGACGTTCGTCCTCGACTCGTCGACGATCGCTGTCGTGAACAACATCTGCCGCTCCCTCGACGGGCTCCCGCTCGCGATCGAGCTGGCCGCATCCCGGGTCCGGTCCTTATCGGTCAGGGACATCGCTCGGCACCTGGACGACCGCTTCACACTCCTCCAGGACCCGACCAGCCACCGCCCGGAGCGTCGGCGTGCTCTGCAGGCGGCCATCGGATGGAGTTACGAACTGCTCTTCCCCGACGATCAGCGGGGGCTCTGGGCGCTGTCCTGCTTCGCCGGCTCCGCCCCGCTGTCCGCCACCGAGGCGGTGCTCACGGCACTGGATGTCCCGTCCAGCGCGGTGCTGGACACGATCAGCCGTCTTGTCGACCGGTCGCTGGTCAGCGTCGACCCGGCCGAGGGCGGGGAGCTGCGCTACCGGTTGCTCGACAGCATCCGGGCCTACGCCGGTGACCGACTACGCGAATCAGGTCTGGCCGACACCGCGGCCTCGGCCCACGCGAACTGGTACGCCCAGACCGCGGCGTGGTGCGATGAGCACATCCGGACCGACCGCCAGCCGGCCTGCCTGGCGATCGCGCGATCCGAACGGGGCAACGTCGACCTCGCGCTGACCTGGTGCGCCCGGCACGACCCGCTCCTCGGAATCCGGATCGTCATCGGGTTCGGCTGGACCTGGGTGGTGCTCGGCGACGGTACGGCCGGTGCCGCGCGGATACGAAACGCAGTTGTCGGCCCGGCCCCGGCCCACGATCGCGCCACCGCCCTGCTGCTCGCCGGCTGGTTGGAGGCGTCAGCCGGCGACTTGTCCCTGGCCCAGAGCGATCTCGACCAGGCCCGCACGCTGGCCGAAAACCTGGCCGACGACGTCCTCATCGCCGACGCCGACCGGCATCAGGCGTTCCTGGCCATCCAGCAAGGACGTCCCCAACTGGTCCTCAGCAGCACAGCGGCCAGCCTGACCGTTTATCGGTCACACTTGCTCGTCTGGCGCAGCGCCGCCAGCATGCTGCTCGCTGCCTTCGGCTCCCTCATGCTCGGAGACACCGCGTCAGCAACCCACAAGGCCACCGAGTCGGTAGCGGTTCTGAGCAGCATCGGCGACTCCTGGGGCACCATCCACGCGAAGGCCCTTCTCGGCGGCATCGCGCAGGCCGAGGGTCGTTTCGACGACGCAACCACAGCACTGGAACGGGCCGCCGACGAGTCAGCGAATCTGGGATTTTCCGGTCAGGCTGCGCTGCACCGCTCCTCGCTGGGCCGGGTGCAGCAGCGAGCCGCCGATCCACGAGCCCTGGCGTCCTATCGACAAGCTATCGCGGAGGCGGTCACTGGCGGCGACGGACGCCTGGCTGCCACTGCCCGTCTCAACCTGGCCCGGCTCCACCGTGCCGCCGGGGACGCCGGCAAAGCGGCCAAGCTGCTGGAGGAGAACCAGCACTGGTACGCCGCCGCCGGGGGAGGCGACTTCGCGTTACTCAACGACGGTCTGCTGGCCGCGGTCCATGACGACGGCCCACAGTTGACGGCAGTGCTTCAGGCAGCTCGTACAGCCGGAAACATCGAGGTCCAGATCCACGCGCTCGATGCGCTGGCCCGGCTTGCGGCGGCCGACGACCGCTCGTCCGCGCGGTTGCTACTCGCCGAAGCCGACCAACTCGCACCCCACGTCGGTCACCTTCTCGACCACAACGATCGATACGACTCGAACCAGGCCCGCACGTACCTCTAATGGACCGCCACACGGCGAAGAGCTGGCGACCGCCGCCGAGTGCGCCGAATCGAGGTCGGGGTGTTCGGCCGCATCTCCAGCTAGGACGGCCGTCTTTTCTCGCTGGGCGGCGTCCATGACAGCACGACGACAGGAATATGGGGCACCGACACGATCGCGCAGATCGTACGCTGGTCCAACGGACGGAAAGAGGGCATAGCCGAGCAAGTTGACATAATGTCGCTTATCGGACAAGCGGTTCGAGGCAGCCAGAGCAAGTGTCGGTAGCTGGATGCGGCCCAAATCTTCGACGAGGCCGTCGAGGCCAGTCGGTTCTCCTGTGCACCGCCTGGCCAATCAATCTCCTCTCGACGGCGGCAACGACTCTGGCAAGGGAGTTAGCATGTCGTAGGCGTCGGTTTGGCTGGCGCTTCCGACTGAACACCCAGGTGAGAGGTTGCCCATCTTTGCGACGGCCTTGCGGCTCATGAACACGCTCATGTGGAGATCGGCGTGGTCACGACACCACACCGAGGGTTTCCGGCTGCGCCTCGATCGTTAGCGCACGCCTATCTCACCTTGGGTTGTAGACCTAGTGGAATCAGGCGTGAAAAAGACGTACACAAGTCCAGTGTCGGTTTTGCAGGCAACGCCTGGATCTCGCGGGTCTTCGTCATCCAGGGAGCACCCAGGGTTTGAGAAATGCTTTCCGCGTCTCCTGCACTGTCAGATCAACAGAGAAGTTTACGTATCCTTCTCCGTCGTCGTCGCAATCACGTACTCCGGACTCTATGTCGTAAGCCTGTGGTAGGTGAGTTCGCACGAACTCCTCCGTAATGTCAAGGCTTGACTGACTCACCGGCGTGCACTGGTAGCTAACGGTGCAACCCGTTACCACTCCGCTGGTTACCAGAGCTGCACTGAGTGCACCTAGAAAAACAGCCAAGGGTTTGATCGGGACGCCTTTGACTCCAAGAGTGGAATTCATGCCTTAGACAATTCCTGCGCTTCTGTCAAGAAAGTCATGCTTCTTAAGGTTTTCTCTTACGGCTGTAGTTCCCGCGACTTATCTCCGCGAGCACGCGTCCGACAACCAAGTTCTTAATCCTTGGTCTCCAACGTCCTGAGAACTTGTTCTGCGCCTTCAATCCGATGGTTCTTCCGACGCTATTATTATAGATGTCGTTATAATAATCTCTGTTTTTGGGACTACCTTCCTCGTGCGCACTGGCCCAAGCATATGCCGAGTTCCAACCAACGATATAAGTCAATGCAGCTTGCCAGAGCATATGGCGCATAGCGTTCTGCCTGCCTCCTTGACCCTTCCTGCCGAACTTTTTCTTCGCCGTTATCTTTGCCCAGGCACTGACTGCAGCCCAGACTCCGCATTCGTAGGCCAGATCCTTGCATCTTGCTCTCTCGGCGCGGTGGGGCGGTTTAGTGCTGCTCCCCTTCTTTTCGCGGCTTCGCCACTTAGGTCGCTCGTTGCTTAGAGGGTTTTGCGGGTACACGTAACGACCTCGGCACACCGAGACCCGAGTGTGACCCTTTGCGCTCGGTGGTGCGGGTGTCGGCGCGTTTCGTTTCGGTAAGAGTCAAATGGCGCGAATAGGGCGATCAAATGCTATCATCAGGACCGCTTTTGGCCCGTCTGGGTGGTGGAGATTCTTCTTGGTGCCCGAATAGCCTAACCAAGACCCCAACCACGATAGAGTATAGAAGAATTACTGCGTAAAGAAAGAGGACGAGGGTTGCTGAAGCACCCGCCCTTGCGGTTTTCGAGATTCCGGGCTCGGGAAAGTAGTGTAGTGTCAATAATTCTATAGATACGGCCAGCCCTACGATTGGGATGGTCGCTAGCCAGATAAGCTCAGGAAAGCCTCGATCGGCTGAATATCGAAAGAGCTTATAAGGCCAGCCAATCAGAACTAGGCGTACTGGGTTAGTTGAGCGGGATCCATCTGTCAGCTTAGTCATCAGCAGGGACCTTGCGTTTCGCTATGAGAAATATCTACGGTAGCGGTAATTGTATGCGTTTCCGGTGGTCGCGCCAACGGACGAGGCAAAGCCTCTCGCGGCGTATCGTGTAGAGCGATTAAGCGGGCTGTGCCAGCGGTGGGTTCGGAACCGTCCGCCGGGTTTCATTGAACCTGACCGTGTTGCCCAGGGGGGCGATGTGTAACCTCGCTTAATCGGCGCTCCGAAGAACCCGTTTAATACAGAAGCTCGGTTAATACAGAAGCTCGGTGCCGTCGCGCGTTCCGCAGTCCGCAACGGCCTCCGGTCAGGTGCCGACGTAGACCGCGAGGTGTTCGCCGGTGATGGTGGAGCGTTCGGCGACGAGGTCGCTGGGTGTGCCCTCGAAGACGATCCGGCCGCCGTCGTGGCCGGCGCCGGGTCCCAGGTCGATGATCCAGTCGGCGTGTGCCATGACCGCCTGGTGGTGCTCGATGACGATCACCGACTTGCCGGAGTCCACGAGCCGGTCGAGCAGGCCCAGCAGCTGCTTGACGTCGGCGAGGTGCAGGCCGGTGGTCGGCTCGTCGAGGACGTAGACACCGCCCTTCTCCGCCATGCGGGTGGCCAGCTTGAGCCGCTGCCGCTCGCCGCCGGAAAGCGTCGTGAGCGGCTGGCCGAGGCTGAGGTATCCGAGCCCGACGTCGGCGAGCCGCCGCAGGATGGCGTGCGCGGCCGGGATCCGTGCCTCACCGGCGCCGAAGA
>JAOPXN010000052.1 GCA_025965155.1 Propionibacteriaceae bacterium
ATGAGCACGCTGACATCTCCTCCCGGTCGCACCGGTCATGCCTTGGTTGCACTCATCGCACTGTCGATACTGGCGACCGCCTGCGGCAGCAATCCCACGCCACCAGCCTTAGGGACGGGCGCGCCGACGCCCAGCCTGTCGGCGTCCGCGCCCCAGACGGAGAGCAACCCTCCTGGGGACATTTCAGACAACCAGGCATACGTCGGCTACCAGCCCACGCCTGCCGTCTTCTCGGTCAAGGTTCCCGAGGGCTGGGCGAAAACCACCCAGGCTGGTGGAGTCACCTTCACCGACAAGCTCAACTCGGTTCAGATCATCTGGAGCTCGAGCGCCGCACAACCCACCGAAGCCTCCGTTAAGAACAAGGTCACCAGTACTGAGGGGGCAGGTACGGGCTTCACCTACGACAAGGTCAGCAAGGCGGTCCGGAAGAACGCCTCGGGGCTAGTGGCGATCTATCGGGTCGACACCGCGCCCAACTCGGTCACCGGCAAGGTGGTCAACGATGACGTCGAGCAGTACGTCTTCTGGCGCAACGGCACCGAGGTTGATCTTCGGCTGTCCGGACCGCACGGCGCCGACAACGTGGATCCTTGGCGGATCGTCACCGACTCATTCAGCTGGTCGAAATGAACATGCCTATCATCGCGAGGGACCTCTACCGGTTCTTCCACGCCGGCGATGAAGAGACGCTTGCCCTACGTGGTGTCAGCCTGGCCGTTGCACCCGGTGAGATCGTGGTTGTCGTCGGGCCGTCCGGCTCTGGAAAGTCCACCCTGCTGTCCTGTCTGGCTGGACTCGACGATCCCGACGGTGGCGTAGTCCACATCCAGGGTGTACGGATCAGCCGACGGCCAGAGCGGGAACGGACCGAACTCCGCCGCAAGCACATCGGTGTCGTGTACCAACAATGGAACCTGCTGTCGCACCTGACGGTCCAGCAGAACATCCAGGTGGTCCGATCGCTGATCCACGACCAGACAGTGAAGAGCCGGCTGGTTCCCATTCCGGACCTGTTGACCGAACTCCAGATCGACCATCGTGCCGGGGCGTATCCGCAGCGCCTGTCCGGGGGCGAGTCGGCGCGGGCGGCGATAGCGGTAGCCGTGGCGGCCGATCCTGCCGTACTGATCGCCGACGAGCCGACAGGCGAGCTGGACCAGCTGACCGAGAATGCCGTGCTGGGTCTCTTCGCCAGCCAGGCCGCGCGCGGGGTTGCGGTCATCGTGGCTAGTCACAGCCCTAACGTCGAGGCCGCGGCCGACCGGGTGATCCGGATGCGTGACGGGGCGGTGGCTTCCTGATGAGCGCCGAAGCCCCCATCGTGGTGGAGTGTGTAGCCGTGACGCGCGTGTTCGGCAGCGGACCCACGGCACATACCGCCGTAGCCGAGGCGACCCTCACCATGCACGCCGGGCAGCGGGTATCGCTGGTGGGGCCTTCCGGGTCCGGCAAGTCGACCCTCCTTCATCTGCTCGCAGGGCTGGACAGACCAACCAGCGGCCACCTCAGCTGGCCGAGCCTTGCCTCCGGTACTGAACGACCGAGTGAGCGAACCGGAGTCGTGTTCCAGGCACCGAGCTTGATCGGAAACCTCAGCGTGATCGAAAACGTCGAGATCCCGCTTCTGATCACCGACCGGCCGGCCAGGCTGGTCCGGAAACTCGCCATGGCGGCTTTGGACCAGCTCGATCTGGCCGAACTGGCGGATCGGCTTCCTGAGGACCTCTCTGGAGGGCAGGCGCAGCGAGTCGCGATTGCCCGCGCGCTGGCGCGAAACCCGCTCTTGATCTTGGCCGACGAGCCGACGGGCCAGCTCGACCGGAACACCGGGGCGCACGTGATCGATGTGCTACTCGCTGCCAGCCAGCTGGTCGGGGCAGCCCTGGTGATCGCCACCCACGATCCAGCTGTCGCGGCCAAAACCGACGAGCAGTGGAACATGACCGACGGCAGCCTTGCCACGTCACCTCTGGTAGGAGTTCGACCATGACGCGCACCTGGCTTCTCGGCCTTCTCCGACGGCGACCGGGTCGCCTCGCCGGAATCATCGCCGGCATCGGGCTTGCGGTTGCCCTGCTGGGCGCGCTCGGGGGCTTCCTGGTGGCCGCTCAGTCCACCATGACGGGTCGGGCCACCCGGACGGTCGCCGTGGACTGGCAGGTCCAGGTAGCTGAGAGCGCGGATCCAGCCGCCGTACTGCAGACCACCCGGAATGCCGCCGGCACCGTCGCCGCTCTCCCGGTGAGCCGACTTGCGGTACCCAGCCTGTCGGCGACGACCAAGGGAACGCAGCAGCGGACGAGTACGGCTGTCGTCCTCGGCCTCCCCGACTCCTACCAAGCGACCTTCCCAGGCCAGATCCGGATCTTGGCCGGCATGCCCGGCGGCGTCATGGTGGCACAGCAGACTGCAGCAAACCTCCATGTGGCACCGGGCGACAGCGTCCAGGTGGCGCTCGACGGACACCGCCAGGCGAACCTGCGCGTGGCGTCGATCGTCGAGCTCCCGCAGGCCAACTCGTTGTTCCAGCGGGTGGGCGCCACCAGCCAGGCACAGCCGGTCGCGCCACCAGACAACGTGCTCCTGGTTCCGCAGGCTGTGTTCGACAAGCAGATCGCCAGCGGCTCCACTCAGAGCACCGGCATCTCCTACCAGATCCACACCACCCGCAGCCACCGCCTCCCCGCGACCCCGGCTGCCGCCTATGTCTTAGAGACCGGCGCTGCCCGCAACCTGGAGGTGGCGCTCGCCGGCGCTGGCACAGTCGGCGATAACCTGGGCGCAGCGCTCGACGCTGCACGCGGGGATGCCGCGTACGCGCAGATTCTTTTCCTCTTCCTCGGCGCGCCTGGGGCCATCCTGGCCGGCCTGATCACCGCCGCTGTCGCCGCGTCAGGGACCGGTCGGCGGCGCCGCGAGCAGGCGCTGCTGCGCACCCGCGGTACCGACCAGACGCAGGTCGTCCGCCTTGCCGCCGCCGAAGCCGTCGTGGTGGGCCTGGCGGGAGGCATCGTCGGTCTCGGTGTGGCCGCCCTCGTCACGGCGTTCGGACCGACCGCGAGCACCGGATTTACAGGTGGCGCGGCTCACTACGTTCCCTGGTTCGTCTCCGCAGCTGCCATCGGCATCGTTATCGCACTACTCAGCCTGGTCCTGCCGGTGCGAAGTGATCTTCGGTCCAGCACGGTGATGCGCGCCCGCAGCGAGTCCCTTGCGCCGAGCAGGTCACCCTGGTTCATCCGCTACTACATCGATCTCCTTCTCATCGCCGTCGCGCTGTTGGTGCTGTATTTCACCAGCCAGAACAAATATGACCTGGTGCTGGCCCCCGAAGGTGTCGCAACGATCTCCGTCAGCTACTGGGCGCTCGCCGCGCCACTGCTGTTATGGATCGGTGGCGCGGGGTTGATCTGGCGACTGGTCGACCTGCTGCTGCACCACGGACACGCGGCTCTCGCGACTCTGTTTCGGCCGCTGGCCGGCCGGATGTCCAGCATTGTGATGTCGGGCATCTCGCGCCGGCGGCGTCAGCTGACCTGGGCGGTGGTACTGCTCGCTCTCGCGACGTCTTTCGCGGTGTCGACAGCCACGTTCAACACCACCTACCAGGCGCAGGCCGAAGTGGATGCTCGGCTGACAACTGGCTCCGATATCGCTGTGAACCAGACTCCCGGAGCGAAGCTCCCTGCAGCGGCCGGTCGACAGATCGCGAGCGTGGCGGGGGTGGCGTCGGTCGAGCCACTCCTGCACCGCTTTGCCTACGTCGGGAGCGACCTGCAGGACATCTACGGCGTCCGTCCCGGAACAGTCGGCGCCGCCACCCGGTTGCAGGACTCGTACTTCTCAGGTGGTACGGCGAATGAGCTGATGAACGCCCTCAGCCAGCGTCCCGACGGGGTCCTGGTCAGCCAGGAGACGGTCACCGACTACCAGCTCAAAGCCGGGGACCACCTCAAGCTGCGGCTGCAGGACAGCCGTACCCACTCCTACCGCGAGATCCCGTTCACCTACATCGGCATCGCGACCGAGTTTCCAACCGCACCCAAGGACTCGTTCCTGGTGGCCAACCAGGACTATCTCGCCCAGCAGACACGCGACGGCAGCATCGGGACGTATCTGGTCGACACCGGCGGACAGAACACCGCCGGCATCACCCAGCAGCTTCGATCGCTGCTCGGGACCGGCGCCAACATCACTGACCTCTCAACCGTCCGCGGCCAGATCGGGACCAGCCTTACCTCGGTGAACCTGAAGGGGCTGACCGCCGTCGAGCTGACGGCCGCCATCGGGCTTGCGATAGCCGCCAGCGGTCTCGTTCTCGGCCTCGGGCTGAATGAGCGGCGCCGGAGCTCCGCTATCGCCGCCATGCTCGGCGTTCGAGGCAAGGAGCTGGCCGGCTTCATCACCTCGGAGGCGGCCATCCTGCTCCTCGGCGGCGTCGGCGCCGGGCTGCTGCTGGGCGCGGCTCTCTCCCAGACCTTGGTCAGGGTCCTGACCGGTGTCTTCGATCCACCACCAGCGGCGCTCACCCTCCCGTGGTCGTATCTGGTCGTCCTGGTCGCCGCTATCACCGCCGCCACCGCAATCAGTGCGCTGAGCTTCCTTCGATGGGCCCGGCACGCGCCGGTCAGCACCCTGCGAGAGGCGTGAACCGGGCGGGTGCCGGTGTGTTCGGACCTCTTTCGCTGGACACTGGAGTCATGGCACGTGCACATGGTCCCTGGGGTCCGCCTACCTGGGGAGTCCGACAGCGGTCGGCCGTCACGGCCGTTGTCGTTGTCGGACTGGCGCTGGCAGTCGGCGCCGTCGTGTTGCTGTCGCTTCTCCAGTCGGCTCTGGTGTCCACCGCCCGCGATGGGCTCGTGGCCCGTGCCAGCGATCTGAGTGCCTTGTTCGCCGAGCAGGGAGTCGGCGAGGCCGGCGCGACGCTGAAGGAAAGCAGGCGGCCCGGCGAGGTTGTGCAGGTGATCGACTCGACCGGCGCGGTGGTCGCGGCCTCGGAGACAAGGCTGGACGCTGTTCCGCTGTCAGACCTACACCCAGCGCCGGGTCAGACGATCACTACAAAGGTGACCGACATACCGATTCTGGAGGACTCCGACGACTTCCTCCTGGTGGCGCGAGGAGTGAGTATCGGCGGCAACGCGTACCTGGTTCAGGTGGCGTCACCCGTCCAGGTGCAGGCGGACACCGTTCAGACAGTTGCCCTGTTCCTACTGGGCGCGACACCGCTGATCCTGGCATTGGTGGGTCTCGCGGTGTGGGTGCTGGTGGGCCGATCGCTGGGCTCCGTGGAGCGCATTCGCCAGCAGGTCGACATCATTGACAGCCAACGTCTTGCGGACCGGGTCGACGTACCACCCACACACGATGAGATCGCCAGACTGGCTACCACGATGAACACCATGCTGGAAAGGCTTCAGGCATCGGACAAAGCGTTGCGCGCTTTCTTCTCCGATGCCAGCCACGAGCTACGTAGCCCACTCTCCACACTGGTCACGACTGCCGAGATCGCGGCTGCGGATGCAACGGGCCGCAGCTGGATAGACCTGCAGCCGACTGTGTTGTCGGAGTCGACGAGGATGCAGGCCCTGGTCGAGGACTTGCTGACGCTGGCCAAGGCCGATTCGCGTGCGCTGGTGCCCAAGCCGGTCGAGGTAGATCTTGAAGATGTACTGGATATCGAGATCAGGCGGCTACGGTCGGTGACGCAGCACCGGATCGTGGCGCGCATAGAGCCGGCGCGTGTCGCAGGTGATGCTGGCCGCCTGGCGCAGGTGTTCAGGAACTTGCTGGATAACGCGGTGCGGCACGCAGTCTCGTCCATCACCATCTCCACCGAGCGCAGCGGTGACTGGGTGTCGATCTGCATCGACAACGACGGGGAGACCGTGCCATCCGAGCAGCGCGAGCGCATCTTTCAACGGTTCGTCCGGCTGGAGCAGAGCCGAACCCGGGACGGCGGCGGCAGTGGCCTGGGGCTGGCAATCAGCGCGGAGATCGTCGCACTTCATGGCGGCACCGTGAAAGCGACAGAGTCGCCGCAGGGATGGTGCCGGTTCGTCGTAACGTTGCCTGTGCGGGACTGGTGATCAACAGTTCGGTCGCCAACGACACCGCGACCGTTACTGTGGACCCGTCGCGTTCAACACGTCAGGGCTGAGTCGGTAGCCCATGCCTCGCATGGTCGTGAGCGTGTGCAGGCCAAACGGTACGTCGATCTTCTTGCGCAGGTAACCGATGTAGACCTCTACGACGTTGTCCCCACCCTCGTAGGCGGGATCCCAAACGTTCTCAAGGATTTGAGTCTTGGTCAGCACATCACCTGGGTGGCGCATGAAGAACTGCAGCAGCCCGAACTCGCGCGCGGTGAGAGTAATCTGTTGGTCCCCGCGCTGCACCGACCGGCGCGCCGGGTTCATGATCAGCGATCCGACCGTCAAGGTGACCGGCCGTTCCGGTCCTCCACGGCGGACCAGCGCGCGTAGTCGGGCAACCAGGACAAGAAAGCTGAACGGTTTGGTCAGGTAGTCGTCGGCGCCGAGGTCGAACGCATCGGTCTGGTCATACTCCCCGTCCTTGGCTGTCAGCATCAACACGGGTGTCCAGATCTTGCGCTCACGCATCTGCTCCAACACCTTGTACCCGTTGAGACCGGGAAGCATGATGTCCAAGACGATGACGTCGTAACCGGCCTCGGTGGCGGCCCAGAGCCCGTCCACGCCGTCATGAGCCAGGTCCACGATAAAGCCTTCGTTGGTGAGACCGCGTCGCATCGACTCAGCGAGCAGTCGCTCGTCCTCCACCACCAATACCCTCACCGCTACGATCCCCCTGCCCTCTTCGACACCGGTGCATGAGCGTGAGCCCACCACCGCTAGTTGCAATGGCCCATCATTGCGCGTGCAGGCTGAGCCCAACCTGTGAAGGGTGCGTCGAGAACCACGCGCTCTGCTGACGCCGAAGACCGTGGACTCATCCCATTTGCAATAACAGCCGAGGGCTGACTTACGACATGTCGAACCAAGGCTCAAGCCTCCGATAAGCGTCGGTGAACTTCAGATGGGCCTTCTCGTACTCGGAGTGTCGACTCGGTTCCGTCGTAAACGTTGCAGTCCGGTGGGACAGCTGTTTGGCGATTTCGAAACTGTCGAACATGCCCACCCCGACGCCACCGACGATGGCCGCGCCAAGCGCGGTCGCCTCGTCGACAAGATTGCGTCGGCGTATGGGCAGGCCCCACACATCCGCGAACACCTGCAGCAGCAGATCCGAGTTGGCGGCGCCGCCGATGGCATCCACTCCCTCGATGGAGGCCCCGTTCTGCTGGAATGCCTGCAGCCCGGTGCACAGGTTGAAGGCAATCCCCTCGATCACCGCCCTGGTCAGGTGCGGAGGGCCGTGGTGTCGACCCAAGCCCGCGAACACTGCTCGTGCCCGCGGGTTCCAGTACGGAGACCGCTCCCCCAGCAGATGAGGTAGGAAGTACAGCCCGTCCCCGCTTGCCAATACGCCGTTGGCGGCCGACAGCAGGCGGTCATAGCGGTCCTGTTCACCTGGGGCCAGCACATCCATCACCCACTCAAGGGATGCTCCCCCGGCCTGCATGGTCGCTGTCGGCACGAACTTCCCTGGCACCACATGGTTGAAGGTCATGGTGCGCATCTCGGGATCGTGTAACGGCGCGTCAGCAGCGAAGGACACCCACGACGAGGAGCCGAGATAGGTGTAGGCACCCGAGTCGGCGTCAATGATCCCAGCCCCAAGCGCCCCCATCGGGCCGTCGCCCCCACCCAGGACCACCGGGGTGCCCACCCGCAGCCCGGTGACCGCGGCGGCCTCAGCCGTGACCGCTCCAACCACGGCGGTAGACGGAGCGACCTCCGGGAACAGCGACCGAGGCAGGCCCGATGCCTCGATGAGCTCCTCCGACCAGCTACCGGATCGCTGGTCGAAGGCGTTGGTGCTGCTGGCATCCGACGGATCGGTGACCAATACACCGGTCAGTCGTTGAACGATGAAGTCCTTTGCCAGCACCAGGTGCCGGACCCGGCTGAACACCTCAGGTTCGTTGTCGCGGACCCACATCACCTTGGTCAGTGAGTAGGTCGGATTCAGCCGGTGACCGGTGATCGCATAACCACGATCCATCCCGACGCGCTCGATCAGCGTGGAGGTCTGAGCCGTGGATCGGGTATCCGCCCAGATGATAGCCGGCCGCACGGGTTGGCACGCGCTGTCGAGCAGCACCGCACCCATCATCTGACCTGAGAAGGAAACACCGGCAACCTGGTTCACTGCACCCGGGACGGAGTCCAGTAGCCGGCGGGTCGCGGTACCGACCGCCCGCCACCAGGCCTCGGGATCCTGTTCAGCTTTGCCGGACGAGCCGAAGTCGGTGAGGTAGCTCTCGGTGACCGAGGTGATGACGTGCCCGTCGGCATCGACAAGCGTGGCCTTGTCGCCAGTGGTGCCCAGATCGTGGGAGATGATCATGGCGCTAGACGTGCTGCACGCCGAGGCCGAGGACGTTACTGACTACGTCCAGTCGCCGGGTGATGTCACCAGTGGCCAACACGGCATGGTGGGACGGCAGGTTCTCCACAAAACGGTACCCGTCCTCCACCCGCAGCACCGCGCCATTGAGGCAGTCAGAGTTGGCGTACTGCTCGTAGTTGGTGATCACCGACGGCGTCACGGTCAGGCTGTCCATGGTGCTGGTGATCTTCAAGATGGTGGTGGGGCCTTCGGCGATCCGCGCATCGATGGCGTGCGCGTTCGGATCCACGATCTCCAGCACCCGTGGCTTAAGCGTCCACTCCGTTGCGAAGGACTGCGGCACCACGCCCAGGAACCCGCAGTGGGCAACAAGGATGTGATTCTCGGGCTTATCCACCGTTGGGAAGTAGGGGATCTTCTCGTGCTTGAGCGCCGCATTCTTCATCAGGAACGGGTACAGGTTGGTCATGATCACCGGCACCCTCAACGACTGGTAGGTGATGTACTTGGTGATCATCGAGGTGAGGTCTGCCTCGCAGCCCCAGATCAACCCCCGCTCCTCAAAGAGGAGATTCCAGGCTAGACACGGCGTGGTCGGTGAGGTGGCCGACTCGTTGAGGCAGTTGATTCCGGCCGCAATGACGTTCGGAGTCTCGTCGAGCTCGTCGTTCAGGGCGAGGTAGAGCCGCAGACCCTCCTCCTTCGCACGCTCGGTGAGGCCCACCATCGGAACGGTCTTCCCGGTGCGCACCTTGGCGTCCTGGACGCGTTGATCAGGGATGGCGGCGGCGCGGGCAGCCAAGGCTCGGAAGCTGCGGCGCTCCACGCTGACCCCGAAGGATCGCTTCAGGTCGCTGACACACTCCTCCTCCCACCAGTAGAAGCGCTTGAAGATATCCGGCTGCTTGCCCCCACCGAGATCGTCCTGGTAGGCGAGCATGGTGGACTGCGGCAACGTCTTCTTCACAGCGAGCGCACGGCAGATGTCGTGGAACTCCTCAAGGGACGTCGGTGCGACAGTGTCCACGTCGCGCCGGCGCAGGTAGTCACGAATCTCCCAGTCCCACATCGACACAGTGCCGAACTCCGAGGTGATCACCAGGATGGGCGCCGTGACCGTCTTGAACTCCGGCGTCATCCGATACGCGAGCCCGGTCAAGTCAGGCAGCACAACAGCGTCCGCGCTGGGGTTAAGCGGACCGGCGAGATGGGCAGGCGCCAGCCATTCCACCAACCCGCCACTGAGACTTCTCAGATACTCGAACTGGGCGAAGAAGGACGGCGTGGGCTCAGGTTCCAGATACACGGGAAGCAGCCGTGGGATCAGCATGGGGTTTCTCCGAAGGGTAGGGCGCGGTTGGGGACAGAACTGCGCGGACGGTTAGCGGCAGGCAGAGCAGTCGTCACGGGGTGATGACGGCTTTGACGCAGTCGCTGTCTGCGACCGCCTTCAGGGCATCTGCATATTCGTGAATAGCAAACCGGTGGGTGATCATGCCCGAGGTGTCGACCCTGCCTTGCCGCAAAGCCAGCAGCGAACGGTCGAACGAGTAGCACTGCGCGAAGGAGCCTTTGATCGTCAGCTCGCGCCGGAAGACCTCATATGGCGGAATGGCCCACTGATCCGTCTCACGGGTCATGCCGTAGACGAATATCGTGCCCCCGTCGCGGGTGAGCGGGATCGTCCGCTGCAGCACCGGCAATGCGCCCGTTGCGTCGATCACCACGTCAAAACCGGCCGGCGCCAGCGCCTGGAGACGCTCGGCGGACGCGTCGGAACCATCGCGATCGATCAGCACAACCTCGTCCGCTCCGCGTGCAGCGGCTATGTCGAGCTTGAACTGAGTTGGGGCCGCGACGGTGAGCCGGCCGGCGCCGTTGCGAGCCAGCAGCTGGATCAGCAGCAAGCCGGTCGGTCCCGTGCCGAAGACGAGGGTGTCGCTGCCGGGCATCATGTCGAGCATGTCCAGGCCGTGCACGGCGCAGGCCGTCGGCTCGGCGAACACCGCCACGTCAGGGTCAAGATCGTTCACCAGATGACAGAGCTCGGCCGGAGCGACGACGTACTCGGCGAAACCACCAGGCGCGTTGACGCCCTGCGCTACCGGGTTCAGGCAGAAGTTGGAGCGCGCTCGCCGGCAGTTTGCGCAGAAGCCGCACGCCTCCGTGTTGTTGATCGCCACCAGGTCACCGACCGCCAACGAGGTGACACCCACCCCCAGCGCGGTCACCTCACCGACCATCTCGTGGCCCGGGGTGAGTGGGTAGGTCGGACCGAACTCACCGTGATGCAGGTGGAGATCGGTTCCACAGACACCAGCGATGACGAGTCTGACTAATACCTGCCCCGGCTTCGCCACCGGGACCGCGACATCGCGGATCTCGAAGTTCTCTGGGCTGTCGTATACAACGGATTTCACCAGCGGTTCCCCTCATTGGGTGTGCAGGGTGCGGGCGGGCGGACGTCGTCGCGACCGGCCTACCAACCCCTAGCGGTACAGGATGGCTGAATTGCAGAATGGGTTGTTGGCACGAACTGCGAACCGAGAGATCGCAGAACGCGTCAGCGGCTCAGCGCAGTGAGAAGCCGCCGTCAATAAGGAGCTCGGTACCGCAGCAGAACGCAGCCTCCTCGCTGAGGAGGTACTCGACGGCGCCGCTGATCTCTCGGATGGTCCCGAACCGGCCGAGCACCGTCTCTGAGATCCACTGATCGTGCAGGTGCCGCTTCAAGTTGTTGAGCGGCGTATCGACATAGCCGGGAGACACCGCGTTCACCCGAACGCCACGAGGGCCCCACTCCACCGCCAGCGAACGGGTCAGCGCACTCACGCCCGACTTGGAGGTGTTATAGACACTCTGTCGCTGGGGGTGATTGACCACCGCGTTGCCCGACATCGATGCGACGTTGACGATCGCTCCACCCGAGTCGCTCTCCAGCAGCCGTCTGCCGAACTCGCGGCAGCTGAGGAAGACACCTCGCAGGTTGACCGCCATCACCTTGTCGTACAGATCCATCGGCATGTCTTCGGCCGCAACATCGTTTTCGACGATTCCGGCGCAGTTCACCAGGTCGACCGGAGTCGAGTCGTCCTGATACAGA
Source organism: Propionibacteriaceae bacterium (assembly GCA_025965155.1). Lineage (GTDB taxonomy): Bacteria > Actinomycetota > Actinomycetes > Propionibacteriales > Propionibacteriaceae > Microlunatus. The sequence continues at coordinate 11,606 of JAOPXN010000052.1, forward strand.
CGCCGAACAGCCGCACTGACCGATTCCTCCGACGTCAGATCAGTCTGAATGCCCTCCAACCCGTCAGGAAGCCCGTCGAGTCGAAGATCAAGCGCGTACACGCGGGCCCCCTGGCTCAGCAGGGAAGCACAGATGCCGGCGCCGATTCCGCCTGCCGCGCCGGTGACAGCGATGCGGCGGCCGGAGAAGCGTAAAGTCATGGTTCCTCCTCATCCCGAGCGCGAGAGTCGCACGGGCACAGTCAACAAAGGTTGGTTCAGGCGAGCGGGGCAGTCCCGGATCTGTAATGACAGGATAGCAGCATCGGGTCCGGTCGATGGCGGCGGGTCCCGATCTGCGATCAGCGTGCATATCCCAGAACGGGGATCAGAGTGTGTATCCCGAAGGGGATCAGTGTTCGTAGCCGCGATGTTGCGGGTTGGGGCGGGTCGTCCAGCCACCGTCGCTGGTCGCTACAACCAACTGCTTCATCCCTCCGGCACGTTCGATGATGCCGTAGTCCTGGCCGGCGTCCGCGGCGTAGCAGAAGAGCGTAACGAACCGCTTGCTGCCGACGTTCACACTGCGGTGCACCCAGTGCCCGGGGACGTAGACCGCTTCTCCCGGCCGCACCTCGATCGACTCGGTTTGCCCATCCAGGGTTTCCAGCAACATCACTCCGTGACCGGCGACGGTGAGGTAGAGCTCTGACCGGTCGGCTTGACCGTGCAGATGGCCCTTGGTCATCGCATACTCCTCGCCAACCTGCCCGGGTTCCAGCACGCTGGTCCCAGTGATCAAACCACCGGGCCCGTCTTCGGTCTGGCTGCTTTCGACCCAGTACACCGGAGCCCCGGAGTCGGCTGCAAGCTTCTCCTCGAAAGACTGCGCATCCTGGTACAAGCCGACAAGGTCGGGCAGGAACCTCTCATACCGTCCGTTGCTGCCGAGCAACTGCCCTTGCTCTGCCAGGACCGTCAGCTTCACCGGGGTGGTAGGTGGGGTGTTCGATATCGACATCTGTACTTCTACTCCTTGTTCGAGTTGTCACCGGGTACCGGCGGGAATCATGGTGTGGCGGGTCGGGAGAACCGACCGAGCCACCGTGCCGGATTGGCCGTCAGGGCGGCTTCAAGCAGCTCGCCTCGCCCGGCACGGATAAGCCGGGGGACGATCCTGTCCTCCAGATAGGTCAGCCCAGGCATGCCTCCGTATGCGACGTAGCGCGTCCGGCGGGCGACGTCGCCGCCGAGCAGGATCCGCCCCTGCGCTCCGAGGTCCGCCGCGGCGCACATGCAGTTCAAGATTATCGAGTCAGGCCACGTGCGGCTCCGAGCAAACCCGTCATACCCCAGGTACGCCCCGGCGGCAGCAAGGTCGGCGTGCAGGACCGGGTCGGGGTTGCGGTCGATGTGGGCCAGGACGACAGCGTCCGGGCTCACGCCGTCACGTTCCAGCACTGCGAGCACCTCGAACGCGGCGCTGCCGTGTTCGAGATGCACCATGATCGGCGCTCCGGTACTGCAGTGAGCGACGGCCACCGCTGCCAGCACCCGCCGCTCGAACAGCGAGATGTCCCAGTAGCCGATGCCCGCCTTGAGCAGGCCCGCCCGCACTGCCGCGCCTGCCGGTCCGTGCGCAGCCGCACCGGCTTGAGCGCCGTCCGACTCCGGCAGTCCGCTCTCGATATCGGCAGTAAACCGGCGAGCCAGCTCAGCCTCCGACAAATCGGTCAACCAGTGTCCGGCGCCATAATGTGCCTCCCGGTGCGCGCCGGAGGTGGCAATGATCCGCAGACCGGCGCTCGCGCTGATCCGGGCGAGGGCCGCCGGGTTGCGGCCGAGCCCGGTGGGCGTCGCCTCCACCATCGCCTGGGTTCCAGCCTGGCGGAGGAGACCGGCTTCCTGCCCGCTGCGACCCTCGTCGTCGAGCTCGTCGCCCGGCAACAAGGGGCTCACCTGAAACAGATGCTCGTGATAGTTGACGCGGCCCAAATCGTGCGCTGGCACGTCACCGAGAACAGTCCGGACAGCTGCCTGCATCAGCGGAGTCGCGCCGCGACCCTGGCGAGCTCGTCGACAGTGTCCGAAGGCATCGGGATGTCGAAGACGTCGGCCACTACCTGCGACCAGCCGTGGACGAAGTATCGCCAGCCGTCCTCGATGGTGAGGTCCCGTTCGGCCTGCTGAGCGCGAGCCTGCTGCATGAACTCCAGCGAGCCGCGGTAGTTGAACTCCCAGACCACTGCGCGATCCGGGAACCGGGCATGGTCGCTCAGCGGGGAGCCCGGCCGGTCCTTACCCATACCCGTCGCGTTGACGACCAGGCTCCCGGGCGGCAGATTCGCCAGCAGCTCATCGACCTGGTGCGGGTCGGTAGTCAGCACGTAACGCATCAACCCGGCTGGCACCCCAGCCTTCTCATGCAGATTCCGCTGGTGGTCCAGGCTCTCCTCGCGACGAGCCGTGCAGATCACCCGACTCGGACGGTCCGCACGCATCCCCAGCTGATGGCTGAGCGCGCATCCCGACCCACCGGAGCCCAGAATCAACGCAGCGGCCCCGGTTTCGGTGAAGTAGTTCTCCGGCACGAACTCCTCCAGCGCCAGCCGGACCGTCACCGGGTCCTTGGCAGCACCGGTCAGCCGATCGCCACGCTTGGCGACCGACGAGATCTCACCGAACGTCAGGGCTAGGTCGTCGAGATCGTCGAACAGGTCACCCGCCGAAGCGAACACGTCCATCTTGTGGGTCGTGACCAACGCACCGAAGTGGTTGGGGTCGGCCTTGATCCGGCCGACGACGTCCCGGTACGCCGCCGGGTCGGCGCCGACCGCGATGTCGTGGCCGACAAGAGTGCGGGTTGGTAGCCCGAGCACCTTCGCCCACTCCGGGAAGACCTTCATGATCGACGAGCTGCCGGTGGTGACGCCGACGAAGCCCATGTAACCAACGGATTCCTGGGCCGGAGGTTCCTGGCCTTTGAGTTCGGTCCCGCTCATGCGCGTACCTCCGATCCGCTCGCTGTAGCCCATGCGGCGGCAAAGGAGCGCGCCGTTGCCTCGATCACGTCCCACCGGTTGTCGGCCATCGCGGCCGGGGAACAGAGGTCGCTGCCGGCGCCCACGGCCACCGCGCCCGCCGCCAGCCACGCGCCGACGTTGTCCGCGCTGACACCACCAGTGGGCATCAAGGGAACTGAGGGGAACGGTCCACGCAGCGCCTTGAGGTAGGACGGACCGCCCAACGACGCCGGGAAGATCTTGACCGCGTGGGCACCGATCTGTACTGCTGCCATCACCTCGCTCGGCGTTAGCGCTCCGAGGAACACCCCGGCTCCGGTGTCGAGCATGGCCTGCCCCAAACGTGCGTCGGTGCCAGGACTGACGAGGAACTTGGCACCGGCCTCCACCGCGGAGCGGGCCTGCTCGATGGTGACCACCGTACCGGCACCCAGATGCAGCGCATCGCCGTGCCGGCGGGCCAGCTCAGCAATCACCTCAGCCGCACCGGGCGTGCTGTAGGTAACCTCGATCCCGGTAATCCCGCCGGCCAGCAACGCTTCGACGGTACGCAGAGCCTTGTCGGCGCTCGGAGCGCGAAGCACGGCGACAACGCCGGCCGAGCGCAGCGCTTCAAGGTGGACCTCGGCCCGCTCATCTGTTGTATTCATAGCTCGCTTCCTTGACTCGGGGTAATAACGACGAGGTTCGGCGGCGTCTCGCCTCGAAGAACGGCCAGCACTGCAGCAGCCGCCCCGACGCCCATGCCGTCAACGGCCTGCACGGTCTGAGCTGCTGAATGCGGGGTGAAGATTGTCTTGTCGATGAGGTCGGCTGCCAGCAGCGGACTTCCTGCGCCGTGACCACTTTCGGTCGAGAGGCTGTCCGCGGCGTATTTCCGCACCGCCCCCGACCGCAGCGCCTGAGCCAGTGCCGGCTCGTCGACCAGGTTGGCACGGGCGGTGTTGACCAGGATCAGACCAGGTCGTGCTCGTGCTAGCCAGGGTCCATTGACCAAGGTCTGGTCGCCGGGCGCGTGCAGGGTGACGATGTCGCACCGCGCAGCGAGCTCGTCCAATCCGACTGGCTCGATGCCGGCCGTCCGGGCTTGCGCGTCGGATACCCATGGATCATGCCCGAGGATCACTCCGCCGTAGCCGGACAGCCGGGAAGCCACGCCACGCCCTATCCGGCCCAGGCCGACGATCCCGATCGTGAGGCTGCTGAGCTCGCGGGTCCTGTTGACCTGCCAGTTGCCGCTCCGAACTCCCCTGTCGCCGGCGGTGACATCGCGCAGCGCCGCCAACATCAGCGCCAGCGTGTGATCGGCGACAGCGCCCGTGTTGGCTCCGGGTGTATTGGTGACCATGACCTGGTGCCGTGCGGCCGCCTCCAGGTCAACCGCATCCACACCCACGCCGTACCGGGCGATGACCCGCAGTTTCGGTGCAGCGGCAAGATGCTCAGCGGTGATCGGCCCAGTGCCGGCGATCCAGGCCACCGTCTCGGCCAAAACCGGGCGCAGCGCATTCAGGTTGTGATCGGACGGCGCAGTCACCACGTTCGCACCGACGGACTCCAGGTCAGCCCGCACGTTCACGTCGCCCGTGGAGAAAGACCGCGAGGTCACCATGACCACCGACTTAGGCTCATCCGACCCATCCCGCACCTTGTGGGTCTTGCCGATCATGGAAATACCTCCGGGGGTCGTTAGCGGGTCGATGGCGACGGTCGAGCGTCGATGGAGAGAGGTGACCGGGCGGCACCCCGTGGGCGCCGGAATGCACCGTTCTTCCGGTCGATTCCCGCCGCCAGGCTTGCTGCGGGTCGTGACTCCGCACTGCCGAGTGGCTTGGTGCCGCGACTACTATACTGGCGGACGCCCTGTAAGTACAGGATGCAGTTATTACCAGTTATAGTCGCCATCAGTATCTGCGGTCACAGTGCAATCTGGCACCCGGCCACGTACCCTCTCGTTAGATGAACGGGTTGAGATCGGAGTAGGAATGAAAGCGGTTGATCGATCTGCTCCACTACCCCTGTACTACCAGTTGAAGCAGATTCTGTTGGCCGAGATGAAGCGGCGGCACCTGGAACCTGGCGACAGGTTTCCTGGCGACCATGAGCTCTGTAACACCTACGGGGTGTCGCGAACAGTGGTCCGCCAGGCTCTTTCCGAACTGGAAGCAGCCGGTGTGATTGAGCGCATCAACGGTCGGGGCACCTTTGTTGCTCAGCCCAAGACCGCGGAAGGCCTCGCGCAATCTCTGACGGGGCTCTACGAGGACGTCACTGCGCGCGGTGCGGAACTGTATAGCGAAGTGCGCCAGCTGGAGGTGGTTCCGGCCGACGACCAGGTAGCCGAGGCTTTGCAGATCGAAGTCGGTGCACCGGTCATCGCCTTGGATCGGCTGCGTTTCGTTAACGGTTTGCCGTGGGCGTTGACGATCACCCACATACCGTATGAACTGGCCCCAGGGCTGGTCGAGGAGGACATGACGCAGCAGTCGCTGTATGCGTTGCTGGAGGGTAAGTACGGCGTGCAGCTTAAGCATGGCCGCCGCACGATCGACGCCACCACGGCTGACGCCGCGCTGGCGCGAGACCTGCGCATCCGCCGCGGCGCACCTGTGCTGGTGCTCTCCAGCACCAGCTACGGGATGAACGACCGCCCCGTCGAGGTCTTTGTTGCCTACCACCGTGGCGACCGTAGCCGCTTCGAGGTGGTACTCACCCGTAGTCCGCTCCCCATGAGCAACCCGCTGGTCGTGGTCACCGACTGACACCGCCCGCCCCGCGCTGTCGAGTCTCGTCAGCGGGCCGACAGCAACGGGCGCAGATAGCTGGCGGCGTCCGCAGCGAGGTCGTCCATGGACGACGCCACCGGCCGCCAGAGCGAGACCGCCCTGGCGATCTCCGCCACGGTGGGAAGGAAAGACTCAACGACCACATCGCCTGCATAGCCGGTCCCCCGTAGCGCTTTGATGACGGCGGGCCATGGAACGTGACCCTGGCCCGGAGTACCGCGGTCGTTCTCCGAGGCCTGAAAGTTGAGGATGTGATCGCCCGCGGCTTCGATCGCCGCCGGCAGATCTTTCTCCTCTATGTTCATGTGGAAGGTGTCAAGCATCAGCCCGACGTGATCTGACCCAATATCAGCGCACAGGGCCAGGCCTTGCTCGACGGTGTTCACCAGGTCGGTCTCGAAGCGGTTGAGCGGCTCCACCGCCAGGGCGACGCCCGCCGCACCGGCTCGCTTCGCAACCTCCGTCAGCGAGGTAACCGCTCGGTCCCACTGCGCCGCCCGCTCCGCCGGCGGAAGCAGTCTGGCCTGGCCGGTGGCGGCGTACATGGGACCGCTCACCAGCGGGCTGCCCACCTCTGCGGCAAACTCGACGCAGCTGTAGAGATAGTCGGCGCCGGTCCGGCGGCGGGCCGCATCCTCGGCCGACACGTCCCGCTCCGGGCCGAATGCGCCGCAGACGAGGACCCGCAGACCCTCGTCCGCCGCTGCTGCCGCCACTGCAGAAGCGGTCAGCAGCGACGGGTCCTCCACACAGACCTCGATCACGTCGTAGCCCCAGGCCCGCACCTGGCTCATGACACCGAGGTCTGCATTAGAGAAGGGCGAGGCAAGCACGAAAGTACTCAGCCCCAAGGACAGGTCGGTCATGATCGAATCCGGTCGTAGATGCTCTTGTTGAACTCGGCCACCGGTCCGGTGAAGTCCTCGTAGGCGCGGTCCCAGGGGTCCTTGATACCCCAACCCCGGGCTTTGTTCTCAAGGTAGGCGCACCAGTGGAAGCCAAGGAACCAAGGCTGTTCTAGCAGCACACCGATCGTCTCGATGTAGTGGCGGGCTCGTTCGGCATGACTGTCCAGCCCTGCCAGCCTTCCCGACGGGTCACCGACCCGATGCGGGTTGAGCTCGGTGGGCGCCCAGTTGCCGATGTCCGGCACGTAGAGGGGCTTCCCGGTCAGGGCGACGGCCGCGGACGCGTGTTCAATCATCCGCTGCTTGGCCTCGTCTGTGTCCCCGGGGAAGTACTGGATGCCGAGCACGTCGACGTAGGGCTTCATGGCCTCAAGCACCGCGTCCGGCAGCGGCCGGTCGCCGTTGTAGAGGTCACCGAGGATCAGGTGTTCGGAGTCATGCTGCCGGATGTGCCGGTGCATGGTCTCGTAGTACTTGCTGGCGATCTCGAACAGCCGATCTTCGCGCTTGTTCTCAGGGAGGTCGATCAGCTGCGGGAAGTCCGCACCGCTGACGTGACGTGCCCAGGACGGAGCGTCGTCGTAGGAGTAGCCGATCAGGTTCGAGCTCCGGGCGTGGTCGACGCAGGTGCTCCGCGTCAGGTAGGCACAGTGGTCCTCAAAGTCCTCGGAGAAGACGTCAGGAAACACCGGGTCGCCGTACCAGTCTTCGGTCTTGGCCACCTCCATGAGGACCACGTAAGGCCGGTCGGCGACCTCGAAGTCGCGCGGCGAGAACTGGCTAGTCGACTGCTGGACAGTGACCCGCTCATTCCAGTCGAAGGCCTTCCGCCAGCCACCACCGACGTAGTCCTGCGTCCAGCCGATGGTGTTGAAGCCCCAGGCATCCAGGTCGGGAACGAGGCCCTCGCGAATCCACCGCTCCTTCGACGAGCCGTACTTCTCACGCCAGATGTCCACGTTGTGCAGGTACTTCAGGTCGGAGTCGTCGGCGTGGGCTACACCGACAGTGAGGAAGCCGGCCCCGGACGGGTCGACGAACCACCAACGGCCGTTCTGCTGCTCGATACGAAAGACACCACTGGCTTCGAACTGGCGGTCATCGGTGCCGCCGTACGGGCTTGCGTTGCTCATTCTTGTTTACCTCACTGTGAGATGGGATAGAACTGACTGGTTGGAAGTGCGGGCTGGCGTCGCGGCAAAGCCCGCGCCCTGTCGCTTCGTCAGGTGAGAGCTGCTCGCGCTCCGGCTTCGGCGATCGTGCGGTCCTGGTCCGGGCTTCCCCCGGACACTCCAATGGCGCCCACTACCTCGCCTTCATAGACGATGGGCAGACCGCCGCCGATCATGCTGAAGTGCTCCATAGTCGGCAGCGTGTTGGCCAGCGGTGGCGCGTCTTTGATCATGTCCCACCAGTCGTGGGTGGGCAGGCCGAAGGTGGCCGCCGTGTAGGCCTTGTCCTGTGCGATAGTGCCCATTAACAGCTGCGCTCCGTTCATTCTCGCGTAGCTCAGCAGGTGTGCACCGCGGTCAACCACAGCGACGCAGGCCCCTAGTCCAAGAGATCGAGCTACGGCCACGGCCGCAGCGAGCGCGCGCTGAGCTCCGTCGTAGCCCAGGGTGCTGGCACTGACGACCGAGGAGGGAGTGGGGTCGGCTGCCGCGGTGATCTTGGGAACCTGGGACCACGCGAAGTCGGCGGCGTAGTCGCCACCGGTCATGTACTCCAGCGTGCTGTACCGACCGTCGTTGGTCTCCGCCAATGAGCGCGGCCCCGGGAACCCGATGGTGTCCCACCCGACGAAGTCACGGTTCCCTCCGTAGGCAGGATCCCCGTAGAAGCCGCATCGGGTGTGCAGCACCAGAGTCTCGAAGAAGCTGAGGTCATCGTCACTGACGGGCTGACTCATGGCCACCTCATAGCTGCCGGCTGACTCGGCGCCGGTCAGTGTCTCCACCTCGTCTGGTACGCCTCGGGCGAAGGCACCCAGAACAGCATCCTGCGCAGCCTCATCCAGGTCCACGAAGTCGGCATTGCGTGCCGCACGACTAACCCGGTCCAGCTCGAGCAGGCCCGTTCGGTAGCGCGACCGCAGGTTGTCGATACGCCGCTGCCAAGCCTGGCCCTGCTTGCCCTGCAGGGTGAGAAAACCGCTGCCCCATGCATTGGCGAACACGGCATCGGTGCCTGAGAGGTAGCGATCGATGAAGACGACGACGCCGGCCTCCCGAGCACCCGGGTCCTGGTCGGTCGGGATGATGCGCGCCGTGGCGGCCTCAACGGTGACCCACTGGTGGTGGTCGAAGAACAGGCGGCCTGTTGCTTCGGGCATGGTGTTCGCTCCTGCAGATCCGTTGGAGGTCATGACGCGTCACCGCGAGTCTGGATGAGGTGGTCGGCCACCCGCCATGCGTTGGCCATGATGGTCGGCGTGGGGTTCGCCCCAAGCGCTGTTGGGAAGGCCGCGCCGTCCACGACAAACAGGTTGTTCACCTCATGGGCGCGGCACCAGCGGTTGAGGACCGAGCGATCGGGGTCATCACCCATTCGGGCGGTCCCCATCTCGTGGCTGCAGTTGCCGGTCAGCTCCGACAGCAGCACCGGGTCGACGCGCGAGGCGCCTGCGGCCTCCATCAGATCCATGCTTCGACGGGCGATGTTGTCCGCCTGGGCGATGTCGTTGCTGTGCGGCTTGGCCGTGATCCGGGCCACCGGCATATCCCAGGCGTCGCGGACATCGGGGTCCAGATCCACGGTGTTGGTCTCCTGCGGGATGTCCTGCAGGATGGCACCGATCTTCATGCTGTGGCTGAAGAAGTCCCGGTCGGCGTCCTTGGCCGGCTTCCCCCAGGTCGGATGGCCTGGATAGGTGAAGTTGACCGGGTGTCCGACGGTGGAGGCCGCACACACGCTTCCCAGTGCGTAGCCGCGGTTCAGATCGGTCTTGTAGAGCTCATAGGTGGCGCCGTTGACATAGGAACCGCTCCACTGGTTCAGCGGCGGGTGCGTCTCCTTGTCGAAGAGCCCGAATGCTCCCACGTACTCGTGGAACATTGCGTTGCGCCCGACCAGGCCGCTGCCGTTGGCAAGGCCGTCGGGGTACCGGCCGGACTGGGACAGCAGCAGCAACCGTGCTGTCTCGATGGCACCGCAGCACACGAAGACCGCTTCGGCACGCTGCTCATACTCGATCCCGTTCTCGTCCTGGTAGACGACCCCGCGGGCTCGCCCATCCGCACCAACGGTGATTTCACTGACGTACGACTCCGGCCTCAGGTCCAACAGGCCCGTAGCCAGGGCGTCGGGGATGAAAGTGTTCAGGGTGGAGGACTTCGCACCAGTTGGATCGCCGTACTCGTGCCAGAGTCCAGGTTGGGTGCTTGCGGGGCGACCGTTGTGTGGCGCGGTCAGGATCGCCATCGGTAGCGGGAACCCGTTGTAGCCCATCTTGGCGCAGCCGTCGTAGAACGCCTTTCCGACACCATTGACCGGGTACGGTCCGACCGGGTAGTCGGCGCTCCGAGGGCCCTCGTAGAGGTTGGCGCCGGCCAGACCGCAGACGCCGAACTCCCATTCCACCTTGGTGTAGAACGGCTCAAGCTCGTCGTAGCTGATCGGCCAGTCCACCAGGCTCGTTCCCTCGACCTCACCGTAGATGCTGCGCGCGATCAGGTCATCGGGGATGGGCCGGGGGAACCAGCCGGAATAGTGCACGGTGCCCCCGCCCACCATCTGTGGGACCGGTGAGAACCTGGTCTTGACAGCAACCTCGGAGGAGTCCCGGCGCTTGGTGCGCGGCTTCAGGTCGATGTCCTGCCAGAGGAACCCGCGGTTCACGTACTTGATCTCATCTCCGGAGAACTCCGAAGGTTTCATCCACGGCCCTCGTTCGAGACAGACGACCTTGACGCCGGCCTCGGTGAGTACCTTGGCCACCGTGCCGCCCGAGGCGCCGGCGCCGATCACCACGACATCGGTCGGGGCAAGTTTCCTTGTTGTCACGCTTCTTTGCGCTCCTTCGTAGAGGCGAGACCCGTCCGCTGCCGGACCATCTCGATGCGGTTCAGGGGGACGTGCTTTCAGACCATGTGAGCGACCATCTCGACCTCGGTCGGTTTCGCCTCCGGCGGCGTCTGTATCGTCGCGCGCACGCTTCCACCGCTCATGATGTGGATCTGCGAGCTCATCATGATCAGCTCCAGGAGGTCGTCGCTGATCAGGACGACGGCCAGACCGTTCGCCACCTGCTCACGCAGCAGCGAGTAGATGTGCTCCTTGGCGCCGACGTCAACACCACGGGTCGGGTTATCCAAGATCAGAACCTTGGTTCCGGCGGCCAGCCACCGGCCGAGAATGACCTTCTGCTGGTTTCCTCCACTCAGGCGTCCCACCGCCGCCTGGATGCCCGGCGTCTTGATCTTGAGTAGATCGACGTACTTGTCGGCGTCACGCTTCTCCCGACCGCCGTCCATGACACTGGCACCAAGACCGCCTTCCGTGGACAACCGAGCCAAGGAGATGTTCCAGGACACAGGCTGCGGCAGCAGCGCTCCTTCCGCCGCACGATCCTGTGGTACGTAGCCCATCCCGGCTTGGGTGGTGTCCGAGATGGTGCTGACTATCTGTGTTCCGACTCTGACCTCTCCTGCGACGTCCTTACCGGCGCCGAAGATGGCCCGACCTAGCTCGGACTTTCCGGAACCGATTACCCCGGCGATCCCGACGATCTCCCCGGGCCGTACATCGAAGCTGACATCGCTGAACGCCCGAGGCTGGGACAGCCCCGCCACGCTCAGGATCGGCGTCGTCGCAGTCGTCGGCTGCTGCCGGTCCTCGTGGTACAGGAACTCCGATCGGGCGCGGCCGACCATCACCTGGTGCAGCTGCTCCTCGGTCATGTCACGGGCGGATCCGCGTGCCACCAGGTGACCGTCCTTGATCACCACCACCTGGTCGCTGTTGTCCAGCAGCTCGCCGAGCCGGTGACCGACATAGACGATTCCGGTCTTGTTCCGTGCCTGCTTCACTACCCTGAAGAAGAACTCCGTCTCATCGGCCAGCAGACCTGCGGTTGGCTCGTCCAGCAGCAACACCGGGGACGGCGTCTCCAACAGATCCGCCAATGCAAACGCCTTGATGATCTCGACGATCTGGCGCACCGAGAAGCTGTAGGAGTCGATCGGCTTGGTCGGATCGATCCAGCCGTGCTCGAACTCCTCGAGGTAGGCCGATGCCCGGCGCCTCATCGCCGCATGATTGATGAAGCCGTAGTTGGAGAACCGCTTTTCGTGGGTCAGGAACAAGTTCTCATACACCCGTAGCCCTGGAACTAGAGCCAGCTCCTGGAACACTCGGAAGATGCCGTTGAAGTTGGCATCCCGATAGCTCTTCAGCCGTACCTCCTGACCACGAAGCAGCAGCCGGCCGGTGTCGGGAGGAACCACACCGCTGAGAATGTTCAGCAGTGTCGACTTCCCCGCCCCGTTCTCGCCGACGACGCCCAGTACCTCGCGGTCGTGGATCTCGATGTCGACCCCGGACAGCACCGTATTCGCGCCGTAGGACTTGCCGATGCCCTCGGCCACCAACAGCGGCGCTGCGGAGGGATCAACAGCCGCACCGTCGTCGGCCATCACTTGATCAGTCCCACCCGGCTGCGGTCCATCGAGATCGCCACAGCGGCGATGACCACGATGCCCTGGATGACGATCTGGAGGAACGGATGGACGTTGGCCAGCGTCATGCCATTGGTGAGAATGGTGATGATCAACACGCCAAGGACCGTACGGAGCGGCCCGCCGACGCCCCCGGTCAGCGGTGTTCCGCCCATCACCACAGCGGCGATCGTCGGCAGCAGGAAGGTGGTGCCCATGTCGGGACCGCTACCGTTGATCCGGAACATCAGCAGCATCCCGGCGACGCTGGCCAGCAGGCCTGCCACGACGAACACCAGGAACTTGTGCTTCTGGACCGGCACGCCGGACAGCCGCGCCACCGCCTCGCCCCCACCGAGGACGTAGGTGTACCGGCCGAACCGGGTGCGCTGGCAGACCAGGATGGCAGCCAGCAGCAGAACCAGCGCCCAGAGTGCAATCTTCGGGATGCCCAGAAGATCGCCACTGAACACGCCCGAGAGCGGAGCGTTGGGCGCAAGCGGGGTCGAGGCACCGTTAGAGATGAACAGGCTGACTCCGTTAAACGCGTACAACGTTCCCAGAGTGACCAAGAACGACGGCAGTTTCACGAACGCGAAGAGCGCTCCGTTGATGGCTCCCACCACCAGGCCGATCAACGGGACGATCAACAGACCCGGAGCTCCGAACTGTTGCAGCAGCAACGCCGATGAGACTCCGGTGAGCGTGACAACGGACCCCACCGAAAGGTCGATACTGCCCATGACGATCACGAACGTCTGCGCCACCGCCAGGATCATCAGCACCGAGGCGGCACTCACGATGTTCAGGATGTTCTCGGGATAGAGGAACCGTGGGTTCAGTATGGTGAACACCACGACCAGAACCGGCACGATGATGAGCGGGCCAACGACCCTGAGCTGGGGCCGATTCCTCGGCCCCTTCACCGGCGGCGCGGCTGCCGATGGGCTCACTTCCGTCAGTGTGCTGCTCATGTGACGATGTCCCCCGCTCCGTCGACGCACAGGTCACGCGCCTTGCCCAGCGGATCACTCTTGAAGTGGTCCTTGTACAAGGCTGTCGTGGTCTCAAGATCCTTGGCCCAGGTGTCGCCGGAGTAAGCGTCGGGCAGCGAGTAGCCGGCGGGCTTCGTCGACTCCTGGTAGGCCCAGTACTTGTTGGGATCCATCACACCGACCAGGTTCTGCGGATCCCAGTCCTCCGGGTTCAGGACGCGGGACATCTTGCGCCAGTCGTAGGGCGCCGGGTCGGCGTACATGATCTTGCGGTACTCGGCGGCAGCCTCGGGGGTGTTCACACTGAAGCAACCCCAGTGGATCATCCGCTCAGCCGGAGTCGGCTTCCAACCGTTGAGTGCGTCGTAGATCCGGCTGATGAAGTGTCCGCCGAGCCAGGCCGGGTGGGTGCAGAGGGTGGCGTACACATCTCCGCTCTCGATCAGCCCCAGCCCCTCCGGGACCCCGTCGCCGGACACAACAACCACCTTGCCGTTCATGCCCTTGTTCTTGAGTGCTTCCACAATTGCCACGGTCATGTCGTCGTTGTGCGAGACGATGCCGGCAACATCGGGGTGCTGCACCAGGAGTGCGTCGATGATCGGACGGGCGACAGTACGCGACCATCCACCGGCCTGTGAAGGCACCATCTCGATGTTGGGGTACTTCTTCGCAGCGGCCGCCACGCCGGCCAGGCGTTCGTCGTTGATGCTGGCGCCGCGAATGCCGTCGATCTGAATGACCTTGCCCTTGCCATCCAGCTTCCGGAAGAGCAGCTCGGCAACGGACTGGAAGGTAGCGGGGCCGTTCACCACACCGAAGGTCAAGTAGTAGTCACCGATGTCCAGGGGGGTGACCCAGGGCGCGTTGTTCCACATGTTGGCGGTGTAGATCTTTGCGGCTTGCAGGGTACGCATCAGCTCAGGCTGGATGCCGTTGTTGCTGGCGATCATGGTGACCCCGGCGATCCCCTGGAGCTCAGCGGACTTCAGCTGAGACAGCTGGGCGGAAGCATCGTTGTTGCTCACAGCCTGGTGGTACTTGAAGCTGAACTGGCCCATTGCGGCCCGGCTGCCCTTGTTGTACGCGTCGTAGTAGACGTTGTCCAGCGTGAAGTATGAGTTGAGGATGTTGTGCTCCTCCTCACCGCCGGGGCCGGACTCGGTACGGGCACAGGCAGCGAGTCCCCCGCCCAGTGCCAGCGCGAGACCACCGGCGCCGGCGAAGCGGAGTACGTCTCGGCGGGACACTGGTCTGCGGCCGACTGCGTTGCTCAGCGCGTCGAGTTGATTGGTCAACTTCCACCTCTTCTTTGAGATCGCCCCAATTGGTTCGATTCTGTTGGACTTGCATCGCTGGTTGAGCAGCGCGATCACGCTGCCGCCGTCAGCCATGGCGGGACAGGAGCGCTGCGATCATCCGATCGACGACCGACTAGCGTGCATCCTGTCAGGACAGCATACTAGGACTGACCGAAGTGCACACGCAATAGCCCAAATGAGAGGAGTCCAAGATGATCAACGACGAGACGACGGATCGCGAGCTGCTGACGGTGATGGCATCGATGAAGGCGAGGCGCGGCAAGGAGCAGCTCCTGCGCGAAGCGCTCGAGGCCCTGATCGAGCCCACCCAGCACGATGAAGGCATGGTGGCCTACCATCTGCACCAGGGGGTGGAGGACCCTGCCTTGTTCTGCTTCTACGAGAAGTGGACCAACGCCGAGGCGCTCGATAGCCACCTGCAGGCGCCCCATCTGGTCGAGCTCGGCACCAAGGTCGACGACCTGCTCGATGGCGACATCGTCATCCACCGGGTCCGACGCATTGGTTGAACCGACCTTGCAAATGTAACGACAGGATGTCAGGATGTCGGCGACTCGAAGGTCGCTTCGCCCGCACCCGGCCACGACTGGCCATGCCGGCCGTGGCCACCGGTTCGAAATGACTTCAGAAGCACTCTCACCACCACCCAAAGGAGACGTGGACGTGGCAATCACCAAGAAGCCGGTCTGGCACTACTCGGAAATCCCTCAGGACGAAGCGGTCACCGCGCTCATGCCGGGCTTCGAGATCCAGTACATCGTCGACGACGAGCACTGCGAGCATGACACGCAGGCCGTCTTCGGCCACTGCGTCTTCCCGCCGATCTCCCAGCACTCGCCGCACCGCCATACCGAGGCCGACGAGCTGGTGTACGTGATCAAGGGCCGCGTGGTCAACGGTCAGATCGACGAGAACGGGGTCGCCACCGAGTACGAGTGCGGACCCGGAGTCGCGACCTTCGTCGCGAAGGGACGGATCCACTGGAGCCGGAACCCGTTCGACGAGCCGGCCGAGTTCGTGTTCGCGTACTACGGCGCCTCGTCACTGGAGAAGAGCGGTCTGATCGACCTCACCAACGAGGTTCCGATCAAGAACGAGCCGGTCGACGGCCAGCGGGTTCTGCCCTTGGAGCTCGACCCGGGGCTCGTCCAGCACGCCTAAGCCGCCTATAGCTTTCAGCACCGCATAACACGGAATCTCCGCCGCCGCCGACGCGGCGGTGGCGGAGATTTCCACGCGGTCCCAGCAAGTTCCCCAATGCAACGTCAAGGCGGCGAGACGCGAACGATCCGCCGCATTATCGATTGGAGTTAGTCAATGCGGGTTGGAATCGACAGTTACAGCTTTCACCGGTACTTCGGCGAGATCTATCCGGGGCTGCAAAAGGATCCCGGTACACGCTGGGACATGAAGGATGACTTCGTCGACTTCGCGGTGTCGCTGGATGTGGACGAAGTCGCCCTGGAGACGCTGTTCTACCCAGCCACCGATGACGAGTACTGCGCCGCCCTGAAGGACCGGCTGGACGAGGCCGGTCTGGACCGTGTGATCGGTTGGGGGCATCCCGATGGCTTGCACGGTGGTCGGGACGAGGATGCCCTGGCCGACCTGATCAGGCACATCCCCCGGGCGACCGCGGTCGGTGCAAAGATCATGCGCATCGTCGCGTCCAGCATGGTGTACGTCGACGAGCCGCACGGCCCGCAGATTGAGAACTCGATCCGGATGCTCAAGCAGGCGGTCAAAGTGGCGGACGACCACGACGTCACGCTGGCCATCGAGAACCACATTGACTTCACCTCCACCGAGATCCTGGAGATCATCGAGGGAGTGGGCTCCGAGCGGCTGCGGGTCAACCTGGACACGGGCAACGCCCTGCGGATGCACGAGGACCCGGTGGAGGCAGCACGTCGGCTGGCTCCGTACACCGTTGCGACCCACACCAAGGACATCATCACCCGCAAGAAGGGTGGCTCACCCTCGGATCGATTTGTCTGGTGGCCTGCCTGCCCCGCTGGCCAGGGCCTGGTCGACTTCGAAGGCATCGCGCGTGTTCTTCAGGACGCCAACTTCCAAGGATCACTCGCCGTTGAGCTCGACCTGATGGCTGAGCCGTGGGAGGCCCGGACCGAGGAAGAGAACGTCGCGGAGAGCATCGCCTACCTGAAGCAGATCGGTCAGAAGATAGACGCAGAGGCCGCATCGGTGGTGTCGCACTGATGGCGCTCATCCCCGCAAAACCCGACGGCCGGCCTACGGTCAACATTGGCATGCTGGGCTACGGCTTCATGGGCAAGGCACACAGCAACGCCTTCAAGACGATGCCGTACATCTTCTGGCCGGACGCCGCACGGCCGCGGCTGAAGGCGATCGCCGGCCGCACCGAGGACAAGGTCGCCGAAGCTGCCACCCGCTACGGCTTCGAGACCTACAGCACCGACTGGCACGACCTGCTCGCCGATCCCGACATCCAGGTCTTCGACAACGTGGGTCCCGACCCAGAGCACTTCGGTCCGACCATGGCAGCGATCAAGGCGGGCAAGCATGTGGTCTGCGAGAAGCCGCTCGCACTCTCGGCACAGGAGGCCACTCAGCTTCACCACGCTGCCGTCGAGGCGAACGTGAAGCACCTGACCTGCTTCAACTATCGGTTTGTCCCGGCGGTCCGGCTCGCTTACGAGATGATCTCCAACGGCGAGCTCGGCGAGATCTACACCAGCAGCTTCCGCTACGCACAGGAGTGGCGCACCGATCCGGACGCGACACTGCCGACGCCGGCTGGCGCGCTCTCTGTGATCGGGTGCCACGCCATCGACCAAGCCCGTCTCCTGGTGGGTGACATCGCGGCAGTCTCGGCTGTCCTATCCAACCCGGTCTCCTCCGCGGACCGCGGCGAACCGGTCGATGCAGTGACCTCCATCGCGGAGTTCCACGGCGGTGCCACTGGCACGATCTCGGCAACCCTGATTGCGCCCGGCCGGCGGAACCGCCTCAGCTGGGAGATCAACGGTTCCAAAGGAAGCATCTGCTGGGACCTGGAGAACCTGAACGTCCTGCGGGTGTATCGGCGCGGCGGTACGACCTCGGAAGGGTTCGCCGAGGTGATCGTCTGTGAGGCCGACCATCCTCTCGTGGGCCCGTGGTGGCCGAGCGGCCATGTTCTCGGGTGGGAGCATTCGCATATCAACATGCTCGCCGACTTCGTACGGGCGGTGGCCGAGGATAGCCCGCTCACTCGCACGGCTGCGACCTTCGCCGATGGCGCAAAGGCGGCGCTGGTGGCCGACGCCATCACCGAGTCCGCCGTCAAGGGGGTACGGACAGCGGTACCGGAGCTGCCCGGAACCTCTACCGGATCGTAGCTCACCGGGCAGCGACGAACGGCTCGCAGCTCATGTTCGGCAGACCCATCGTTTATACAAGGCAAGGAGTAACTAAATGGAGACTCAGATGAAGGCCGTTCGGTTGCCGGGAGGTCAGCAGGTCGAAGTAATCGATCGGCCGATTCCCCGACCGAAGCCCAACGAGGTGTTGATCAAGGTACGGGCGTCGGCGATCTGCGCCAGTGACCTCTCGCTGTATGCCGGGAACGCACTGGTCGGCGGTGCGAACGCCGGCACCGGAACCATCACGCCGGGGCACGAGGCGGCCGGCGACGTCGTCGACATCGGTTCCGCCGTGACCTACGTCAAGCCTGGTGACCGCGTCGCGGTTCATCTTTCCGTTGGCTGCATGCACTGCGAGTACTGCCGCGCGGGCTACATCCAGCAGTGCCCCGCATGGCAGTGCGTCGGGTTCGACGTCGACGGTGGCGATGCGGAGTACATCGTGGTTCCGGAAGCGAACTGCCTACCGCTGCCCGACGCACTGTCTTATGAGTCCGGCGCGGTGCTGGTGGACAACTTCGGCACGCAATACCACACCCAGAAGCGGCTGGGGGTGTCCGGCGCCGACGTGACAGCCATTATCGGTATCGGGCCGATGGGTTCCGCGGCTGTCGCCACAGCGAAGGCCCGCGGCGCTCAGGTCATCGCGCTCGACGTGGTCGAGCACCGGTTGGCCCTTGCCGGCCGGCTCGGCGCCGACCATGTGATCAACGTTGCCGACGGCAACGCACTCGAGCAGATCATGGACCTCACCGGTGGACGCGGGCCTGAGATCAGCATCGACTGCTCCGGCCGCCCGGATGGTGAAAACCTGGCGCTAGACGCCACGGCGAAGCTGGGCAAGGTGGCATTCGTGGGTGAGTGCGGCTCCGTCACGATCAACCCGAGCGAGCAGATGATCCGTAAGGAGCTGGACGTTATCGGCGCCTGGGTGTTCCCGATCTCCGACTACTACGAGATGGTGCGCTTCCTGCTCCGCCACAACGTCACCCCCGAGCAGACGGTCAGCCACCGCTACAGCCTCGACAATGCCCCCGAGGCGTTCGACCAGGTCAGCCGCCGACTGGCAGACAAGGTGATGTTCACCTTCAACTGAGCACCGCGTCAGGGCGCTCAGTAGTTGTTGTCGTTCACCAGGAAGGACGGTCGTGGCAGAGTTCGGTGTAACCGCAGGCTCGTTCGGTCAGCGGGAGACGGTCGAGATCTTCAACGAAGAGGCAGGCCAGCGCGTGGTCATTGCGACCCAGGGAGCAACCCTGCTGCAATGGCAGAACCGCGTGTCGGGACGGCGTCGCGACCTGATCGACGGGTACGCCACACCGGAGGAGTTCAACGCCCAGGCCGGCGTACGCAGCGGCATCATGGCGCCGTTTTCAAACCGGGTCCGCTATGGACGGTACGAGTTCGGCGGGCGCCAGCATCAGCTGGCACCCGCCGCACCCGGGGAGGACCTGGTCTTCCACGGCTTCCTTCGAATGATTGATCTCGCCGTCGTCGACGCCTCCACCACGGCGGGCGGAGCGACCGTCGTGCTGGAGACGAAAGCGATTCGTCCAGGCGCCTTTGACGGTTATCCATTCGCCATTGATGTCCAGGTGGTGTTCGACGTCGGTCCGTTAGGAATTGGCCTGCACATCACTGCCGAGAATGTCGGAGACGAGACAGCGCCGTGGGCGTGCGGGTGGCACCCGTACTTCCGGCTCAGCTCGGCCGGCATCGAGGATCTGGAGCTCCAGGTGCCGGCAAGAACAGTCGTCCGCACCGATGCCGGGCTGCTTCCTCTCGACGGCTCGGCCGCTTGGGCACAGCTCGACGAGCTTCCAGAGCTTGACCACCGGACACCACGTCCCATTCGCGGACGCGAGTTGGATACCGCCTACGCCGGACTCCTCGTCGGCGTCGACAGGCTGTCCAGAACCACCGTGACGAACCCGGCGGACGGCGCCGCGCTGAATGTCTGGCAGCAGCGTGGGCTAATGCACGCCTACACCGGGGAAGGTCTCCAGCGCGCACGACGCAAGTCCATTGCGCTGGAGCCGATAGAGATGATGACCAACGCGTTCAACCGGCCGGAGGCAGCTGCCGAGGTGTCCTTACCTCCAGGCGCCTCTCGGTCGTTCAAGTGCGGCGTCGACCTCATCGATGCACGCTGACAAGGGATGGGGAATACCGTGGCAAGTCTGTTTGTCCAGAGCCGAAGCCTGGGGCAGGATCTCGCCCGTTGCGCCGTGGACTCGGCCGTTGCGGAGTCGCGCCGGCTGGGGTGTGTGGCGTGCATCGCCGTCGTGGACGCGGCCGGCCACCTGGCACAGTTCTTACGGATGGACGGCGCCCCACTGCTGTCGGTTCAGCTGGCCCAGGACAAGGCCTACACAGCCGCGATCCGCGGGCTCGCGACCCACGAATGGTGGGAGATGATCAAGGACGACCCGTCACTGGTGCACGGCATCAACAAGATCGATCGGTTGATCATCTTCGGCGGCGGCCTACCTATCATTTTCCGTGGCGAGCTGATTGGGGCTGTGGCGGCCTCCGGGATGAGTACCAGCCAACAGGACCGCGACATCGCACAGGCAGCCGTGGACTCAGTGCTGTACGCGCTGGGCCAGTCCGAGGACGGCGACCTTCAAAGCTAGGCGATCCCGCCGTGGGCGGGCAGGCAGCCACCGCTCCCGCCTTAGACAACGTGAACCGACGAGTCTTCGCCAGCCTCGCGCTCCGAGTCGGCGTCGAGTGACCACTTGAACTGAAACTCGATTTCCTCCTCGTCGTCATCACGTTCATGCTCGATCGAGAACTGGGCCCGCTCAGGCACCTGGATCCGAACGCCGGCGATCTGGATCCTGAAAGGCCTGTCGGTCTCCAGGGCGTCCGCGAGTCGTCGGAGCTTAGCCACTATCTCAGGAGTCGAGTACATGCGCTCAATGTCGCGAGGGCTCCTGGTCATATCGAAACGCCCCTTCGTTTAGTCCCTAACGCAACCGAGCAAGACGGTATTGCGCTTGTTCTGCCAGAGTGTCAGACCTCGGCGAAGTTGGCCAGGGTGAGCCAGTCTCTCCTCCACGGCACTGCACTACAGCATCTATAGCCGGCTGAGTCCATCGCCCAAGATCACGAACCCCACCATGAGCAACACCAACACGGTGATGTGTCCGCTGTTCTGGTTGAGCCAGTCCCGCGCCAGGACGAGCCGAGGTTCCATCCGGGCCGGCGCGAGGAGGGTCACGATGATGGGGACGATCACGGTGGAGGACGACAAAGCGATGTAGATGGCGATGACAATGACGGCATCGGGAGACTTCAGCGATGAGCCGGCAATGGACAGACCGGCAGCAACTCCCAGCAACAGCCCTTTTGGTCGGACGTTCAGCGCGACGCCCAGGCCGAGGGCGGTCACGGGCCCGACTGAGTCAAGCGTATCGATCCACCTGCTTCGCTTGTCGGCCGGTGCTCGGGCTGTTCGTCGCCAGGTAAGCCCCGCAACGAACAGCAGAGCGACCCCGACCACGACCTCGGCGATGCCAATCGACGTCTGCGCCTTCCGCACCGGCATGACTGGGAGGGTGCTCGCCCCGAGCGCCGATACCGCGACCACAGCAGTCATGCCGGCCACCCACCCGATCAGAAACGGGATCGCCGCCTGGTTCCGTCGTGGCGAAAGCAGAATCAGAATTGTCACCGTGATCGGCAGCGTGCTCACCGCGACCGCGACGGCTATGGGCAGCAAATGTCCGAGCGCCGACAGCATGCTCTGAGCTCTTCCCCTTCCGGCACCGGCGACACCAACATCACGATAGCTACTGCCTTTGCCTGCTCAGATGCGTTGAATTCCAGCCTCACTGCTGCCTGAGCTCAACACATCGCAATGGAAAGGTCATGCCTTTGCATCGTGGATCACGACTAAGTGTGGCATGCGGAGGCACCCGGCGTGACTTCCTGCCAGTGTCAGGGTTCGCGGTGATGATTTGCCTACTCCCGTTCTGTTGAGTGAAAGTTGGCCTCGCAGCTCGCCACCGGAAGCGAACCGTCGCCGGCTGCCAGGCTGCTGTGAGGGCTGTTGATGATCCGTATCAATGAGGTCGAAAAAGGGCTTACGATCCCCTCCATCAGGGCCTAGAGTCGAACTGTCGGACCACCGGAGGACGCCTCGTACTCAGGCATACTTCTGCGCTCGGACTTGCCGGGTCACTAGTCGTGTGAGGTCTGCCGTTTTGGGGGGTGGGACCCTGTGGCACAGTCACAGTTTGATGATGCTAATGGCAGGTGTGTTCCGCTTGAGGGACTCGGTCTGATCCGGAGCAAGATGGCGCCGAGCCGTCTGCCGGGGGGATTCATCCCACGTCCAGCCCTTATTGAACGCCTCCGCGGCGGCGGCGGTTGTGTGCTGACGCTCCTGTCCGCGCCCGCCGGCTTCGGCAAGACAACCCTGCTGACCGAATGGGTAGCTACCCGCGGACAAGGTTCGACTGCATGGGTTTCCCTCGACAGGGGGGACACAGATCCAGTTCGGTTGTGGTCACATGTGATCGCCGCGCTCGCTGAAGCCGAGCCAGGTGTAGGCGCGGCGTCCTTAGCAGCCGTGCGGGCACGTCCCGACGACATCGAGGCGTATGCGCTACCTAAGTTGTTGGAGGAACTTCCCGTCGAAGGCCCGGACCTCGTCCTGGTCGTCGATGACTTTCACCTCGCGGAAAGCCCGATCACCAATGGCGCCATAGAGGCCTTCATGCGGTACCGTCCCGCTCGCATCCAACTTGTCATTGCGACCCGCTCGGACCCCGCCTTGGGGATAGCTCGACTAAGGGCCTACGGGAGCCTGCTGGAGATCCGGGCGGAGCAGCTGCGCTTCGATGACCGAGAGATCAGGGATTTCCTCAAGGCGCTGGGCCTTAGTCCGGTCTCCGCCGGCGAGGAGGTCCGGCTGGCGAAACGCACCGGTGGCTGGCCGGCGCCGCTCCGGCTGTTCGCGCTCCTCATGGCGGACCACGATGCGGGGGAGTTTCTGGGCTCGTCCGCTCTCGCGAACCGCCCGGTGATCGACTACCTCACCAGCGATGTGCTGGAGCTGCTCGAACCCCACGTGCATGAGTTCTTGCTGCAGGCGTCAATCCTGACCCGGATGAACGCGGCGTTGTGTGAGGCCGTCGTTGCGGTGCCCGGCTCCGCTACGATCCTCGCCGACCTCGAACGCTCCAACATGTTCACCTCGGTCGACGACACCGGTGAGTGGTACCGGCTGCACGACCTGTTCGCCGAAGGCCTCCGACTGGAGCTGGGCCGGACGCGCGCTGAGCTGGTGCCTTTGCTACATCAACGCGCGGCACGCTGGCTCGAGGAGACAGGTGATCTGGAGCTAGCCACGGCTCATGCGATCAGCGCTCGAGACCTCGGGGCCGCCAGCCGACTGGTGGCGCGGCAGGCGTGGCAGTTCACAGCGGAGGGACGGTCGGCAACGGTTCGAGGCTGGTTGGCCGATCTTTCCTGGCCGGCGGCGCAGGTGGACTCTGAACTCGCTTTCGTTCGAGCAACGCTGGCGGTGATGACCCACGATATCGATGACGCAGAACACTGGCTCGACGTTGCCGGCACTGGGCCCGAGGACCTAATCGGCGCGATGGGCCTCCCGCTTGGCTACCGCACCGACTTTCTCCGTGCCATCGTGAGCGTCAACGACGTCTCGGCCGCCCGTGCGGCTGCGTGCCGGGCGGTCCAGTCAGCCCCCGCTCCGCAGTGGGAAGGCGTCGCCCTGGCCGGGCTCGGGCAGGCCGAGTACCTGCTTGGGCAGCATGATGCGGCCGAACGCACGCTACGCAAAGCTGTCGGACTGATCTCCGGTGACACACCCCACCTGCTGGCGTTTGCTATCGGAACCCTTGCGCTTGTCGAGTATGCCGGCGGAGCTGATGCTCATACCGCCCCGATGCTTGATGGAGCCCTCGAGATGTTGCGGACTACGGGGTGGGAGCGATCGCCTCTCAGCGCGGTCGTGCACATGGCGTGCGGCGAACGTGCGCGAAGCGGTGGTGATGCGCGGGAAGCGGCACGCTGGTTCGGAACGGCAATCGAGATGCTTGGCAGCGGTGCCCGCAGCGGATGGCTGGCTAGCGCATATCTGCTCCAGGCGCGTACCTGCCAGAAACTCGGCGACGCGCCAGATGAGACTAACTATCTCGACGCCGCCGACGCCATCTTGACGCGGCTGCCCAACGCGGGAGCTTTGACAGCCGTTGCCGAGCGTCTTCGACGGGACTCGTCCGTCGTTGCCCGACCTGTGACCCGGTTCGGCGAACAGCTATCTGATCGAGAGGTCGCTGTCCTGCAGTTGGCCGCCGATGGACTGACGCAGCGACAGATAGCCGACCAGCTCTTCATCTCCTACAACACCGTCAAGACGCACTTTAAGACCACCTATCGCAAGTTGGGAGCGACGTCCCGGCTCGAGGCGCTGGCGCAGCTCTATGATTGTCAGATCATCCGGCAACCGTGACCTCGCTGAGGATCACCCGGGTGGTATTCCCAGCGTGTGGTGGCATCCGGCCAGCCACCCGTCACGCTGAACACGTGCCTGATATCTGCTGCACGATCATCCTCTCCGAGGAACTCGGCGAGCGCTTCGATGGGGTCTTTGCCGGTCTTGCGCTCACGCATGACGCAGGAACGACCGAACTCAACGGACGGGTTACCGATCAGTCCGCACTCAACGGTGTGCTCAAACAGCTGATGGATCTCGGTCTGGACATCATCTCAATCTCCACTCACCCGGGTGAATCCCAACGAGGGTGAGTACGGACGCCGCGGCGCTGCGAAATGCTGCAATCAGATCCTACCGATGGCGAAAGGGCAGCTATGAGTACCGCCGGTGAAAGCGCCGCTGTGAATGACTTGGAAGAGACAGGTCCCATCGACTACCTGATCGTCGAGTTTCCGGGCAATCGGATGACGGGCGAGGGGTTTCCCATGCTAATTGACCTGGTGGACTCAGGCATCATCCGGATTCTCGATCTGGTGTTTGTCAGGCGCGATCTCGACGGGTCGGTGGCGGCCCTGGACATAGCCGACCTCGACAACGACGGGGACCTGGACCTGACCGTCTTCGAGGGCACCTCCTCCGGGCTGGTGGGACCAGACGACATCGACGAGATGGGCTCTGTCATCGAGCCCGGCAGCTCAGCCGGTCTCCTGGTCTACGAGAACGTGTGGGCTGCACCCTTCGCCGCCGCGCTCCGACGAGGCGGCGCACAGCTGGTTTCTAGCGGTCGAATCCCGACACAGGCGATCCTTGCCTCGCTGGACGCCATGGAAGCCGCCGACACCACCGTTGGAGCGGACTCGAAGTAACCGCCACTACCGAAAGGCCTCCTCCGATGCCAGGTCTTCTGCTAGGGATAGCACGCGCTGCCGTTGTCGCCGGACCCGCCACCGCCGTTTCCCGCCGCGTGCAACGCCGCCAGCAGGGACGGTGGGCGGCGGCTCAAAAGCAGGAAGCGGCGGACGCACGAGCCCCACCGGAACCCGCCGTGCCTGCACCACATAGTCCAACGGCGCCGACTGATGCCGGCAGCAGCACTGACGACAAACCGGCTCAGCTTAAGCAGCTAGGGACCCTGAGAGACGCGGGCGTCCTAAATGACGCCGAGTTCGAGAACGAGAAGAGGAAGATCCTCGGCGGGTGAGGCGCAACCTTGGTGGAGCGTACGGATCCAACAGATCCAGGCCAGCTGGGCGTCGCCCGAGCAACAACGCACGGCAATCGATCAGCGAGGTCGGGGCCTGTACCTAAGACGGATGGAGCATTCATGACGACTACAACCGCATCGCCGAGGGATAGCGTCGAAGATCGCCGGGCGCACGGCAAGGAGGCCGCCACGCACACGCCGTTGTCGTCGCATGCAGAACCACCGCGGGCGGACGGCCGCCCGGACCCGGTGGAGCTGCTGATCCAGCAGAACTCAACGCGGGAGGCGGACCTGGTGCCGGTGCGGCATGGCCGGATGATGGTTTCGCCCTTTACGTTCTTCCGTGGGGCGGCGAAGGTGATGGCATCCGACCTCGCCGACACTCCGACGGCGGGACTGGAGGTCCAGCTCTGCGGTGACGCGCACCTGTCGAACTTCGGCGCGTACGCGTCGCCGGAGCGGCAGCTCGTGTTCGGCCTCAATGACTTCGACGAGACCCTGCCGGGACCCTTCGAATACGACCTCAAGCGGATGGCAACCAGCTTCACGATCGCTGCACGCAACAATGGCTTCAGCAAGAACGATGCGACCGCGGTGACCATCGAGTCGGTGAGGGCCTACCGGGTGGCGATAGCGGAGTTCGCCGGGATGCGCTCCCTCGACATCTGGTACGCACACCTGGCCGAGGGCGACATCCAGGAGGCGATGCGGGCATTCAAGGACCAGGCGTCGGCACCGGGGAAGTCGGGCAAGGACAAGTCCCGCGGTAAGGGGCACGGCAAGGCGACGAAGGACGGCAAGGCCGGTAAGGCCGGTAAGGCCGGCAAGGCCGGCAAGGCCGCAGATTCCCGGGTGGACGAGTCGATCAAAGCCGCGCACAAGAACCTCCGTAAGGCTCATACCCGTGACAGCATCCACGCTCTCTCCCGGCTCGCCGAGGTGGTGGATGGCAGGTACCGCATCGTCAGCGAGCCACCTGTGGTGGTGCCGGTGCGTGATCTCGACGGAGCGTTTGGTCTCTCCGCGGACCAGATGCGAAGCGTGGTGGATGATCAGTTCCAGGCCTACCAGACCACCTTGAGCAACGATCGTCGGCAGCTGTTGGAGAGGTTCACGATCGTCGACATGGCCCGCAAGGTGGTCGGCGTCGGGAGTGTCGGCACTCGGGCGTGGATCGTGCTGTTGCAAGGCCGCGACGACCACGACCCCTTGTTCCTGCAGGTGAAGGAGGCCACCCGCTCGGTGTTGGAGGGCCACCTGCCGAAGACCGAGTATGACACCCCCGGGCAGCGGGTAGTTGAAGGTCAGCGACTGATGCAGGAGTCCTCGGACATCTTCCTGGGTTGGACCGAGGGAGTGCAAGACGACCGCTACTACTACTGGCGCCAACTACGCGACATGAAAGTGTCGGCACTGGTCGAGACCATGACGCCCTTCGCGATGACGTTCTACGCGCGAATGTGCGGATCGACGCTCGCTCGCGCCCACGCCCGATCGGGTGATCCCGTGGCCATGGCGGCATACCTCGGCTCGGGGGACGCGCTCGATCAGGCAATCAATGCGTTCTCGATTCGATACGCCGACCAGAACAGCCGCGACTATGAAGCCTTCGTCCAAGCCGCAAAAGACGGCCGGATCGAGGCAGTCCATGGGACCTAAAGCACCCTCTACGCCGTGGTGCCGGCGACTTTGATGATCACCGGCGGCACGTTGCGCCGTTGCACAGCGAACCGGCGCCGCTGGCGACGGACCGCAGTAGGCCCATCTCCGGCAGCTGGCGCCAGACCTGCCGGCCTTTCGAGTGCAGTGTGACCAGCGGCGGTGGCGACTCACGTGAAGGTCATGATCGTCTGAGTCGTCCAGCAGCTTCATTGCGCTGCCCTCGATGATCATGATTAGGGCGATGACTACAGTGCCGACGATGTTGCCGGCCGTGGCGGAGGCATACCGGCGCGTGTTCCGGCCCCCGTTCGAGATCCCGTTCGCGTTGCTCGGCAACGCGGCACTGGTGACAGCCGCCTGGTTCCTGGTCCCTGCGCAAGCACATGACTGGCTCTTCTCACTGCACGGACCGCTCGCGTTCCCGCTGATTGTGGCCTCCTGGATGCTGGGCGACACCCCGTCAACGAACGTAGCCGGCCTGGACACGACGAAGGCCATGTCCGTGCTCGAAGACGCCGACGCCTTTCGCACCTGGCTGCTGGCCCGCAGCATCGTGCTCGCTTCGCTGGTCGGGGTGCCCACCGCGCTCATTGCACTAGCGATCGGACTTCAGGGCCAGCCGGCCGTCAGGGTCGTCGCCACCTGTGTCGTACTAGCCATCCTGCCTTTCGGCGTCCTACCGATCGCTGCCTGGCTGGGCTTGCTGCTGCCGTACCGCCTTCGGACGCTCCGCTGGCGTTGGGAACACCGAACCGACTGGCGCCGCAGCGTTCGCTGGGCGCTGTTGGTGCTCGCACCTTTTGCCATCGTGCCCGCTCTGGCCACTGTCGTCGTTCTGCCCTCCTTGGGCCTGGCCCACTGGGTGTTCGGCGACGCGCCCCGGGCGCTGACCGACCCTCAGTTTGTCCTCGTCGCTGTGTCGATCTGCGGCACCGCACTGCTGACCGGGTGGCTCGGTCTTTGCGTCGCGGGATGGCTGAGGATCCGCCGCCACGACCGACTGGCGGACTTCTTGCAGGACCCGAGCGCCGGCTAGATGGAACTGCGGGCATGACCGATCCCCTCAGACATGGCAATATGTTGGAGAGTCTGTCAGGCTGAATGGAGACGACTACCGCACAACAGAGCCATCTCACCGCGCGGCGGAGGGGAGAACTCAAGCCGTGCGAGCGGCCGCACTGATGGCTCTAGAGCGGTGCGCGTTGATGAGTGTCACGACGAGCGCGGGGGTTCCCCGGAAGTACCGGGCAACCAGCGGCTCTCTTTGCTGCTCGCCAGGCGATGTTCGTCCTGGCCAAAGGAGAAGTGACTATGGGCCTTCGAGATCGAGGTCGCCGCGACGCGGCTCAGGACCTGCAGCGATACCAGATGCGTCAGCAGCTGATGAGCATCGGCGACGACTACTGGATCGAGGACGGGGCGGGGGAACGTGCTTTCAGAGTCGACGGCAAGGCTGCGCGTCTGCGCGATACGTTCGTTCTGCTCGACGCGACAGGTGAAGAGGTCGCCACGATCCAAGAACGCAAGCTTCGCGTGCGCGACACGATGGCAATAGAGCGTGCCGCCGGGAACGCAACCGTTCGCAAGGCTCTGGTTGGTATTCGGGACCGCTTCAAGATCGAGGTTGACGGCGGCGCCGACATGAGCGCAACGGCCAACGTGGTCGATCACGAGTACGAGATCGAATGCGATGGTGACAAGGTCGCGGCGGTGTCGAAGAAGTGGTTTCGGATCCGAGACACGTACGGTGTCGAGGTCGAGCCGGGCCAGGACGACGCGTTGGTGCTGGCCATCACGGTTGCCATCGACTCATTGACCTGAGAGTGATCGCCCTATGCCACCGCCAAGGCAGGGTTCAGCTTCAGGCCTTACGCGTGGTGGCAAGCGCCCAGATCACCGCCACGTTCAGCCCGATCAAGACCAGAGCCCAGATCGGGTAGATCGGCAACCAGAAGAAGTTGAGTAGACCGTTAACTATGGCCACGATGATGCCGGCGATGAATGCCCACGACTTCGCCATGAAGATGAAGGGGCCGACTACGACTAAGGCTGTACCAAGGAGCAAGTGAATCCAACCCCACGTCGTTGAGTCGAAGGCATAGATGTAGCCACCAACTTTCATCAGGAACGTGTGGTTGATTAGCGCAGCAAGCACCGTAAATGCCTGCGAAAGGCACGCCATATCAACATCGCCGCCGCGAAGACGGAGATTCCCACAGCTCCGGGACTGTGCCCCGCCTTGTAAGAGAGATCTGCCATCCCGCACCCCCATCAGGGAAGCCGCACCGGGTCGTCAGCCCGCAGACGCCAGCGGTACAGCGGAAGTTCAACAGATACAGGGGAACTTGCCGATGCTCCATCCGGGAGGACTCGTCCCGCATTAAGAACAGCGTACCGCGCAGACTTGTCGGTGGCCATGAATGTGTCGCTGATCATGCGCGACATCCCGACCTCGCGGACCGACGATTATTGGCAACGTCTTCGCGGAATTGAAGGTAACAAATGCGCCGCTGCGCTGAAGCGATCACGGCAATGGACTGGTGCACCGCCACCTCTGCTGACACGATGGTGTCTGGCGCGCGACGCCGCACGCCTTGCAAAGGGGGCGGTCACATGGCTGAATCGGTTGTAGCCGGGCGCGGAACCATACCCGACGTCACCGCTGGTGGTGCAGTACTTACCACGCAGGCGACAGGCATCCCACGCGGTTGGTTGATCATCGTCGGAATCGCGGCCGCTCTAGTCGCCGCGCTGGGGATTCAGGCGTTCTCTGAGGTGATCGGCCCGGTCTTCCTCGCCCTGGTGCTGTCGATCACGGTTCACCCGCTACGGGATCTCGCCCGCCGGCTCCATTTGCCCACCTGGGTCGGGGTAGCGCTGAGCCTCATTGCCGTGTACTGCATCGTTGTCGGTTTGCTTGTGGTGCTGCTGCTCGCGGGTGCACAGCTGGCTGGGCTGCTTGATGACTATGCACCGCAGTTTCAGGCCTTCCTGCAGAGTGTTGTTGACTCCCTAGGAAGGCTAGGAGTGAGTGAGGAGAAGCTTCAAGCTGTCGTATCGGGCCTCGACCCCGGCAAACTTATTGGTGTCACCGTCGGCCTGCTCGGCGGGCTAGCCGGGGTCCTCAGCGGTGTGGCGTTCCTTGTCCTGCTACTGTTCTTCACTGTCACCGATGCTGGCAGCTTTGCATCGAGGCTCGCCGAGATCTCACCGGCCGGCCAGCGCCTAGCTAGCGCTTTTCACCTCTTCGCGCGGGGAAGTCGCCAGTACCTGGCCGTCGCGACAGTCTTCGGCGCCGGTGTAGCGCTGTGTGACGTCATCGCGCTGCTGCTCGTCGATATCCGGTACGCCTGGTTGTGGGGCTTGCTCGCCTTTGTCACCAACTACATCCCAAACGTTGGCTTCATCATCGGTCTCGTACCACCGACGATCGTCGCTCTGCTGGATCACAACCCCGGAACGGCTATCGCGGTCGTTGTCATCTACTGCGTACTCAACGTCATCATCCAAAGCGTCATCCAACCGCGCGTGGTGGGCACGGTGGTGGGCCTGTCGGGCACCCTCAGCTTCTTGTCACTGATCATCTGGACTACCGTTCTGGGCGCAGTCGGGGCCCTGCTTGCCGTGCCGGCCACCCTTCTGGTCAAGTCCATTTTCGTGGACGTGGACCCGCACCGTCGCTGGCTCGGACCGCTGCTGTCCAACTCACCGGCCGCTGAAGAGGCAGCGCCTGAGACGGTCGAGACGGCTGCGACAGGAAGATCGACTGGCACGGCTGTCGAGAGCGCAGAGGAAGCACGCAAAGTACCGTAAAAGCGTGCAGGCGCCGGGCCGGACCTACTCAGGCTTTGGTGCCAGCGGGACGCTGACGTCGAGCCCGCCTTCATGCGTGAGCCGTTGCCGCATCTGCACCGCACTAGGTACAGGGACGAATCCACCGGCAAACAGAGCTTCCCCTTGGCGAAACATCGGTGACTGAGCCAGAAGTGCCGCGGGGGCGAAGCCAAAGATAGTGGCCAGTTCGGCCAGGTCTCGCTCCGAACTCATCCTCATCAGCGCGAGGTTGTCGCATTGAGAGATTATGCCCTGATGCACCTTGGACGGGCGCTGCGTGGAGAGGAGCAGCCAAAGGCCATACTTCCTCCCTTCAGCGGCGATCTGGATGATCCGCTCCAGAACTGCTTTCTCCAAGGCGGTCTCGGCGTCAGGCGAACACAGGTTGTGAGCCTCATCGATGACGAGGAGAACAGGCCGGCGCTCGCTGCGCCGTGACCACAGCTCATCCAACACCGACAATGCCACCACCAGCGGCTCCTCCTTGAACTTGAATCCACCGAGGTCTAGCACGGTCGCGTTGGGCCGCGTGTCGATGATCTCGGTTGCCGGACGCTCACCTCCTGCCCAGATGTCCCAGCTCAACAGTCCTAGATTCTCGATCCTCAGCGCGAAGTCGTTGCGTGCGGGATCATCGGCGGCGCGTAGATCCGGCAAGAGCCTGCCTGGTTCCGACGTGTTGAGTATGTCCTCAAGGTGAAGAAGCGTGTTGTACTCCACCCGGTCGATCAGCGGGTCCAGACGCAGCACAGCCGCCTTTGCCGAGCGGCCCAGAGCGGTGAACTTGACGCGGAGCTTCTCCCCCGGCTGGCCTCCTGGCCGTAGGATCCGAACCGTGCGGCGAGCCAACGCTTCCGCTTGCTCCGGCGGCGCATCGTCACGGACCTCGGCCAACCGCACGAAGTCAGCATTCGGATCGAAGACCACCAACGGCAACTCGGTGTGCATAAGGAGTTCCTCGAGAAGCACCCCGAGCGCGTACGTCTTTCCAGAGCCACTCTGGCCGCACCAGAAGGTGTGCCGATTGAACCGTCGTGGCATCAGACGTGCCCGGGCACCGGGGACCGAGGTCAGCTGACCGACCTCGAGCACCGCGCCCACACTGGCATTCAGGCGTTCGACCAGCTCCGAATCCGCAGGTGAAACGGCGGCGGACGTGAATGCTGTGGACTTACCGCTCAGGCGTCCTGGCGAGTCGCCGGTTGCGTAAACCCGTCCCGTCGCGGTCAACTCGCCATGGCGGTCGACCTCATTCGCGTCAATCTGACCGAGCCGGGTCTGCCCGTCGGTGGTTTGTAGCGAGACGAACAGTCCGGGCGGATAGGTCTTGCCATCCATTACCTTGAACCGGAAGAGCCGACCATCTGGCGACGTCGCCCCATCACTTCGCAGCAGCACCTGGTTCGAAGTCATGCCTGATCGTAGTACCGGCCGGGGCTGGCGACCAGAGGACAACCGGCCCGCGTCCTTAATGGAAGTGAGCATCCTCAGATGGAAGTGAGCGTCCTCAATGGAAGTGGGCCAGGCTGACCTTGAGCAAGATCATAAGAAGCCCAAGTCCACCTCCAGCTAGCGTCATGCCCAGCAGTTTGAAGCCATGCAGGCCTGACGCCCGGCCAGCACTCCAGCCGTACACGATCAGCATCACCACGATTACGAATAGTGCAATCAGCGCCGCAGTCGAGGGGGTTGCGCCGAACAGCCGCGCCACCAGGAGGGTGGCCACGGGAATGTAGGAAGCACTGACGACCGGCCATTCCCTTCGTAGCGCCTCACGAGCATGACTCCAGGTCGGCAGATGACCAGCGCTCGCGTGCTCGACTAGCTCCGCGTACTGCTCGGACAGCCAATAGACCATCGTGGTTACAAAGACGGCGACCACAAGTGGCCCTGTGCTCAAGTGCGCTCCTACCGACGCAAGTACCGACCCCGCCACAATGAGGCCATAGATTCCGGAAGCGGTCCGGACCAAACGGGAGTGAGGATCCGGCTCGCGCGCACCGGAGCTCGCTGTCGACTCCGCTGAGGCCATCGTTGCTCCAATCTGAGAGTTCATCGCCACGGTCCGATCGACGCCGCGGACCACAGCAGGAAAGAAATCCGCACGCTGATGTCGATTGGCCATTCCCATGATTGCTCCAATGGGCGGGCATATGCACTGATCTCACGAGGCTGGCTACAAGTGGCTCCCGAGGCAGTCGGTCATGGACCAGATCCATCCGTCTTTGTCTTCTCTGTAACGGCTCCGTCACAGCGTCGGCAACGCGGTACGGCCTGCGATCTGAGACCTTTGACCCGCGGCAACCCGATTGCTAGAGTCTTTTCAGGGGGGCGGCCGCATTCGCCTTTCCACTTTGGCGAGAGGTCACGACATGTCAGATTCGCCTACAATGATTGACAATGAACCCAAGGGACTGCGCATCGCGCTCGGGGTCGTCTGCATCCTCCTAGGCCTGGGCGCGCTCATCTGGCCGCAGGCAACGCTTCTGATCGTGGCGATTCTGTTCGGGCTCCAGCTCATTGCCGCCGGGGTGGTGCGCGTCATTTCTGCGGTGACTCTGAAGGAGTTGCCGGGATGGTGGCGCGCGGTGTCGGGAGTTCTCGGGGTGCTTACCTTCATCGCTGGCATCATCTGCTTGTTCAGACCCGGCACCTCGCTGCTCGTGCTGGCTATCGTTGTCGGCATCGGCTGGATCATCGACGGTATCTCCGAGCTGGTGTCCGCCTTCGCGGTGTCGCGCCCGGCCATGGAGCGTTTCGGACTTATCGCCTTCGGCGTACTGAGCATTATCGCCGCGATCGTTGTGCTGACCTTCCCGGGTGAGAGTTTGGTGCTACTCGCCCGCACCGGCGGCGTGATCCTGATCCTCTTCGGCATCATCGGTCTCGTGGCAGCGCTCGCCGGCCGCCGGTCGCAACAGGTCAGCGCCAACGCAGGGCCTGGCCCAACAGCCTAGACGGTTGTCAGTCCAGTTCCCCGAAGGCGGACTCAGGCCATCTTCGAAGCGCCATAAGCGCCAGGGCGGCCATCGCCGTCACATACATGCCGGGCGCCGCCTCGGCGCTAGTCAGGCTGAGGAGAACCTGGGCGACCCATGGGGCGGTTCCGCCAATCAAAGCAGTCGCAACGCCGGCTGTCATCGCGACGCCCGTGGAGCGCACAGCTGCTGGAAAGGACTCGCCAAGCATCGCGACTGACAGGACACCCGCGACTGCCACCCCGGTGAAGAGCTGCGCCACGGCCAAGCCGAGAAGACCCCGGTTTGCGAGCACGCACATCGGCGTGGCCAGTACCAGCAGGGCCGCACTGGACCCGATGGCGACTGGTCGTCTACCTATGCGGTCGGACGCCCGGCCGAGCGTCAGGGCGGCGACTGCGGTCGCAGCCAACGCCGATGCTGTCACCAGCAACGTCACACTCAAACCGGCGCCGTGGCGGGAGATGAGGTTGTTCGGCATGAAGATGAAGAAGGTGTTGAAGGAGAGGGACCCGGCAGCAATCAGGCAGAACGCTCTGTTTACAGCATCCCGGTGGCGGTTCCACAGCTCTCGGGTCGGATGATCAAGAAGTCGTGAGGTGGCGTGAAGAGCCACGAACTGCTGGGTCTCGGGCACTCGCCGTCGAAGGTGCACGCCGATGAGCCCGAGCGGAAGAGCAAGCAGGAATGCGATTCGCCACCAGCCGGACTCCGGACCGTACTGGCCGAAGAGGGCCGAGAGCGAACCTGCGACTGCCATGCCCGCCGCGATCCCGATCGCCATCGTCGCTGTGTGCCAGGACGCCGTCTGCCCACGTCGTGATGTGGGCGCATTCTCGAGGATGAACACGGCTGCGGCTCCGAGTTCACCGCCGGCCGCTAGCCCTTGAGTGACGCGCAAGAGCATGAGAAGGATCGGCGCCAGCAGGCCGATCGAGGCGTATCCCGGTAACAACCCAACCCCTGCGGTCGCGCCCGCCATAAGAAAGATGACGCTGATCAGTACTGTCCGGCGCCCATGGGTATCTCCCATCCCACCGAACACCAGCGCACCCAACGGTCGGACCACAAGTGCGGCCCCGTACAGCGCGAAGGCAGCGGACAAACCCGTGGCCGAATCCGTCGTGGGAAAGAAAACTAAGCCAACAACGGTTGCTAGAGCTCCGAAAACGGCGAAGTCGTACCACTCCGCTGCGTTACCGATGCACGCTGCCGAGATTGATCGCCTCGACACGCCGTGAGTATCCCGAGAATCGCCAGTTCCTGCCGTCGGCATGGTCTAGAGCGTAGCGTTCTCGCCTACTGCGTCGGGTCGCTGCAGCCCGCCGGCACCGTTGGACTGCTCAATGTTCACGCTGACTCTCGATGGTCGCCTGCCAGATGGCTTCGCAAGCACGCTTGTCGCGGCGCCGTTGACGCTGGTGACACACATCGGCGAGCCGGTGCCACACAAAGGCAAGCAATAGGCAGGCGCTCGTCACCACGACGCCCAGCACCAGCATCGCGTCGGCACTCATGGTCGGGCCATTTCATGAGGGGATCCACGTTCGGCCATCGACCCCAGGCTCCACGCTCGGTGCCAACCTTTCCCAGTCATCCGAAGGCCTTCCCGGTCATGACATCGACGCTAGAGCGAAACGGTGGGAAGGACACCACCCACTTTGGGTGAATACGCGGGGGATGCTTCAGATCTCGCGGCCGTGGGCGGTCAAGGCGTAGATCACCAAGATGTCGACCGCGATCATGATCGCCGACCATACCGGGCTGGCCGACAAGAATGCGAGGTTCCCCACCGCACTCACAACAGCGACCACCACCGCCACGATCCGGCTCCACATGTGCCCCTGGAACAGCGCCACCCCGGCGGTGATCACCACGACACCAAGGATCAGGTGAATCCACCCCCAGCCCGTATAGGACAAGGTGACCACCAGACCATCACTGCGCACCACGTAGTAGTCGTCGTGGAACAGCGCCACCAACCCCGCCATGGCATGGAAGATGCCCAGCACGATCATCATCACCCCGGCGAACAGGATCCAGCCCAGCCAACCGGTATCTTCCGGTAACGCCTCGTCGTACGTACGGACGTCGCTTGCCTCAGACATCGTCGCCAACCCTTTCATCGACACCCCCAGCGGGCATCGTCCCTGCCAGCATCGAGCCCGATCCAGCGTCCGCGGATCACCTGTCCCGGGTGAATGAACTCTGTCAGGCAGCGTCGCCGCTACGTTTGGCGGCATCGGCAATGTGGCTGGCACCGCTCATCGCCCGTCGCCGCCATGGCGCCACGCCCTCTATCTCGATCTCAAGCGAGAAGCTAAGCACCGTACGGATCAGCACGATGGTGCCTAGAATCACCACATTTTCGATGGTGGGTGCAACGGCGACGGTCCGCACGAGGTCGGCGGCGACTAGCACTTCCAGTCCCAGCAGAATGGCGCCACCGAAGGACTGCCGCAGCACCCGATACGTCACCTGCAGGTCTCCGGAGCGACGTAACGACCGGACCGCAAGACAGGGCGAGACTACGAGCCCGGCCAGCAGAACAAGCGCGCCAATGGCCTCGAAGATCTTGGCCACTAACTCCATCGACTCGGCAAAAGTGACGCTCTCCATACTCGTCCCCCAAGGGCCTTCATCCGCGGTGACTGAACTGGATCTGAACACCCCGCCAACGAATCACTCGGCAAGCACCCTGCGGCAGGCTCCTCACTCCACGGTAACAGGCCTGAACTGCAGGAGGTCGATTTTCTTTCCCAGGGATGCACTCATGGTGATACACCCGTGGCCAGGCACTGAGACGGGGCAGGGGACTCTAGGGCAAGCACCACTTCAGAACCGAGGTCAGCTACTCAACGACACCGAGCTCGGGGTGTGAATGTCCCACTTGTCCGTCTATCGGCTCACCCACCTTCGCTGTACCCTTTGAAATGCTGCACTTCACAGTCGATATGGAGGTCTGAGCCGCCTTTTACGACCCTCGTGCCGCGATTGTCCGTTCGATTGGATCTCTACCTTTGATATCTGCGGTGCTTTTTACCGGACCTGACGGCCCCGTATGACAACGGCGGGCAGCCTTGACCGCCGTCCAGTGTCGCCGCCCTTGGATGCATTCCTAGAGGCGAAGCTTCAGGCACCAAGGGTGCGGCCGGGATGGGTGCGCCGCCTTGGACTGGTCCGAGCACTGGATCGAGCAGCCAACTGTCCGCTGACTCTGGTCGCCGCCCCAGCGGGATATGGCAAGACCACCCTCGTGGCGCAGTGGATTCACCAGATCCGTGATCGCGGAGTTGCCTGGGTGGCTCTCGATGCGGCCGACAATGATCCGGTGCGATTGTGGACCCACGTCGCGACGGCTCTCGCCCGGGCGGGCTGCCGAATCGACGACGACGTTGCCGGTCTGGCAGCTTCCCACCGAACGCAGATCCTGACCAGCGTGCTACCCAAGATCATCAACTCCTTTGGGCGGCTCCCCCGCCCGATCGTGATCGTGTTGGATGACTTCCATCTCATCCGAGCGGGCCTCTGCCGCGAGCAGATCGAGTTCTTGATCGAGCACGTGCCGCAATCCGTCCGGATGGTGATCATCACCCGGGCCGACCCGGCCCTGCGCATTGGCCGATTGCGTGTCTCCGGCCAACTAGCCGAGATCCGAGCTGATCGCCTGTCATTTGACGCTGCCGAAGCGTCGTCCCTGCTAGCGGTCGAAGGCGTTCGCCTATCCGACACGTCCGTTCAAGAACTGGTCGGCCGAACGGAAGGCTGGCCCGCGGCGCTCTATCTGGCGACCTTGTCGCTGGCCGGTCGGGAAGACCCCGACGCTTTTGTCCACCGGTTCAGCGGGGACAACCGCTTCATCGGCGAGTATCTCACTGAAGAGGTGCTGGGGCGGCACCCCGCCGCGGTCCGGGAGTTCATCATCAGCTCGGCACTTTTCGAGCGGATGTGCGCGCCGCTGTGCGACTACGTCCTGGAACGTTCTGACTCCCGGATGATCCTGCAAGATCTAGAGCGCTCGAATCTGTTCCTCTTGCCCCTAGATGCCGAGCGACAGTGGTTCCGATTCCATCACCTGTTCGCCGCAGTCGCGCGGAGCGAGCTCGAAGTCGGTGACGCACAACGGGTGCGGCGTTTGCACGATCGAGCAGCAGACTGGTTCGCCGAGCATGGCTTCGCCGACGAGGCGATCCGGCACGCAATCGCGGCAGGGTCTTCGACCCGTGCCTCGCTCCTGGTACAGGCAAACTGGGTTCGTTACGTCGATGCCGGACGCGAAGCGACCGTGGATCACTGGTTACAGGCCATCCAAGCCCTGCAGGCCGCCGAGGCGCAGGCCGATCCCTCGGCGGTGGTGACAGCCGCGTGGATGGCGGTGGTCACCGGCGACGAACCGACGCTGAACCACCTGCTCCACGCGCTCACCCGCATCGGCGACTACGGACCCCTTCCCGACGGCACCACGTCCGTAGAGTCCGCAATTGCACTCATCCGGGCGATGTCCGGCTACGGCGGGCCAGTCGACATGCTCTGGTCCGCCCGGCGGGCGGTTGAGCTGGAGACAGACGGAAACTCGCCGTCGTTCGCCTTCGCGAACTTCGCGCTAGGTCATGCGCTGTACATCTCGGGCGATCTGGAGACGGCGACCAGCGTGCTGCCCAGGGCCGCCTACAACAGTGCGGCGACCGCGATCGTCAAGACGTTCGCCTTCTCCGTGATGGCCATGGCAGCCAGGGAACAAGGAGACGAGCCCCGCAGTGCGGCCTACACCGCTGCGGCGATGAAGGTGGTCGAAGACACCTCCATGCAGGCCATGTCCCAGGCGTCGCCGGCCTTCACCGTGTGGGGCGAAACTCAAGCCGCAATGGGCAACCTCACCGGTGCCATGGCCACGCTGGAGCATGCTTTCATCCTTCGCGGCACCATCCCAGGCCTGAGCCCGTGGCCGACGATCCACCATGCCATCGCCATGGGCCGAGTAGCGACC
Organism: Propionibacteriaceae bacterium; assembly: GCA_025965155.1. Lineage (GTDB taxonomy): Bacteria > Actinomycetota > Actinomycetes > Propionibacteriales > Propionibacteriaceae > Microlunatus. The sequence goes on from JAOPXN010000052.1 coordinate 50,795, forward strand.
GTGGCAGGTGACCTGCCGCGGGCGGAGCAACTGCTGGATGAGGCCGCACAGGTGATGTCTCGGTTCCCCGACGGGATGGAGGCTATGCGCGCTCGACTCGCGGCGGCCCGGGCCGCCCTGCGACATCGTCGCTCCCGAGAGCCTGGAGTCCAAGCGTTGACCGGTCGCGAACTCGACATCCTGGGCCTGCTCCAAGGTTCGATGAACCTGAGCGAGATCGCATCCGAGCTACACCTGTCGCGCAACACCGTGAAGACGCACGCCCAGGCCGTCTACCGCAAGCTCGGCGCAAGTTCTCGGTCCCAAGCTGTGGGACTCGCGCGCCAGCGCGCACTGATCTGACGCGCACGACGGGCACCGCCGGTAACCAGAGATCACCCCAAGGAGGTGAGGACCCTAGCTGCGTCCAGTGGTTTGCTCCCAGGTAGGGCCGTCGGCAAGTCCCCGGGGATGGCGGCGGCAACGAGCCAAGGAGATGACGATGGAACTAGGAGTGAGGTCATGAGTGCGACAGCTGTGCGGGGGGCGACTGAGCAGAGCGCTGCGGCACCTTCCCCGTTCCCGCCCATCGCTGACTATGCGTTCCTGTCGGACTGCCACACCGGCGCACTGGTTGCGCCCGACGGAGCGGTCGACTGGCTCTGCATCCCGCGGTTCGACTCGCCCAGCGTGTTTGGCACCCTGCTGGACCGTCAGGCCGGCTACTTCAGGTTCGGGCCGTTTGGCATCAACCACCCGACGGCGCGGGTGTACGAGCCGGGGACGAACGTGGTGTCCACGACGTGGAAGACGCCGGCCGGCTGGGTGCTGGTCCGCGATGCGTTGACGATGGGTCCGCGGGACAGCGAGGACGAAGTCACCCCGCACACCCGTCCGCCCGCCGACGATGACGCCGATCACCTGCTGGTGCGCACGGTCCGATGCTTGGAGGGCACGGTGGAGATGGAGCTGGTCTGCGAGCCTGCGTTCGACTACGGCCGGACGCCGGCGGAATGGACGCTGGTCGATGGTAGTCGGCATACCGCTGACGCCAGCGGCGCCGGTCAGACGGTCAGGCTGCAGACCGATCTCGCGCTGGGCATCGAAGGCAACCGGGTCCGCGCCCGCCACGTGCTTTCGGCGGGCGATGAGCGCTTCTGCGCACTCTCCTGGGCCGAGGCGCTGGCCGCCCCCAGCGACTTCGCCGACGGCAGCCGGCGCCTCGATGCCACAGCGCGGTTCTGGCAGACTTGGCTAGGACGGGCCCGGATGCCTGACCACCGCTGGCGCGACCCGATTCAACGTTCGGCGCTCACCATCAAGGGCCTCACCTACATGCCCACCGGCGCCACCGTGGCCGCACTCACCACCTCGTTGCCGGAGACACCGGGGGGCGAACGGAACTGGGACTACCGCTACACCTGGATGCGGGATACAACCTTCACCCTGCAAGCCCTGCACTACCTCAACCTGGACTGGGAAGCCGACGAGTTCATCCAGTTCGTCGCCGACCTCCAACCCAACCTGGATGGCGCCTTGCAGATCATGTACGGCATCGACGGCCGACGCGACCTGACCGAATCCACCCGCGATGACCTCTCCGGCTACGCCGGCGCCCGGCCGGTTCGGGTCGGCAACGGAGCGTTCGACCAACGCCAGAACGACGTCTTCGGCGCCGTACTCGACTCCATCCTGCTACACACCCGACGCGCCGAACGGCTGCCTCGACGGCTATGGCCCATCGTGCAGTCCCAAGCCCAGTGCGCCACCGCGGTCTGGCGCGAACCCGACCAGGGCATCTGGGAGGCGCGCGGCAAGCCGCAGCACTACGTGTCGTCCAAGCTGATGGGCTGGGTTGCGCTCGATCGAGCATCCAGGCTGGCCGAGATCCGCGGCGACAAAGTCCTAGCTGCGACTTGGGCGGACACGGCTGAGGAGATCAAAGCCGACATCCTTGCCCATGGCGTCGACGACCGGGGCGTCCTGCGCCAGCACTATGACACGGATGCCCTGGACGCCTCCACGCTGTTGGCAGCCATTTTCGGATTTCTGCCTCACGATGACCAGCGGCTCCGGGCAAGCGTGCTTGCCATTGCTGAGGAACTGACCGAACACGGCTTCGTTCTGCGCTACCGCACCGGCGAGACCGACGACGGCCTTTCCGGCAAGGAGGGGACCTTCCTCATCTGCTCGTTCTGGCTGGTGTCCGCACTGGCGATCATCGGCGAGGACCAGCGCGCCCGTGACCTGATGGAACGCCTCCTCCGAGTCGCCTCACCCCTCGGACTCTTCGCCGAAGAGTTTGACGTCGACACCGGCCGCCACCTCGGCAACTTCCCACAGGCCTTCTCCCACCTCGCACTCATCGAAGCCGCCGGCAGGATCATCGCCGCCGAACGGCTAGCGGAGTTTTCATGACCCTCCACGACAAGAGCTGGACGTCGTTCATCCGACACAGGGCTTCGCAGTCATGACCTTTCACGAGTCGTCGTACGGTCGGTTCCGTATCACTGGAGGACTGCGGCCCAGTTCGTGCACCGGATTGTCGCTAAGCGACCTTGCCGACAGGCTGGTCGACATCGGCATGCCGTGGACCAGGCCGGCCCCTGGGTTCGCTATCCCCGGGCCAGCGACTCCTGGTCGATGTCGATCTGACAACGGTGCTTGGCCGCGAAAGCGCGCGCATCGCCGGCCGCCCACGGCAGCCGCGTATAGCCGTTCTGAAGGGGTATCCCGGCGATGCCGGCATACCCAGGGCCTTCGGCACGATCAAGGCAGCGACCGTCACTCCAGCGATCACATCGCCCCGCAAACCACCCCAATGCGATGTCGGCCAGGGACGAAACCAGATCTGAAAGCGCTGACCTTGCGTGTGCGCGAGCGGCCCGCAGCACAACATCTTGAGTTAGCCGTGCGTACAGGTTTCCGCATTCTCGCCGCATCGCTGTTGGGCCTGGCCCCTTGGGCGACGGCAGGACAGACGCCGACTAGCGTGAACTGGGCTGTCCCTCACCCGCTAAGGGTGATGCAGTTGCCTCGAAGGCGGTCAACGATCGGACCTACGCACGGTGATGACCGTGCCACCAGCCGCTTCGCCGCCCCGAACCGCAACTGGGTGGGTGGTGACTGGCGCCGGTCCTTCGAGAGGAGCAGCAATGCCGACCGACAAGCCGAACATCCTTCTGATCTTGGCCGACGACATCGGCTCGTTTGACGTAAGCGCATATCACCGGGGAGTTATGGGTACTCGCACGCCAAACATTGATCGGATCGCGTCCGAGGGTGCTCTGATGACGGACGGCTATGCGCAGGCGAGCTGCACGGCGGGGCGCGCCGCATTCATCACCGGACAGATCCCGATACGGACTGGTCTGACAACCGTCGGACTGCCAGGCGCGGAACAGGGACTGCAGCCGGAGGACCCGACCCTAGCGGACCTGCTGAAGCCCGAGGGCTACATGAGCGCCCAGCATGGCAAGAACCACCTCGGCGACCGGAACAAGTTCCTTCCCACCGTGCACGGCTTCGACGAATTCTACGGAAACCTGTACCACCTGAACGCCGAAGAAGAGCCTGAGCAGCCCGACTACCCGAGGGACCTGCCGCTCTTTCAGCAGTTCTTTGTCCCGCGAGGAGTCCTCGAGTGCAAGGCAACCGATGTTGACGACCCGACAGAGGATCCACGTTTCGGGCGGGTCGGCAAACAGTCAATCATCGACACGGGTCCGTTGACGCGTAAGCGCATGGAGACTGTCGAGAACGACCTGCTAGAGCGGTCCCTCGACTTCATCGACCGCGCCCACGAGGCGGAGAGGCCGTTCCTGCTCTGGCATAACACGACTCGCATGCACGTCTGGACCCGCCTTTCAGAACGGTGGAGAGACAAGACGGGACTCGGCCTATACGCCGATGGGATGCAGGAACTCGACTGGGTCGTCGGCGAACTGCTGGACAAGCTGGACGACCTGGGTATCGCCGACAACACTGTTGTGGTCTTCGCGACTGACAACGGTGCGGAGGAGTTCACCTGGCCCGACGGCGGAACGACCCAGTTCCGAGGGGAGAAGGGCCTGGGTTGGGAGGGTGGCTTCCGCGCCCCCCTACTGGTCCGCTGGCCCGACAGAATCCCTGTCGGCCAAGTGCTGAACGGCATCATGTCCCTAGAGGACATCGTCCCGACCATGATGGCCGCCGCCGGGGTTTCGGACATCACCGAGCAGCTGCTGGAAGGCTACGGATCCGGTGACAGGGAGTTCCGCGTCCACCTCGACGGATACAACCAGCTGCCCTACCTGACCGGGGAAACCGAGGAGTCGCCGCGGCACGAGTTCTTCTATTATGGCGAGCACGACCTGTTCGCCATCCGGTACAACAACTGGAAGGTTCACTTCTTGATCAAGGATGACTGGTTCGCTGGTGCGATGCTTCGGCCAACGGTGCCGCGTCCCGTGAATCTGCGGGTGGATCCACTTGAGAAGCACATGGACGCGCCGTCCTACCCGGTGTACGCCGGCGAGAAGCTCTGGACGGTGCTGCCCGCTGCCGCGATCGTGCTGAAGCACGCGAACACGTTCGTGGACTTCCCGCCTAGGCAGGCACCGCCTGACTTCAACCCACAGGCCATGCTGCGGACAGTGATGAACGCGGCGGCACAGCGTCAGGGAAACTAGTGGGCTTGGCAGAGGTAGGCATGGATGCACAGTCCGCGCCGGACGCACCCGCGGCCGCGGCCGCGACTGAATCTCCTGCCTACTCTGACCGTCGAACTGCACCAGGACCGGGAATGGTGTGGATTCCCGGTGGGACATTCCTGATGGGGTCGGACAACCACTATCCGGAGGAGGCACCCGCACACCGGGTCACCGTTGCAGGCTTCTGGATGGACCGGCACACCGTGACGAACCAGGAGTTCGCCCTTTTCGTCAAGAAGACCGGATATGTCACTGTGGCCGAACGCGACCTGAATGCGGCCGACTATCCCGGCGCCAAGGCGGAGATGTTGGCCCCGGCCTCCACCGTTTTCCAGCAACCGCAGCGACCCGTCGCTCTCGACAATCCCTATGAGTGGTGGATCTATGTACGCGGAGCCGACTGGCTCCATCCGCGGGGTCCTGGGAGCTCGGTGAAACGACAACCCCGTCATCCCGTCGTCCACGTTGCCTGGGAGGACATCGAGACCTACGCGGAGTGGGTGGGCAAGGACCTGCCCACCGAAGCTGAATGGGAGTTCGCAGCCCGGGGTGGGTTGGACGGTGCCACCTATGAGTGGGGCCAGGATCTCACACCCGACGGCCGCTGGATGGCCAACACCTGGCAGGGCCAGTTCCCCATGAAGAACACCGGCGAGGACGGACACCGAGGGACCGCGCCGGTCGGCTGCTACCCGCCCAATGGCTACGGTCTCGTCGACATGACCGGCAATGTATGGGAATGGACGACGGACTGGTACCAAGCACACACACAGAACGCGCACAGTTGCTGCGCATCAGAGAACCCTCGAGGTGGGCTCCGGGCAGCGAGCATCGACCCGTCGATGCCGGACATCCCGATCCCACGCCGAGTCATGAAGGGCGGCTCACACCTCTGCTCACCGAACTACTGCCGGCGCTATCGGCCCGCAGCACGCATGCCACAACCCGTCGACACCTCGACCTCTCATCTCGGCTTCCGCTGCATCAGCCGCGGCTGACGGACATCGTGCCTGGCACCACTCGAGGTCCCAGGCACGACGACCCTGGTCCGGCTCTAGCGGCGCCGGTCGCGGCGCCGGTTGCGGCGATTCATCCCGGCCAGGGACACTGGGCTCAGCGGGCGGCCAAGCGGATCGATGAACAGTGTGGCCGGCCCGGACTCAGCCGGCACGGCACCCTCAAGCACCTCAATGGAGTAGGTGAGCTCGGTCCCCGACCGTACCGGATCGCGTAGTACCACCACGGCGTCAGAGGGCATGTCCTCGCCTGCACCGACATAGGACAAGACCGCGTTCGGTGGGTCCTCGAAGAAGCTGTTCGGGCCATCGGTCCACTGTGCGACGAACTGCTCGGTGGTCATGTGCCCGACAACTCGCTCCGGACGATCGGAGAAGTACAACGTGGACGGCGACATGTCCCGCAGGGTCAGCGTCGTCTCATCGCTGGTCACGTTTCGCGCGGTCTGCACGAACATCTCCTCCAGCATGATCGTGTCGTCGTCGGTGGTCGTGGTCGGTGACTGGGTCATCCTCCGCCTCTTTTCTTTGTAGAGATGCTCTGTGATGGGCCGGAATGGGCCACCAGCACCACTACTCACGGTCCCATCACACGCGTCCAGGTGACTCACCCCTGACGGGTGAACTCGCGGTCGGTGGAAGTAGATGATCAATGATCAACGAAGTCGTCGGTGCGCTTATGCCGGGATCCAGGGTGCCCGCCAGCCACCATGTCCGGCGGGTACCGGGAGGGCAGCACGTTCGTGATGACGAAGGGTCGGCGCCGGTGATCTCCACCCCCGCGGGCCGCCACCGCGCGCAGCTGGACCGCCGGCTGCATCCGCCGGTTGGGGTACTCCAGGTAGCGCAGCGGTCGAGCCACTGCTCGAGCCAGCCATCACAGGGGACCCTTTCTGGAGGTTGCGTTGACGACGTTGAAGCCGCCTCGGTTCTTGAGGCTCCAGCGAGGGCACCGCTTCACCCTAACCGGGTGAAGCGGGGCGACCCTGCTCGTACACTCGAGACCTCAACGGCCGCATGATCAGTCAAGCCTCCTCGACCGTAGAGGATTTCCTCCAGGCCAATCTGTCCCCGATAGTGGTCGATCCGGTAAAGCTGAGACTCGTCGACATACTGGTTCAGCTCCTGGGCGAGGGCCCGGGCGAAGCTTCGGTCAGTTCCGAACGGCTTCTCCACTACGATGCGCCCCGTCTGTGTCAGTCCGGCGCCGACCAGGCCCTTGACGACGGTGCTGAGGAGCAGAGGTGGGATCTCGAGGTAGAACACCGGACTGTCAGCGCCCATGATGGCTTCTGCGACTCGATCGTATGTCCCTGCATCGCCGAGGTCGCCCTGCACGTAGCACAGTCGCCCCGCGAAACGGGCAAAGACCATGGGGTCGAGTGGCTCCCCGCTGGATTCGATCGACTCGCGGGCACCTCGCACGAGCTGGTCCACGGTCCACTTATCCACTGCCACTCCGACGATCTGGCATTGCAGCAAACTTCGCTGCTCAAGCCAGTAGAGCGAGCGGAACGTTATCACCTTCGCCGGGTCGGCGGTAATCCCGAACGCCACAAAGACGTCGGCGGGCCTCTGACCTGGCCCCGTCCACGCGCCTACCGGCTCCCCGACCGTCGCGGCCATCGTTTCCTCCCTTGTAAAAAACGAGATACGGCTGTGTGAAAAAAACGAGATACCGCGTGCCAGGTCATCCACTTTGGGTGACTCCACTGCGGCGGGATGGATAGTGAGTATCAGTCAGCATCCTTCTGGTCGACCGGATCACGCCGCACGTCCAGCAGGATGAGGCCATCTCGGCGCAACGCGTTGAGCAGACCGTACAGCGCGGCCAGATCGGGCAGATCGGCCCGAAGAGTGGTCTGCAGTGACCTTGCTACCAGGGTGACGCCCTCGATCTCAGCAAGCACATCGGGCCGCACCTCACCCTCGATCCGGATCTCGTACGTAGCCCTCAACATTCCGATCTCGTTTCATTCCGAACATCTCTGTCTCCCAAGTCGGGTGGTGGTTCAGCGGAGCGATCCATGGGCGTTTTGCGGCTCCGAGCGTGGTTATTTGTGATCCTCATGTAGCACCTTGCGCTCACCGCGCACATCGGGCGTCACCCGTACCGGGTGACGCTGGTCAGATGGATCGGATCCAGGCTGCCGTTTCGTGACTCACCGCTCGCCACGACGCCTCACCCGAGCTGGGTGAAGACGCAACCAGCCACACGCCAACCCCGCCACCGTGACTGCCTTCCGATCTCAGCCGGACGGAGAGAAGCGACGGTCGCCATCCGTCTGGCCGCCGGCGGAGCATGTTGAGGAACGCAGCCATGATCGGGTCCAAAGACGTGCCTGAGCACCTGGAAGAACGGAATTCAGCATCCCCGGCCCTCTACGGCCCACCAAGTGACGCCTCCGCCTGCCGCGCGACCGGGTTGAGCCGGATGACCCATTCGAGAGTAAGACCGCAGTCGGTGCAGGAAGCCAGGAAGTGGTGTAGGTCGCCGGGGCTCGTCCGGATTCGAACGACGCTCTGCTCCGGCTGGACCCGGATCGACCAGCGCAGGTAGCGCAGCAGTGCACTTCCTAGCCGCCCTTCGACGAGAACCTCGTAAGACCAAACCACCGGGATGTACCGGTCGGGGAATCGGCTGAGTTCCTGCCCTGCCGAGATCGTCGTGGTCAGCCGTTCACAGCGACGTCCGTGAGCCGGGCGTCGTCGGGATGGTGACTCACGGATCTCCCAGAGTTCCAGCCCGATCGCCTGCAGTTTCTCCAGCAGCACGTCGAGCTCGGCCGCGTCGGTCACCTCGCGGTAGAGAATGGTGGTCGCTGGGCTGCGGTGGATGGTCATCCCGCGGAACTGTTCCCGGATGGCTGATGGAATGTCCCCGTGGAGTCGGACCTCATAGGTCGGCGAGTTCATAGCGTGCGACAGGTCCACCATGTCCTCGACTCTGCTCACTTTTGTTGGCCTGGAGTTCACCCGGGGCAGGTGATCCGCCTGCATGCCATGGCCGAGTGGGTTGTGCTGTCCCACGACGACCACTCTTAGTCCGCTGAAGCGCACCTACTCCGAGCGCCGGTCACCCAGTGCAGCGCCGAACAACACGCGCGCGACCACTCCGAGGAAGACCAGATTGGCCAGCATCTGCAGCATGGTGATCACTCGAGCAGGCTCGCTGACGGGGGTAATGTCGCCAAACCCCACGGTGGTGAACATGGTGACCGACAGATATAGCGCGTCGAGGCGCGACATCGGCTCCGAATAGCTGCCCTGGGACCTGAGATCGATCAGAAAATGAGCAACCGCGAAGATCAAAAGCAGAAGCGGAGCCGAGGTCCCGAGCGACTCCACCGCCCGCAAGCCTGGGTGCTGTGCGCGAGTGGTCGCTCGGATCTCGAAAGCGAGTAGCGCGGGGACCACGAGCAACCCAACCACAAATGTGACCACGGTCATCGGTCCGCTCAGTCTTTCCAGCGGGAGGATGAAGTAGATCGCCACCAGCGCCCCCGCCATGAGCAGGGTACGCAGCAAGGCGAGGGCCACCAACCGCCGCCGCTGTACGGGTGACAACCGCGCGACGCGAGAGTGGGTCAAGGCGCACGCCCGGCTAGCACAGCGCAAGCCCGCGACCGCGACGAACAGCATCGGCTCGGCGGTTCACCGCAAGTTTGAGGAAAAGGCTCTTGATGTGCGTTTTCACTGTGTTTGCCGACACGAACAGATCGATGGCGATCTCCTCAGTGGTGCGCAACTGGGCCAGCCGTTCCAAGACCTGGAGCTCACGCTCGGTCAGCGGTTCGAGTAGCGTATCCGGCTGCGGTGACGGCTCGAAGTTTCGGCGCCTGGGGGTCTTGATGATGAGTGAGGCTATAAAGCTGCGATGGCAACGCGACAGGTCAGGCTCCTGGTCGACAAAAGCCAGCACCCACGGCGTCACCGCGAATAGTGTCAGCCGGAGCTCCTCACGACTCGCTGCTCGCAGCGCACGGTCGACCAGGGCTCGGGCCCGCCGAGCATCCCCGGCCTCCCCCGCCAGCTGAGCTTCCAGAATCCAGGCCTGGACCGCTGTCGGCAGCGGCGCCTCGGCCACCTTGCCCTCCACGGAGGTCAGGAGCGCCCGCGCCCCGCGCTTGTCGCCGATGGCTCGACGAGCCGCCGCCGCGAGCACCCGACCCTCGACCATGGTGTGCCTCGGCTCGGGCGTCAAGGTCGCCAATACCTGCTGTGGGTCACCTGCGGCCAGGTGTGCTTCGGCCATCGCTACGCTAATTCGATCGGCAAGCCAGCCGGGCCGAGCCACAGGAGTGGTCCCTCCGGTGACGGCGAGCACCCGCAGTGCAACCTCGGGCTCGCCGACGGCGGTGGCGAGGCGGGCCTCAGCAAGGCGTCGTGCTGCCGCCAGCCATGGTTCACGGACACCTTCGCCGAGCCGGATCGCGTGATGTAGCCGCTGACCGGCCTGTTCCAGCTCTCCCCGTTCCAGATGGATCCATGCCGCGGCGAGCTGGGCGTAGCCGACGCCGACTTCCACACCGTCCGCCGGACGTTTCACCAAAACCTCGGCCGCGTGGCGCGCCGCCGCGGCCAGGTCTCCGCGCAAGGCCTCGAGCAAACCCAGCAGCCCGGCACACTGAGCGGCGGCGACGTGTTCGGCGTCCGTTCCGACCGTCACATAAGCGGTCGGCTCAAGAACGGCGACCGCCCGATCCAGGTGGCCGGCTGACAAGAGGAAGGCACCTTCATACGCATTCAGGAGCGCCGAGAGCTCCGGTGCGGCACGCTGCTCGCGTGGGCCAAGTTCCGCGACCTTCTGTCGGCACTCCGCTACGGCGCGCAGGCCAGCCTCATGGTCACAACGCTGCCGCGAGATCGCCATCTCGATCACAGCCTGGCTCAAGCGGTGGGCGAGCTCCGGCTCCCCCATCCTGGCTATGCCCGCGCGTCCGCGGGCCAACGCAACATCGGCCGCCGGCACATCGCCCCGAGCCACCGCCGCAGCGGCCAGAATCAGCGGCTCAGCGGTGCCCGCGTCGCTTCTCTCCACCGAACGGGCGGTAGCCCCGTCGGCCGCGCCGAGCACGATGCTCGGCACCGCCATCGACCGCACAAGCGCCGTCGCTATCCAGTTCCAATCTCCCGCCTCGGCGGCGAGCTGTAACCCTGCCGCCGTGTCCCCGCTGTCGACGTACCAGGCGGCGGCAGCTCGGCGTGCCTCACGCGCTAGTGCGGGCCAGTCCTGCTCCAAACGCCGTAGTGCGGTACGCCGAAGCAGCGGATGACACCGAAATGAGCCATCCGGTCGAATATCGACGAAGCCGTCTCGGCTCTCCAGGAGACCAGGCGACAGCCGGGGGTCCGCACCCATGATCGCGCAGGCAACCCCAGCGGAGATTTCAGCTGCCACGCTGGTGCGCAGGATGAGCTCCCGGCCTGCGGCCGGAAACTGCGTCAACACTTCTCGTTCCACCACATCGTCGAGCGCGAGGTCCACCTGGTCCATAACGTCGGGCGGTGACGACGTGTCTAGGGCTTCGGCCGCGATACCGACACCGCGTGCCCACCCGTACGTTCGCCCATACACCGACGACACCGTGTGCGGTTCCGGTGTCACCCCGGCTAGGGTAAGCATCTGGCCGATCTCCTGCTCGTTCATGGAGAGGCTGTCCAGGCCGATGTGGGAGTACTCGCCCGCCAGCCGCAGGCCGTGCACGTCGAGTGCCGGCGAGCTTCTACAGATCACCACCAGCCGCACAGCGCGGGCACTGCCAGCCAATATCACTGCAATTTGCCGTCCCAGCGAACGGCAGGCTCCAGTCGGGTAGTCGTCGAGCACCACAGTCCACGTGCCACCGCCAGCACTCAGCGCTCCGGCGAAACTTGTCAACCAGTCGGTCCATCGTGCTTTCACATTGTGCGGCGGTGGCACCTGCGGTAACGGGCCGGCCCCGAGATGGAGCAAGCCTGTCCGCAGCCCGCACCAGAAGAGTCGGACATCTTCGCTGTACGTGCCGGCGTTGAGCCAAAGGACCTTGGATGCTAAAAGTGATCTGGCGGCCCAGTCGGCGACCCCCAAAGTCTTGCCGGCACCGGATGGGGACTCGACCACCGTAAGCAGGCCCTCGCTCGCGGCGTTCAGTCGCTCACCGAGCCTGCGCCTGGCGATAATCAGGGGGCCAAGCTTTGGCAGCCCTAGATACGCCGGACCCTCTGGGCCCACGTCGATCGAGTACGGCAGCGTGTTGGTCATGGGCCCCCCAGATGTCATCTACTTGTCCCAACGTCACCATTACGAGCGACAAACGAACGGCCCCGCCTCATCCAACGGGTGATCTCACCCGGGTGAGATCTGCTTCGCCGAAGGTGACTGAACCAAGTCGACCGGCGGCCGACTTTGCGGTTCGCTCACCCGGAGCGGGTGAGACGCCAGGAACGGCCGAGGCCGCAGAGTGGGGCCATGACGAGCGCAAATGACTTGGAGGACATCGGTCCCATCGACTACCTGGTGGTCGAGTTTCCGGGCAGCAAGATGACCGGCGAGGGGCTTCCGCTGCTCGTAGAACTGGTCGAATCAGGAACTATCCGGATCCTAGATTTGGTCTTCGTCACCCGTGAGCTCGACGGCTCGGTGAACGCGGTCGAGATCTCCGACTTCGATAAGGACGGGGAGCTCGATCTGGCAATTTTCGAAGGCGCCTCCTCCGGTCTACTGGGCGATGACGACCTCGCCGAGGCAACATCGGTCATCGAGCCCGGGAATTCGGCCGGAGTTCTGGTCTACGAGAACGCTTGGGCCGCACCCTTCGCTGCAGCGCTCCGCCGAGACGGTGCGCAACTCGTGGCAAGTGGCCGTATCCCGGTCCAGGCAATCCTCGCCGCCCTCGACGAAGCCGAAGCCGAAGCCGCCGCGGCGGTCTGAGGCGACCGTGCACTCCAACTACCGAGAGGTTTACTTTCATGCCAGGTCTCATTCGGGGCGTAGCCCGCACCGCCGTCGTTGCGGGAACCGCCACCGCGGTGTCGGGCCGCGTCCGTCGTCGCCAGCAGGGGCGGTGGGCCAGCCAGGAGAACGAAGCAGCCGCCGAGGAAGCGGCCGCACCCGAGCCGGTTGCGGACGAGCCTGCTCCGGCTGCGGCTGAGGCGCCCTCGGGAGGTATGGACGACAAGTTCGCTCAGCTCCGCCAGCTCGGCGAACTCCACGACGCCGGAGTGCTGACCGACGCGGAGTTCCAAGGCCAAAAGGGCAAGATTCTCTACGCATGATCGGGCCGCAGCTGGCACCCCACACAGGTCGTCCATGGGCTTGACCACGGCCATTTCAGGAGGTTGAGCGATGTGACGACCGCCGCGCCCGCTGTGACGGCCCGCTTTTGGCGAACCAGACGCTCGGCGGCGATCGCCGGGATCATCTTCGGGGTCCTGCTGCTTCTGGCCATGACGATGCTGCGCATCGCCTTGTCCGAGGATAGCCTGCTTACTCTTCGGGCCGATGCGGACAGGCGCACTCTCATCGGGCTCAGTCTCCACTTGGTGCCTTTTGCCGGCATCGCTTTCCTATGGTTCATCGGCGTAGTGCGCGATCAGCTCGGCGAAGTCGAGGATCGGCTGTTCTCGACCGTTTTTCTCGGGAGCGGGCTGCTCTTTCTTGCCATGTTGTTCACCGGCGCCGTCACCGCGGCCAGCCTGGTGGAGATGTTGGCCAGCCCGGCCATCAACACAGACGTCTTCGCGTACGGCAATAGCACGACCCAGACGCTCATCTCGGTCTACGCCATGCGGATGGCTGCAGTCTTCACCCTGTCGGTCGGCACCGTCGGCTTGAGGACCTCGGCGCTGCCGCGCTGGGTCTGCTACATCGGCTATCTGGTGGCCCTGGTGCTCATGGTGGCGGCAGGCGAGCATAAGTGGACTCAGCTCCTGTTCCCCGCCTGGGTGCTGTTGGTGAGCCTGGTGATTCTGTTCACCGCACCTATCCGCAATGTCGGTCCGCCCAGCGGCCCACCAGAGTGAGGAAGCAATAGATGATCACCGATACTGTGTCGGCGCATCCTTCCATCGAGGAGACTTTCTACGCGCGTGAGGATGCCCGCAAGGACGCGCCGCTGTCGTCGCAGGCGGAATGGCGACGTCGCGGCCTTCCCGTCCGAGGGCGTGAAGCCGTTGTTACGGGCGGCAGTAGTAAAGCTGGCCGCCGCCAAGTCCGGCCACGCGGCCATGCTGGAATCTGCGGGAATGCGTACCCTCGGCGTCTGGTACTCCCAGATGTCGGAGGAAGCAATCCGAGATGCCGTCCGCGCGGCCAAGGAGATCTCCATCGCAGGAACAAAAGGCTAAGCGCAAGCACGGCAAAAGAGGTCCCGGCAAGGACGGCATGCCTGCAGCCGCGGAGATCACGAGAGCGGCCACCGCGTCGCGAGCCTCTGCCGGGCTCCAGATTCGGATCGGCTTCTCGGGGCCGTCGTCGAGGTAGTCGGCCTCGGGCTTGTGGGTGATAGTGCCGCCGTGCTCCCCACTGGGACCCGTCCGTACCACACGTGCGCGCCACGAAGTCAATGATGGCCTGTTATGTCGACCCCTCACGCCAGCTCGGGAGTTCCTCGGTCATCCGCGTCCTCCTTGTTCGCCGGACCCCCAACCGCAACACCGCACCCGAACAGCGGTGTCCTCACCCCCTCTGGGTGAGGACGTCGCAGGCGGTCTGTGGAGATGGTTGAGCACATCATGATCGCCGGACTGAAGAGGAGTGCAGCAGATGAGCAACGTGGTCACCTACAACGAGGGGGAGCCGTTTCCGGGTGTGATCGGGCGTACCACGGCCGAGTCGAGCCCGGCCTGGCCGACGCCTCCGCGGGCGCCCGAGCAGGCACCCAATGTCTTGATCTTCGTGCTCGATGATGTGGGCTTCGGACAGTTGTCCAGTTTCGGAGGTCTCGTCGAGACACCTGTGCTGGACAGGTTCGCTGAGAACGGTCTGCGCTACACCAACATGCACACGACTGCGCTCTGCTCGCCCTCGCGCGGTGCCTTGTTGACTGGGCGGAACCATCACTCGCTCGGGTTGGGCGTGATCTCTGAGCTCTCGACTGGTTACCCGGGCTACAACGCGATCGTGCCGTTCGACAAGGGAATGCTGAGCGAGATGCTGGTTCCGCACGGCTACAACACCTTCCTGGTCGGCAAGTGGCACCTGTCGCCACCGGAGCATGAGACACCGGCCGGGCCGTACGACCGTTGGCCGCTCGGGCGGGGATTCGAGCGGTTCTACGGCTTCCTGGGTGGTGACACGAACCAGTGGTATCCCGAGCTTGTCTACGACAACCACTCGGTCGAGCAGCCCGCGCAGCCGGAGGATGGCTACCACCTGAGCAGCGACCTCGCCGACAAGGCGATCGAGTTCATCCAGGATGCGCATGTCAACGCACCGGATAAGCGGTTCTACCTGCACTACTGCACGGGCGCCGGCCACGCACCGCACCACGTCCCCAAGGATTGGGCAGACATGTACAAGGGCAAGTTCGACGCCGGCTGGGATGAGTACCGCAAAGTGGTCCACCAACGCCAGCTTGAGATGGGCATCATCCCGGCCGGAACCGAGCTGTCCGCGCACGACCCCGACGTTCCGGAGTGGGAGACGCTTCCCGAGCCTGCCAGACGGGTGTATGCGCGGATGATGGAGGTCTACGCCGGGTTCGTCAGCTACACCGATCACCACTTCGGCCGGGTGGTCGACTTCTTGGAGGAGATTGGAGAGCTGGACAACACCTTGTTCCTCCTCATCTCCGACAACGGCGCAAGTTCTGAAGGCGGACCGGTCGGGTCGCTCAATGAGATGATGTTCTTCAACAATCTGCCGGAATCAATTGATGACAACCTCGAGCGGATCGACGAGCTGGGCGGCCCTAACGTTTTCAACCATTACGCTTGGGGCTGGACCAACGCGGGCAACACGCCGTTCCGTCGCTGGAAGCGGGAGACGTATCGCGGCGGCACCTCCGATCCGTGCATCGTTTCCTGGCCGAGAGGGATCACCGCCCGGGGTGAGGTCAGGACCCAGTACGGGCACATCATCGACCTGGTACCCACCGTTCTCGACGTACTCGGGATCAAGCCGCCGCAGCAGATCCGCGGCGTGACACAAGCACCGATCGAGGGCGTGAGTTTTGCTCACACCTTCGACGACGCCGACGCCGCGTCTACGCACCACACTCAGTACTACGAGATGTTCGGGCACCGGGCCATTTATCACGATGGTTGGCGCGCGGTGTGTCCCTGGCCTGGTCCAAGCTTCACCGAGGCCGCGCAGAAGGGACGCCGCTATGGAAGCCCGATCACGCCCGAACTACTGTCCGAGATCGAGGCCAACGACTGGGAGCTGTACGACCTCACCACCGACTACGCCGAGACCAAGAACGTGGCGGCTGAGCACCGCGACAAGGTGATTGAGATGGTCGGTCGCTGGTGGACCGAGGCGGGCAAGTACAACGTGATGCCCATTGACAGTTCGATGTTCGAGCGGCTGAACGTCGAGCGCCCCACGATCGCGAAGCCGCGGGAAAGCTTCGTCTACTACCCCGGTGGTTCACCGGTGCCGTTCTCCGCCGCACCCAAGGTCTACAACCGAGCATTCAGCATCACCGCCGACGCGGAGATCCCTAATTCCGGCGCCGAGGGCGTCCTGATTGCACACGGAGGCCGGGTAGGAGGTTACTCGTTCTTCGTGAAGGACCGCAGGCTGCACTTCGTCTACAACTTCCTGGGTCGCGACTTCTTCACTGTCGTCTCTAACACGGAGGTGCCGGTCGGCGAAGTATCGCTCCGCTATGAACTAGAACCCACTGGAAAGGCCGATTTCGCCGCCGGAAAGGGTGCACCCGCTCGTGGTCAGCTGTACATCAACAAGGAGCTCGTCGGCGGTATCCAGATGCCGCACACTGTGCCAAATATCTTCAGCACCGAGGGCCTCACCTGCGGATACGACGGCGGCAGCCGCGTTGTACCCGATGCCTACCGCGATGCCTTTCCTTTCTCCGGCACGCTTAGGCGCGTGACGATCGACCTCTCCGGCGACCTCATCGTCGACAGCGAGACAGACATGAAAGTCGCAATGGCGCGTCAGTAAGACGCCGCCTGTGGCCCAGTACAACAGATAGCCAGTTGACCTTCTCCGCTGAACCATCGACACCGGCAACGATCGCACTCCCGGATCACCCGCCGCGGGTGATCCGTGCGGGGCGACCTCTACCTAGTGTTGGGATTGCGGTACGGATCTCTGCCCGCTATTCATGTTGATCGTCAACTCGGCGGCTGGTCGAAGGAGCTCTGGCTAGTCTTCCTTCTCATTGCGCCGTTCCTAGGCGCGCTGGTCTACCTCATTGCGCGAGGCGGGGGGAATGGCCAGCCGACAGGCTGAGGCTATGCGACAGGCTCAAGCCGAGACGGAATAGTACATCCAGTCGGTGGCGGCCCAGCGAAGCCCCACCGACCAGGTGCCCTCAGCCAAGGCACTGCTTGATGACGGCTCTATTACTCAGATCGAGTACGAGGAGCTGAAGGCGAAAGCGCTGGCCTGAGTATGGGAGGCGCTCCGATACCAAGGACGACGCTTTGATGCCAACCGTAGGCGGGTGCCGTTGGCATCTAAGCGTTTGGTCTCCGGTTGTTCGATACGCTAAGCGACCGTTGCGTCCGGATGGTACGTACCGCGGTGGATCTCGTACGCCCGGGCATGGCCGGGCGCGTCCGGGTCGTCGACGATGGGCTTGTCCGCCATGAACAGCTTAATAATGTGGGCCAGTTCGCCCGGGTGGCTGAAGTTGATCGCGTGCGCCGCACCCTCCAGCACCACCAACAGGACATGGTTGTCGGTGCGGCCGGCAACCTCCCGGATCCGGGCAGGGCTGGGCATCAGTGGATCCCGGTCGCCGATCACGACGAGGGTCGGAATTTGCAGGGCCAGCAATCGCTCGAGCGACGGATAGTGGGTGAGCGCACGGAACATCTTGAACGTGCTTGGAACGCCGAACCGCAGGTAGTCCGGCACAGCCACTGGCATCAGCCGGGTCGGCTCACGAAGCCCGTCGCGCCCAATCTGCCGGATCGCGCGGTGCAGAGGCTGGTTGTTCAGGCCACCAGCTGGGGAAACGAGCACGGCCCGCTTAAGGCGTTCCGGATACAGGTATGCGAACTCACAGATAACCGGGCAGCCCATAGAGTTGCCGACCAGTGTTACTGACTCGACCTGACGGTCGTCGAGGAATCTGGCTGCCGCATGCGCAAGGTCGGGCACGTCAAGCGGGTCGACCGACCTTCCACTACGCCCAAACCCCGGTAAGTCCGGGACGAAGGTATGGAACGCGCCGCCCAGTCGATCTGCTGTTGGAAGCAAGTATCGGCCCGAGAGGCCAAATCCGTGCACATGCATCATTACCGCAGCGTCCGGCGGATCAGGAGACTCACGATAGAAGACGTCGACGCCGTCGATCGTTGTCCAAAGCTCAGCGAGACTCGATGCCGGGTGTTTCGCACGTCGACCAGCGGCACGTCGTGACCTGTGCAAGGGCACGGCCGGAGTCAATCTCGTCTGCGGTCACGCCGGTCGTCGCGGCGGTCCTCGCGGCGGTCGCTTCTGCGGTTGACGCCGTGGGCAACCACGGCCACCGTGGCCACCGTAGCGGCGGTCCGGGCCACCGGCGCGGCCCCCACCACACCGGCGCGGCGCATACGTCGTCTGGCAAGAGGCATCTCAAGCTCCTGAGGGTTTGGTGGTCAATGGCGATTCGGCGTCGTCTGATGGTGATTCGGCATCCTCGTCGGCTTCGATCACCGCCAGCAGCGCCTGGACGGGAATCCGGCCACTGGCGACCAGCTGACCACCCGACCGGCGCACCGCGGACGCAAACGGTGCGGCCCAACTGTTCTCCCACACCAATACCGCAGCCGAGCTTCCGGGCTCGACCGCCGCAGCAATCGCGATCACATCCTCCTCGCTCAGCAGCATCGCGAGCTCAGCCTCATACGATCGCAGCTCCCCCAGCTCGGAGTCATCCAGATCCGCCAGCTCGAAGGCCTCGAGGAACCCATCGGAGTCCTTCTTCAGCACCAGCAGATCAAGCACCCGGACGAGACCCCGCTCGACCAGGTCGTCTAGTGCCGGCGCAATCTGCCCGTTGAACCTGCTACCGGGAAATTCGATGACGATCCAGTCGACAGGCCCTAGCTCATCGATATCGCTGAGCTCATCGACATCATCAACATCCTCCATGGGATCGACTTCATCCATGGAAACCTCCTTGTCCAAGGTCACGAGCGACTGGCCAACGCTCCGCACAGCCGGTTTTGCCCATCATCGTGTCAGCCCGAGCAGCGACGACGCCTCACCCGAAGTGGGTGAAGACGCAACCACCCAGACCACTGCCCCGCCCGGTACGCCGACCCCCACCAGCCCAAAGGCGCCCCGTCGTCGCGCCACAGAACCACCCATCCCACACCATCACTCACCCGCAGCAGGCGATCAGCGACACACCAACCCGGCCCTAACGTCACAACCACAGTGACCCAACGCCCCGCCCGGCGCACCACACACGGAAAGGCACTACCAATGAACTTCTGGGACTTCTTCTGGCTCCTGCTATGCAGCTACCTCTTCATCGCCTACCTGATGGTCATGTTCCAAATCATCGCCGACATCTACCGTGACCCCCACCTCAGCGGCTGGTCCAAAGCACTCTGGACCATCGCCCTCATCATCGCCCCCTTCCTCAGCGCCCTGATCTACCTCATCGCCCGAGGACACGGAATGAACCAACGCCAAACCGAGGCAGCCCAGCAAGCCGAAGCCGACACAGACCACTACATCCAAACCGTTGCCAACCAACCCAACCCCACTCAACAGGTCGCCTCCGCCAAAGCCCTCCTCGACAACGGCGCCATCACCCAAACCGAATACGACGGACTCAAAGCCAAAGCCCTGGCCTGAACCAAGCGCACTCCGCGTCGCAGCCACCTGAAGCCAGCCTTTGAGCTTCGGCAATCACCCGGGTGGTTGCCACAGAAGGTGAGCAGCACCGCGATCGGATAGCGACAGGATGCTGGATGGAGTCCCACGACGAGAGGCATGACACGGTGAGTATGGCCTTGGGGAACACGGTCCCGTTCAACCATCTGACGGCCGCCCTTCCGGGCAGTCGGTGCAATAGACGTGACCGCCTCCCATGGAGCCTGGTACAGCGCTCGCGGATGGGGACGACCAGAATGCACCGCCCGTCGACGGGCGACCGATGACCGAGCTCGTCGCGATCGCCAGCGCGGCCCTGATCTTGTTGATCAACCTGCTCGCCCTTGGGTTGGTTCCTGAGGGGCGCCGTCCGTCCTCGGCCATGGCGTGGCTCCTGCTCATCTTGTTGGTGCCAGTGTTCGGGCTGCTGTTGTTCTTGCTGATTGGCAGTCCGCACGTCCCGCGGAAGCGCCGGGAGGAACAGTTGCAGGCGGGCGCGGTCATCCAAAGCAGCCTGACCACCGTTCCGGCGTTACCGAGCTCGCCGGATCGTCCGGAGTGGATGGACTCTGCCATGGTCCTCAACCGGCGGCTCGGCTGGCTCCCCAGCGTGGAAAACAACTCGGCGGATCTGTTTCACGACTACGAGGAGTCGATTCAGACGATGGCCGGCCTGGTCCATGCTGCTGAACGCTACGTCCACGTCGAGTACTTCATCATCTGCTGGGACACCACCACAGCACCGTTCTTCGAGGCGTTAGAGGAAGCTGCAGAGCGTGGGGTAAAGGTGCGGCTGCTGTATGACCACGTCTCCACCTTCCGGGTGCCCGGCTACAAGGAGATGCTGGCCAGGTTCGATCGTGTAGGCATCGAGTGGTATCCCATGCTCCCCATCCAGCCGTTGAAGGGTCACTGGCGGCGTCCAGACCTGCGAAACCACCGCAAGATCCTCGTCGTTGATGGCCGCTCTGCGTTCGTCGGATCGCAGAACATGATCGACTCCAGCTACCACAACAAGAAGCATGAGGCTGCAGGGCGGAAGTGGCGCGAACTGACCACCAGGGTCGAAGGACCAGTCGTGCATTCGATCAACCTCGTCTTCGCATCGGACTGGTTCGTGGAGACCCACGAGCGGCTGGTGGAACACCTCCAGCCCGAGGTGTTCACCGAGTCAGCTGGTGACATCACCTGTCAGATTGTGCCGAGCGGGCCAGGGTTCCCCGACGAGAATAATCTTCGCCTCTTCAACATCCTCATTTACGGAGCCCAGCAACGGCTGTCGATCACCAGCCCATACTTTGTGCCGGACGAGTCGCTGCTTTACGCCATCACTACTGCGGCGCAGCGCGGGGTCGCTGTGGAATTGTTCGTGGGTGAGCAGGGTGACCAGTTCATGGTGCACCACGCACAGTGCTCCTACTACCGTCCGCTGCTCGAGGCCGGCGTCCGAATCTACCTGTACCCGGCGCCGTTCGTGCTCCATTCGAAGCACTTCTCCATCGATGACCACACAGCGGTCATCGGCTCCAGCAATATGGACATCAGATCCTTCAGCCTCGACTTCGAGGTGTCGATGATGTGCACGGGCAGCAGGAAGTTCGTCGCCCGCATGCGCGAGGTGGAGGACATGTATCGCTCGCTATCGCTTGAGCTGACGCTGGACGAATGGCGGCAGCGGCCGTTGTCCAAGCGATACGTCGACAACGTTATGCGGCTGACGTCGGCCGTCCAGTGAGCACATCCGGATGCGTCGCCCTGGTCCTTTTCGTTGTACCGTTGAAATGCTGCACTTCACAGCCGGCCTGGGGGTCGTAGCCGTCGTTCATGCACCCGCCTCTGTTTCGGGAGCATACGTGCCGCCCAGGTATCAACTTTTGGACTGTCGGCTTGGATTGGTTCTCACCGTGACATCGGTCGCTGCATCTAACGTGACGGGTGTCCGGCCAGGTACCGGCACATCGACAACGCCCCGTTCCGTGCCGCCGTCCTCATCCAATCTCCCGGCGGCACGTGTGCACGACAAGCCAGGCAGTGGGCCCAACTCTGCTGGCCTACAGGCTTCCGGGGCGGCGATCGTGTGACGGCAGAGACGAGCAGTAACGGCGACGCCGTAGAGCCGACGTTGGTCGACGCATTCTTGGAGGAGAAGCTCCGTCCGCCCTCGACGCGGCGGAGATGGGTGCGCCGGCCCCGACTGGTCGGCGCGCTCGATTCGGCAACAGAGCGTGCCTTGACTCTGGTGGCCGCTCCAGCGGGATATGGCAAGACGACCGTCGTCGCCCAGTGGATCAGCCAGGTGGACGATCGCGCGGTGGCCTGGGTGGCTCTCGACCAGGCAGACAACGATCCGGTGCAGCTGTGGACCCACATCGCGACGGCTCTGGCGAGAGCGGGATGTCGAGTCGATGACGACGCCGCGGGCTTTGTGGCGTCCAACCGAACTGAGATCGTGGACACAGTCCTCCCCACGATCGTGAATGCACTCGCGGGGGCCCAGCGGATCGTGATCATCCTGGACGACTTCCACTTCGTCCGCGCGCAGGCCTGCCACGAGGAGATCGACTTCGTGATCCAGCATCTGCCACCATCGGCCGGGATGGTGATCATCACCCGCGCTGATCCCGCCCTCCACCTCGGGCGACTACGCGTCTCCGGACAGCTCGCCGAGATTCGAGCCGATCAGCTGTCCTTTGACATCGACGAAGCGTCGATTTTGTTGGCGACTGCAGGTGTTCGCCTCTCTGACACGGCGATATCGGAACTGCTGGACCGCACGGAGGGCTGGCCCGCCGGCATGTATCTGGCGACCTTGTCACTGGCCGGGCGTACTGACCCCGACGCCTTCGTCCACCGGTTCAGCGGCGACGACCGCTTCATTGTCGACTATCTCACCGAAGAGGTCCTGGCTCGCCACCCAGCAGACGTCCGCAGGTTCATCATCAGCTCCTCGATCCTGGAGCGGCTATCCGCACCACTGTGTGACTTCGTGCTGGAGACTTCCGGTTCAAGCAGCACGTTGCATGATCTGGAGCGTTCGAATCTCTTTCTTATCCCACTTGATCCCGAACGAGAGTGGTTCCGGTTTCATCATTTGTTCGGCGTCGTGGCCCGTGCCGAGCTCCAGGCGGAAGCTCCGGAACGGGTTAGCGCGCTGCATGACCGGGCTGCGCAGTGGTACTCCGCCCACGGCTACGTCGACGAGGCGCTGCGGCACGCTCTCGCGGCCGGCTCGACGTCGCGGGCATCGCAGCTCGTGCAGGCCAACTGGATCCGCTACGTCGACGCGGGCCGGACGGCCACCGTACAGGGCTGGTTGCGTACCCTGCAGGGCCTCGAGGCAGAGGCCGACCCGGCGGCATTGGTGACGGCGGCGTGGATGGCCGTGCTCAGCGGTGACGAACTGTCGCTCAACCGGTTCCTCCTCTTGCTCACCAGCCTCCACGACGATGCCCCCCTACCCGACGGGACCAGGTCGGTGGAGTCTGCGGTCGCGATCATTCGCGCCATGGCGGGCTTCGGCGGCCCCGTGGAGATGCTCGCATGTGCGGAGCGAGCGGTGGAGCTGGAGGAGTCGGGAAGCCCGGTAGGGCTGGCCTTCGCGCATTTCGCTCTCGGTCATGCCAGGTACGTGGCCGGTGACACCAGTGCAGCCATCAGTGTGCTCACCAAAGCGGCTTACAGCAGCGCAGCACCAGCCATCATCAAGTCGTTCGCGTTCGCGGTCCTGTCTTTGGTGGAGGTGGAGCGCCGACATGCCGACCGCAGCCACGACTATTCGGCGGAGTCGATGAAGCTGGTGGAGTCACCGGCCATGCGCATCATGCCGCAAGCCTCAATGGCATTCACAGCATTGGGCGAGAGCCAAGCCGCTGCCGGTGAGCTGGCCGAGGCGATGGTCACCCTGGGCGAGGGCCTGATCCTCCGTCGCAAGATTCCGGGCCTGAGCCCCTGGCCGACCATTCACCACCTATTGGTCATGGGGCGAGTGGCGATTGTGGCCAATGACGTGCCGCAGGCCGAGCTGTTGCTCGACGAGGCAGAACAACTGATGTCCCGGTTCCCCGATGGGATGGAAGCCATGCACGCTCGCCTCCGGGCCGCCCGTTCGGCGCTGCACCGCCGCCGCTTCCCGGAGCCCATCGAGGAACCGCTGACCGGTCGCGAGGTAGACGTGCTGCGCCTTCTCCAGGGCTCGATGAGCCTTGCTCAGATCGCCTCCGAGCTGTTCCTGTCCCGCAATACCGTCAAGACGCATGCGAAGGCCATCTACCGCAAGCTCGGTGCCACTTCGCGGTCTGAGGCGGTGCGCATCGGTCGCCGGCGTTCGCTGATCTGATCGCAAGCCCGACGAGGCCAATTTCACCCGGGTGAGATCAGCGGTTGGATGAGTCCAACTCGACGAGATTGACGATGCAATGGTGAGGGTCGGAAGGTACGTAACCTCACCGGCGCCGCTAAGGAAGTGAGTCAAATGACTAGCGACCAGATTGACGCTGATCTGCACGAGCGCCTGACACAGCTGGAGACCGAGAACCGCGCGCTACGAACTCAGCTGGACGGGTACCCATCCGTCGTTGAGGATGCCAGAGCATCGATTCCTCGTTCGCGTGGGAGCGGGTGGACCGTGCTGGCGGCGGTGCTCATCGTGCTGGGCTGCCTGCTGGCCCCGGTGGCGGTGATCAGCGGGTGGGCGAAGTCGACTCTTACCGACACCGACGCCTTCGTCGCCACCTATGCACCGCTTGCCCATAATGCCGGGGTCCAAAGCTTCGTGGTCGACCAGGCGGCGGCGGCCATCAACCAGAACATCAACGTCGAACAACTGACCTCGGATGTCATCGACGGGATCAAGGCGTTAGGGACCAGGCCCCGCGCGAGCGTCGCACTGGACACCCTGAAGGGCCCTGCCACCCAGGGCATCGAAACGCTGGTCCGAAACGGCATCACCGACTTCGTCGCCTCTGACGCCTTCGCTGACACCTGGGATCGGGCGCTGCGGCTAAGCCATACCCAGCTGCTGGCAACCCTGAGCAACGATCCCCAAGCCCTGGTCGCCGCCCAAAGCGACGGGACCATCGGCGTGCAGCTCGGACCCATCATCGACGATGTCAAAGCGGCTCTGCTGGCCCGTGGCCTGTCGGTGGCCGCCCGCATCCCAGCGGTCGACCGCACCATCCCCATCGCGCAGGCGACCCAGATCTCCACCATCCAAGCGGGTTATCGGTCGGTTATCGCGCTCGGCGGCTGGCTCCCGTGGGTCGCGCTGATCTTCCTGGCGGCCGGTGTGTTGGTGGCCCGTCGCCGCGGTGTCGCCCTGGTCTGGGCTGCGGTCGGGCTAGCTCTGTCGATGCTCGTGCTCGCGATCGGCTTAACGATCGGCCGGGCGGTGCTGCTGACCGCCGTCCCGCCGGCGCTAGTTCCGGGGGACGTCACGACCCTGTTGTATGACACCGCGACGACCGCCATGAAGGACACCGCGGTGATTGGACTGGTGCTCGCGGTGGCCATCGCCGTCGTCGGCTGGTTCGCCGGGCCCTTCCAGACGCCGCGGAAGCTGCGCGGGTTCTACACCGACGGCATCGCCTCCGCACGGAACAACGCCGAGAGGCGTGGGGTGACCACCGGTGGATTCGGCGACTGGGTGTACCAGCAACGCCGGGTGCTCCACTTGATCCTGGCCCTCGCCGCCTCGGCCGCGATCATCCTGCTCCGCCCCTTGTCCGTGTCAGACATCCTCTGGACTCTGACGATTGCCGTACTCGGGCTCCTCATCATGTCGCTTGTCGAGCGCCCTCAGCGGGTTGACGCCGTCCAGCCGGCCCCGGCTGCTGCGTGACGCTGCACCGCAGCCGGTTGTCCTGCACCCATAACCGCACAGGCCAAGTCTCACGCCGCTTCGGGCTTCCCTCCCCGCCGATCGCTCGCGTCTGTTTGTCAATCATGGAACGTGTCGACTATGACTGCCTCAGTGGGATAAGCGCGGAGGTCATGGGGCTCAGCCCGCTGGGCCAGGAGATCCTGAGGCTCAGGCACCCTTTCGCTCTAGGGCGCTGGGGGGCATGCTGGATCTGTAGCCGCGGGTCTGGGCGTCCAGGTACCCGGGGAATGTGCTGGCCGGGGCCTTACTGCGGGCAATGGTGCATCAGGGGTGCCGCGGCGCTTCGTTGACGTACTGGCTGGTGACGGCGGGTGCGCGTGGAAGCGCGAGAAACGGGGGCGAAACGGTGAGCACGGTGGCATGGATCATTGTCTTGGTAGTGGCAATTCCAATGATCTCTCTGCTGGCCTGGATGTATATGGCAGCGTCGTTGGTCAGAGTCCCCTCGGGACGGCTCGGATTGTTGCTGGTGAAGGGCCGGGCCACTGATACAGCGTTGCTTCCGGGCGCGCACTTCATTCCGGCTTTGCGCCGGAAAATGGTGGAGATCTATCCGTCGGTCGAACTGAGCTATCGGGCGGGCGGTCCGGCCCCGGCTGAGAGTGGTGAGCTAGAGAGGTCGGGACCCCCACTTGAGGTCACGTTGGGCGATCGCACCAGGGCCACGGTGTTCTATACAGTCCGGTTCAGGTTGACGCCGGAGAAGCTGCGCCAGGTCCATGAGCGGTTCGGCCCAGACGGTGTCTTCGGTATCGTCCGGGACGCCAGCAGCGCCGCGGTGAGCGCCACTCTTCGCAACCCCGCCGTTGGTATCGACGACATGTTTGGTTCCCCGCTCGAGGTCTGTCAAAAGTCGGTGGGTGCTGCGGTAGCCGAGGCCCTCGGCGGCAGTGGGATTGAGCTCAGCGCTTTCCTGCTCGGTGCGGCTGAGCTGGGCAGAACCGGGGAAGTTATCCAGGCGACTCTGCGCGCCCGGCATGAGCTTGAGCGTGAGCAGGCCGAGGCGTCGACCCGCTTGGCCCGGGCGGTCAACGACGCAGACCTGCAGCAGAATCTGACGCTCTCCAACGAGGAGGCGTGGCGCTACCGTGAGACCGATCTGTGGGGCGAACTCGTGCAGCGCACCCTTGCCTTGCAGGTAGCGCTGCGAAGCACAGGCGGTGGGGTCGTCGGAATCGCGACGAACGACCGCGTTGAAGTCGAGCAGCCCACTCCGGCTGCACAACCGTGAACGACAAGAACGTCTCCGGCGTCGACCGATTCCTGGAGCTGATCGCGGTCATCCTGCTGGGCGTCACTACGGTCGGCACAGCCTGGTGCGGCTTTCAGGCTGCGCGATGGAGCGGAGAAAACGGTGATCTGACCCGGATCGCCTCCGAACGACATGTCGAGGGCGCACGGCTGTTCGGTCTGGCTACCCAACGCGTCACCTACGACAGCATGGTGGTCGCTAAATACGCTGAAGCCAGCCAGGAACGCAACACGGCGCTGCTGAAGTTCTATCGGCAGTCTGTCGTCCGCCCCGACTTCCTCCCCGTGCTGGACCGCTGGGAAGCAGGAGTGAAGGCGGGCAACTCAGCGGTGGGCGTGTTCGAAGACAAGCAATACATCGCGGGGCAGTTCGCCGACTACGACAAGACGGTCGCTGCGGCCGAACAGGCCACCCGGGATAGCCAACAAGCCGGCCAAGTCGCCGACGCCTACGTTGGCACGACGATCCTCCTTGCCGTCTCTTTGTTCTTCGCCGGAGTCACATCGTCGTTCCGATATCGATCCGCCCGCATGCTGCTGCTGATGGCGGCCACCGGGTCACTGGCCGTAGCAGCCGCCCGCCTCGCCGACCTACCAATCCGCTAGGTGGATCAGGCCAAGACCTTTGCTTTCACACGCTGGAACTCAACCTCGGTGGCAGGAACAGCCAACGCGATGAACCAGAGGGCCTTCACTCCACCGCTCAGGTCACGGTTACGAATCAGATCGCCGATGATCTGGAACATCACCATCAGGTAC
>JAOPXN010000063.1 GCA_025965155.1 Propionibacteriaceae bacterium
CTCAGGGTGGTCCGCTGTTCCGCAGTACGTTCTCACGCGACGTCTGGCAGCCGGCAGCCAAAGAGGCTCGCCTGCCCGGCGTTACCTTCCACACCCTTCGCCATAGCTTCGTCGCCATCCTTGTCGCCGCCGGCTGCAACGTCCGTGAGGTCTCGGAGTGGGCCGGGCACAACAGCGTGGCCTTCACCCTGACGCGCTACGGAGGGCTCTTCGATGAGGGCACCGATAAGGCGGTCAACCGTCTCGACGACCTCCTCGGCTGAAGGCTCTTGCTCCCTCCTCGCTCCCTGGAGGCACCGGCATAGGCTGGCAATGATCATCGAGATCGCCGTTCCGCCTAGTCAACGCCAGTTTCAGACTTGTAGCCCCGACGGGATTCGAACCCGCGCTACCGCCTTGAGAGGGCGGCGTGCTAGGCCGCTACACAACGGGGCCCTAGCCGCTGACCATTTCTGACCAGCCGTGGAAGCCTACCAACCGAACCACCTGTCCAGCGAATCGACTTCCTTCGCTGGGGTACTAGGACTCGAACCTAGACTAACTGAACCAGAATCAGCCGGGCTGCCAATTACCCCATACCCCACCGCCGGCATCGCTGCCGACCGCTTCGCGCCCCTGCGGGGCACGAGGAAGAAGATTACTGTAGACACCCCCACTCCCCCAAACTGGGTTGGTTCGGCGCCTCCATCTGGAGCTGATGCCGCCACCTCCAGTCGACACTCAGCCAGCCGTGACAGCCTTCAGATCCAGTGCCGTTCGCAACCTCAGCCGACGGGCCAGCAGCCACGCCAACACCGCGAACAACGCGAAACCGCCGACGTCGAACAGGGCATCCAACCAGCCGATGCTCTGGATCGCCTTGACCGTGGCGATCGAGGTGGTGAGCCCGGCAATCACGTAGGCGAAGACGTTGTTGATCACGTGCGCAGCGATGCCAGCCTCGAGTCCTCCGGTGCGCCAGACCAGGATGGCGGCCAGCAGGCCGAAGGCAAGCCGATCGACGAACAGCGGCAGGTTCTGGGTGCCGTGGAAGAGGGCGAAGATCACCGAGGACCCGACAACGCCGAACCAGGGTTGGGCGTACAGGCTCCCCATCGCCTGCATCAGGTAGCCACGGAAGAAGATCTCCTCCGCCGCCGCCTGCAGGGGGGAGGTCAACAAGATCACCGCCAGGAAGGCCCAGAAGCCTTTCTGCGCTGAGAACTCCAGCGGGGTACCGGCCAAGGTGGAGAGCCACATCACACCGTTGAGAACGACGGCCGCAAGGCCGAGGCAGGCCAGCAGATACTTCCAACGGAGCCTGCCCTCGACCGAGAGCAGCCAGCGGGGGTTCACCCGATGCACCAAGACCATCAACACGATGGAGATGGGAATCAAGCTGGCGATGCCGAGATTGGCACCGAGCATGCCGGACGGCCGTTCGAAGGCGAACGCGGAGGTGACATAGGTGGCGTACTTCGACCCCCTGGCCGTGATCGCCCAGGACAGCGCGACCACACTCTGGCTGATCACGGCGGTCAGCAGCAGGAAGAACGACAGCCCCATCACGACTCCGAGCAGGGAGCGCCACCAGGAGTGGCCGGGTCCGCGCAGCAGCTGCGGGTACTGGGCGCCGTCCGGCGGCTGCGCCAACCCGAGGTCGGGCAATAGCGACGTCCGCTTGGCTGGCCGCACCACGACTGCGTTGCCCCGCCCGGTCGACCCGCTCGACGGGGTGGCACCCACTGCCGGCTGGGACCGGACTGCGGGGTTGCCGGAGCGTTTGGAGCGACCGGTCCGGTTCGAGGGGCGCGGCTGCTTTCGTCCCGCCATCAGCGAACGCCCGTCGGCCGGGTCACTGCTCGACGCCAGCCAGGGCCGCGGAGATCCGCGCCAGCGCCGACTCGCGCCCGAGGAGCTCGATCGACTCGAACAACGGCGGCGAGATCCGGCGCCCCGTGATGGCGGCGCGGACCGGGCCGAACGCCAGCTTCGGCTTCAGGCCCAGGTCCTCGATCAGGGACGCACGCAGCGCTGCCTCAATCGAGGAGGAGTCGAACGGGTCGACCTCGGCAAGCGCCTCCCGCGCCGCCCGGAGCACGGGAACGGAGTCGACGGTCAGACCCGCGGCCGGGTCGATCTGGATCGCGGAGTCGTCGAGGAACAAGAAGCCGAGCATGGGCACTACCTCCGACAGCGTGTTCATCCGTTCCTGCACCAGCGGCGTCGCCGCCTCCAGCAAATGCTGCTGCTCCGGCGTCGGTGGGTCGGAGATGAGCCCGGCAGAGGCGAGGAACGGGACCAGCCGCTCGGTCAGCTCGGCCGGCTTGAGGAGCCGGATGTGGGAGGCGTTGATCGCCTCGGCCTTCTTCGGGTCGAAGCGGGCCGGGTTGGCGTTGACCCGTCGGATGTCGAACGCGGCCACCATCTCCTCGAGCGTGAACACGTCGCGGTCCTCGGCGATGGACCAACCGAGCAGCGCCAGATAGTTCAGCAGCGCCTCCGGCAGATAGCCCTTCTCCTGGTACTCGGCCAGGCCGGAGCCCTTGTCGCGCTTCGACAGCCGGCGGTTTCCCTCACCGAGCACGGTCGGCAGATGACCGAAGACGGGGGTGCGGCCACTGCCGACGCCGATCTGCGCCAGCGCCTCGTACAGCACAATCTGGCGCGGCGTCGACGGCAGCAGATCCTCGCCACGCAGGACGTGGGTGATGTTCATCAGCGCGTCGTCGACCGGGTTCACCAGCGGGTACAGCGGCTCCCCGTTGGCACGGACGATGACGTAGTCCGGCACGTGCTGGGGTGAGAACGTCACCGGTCCCCGTACCAGGTCGTCGAAGCTGATGTCGGCGTCCGGGACCCGCATCCGTACCACCGACGGCGCCAAGGCGGCCTCCAGCTCAGCGATGCGCTCGGGGCTCAGGTTCCGGCAGAACCCGTCATAGCCCGACGGTGCACCCTTGGGCCGTTCGGCCTCCCGCGCCTCGAGCTCCTCGCGGGTGCAGTAGCAGCGGTACGCCAGCCCGGCGTCCAGCAGCTTGGCCACCACGTCGCGGTAGATCTCGCCCCGTTCGGACTGGATGTACGGGCCGTACGGGCCGCCACGCTCGGGGCCCTCATCCCAGTCCAGGCCGAGCCAGCTGAGCGCATCGAGCACGCCCTGGAACGAGTGCTCGACGTTGCGCGCTGCGTCGGTGTCCTCGATCCGGAGCACGAACTTGCCACCGAAGTGACGGGCGAAGACCCAGTTGAACAAGGCACTACGTACGTTGCCGACATGCAGGTTGCCGGTCGGCGACGGTGGAAAGCGGACCCGTACCTCCTCGGGCGCGAAGCCTCCGGGTACGTCGTTGGCTGTCACTGCTTCGATCCTTCGGTTGTGGTGGCCGAGCTGGCGGCGGGGGCGCTGCCGGCGACGGGGTTGGTCAGCGTGCCG
Source organism: Propionibacteriaceae bacterium (assembly GCA_025965155.1). Lineage (GTDB taxonomy): Bacteria > Actinomycetota > Actinomycetes > Propionibacteriales > Propionibacteriaceae > Microlunatus. Next base: position 3,416 of record JAOPXN010000063.1, read on the forward strand.
ATTCCTTCGATCTCGATGCTGACCTCCTGGCCGGGCAGCATGGCGCCGACGCCGGCCGGGGTACCGGTCAAGATCACGTCACCGGGCAGCAGGGTGGTGAACGAGGAGATGTAGACGACCAGCTCAGGAATGGTGAAGACCATCAGGTTGGTTGAGCCGTTCTGGCGCTCCGCACCGTCCAGGGTGGTACGGATCTGCAGATTCGCGACCTCCTCCAGACTTTGATGGGTGGTGATCCAGGGGCCCAGCGGGCAGAAGGTGTCGTAGCCCTTCGCCCGGGCCCACTGGCCATCGGACTTCTGCAGGTCGCGGGCGGTGACGTCGTTGGCGATGGTGTAACCGAAGATCACGTCGGAAACCCGCTCCAGCGGGACTTCCTTGCAGATCCGCCCGATCACCACGGCGAGCTCGCCTTCAAAACTCACCTCGTTGCTGACCGGCGGGTAGATGATCGACTCGCCGGGGCCGATCACCGAGGTGTTCGGCTTGAAGAAGGTCAGCGGTGTCTTCGGCACCTCATTGCCGAGCTCGGCAGCGTGGGCGGCGAAGTTGCGGCCAACGCCCACCACCTTGCTCCGTGGGATCACCGGAGCGAGCAACCTCACCGCGTCCAGCTCGCGACGTTCCCCGGTCAGCTGGACCGGCATGGCGATCGGATCGCCAGTCAGAACAGCGATCGTGTCGGGATGCTTGCCGCCATCCTCAGCCAGCTCGACGATGCCGAACTGGGGGTCTCCACCGGCTGCAAACCGTGCAATGCGCATTGCGCCAGCCTACCCAGTACCGGCTGAGGCATACTCACAGCCATGACGTCCCAGGTCGCCGGCCAGCCCCACCCGACCGCCGAACCGTTCGATGCGGTCGAGCTCATCCGGATCAAACGGGACGGGGGTACTCTGAGCGATCCGCAGGTGGACTGGATCATCGAGGCGTACACCCGCGGCCTGATTGCTGAGGAGCAGATGGCGGCGCTGAGCATGGCAATCTTCTTCAACGGCTTGGAACCGGCGGAGCTGCTGCGCTGGACTCACGCCATGATCGCGTCCGGCGAACGACTGGACTTCTCCTCGCTGTCGCGACCCACCGCGGACAAGCACTCCACCGGAGGCGTCGGGGACAAGATCACGTTGCCGCTGGCGCCGCTGGTCGCAGCCTGCGGCGTTGCGGTACCCCAGCTGTCGGGGCGCGGCCTCGGTCACACCGGCGGCACGCTGGACAAGCTGGAGTCGATCCCCGGCTGGCGCGCATCGCTCAGCAACGCCGAGATGCTCCGACAGCTGGAGAAGGTGGGCGCGGTCATCTGCGCGGCCGGGTCCGGCCTGGCACCGGCCGACAAGAAGCTGTACGCGCTGCGTGACGTCACCGGCACCGTCGAGGCGATCCCGCTGATCGCGTCCTCGATCATGAGCAAGAAGATCGCCGAGGGAACCGGGTCTTTGGTGCTCGACGTCAAGGTCGGGTCGGGGGCGTTCATGAAGACCCGCGCCGACGCGACCGAGCTGGCCCGCACGATGGTGGAGCTCGGCACCGGTGCCGGGGTCACCACGGTGGCGTTGATCACCGACATATCCACCCCACTGGGGCTGACCGCGGGCAACGCCTTGGAGGTGGCCGAGTCGGTGGAGGTACTGGCCGGTGGCGGACCCGCTGACGTGGTCGAGCTCACTGTCGCGCTGGCCCGGGAGATGCTCATGGCCGCCGGCCGCTCCGACCTGGACCCGGCCGAGGTACTGGCTTCCGGCAGGGCTATGGACGTGTGGAAGGCGATGATCCGAGCCCAGGGCGGCGACCCGGACGCCGCCCTGCCGACCGCCAAGGAGACCCAGCTGATCACCGCCGACCGGGATGGCCTCGTCACCGGCCTGGACGCAATGGCGGTCGGTGTCGCCGCCTGGCGCCTCGGCGCCGGCCGGGCGCGCCGGGAGGATCAGGTCCAGGCCGCGGCCGGGGTCCAGCTCCACGCCAAGCCGGGCGACCGGGTCCGCGCCGGACAACCGTTGGTGACCCTGCACACCGATACCCCGGAACGCTTCGAGCGGGGTGCTGCCGCGCTGCAGGGTGCGTACACCATCGAGGATGACGCGCTGGCGGCCGCGCCCGTACCGGTGGTTATCGACCGGATCGGTTGACCGCGCTCAGACCCCGGCCGGGACCTGCGGCTCTTCTGCCGTGACCGCCGGGGGCTGGGCCGGCGAGGTCGCGTGGATCAGCCCGTACAGGTACGCCTCGGTGAGGGCCTCCCAGGATGCCTCCACGATGTTCTGCCCCACGCCGACCGTCGTCCAGGCGCGGCGGCCGTCCGTGGTCTGGATCAGCACCCGGACCGTGGCGTCGGTTCCGTGCCCCTGCTCCAGGATGCGTACCCGGTAGTCGATCAGCTCGAACCGGCTCACCACCGGATAGGCGTCGGCGAGGGAGTTGCGGATGGCGTGGTCCAGTGCATTGACCGGACCGTTGCCCTCCCCCACCACCCGCTGGGTCTGGCCCTTGGCGGTCAACCGTACGGTGGCCTCGGTGTCGGCCTCCTGCCCCTCGTGCGCCTGGGTGAACACCCGCCAGGAGTGCAGGGTGAACAGGTCCGGGAGCTGGTCCAGCTCGCGGCGCAGCAGCAGCTCGAAGCTGGCGTCGGCCGCCTCGTAGGTGTAGCCGTTGGCTTCAGCCACCTTGACCTGGTCGGTGATCTTGGCCGCCAGCTCCCGGTCGGACAGGTCGAACCCCAGCTCCTCACCCTTGATCTGGATGTTTGCCCTCCCCGCCATGTCGGACACGAGCATGCGCATGTCGTTGCCGACCTCGACGGGATCAATGTGCTGGTAGAGGTTGGGGTCAACCTTGATCGCGCTTGCATGCAGTCCTGCCTTGTGGGCGAAGGACGACAGGCCAACGTAGGGCTGACGAGCGCTCGGTGGAACGTTCGTCACTTCGGCGATCGCATGGGATAGTCGCGTCGCCTCGCGCAGTGATCCGGCCGGCAGCAGCGGCCAGCCGTACTTCAGCTCCAGGTTGGCGATGACCGACACCAGATCGGCGTTGCCGGTCCGCTCGCCGTACCCGTTGATGGTGCCTTGGATGTGCATCGCACCGGCGTCGACTGCGGCCAGGGTATTGGCTACCGCACAGCCGGTGTCGTTGTGGCAGTGGATTCCCAACTGGGCACCCGTCTGGCCCGTGGCGGCCACAATCTCGCCGATCCAGGGCGGCAGCATCCCGCCGTTCGTGTCGCACAGCACCACGACCTCCGCGCCCGCCTCGGCTGCGGTCCGTACCACCTCGAGGGCGTAGTCGGGGTTCTCCCGGTAGCCGTCGAAGAAGTGCTCACAGTCGACGAAGACCCGTTGGCCCTCGGAGCGAAGATGGGTCACGGTGTCGGTGATCATCGCCAGGTTCTCCGCCAGCGTGGTCCGCAGCGCTTGCTCGACGTGGCGGTCGTGGCTCTTCGCCACCAGGCAGGCGACCGGCGCACCGGAGTCCCGCAGCGCCGCAGTGAGCGGATCGTCGGCTGCCCTCATCCCGACCCGACGGGTGAAGCCGAACGCCACCAAGGTGGCGTTGTTCAGCTTGAGCTGCCCGTTCGCCATCGCCTGGAAAAAGGCAGTGTCGTTCGGGTTGGCTCCCGGCCACCCACCTTCGATGAACCCGACTCCGAGCTCGTCCAGCAGGGCCGCGATGGCGATCTTGTCCGACACCGACAGCCGCAGCCCCTCCTGCTGGGACCCGTCCCGCAAGGTCGTGTCGAATACGTGGAACTCAGCCGGGAGCGGCCTCGCTGACGCTGGCATGTCTTCCTCGAATCTGTCTAATCGGTGGTTCCAGCAACGAAAAAACCTCCCGTATGAAGACAGGAGGTTGGGCGCGCCGAGTTGGTTCAGCGCGCTACGAAATAATCTCGCTCTGGAACTGCATGTCCTCAGTGTCGCCTCTTAGCGCCGGCAAAGCGCGGCTCGTCCCAGTCGCTGAGACAACTCGTACCGACTCCACCCACGAAACTTGCACCTCACCCACGTTATAACGTGCGTGGAGTACCGGAATCCCACGTGTACGTGGGAAACCAACAGCCCAACCACGGGCACCAGCAGCGGGGTCAGGAGATGCGGTGCATCCAGCCCTGGGGGTCGGGGGTGCGGCCGTACTGGATGTCGAGGAGGGCGGCGCGGAGGGCGGCGGTGGTTTCGCCGGTCTCGCCGGAGCCGACGCTGAAGGTGCCGTGCTCGTTCTTGAGGGTGCCGATCGGGGTGACTACGGCTGCGGTGCCACAGGCGAAGACCTCGGTGACGGTGCCGGCGGCGACCGCTTCGGTCAGCTCCTGGATACCGATCCGGCGTTCCACCGGGGTCAGGCCGAAGTCGGGGGCCAGCTCGAGGATGGAGTCACGGGTGACACCTTCCAGGATCGAGCCGGTCAGCTCCGGCGTGACCAGCTCGTTGTCGGTGGTGACCAGGTACACGTTCATGCCGCCCAGCTCCTCGACCCAGGCGCGCTCGGCGCCGTCGGCGAACATGACCTGATCGCAACCGTGCTCGGCGGCTTCCTGCTGGGCGATCAGGCTGGCCGCGTAGTTCCCGCCACACTTCGCTGCGCCGGTGCCACCGGGAGCTGCACGGGTGTATTTGGTGGTGATCCAGATGCTGATCGGCCTCACCCCGGAGGCGAAGTATGCACCCGCCGGGCTGGCGAAGCAGCAGTAGGTCACGAACTTGGCGGGTCGGACTCCGAGGAACGCCTCGGAGGCGAACATGAAAGGCCGCAGGTACAGGCTCTGCTCGGGCTGGTCCGGCACCCAGGCACGGTCCGCGTTGACCACTGCCTCGACGCTGCTGATGAAGTCCGCGGTGTCCATCTGCGGCAGCGCCAGCCGGGCCGCGGACCGCTGGAACCGCTCAGCGTTCTTGTCCGGGCGGAACAGGGCCACGGTGCCATCCGCCTGCCGGTAAGCCTTCATGCCCTCGAAGATCTCCTGCGCATAGTGCAGCACGGCAGCGGCCGGATCCAGCATGAACGGCCCGTACGGTACGACCGCCGAGTCGTGCCAGCCGTCCGCCTCCGTCCAGCTCGCCACCGACATGTGATCGGTGAAATGCACGCCGAAGCCCGGGTTGGACAAGATCGTTTCCCGCTCGGCATCGCTGCGAGGGTTGGGATTGCGGCGGATCTCGAACTGGAGGCTCATGGCGTCACGCTAACAGCCGCCAGAGATGAGACGCCGACGCAGTCGGCCCGATCCAGTCGGTACGATCCCCCGGTGAGCGATGCACAGAATGCGGCAACCAAGAACCTGGCTGTCATCGGTGGCGACGGGATCGGTCCCGAGGTCGTAGCCGAAGGCCTCAAGGTGCTCGACGCGGTGGCAGGGGCGGGGACCTTCTCGGCCACCCACTACGACCTGGGCGCCAGCCGCTGGCAGCGGACCGGTGAGGTGTTGCCCGACTCGGTGATGGCGGAACTGACGCAGGCCGACGCCATCCTGCTCGGCGCCGTCGGTGCCGCGCCGGGCGCGACGGACATACCCAGCGGGCTGCTCGAGCGCGGGCTGCTGCTGAAGCTCCGGTTCGCCTTCGACCACTACGTCAACCTGCGGCCCAGCCGGCTGTTCCCCGGGGTCCCCACCCCGCTGGCCGAGAGCGTCACCGCCGGCAAGGAGGTCGACTTCGTCGTCGTCCGCGAGGGCACCGAAGGTCTCTACTGCGGCAACGGCGGTGTGGTCCGCGCCGGCACTCCGGCCGAGATCGCCACCGAGGTCAGCGTGAACACCGCGTATGGAGTCGAGCGGGTGGTGCGGGACGCCTTCGTCCGCGCCGCGCGCCGTCGCAACAAGATCACCCTGGTGCACAAGCACAACGTGCTGGTGAACGCCGGCGGCCTGTGGCGCCGCATCTTCGAGTCCGTCGCCACGGAGTTCCCTCAGGTGGCCACCGACTACCTGCACGTGGACGCGGCGACCATCTTTATGGTCACCGACCCGGCACGGTTCGACGTGATCGTGACCGACAACCTGTTCGGCGACATCATCACCGACCTGGCTGCGGCCGTGACCGGCGGCATCGGGCTTGCGGCCAGCGCGAACATCAACCCCGACGGCACGTATCCCTCGATGTTCGAGCCGGTGCACGGCTCCGCTCCGGACATCGCCGGTCAGGGAATCGCTGATCCCACCGCGGCCATCCTGTCCGTCAGCCTGCTGCTGGACCATGTCGGGCTGGCCGACGAGGCGGCTCGGGTGGAGAAGGCGGTCATTGCCGACATCGCCGGCCGGTCCAGCGGGGAGCGTCGCTCCACCAGCCAGATCGGCGACGCCATCGCCGCGGCGGTCTGAGCCGGCGCGGCCGGTTCCGATCGGGCGGGTAGCCGGCTCAGTGGTCCTGGGCCGGTCCCGACTCGGCCCGCAGGTGACGTGCGATCACGGCCGGCTGCACCGAGTGCTTCTTGCGGGAGCGGCGCCGGGGCGGCTGCTGTGACTGCTGCGGACTCTCGTCCTCGGTCACAGTCCAGGCGTCCGGATACATGTCGTACATCGTGAGGTCCTCGTGAGGTCGGGATGATGGTTACCCGAGATACTAGGGCGCACGAGTAATTTTCTGGCAGGCTGCGGGCGGGTCGTCTCATAATGCGGAGCACCCGCCCGGCTCCGCCCCACCTGTCAAACTTGACGGGTGAGTGCTCCTCCTCAACTGCCACCCCTGGTGACTCGTGCCCTCAGGATGTCGCTGGAGCGCGGGTACGTTCAGGCTTCCCGGACCGAGACCGGCCGGCTGCTGGCGACGCTGGCAGCCACCCGGTCCGGCACCATCGCGGAGTGCGGCACCGGCTGCGGGGTCGGCGCGGCCTGGCTGCGCAGCGGCGCGCCGAAGGAGACCCGGGTCATCACGGCCGAACTCGACCCCGAGCTGGCGCACGGGGTGATGGACATGTTCGCCGACGACGACATCGATGTGATGCACGCCAACTGGACCAGCCTGGCCGAGCATGCTCCGTTCTCGCTGATCTTCCTTGACGCCCAAAGCGCGAAGAGCTGGCCGCGGGAGGAGATCATCGAGCTGGTGGAGACCGGAGGGATGATCGTGCTGGACGACTTCACTCCCTGCCCGAGCTGGCCGCCGCTGGACCGGGGCAGGGTGGACACGCTGCGGCTGGAATGGCTGTCAGATGACCGGTTCACCACCGTGGATGTGATGGTGGCCGAGGACACGTCCGTGATCATCGCGGTCAAACGTTGACCTCTTCCTCCGCCATGATTGAGCGAGAGGTGCTGCACGGTTGGCGATCTGATCACCGGTCGGGCATCCTTGGCAGGTGACGGAGCAACAACCCAAGGCCATCCGCATCATCGTCGGCATTCTGCTGATGGCTGCCTTTGTCATGATCAGCTTCGCGCTGGTCCTGCGGTACGCCGGCGGCTGGGGTGTTCCGTACTTCTCGTTCACCACCGACCGTGGATCCTCGTGTACCAACAACTTCACCGGGTACACCTGTGACAAGCTCACGCTGGCGGACGTGGAGTTCTACGGCGACGTCGATCTCCCCGACAACACCCAGGTGGTCCAAGGCGTCTACCGCTCCACCCACGACTTCACCCTCGATGCCCGGCTCCAGGTACCGAAGGCCTCGGCGGCGGCCGGGCTGAAAGCGCTGAACGCCGCCTACGGTCCGTGCAAGGCCGGCAACCCCTCACCGCTGCCGGCGGCCGGGCTGTCCGCGCCGTGCGTGATGGCGAACGACGACACGGTCACCGGGTCGTCAGGAATCAGTGGAGAGCTGTTCACCGTCGGTACCGGGGTCCGCAAGGACGGTGCCCGACTGGTGTCGCTGTCGGTGAAGTCCCGCTAAGCCCACTTACAGCTTTTTACAACACAAAAGCGACGGCGAGAGGAGCATGAGCCCTCCCACCGTCGCCTCTGCATGCTGGGTCAGCGAGCGGCGTGGCCCTCGACGTAGTCGTCGTCGTGGCTCTTCACCCACGACATCAGTCCACGCAGCTTGCGGCCGGTCTCCTCGATGGGGTGCGTCTCGGCCTCCTTGCGGAACTTGGTGAACTCCGGTGCGCCGGCGTCCTGGTCGTCGATGAAGCGCTTCGCGAAGGCGCCGTTCTGAATGTCGTCCAACACGGCCTTCATGTTCGCCTTGACCCGGGCGTCGATCACCCGAGGACCGGATACGTAGTCGCCGTACTCGGCGGTGTCGGAGATGCTCCAACGCTGCTTGGCGATGCCGCCCTCATACATCAGGTCGACGATCAGCTTGAGCTCGTGCAGGCACTCGAAGTACGCGACCTCGGGCTGGTAGCCGGCTTCGGTCAGCGTCTCGAAGCCCGCCTGGATCAGCGCACTCGCGCCGCCACACAGCACCGCCTGCTCACCGAAGAGGTCGGTCTCGGTCTCTTCAGTGAAGGTGGTCTTGATGCCGCCGGCACGCAGTCCGCCGATGGCCTTCGCGTACGCCAGGGCCAGGTCCCAGGCCTTGCCGGACGCGTCCTGCTCAACCGCCACCAGCACCGGGACTCCGCGACCCTCGGCGTACTCACGACGAACCAGGTGGCCGGGGCCCTTCGGCGCCACCATCGCGACGTCGACACCCTCGGGCGGGGTGATGTAGCCATAGCGGATGTTGAAGCCGTGGCTGAAGAAGACGGCGTCGCCCGGTACCAGGTTCGGCTCGACCGCCTCGGCGTAGACCTTGCGCTGGACCGGGTCCGGAGTCAAGATCATGATCAGATCGGCCTCTTCGCAAGCCTCGAACGGGGTCAGGACCCGTAGGCCCTGCGCCTCCGCCTTGGCGCGGCTCTTACTGCCTTCGGGCAGACCGACGCGGACGTCGACACCGGAGTCGCGGAGCGACAGCGCGTGGGCGTGACCCTGGCTGCCGAAGCCGAGGACGGCGACGTTGCGACCCTGGATCAGGGACAGGTCGGCATCGGTGTCGTAGAACATTTCTGCTGGCACTTTGGATGATCTCCTTGTGATCTTGATTTGGGGGTGAAAACAGTGGGCGGTGCTGCCGCCGGTCAGACGGCCCGCATCGGCTTGGGCCGCTCAGGACGGAGCGCACGGTCGCTGATCGAGCGGCTACCCCGACCGATCGCGACCAGACCGGACTGGACCAGCTCGCGGATGCCGAAAGGCTCGAGCAGCTTCAGCAGCGCGTCCAGCTTCTCCGGGCTTCCGGTGGCCTCGATGGTGATCGCGTCGTTGGTGACGTCCACCGCCTTGGCGGTGAACAGCTGGACGATCTCCAGTACCTGGCCGCGTTGTTCCGGCTCGGCCCGGACCTTGACCAAGATCAGCTCGCGGCGGACCGCGGACGGGTCAAGCTCGACGATCTTGAGCACTTCGATCAGCTTGTTGAGCTGCTTGGTGAGCTGCTCCAGAACCAGCTCCTCCACGGTGACCACGACGGTGATCCGCGACATGTGCGGATACTCCGTGGGTCCGACTGCCAGCGACTCGATGTTGAAGCCACGACGGGAGAACAGGGCGGAGACCCGTGCCAGGACGCCTGGCTTGTTCTCAACCAGAACGCTCAGGGTATGGGTGTTCACAGGATCTCCTCTTCCCAGTTCGGTGCCATATCGCGGGCGTACTTGATCGCGTCGTTGCTGGAGCCGGCAGCGACCATCGGCCACACCATGGCGTCCTTGTGCACGACGAACTCCACGACCACCGGTACGTCGTTGATCGACAGCGCCTTCTCGATCACCGAGTCGACATCCTCGGGGTCCTCCGCCCGAAGCCCGACGCAGCCCATTGCCTCGGCCAGCTTGGGGAAGTCGGGAATCCGGTTGGTCTTCAGGTCGGTGTTGGAGTAGCGGCCCTCGTAGAACAGGGTCTGCCACTGCCGGACCATTCCGAGGCTCTGGTTGTTGATCACCGCAATCTTGACCGGGATGCCTTCCAGGGCACAGGTCACCAGCTCCTGGTTGGTCATCTGGAAGCAGCCGTCGCCGTCGATGCCCCACACGATGGAGTCGGGCCGGCCCACCTTCGCGCCCATTGCGGCCGGCACGCAGTACCCCATCGTGCCCAGCCCACCAGAGTTCAGCCAGCGGCCCGGGATCTCGAACGGCAGATAGTGGGCGGCCCACATCTGGTGCTGCCCGACCCCGGCGGCGTAGTACGCATCGGGCCCGGTCAGCTCACCGATCCGCTTGATGACGTGCTGCGGCGACAGCAGCCGGGCATCCTCGGGGAAGTCGAAGCCGGTGGGATAGCGCCGCTTGAGGTCGTGCAGGTAGCGGGCCCACTCGGTCACGTCCGGCAGCGCGTCGGACGCTCGGAGCAGTGATGTCAGCTCAGCGATGACCTCCTTGCAGTCGCCCACGATCGGTACGTCGGCGAGCCGGTTCTTGGAGATCTCCGCCGGGTCGATGTCGGCGTGGATCACCTTGGCCAGCGGTGCGAAGGTGGACAGCTGCCCGGTCACCCGGTCGTCGAAGCGGGTACCCAGGGCGATCAGCAGGTCGGCGCGCTGCAGCGCGCCGACGGCCGGCACCGTGCCATGCATGCCCGGCATGCCCATGTTCTGCGGATGGCTGTCCGGGAAGACGCCCAGCGCCATCAAGGTGGTGACCACCGGGATGCCGGTCAGCTCGGCCAGCTCCTTCAGCTCGGCCGCTGCCCGGGCCTTGCTGACGCCGCCACCGACGTAGAGCACCGGCCGGCTGGACTCGCTGATCAGCTTGGCGGCCTCACGGACCTGCTTGCCGTGCGGCTTGGTCACCGGGCGGTAGCCCGGCAGGTTGAGCTGACGGGGCCAGGTGAAGCTGGACCGTGCCTGCAGGGCGTCCTTGGTGATGTCGACCAGGACCGGGCCGGGTCGACCGGTACCGGCGATGTGGAAAGCCGAGGCGATCGCCTCGGGGATGTCCTCGGGCCGGGTAACCAGGAAGTTGTGCTTGGTGATCGGCATCGTGATGCCGCGGATGTCCGCCTCCTGGAAGGCGTCGGTGCCGATCGACGGTCCGGCCACCTGGCCGGTGATGGCCACCATCGGCACCGAGTCCATGTGTGCGTCCGCGATCGGGGTGACCAGGTTCGTGGCGCCCGGTCCGGAGGTGGCCATGCAGACCCCGACCTTGCCGGTGACCATCGCGTACCCCTCGGCCGCGTGCCCGGCACCCTGCTCGTGCCGGACCAGGATGTGGCGGACGGAGGCGGAGTCGTAGAGCGGGTCGTAGGCGGGCAGGATGGCGCCGCCGGGGATCCCGAAGACCGTGTCGGCGCCGACCTGCTCGAGCGACTTCACGAGCGACTGCGCTCCTGTGAACTCTTCTGCGGCGGCTCTCTCAGCCATCGGACTCTCCTTGCCAATACGGTGATCTATCGGATGCTACGCCTGCGGTTCAGGCTTCTCGTGCCAAGAAAAAACCCCCGCCGCCCGAAGGCAGACGAGGGAGCGTGTCGGGAGGTGAGCGATGCTCAGCCGACACGCTTTGGTACTACGAGAACCTGAAATCCTGCACGCATACGATCACGATCGTCCATCATGCCTGGAGTGTCAACCAGCGGCCGATGGCGTCTTGCCATCTGGAAGAACCCTCGGGTGTCCTACCTTCTGGCCTCCGACGTGGCGCCTAGGAAATGGGGCGGTTCGCGACGGCAGCGGCGCTGGCGCTGGGCCTGGTCGGCTGTACGCCCGCACCGAGCGCCGTTGAGCGGTTGGCCGGCCGCCGATCGGTCAGTCCGCAAGCCGCTCGGCGGCGTCCAGGAAACGCATCCCCAGCTCGGTACCGCCGAAGGACATCAGATAGAGCCCGGTGGACACCCGCTCCAGGTAGCCCCACTGCCAGATCCGGGTCAGGTCCACCCCGGACCGCTCAGCCAACAGCCCGGCGAAACG
>JAOPXN010000070.1 GCA_025965155.1 Propionibacteriaceae bacterium
AGAAGGTGGCCTCGCGGTCCTCCCAGCACTCGAAGATGTTGGGGCAGCCGGCTTCCTGGCAGACGGTGTGCAGGTCCTCTTTCTTGACCAGCTCCTGCAGCTCGCGGTACTCCGGGCCCATCCGCGCTGTGGTCTTAATCCACGGCGGCTTCTTCTCGATCGGGACGGCGGCATTGCGCACTTCCAGCCGTAGTAGCTTCCGTCCCTCTGGTGCGATGGTCACCGGGCCAGACTACTCGCACAGAGCCTGCGCGCCGGAGCCCGTACGGCCGGGTCCGCCTCAGCCTCAGACCACGTCGCGACGCCTGAAGATGATGAACGCCACCCCCAGCGTGACAGCGGTCAGCACCAGCCAGTAGATGCCGGCCTCGGCCACCGTGATGGTGTGCTGCACCTGCTCAACGGTGGTTCCGCCGCTCTCGACCTTGGGGTAGGAGTCGGTGTAGGAGTATCCGCCCTTGTTCAGGAAGGCCTGGAGGTTCAGGTCGGGTAGGAAGGGCCGGATTCGCTGCAGCGACGGCAGCACCCCGAACAAGAGGAGGAGCACGATGTTCAGCAGCGCGTAGCCGAGCAGCACGCCGATGGCCGCTGCCGTGTGCCGGGCGATCAGCGCCAGGCCGAAGCTGATCAGGGCCATCGCGACCACCAGTCCGACTCCGCGCGCGGCGGAGGCGGTCAACGCCTGGCCCGAGGTGATCTCCCCGCCGTGGCTCGTGCTGAGCAGGGCCGCCGACGCCAAAGTGCCGCCGAGTATCACAGTGCCCAGCAGTCCCGAGCCCAGCAGAACCGCGACGGCCTTGGCGGTGAACACCTTCCAGCGCTGCGGGATGAAGGTCAGCCAGTTCGCGATCGAGCCGCTGGTGTACTCGGCGCCGATGAAGGAGGCCGCCATCAGGAAGGCGCCGAGGCCGGTCATCATGGTCGCGAACATCAACGCCGTCGGGGCGATATCGGCGAACGCCTCGGCCGGGGTGACGTACCACTCCAGCCGCGGCTTGAAGTCACACCCATCGACGTCTCCGCCCTGGTCGAGACATTCTTGCCGCATCTGTTCGTTCTCTTCGGTGTTCTGCTCGTACTCGCGCAGATCCCTTTGGTACTGCTCCTGCCCGGCGGCGAGCTCGGCGGCGCTCGGCGGGCTGACCGCCGAGTTCACCGCGAGCTGGAAGAGCCCAGCCGCTAGCACCACGGCGAGGACGGTGATGACGGTCAGCCGGCGGCTCCGCAGGCGGTTCAGCTCCGCCAGGACGAGGGAGATCATGCGCGGGTCCGATCGGTCGGATGGGCGCCGAGATGCTCCTCGGCGGTGAGCTCGAGGAACACCGACTCCAGGTTGGCCCGGACCGGAGTCAGCTCGTGCACGTAGAGCTGATATCCGGCGAGCAGCCGGGTGATCTCCGCCGGGTGCAGCCCCGCGCTGGGACGGCTGACCTGCAACATTCGGTCGGGTAGCGGAGCAACCCGGTACCCGGCCTCGGTCAGCACTGTGCCGGCGCGATGGACGTCCTCGATACCGACCAGGACCGACTCGCCTCCGGAGGCGGCGAGGATGTCGGCCACCTGACCCTCGGCGAGCAGCCGGCCGCGACCGATGATGGACACGGTGTCGGCCACCTGCTGCACCTCGGTGAGGATGTGGCTGGACACCAGCACCGTCTTGCCGCGGTCGGCGAGCCCGCGCATGGTGGCCCGGATCTCGTGGATGCCGGCCGGGTCGAGCCCGTTGGTGGGCTCGTCGAAGATCAGCAGGTCGGGGTCCTTGAGCAGCGTGCCGGCTATGGCCAGCCGCTGCTTCATGCCCAGGGAGTAGGTCCTGAACTTGTCCCGGCCGCGGTCGCCCAGGCCCACCTCGTCCAGCACAGCGCCGACCCTCGCCTTCGGCACACCGATGCCCTGCGCCAGCAGCGCCAGGTTCTTGCGGCCAGAGAAGGAGGGAAAGAACTTGGGTTGTTCCACGATGGCGCCGATGCGCCCGATCACCGACGGCAGGGCCGCCGGAAGCTCCTGGTCGAACACCCGCATGGTGCCCGAGTCGGCGGTGATCAGTCCGAGCAGCATCCGGATCGTGGTCGTCTTGCCGGAGCCGTTGGGCCCAAGGAACCCGTGCACCCCTCCGTTGGGCACCTTCAGATCCAGTCCGGCCACCGCCACCTGTCTGCCCTTGCGGCTGCGGTAGGTCTTGCGTAGCCCGGTCGCGTCGATCGCGTACTCGATGCCTGAGGGCAGGGATCGGCGCGCGCCGACGGATACCGTCATCGGTGTCTCCTTAGTCGATGGGGCGTCAGGCGGCTGGGACGGTGAGACCGTAGGTGATGGCAATCCTGTCCGGCCGGTCAGCTGTGGGCAGGTCGGGCGACTTCTGGTACGGCTCGAAGGCGAGCAGCTCCTCCAGGTACGGCTTGAGCACGTGCGCGACCTCCGACACGGTCAGCTCGGTGTTCAGCTCCTGCGCCATCGAGGTGACGCCGGCGTCGGCAATGCCGCAGGGCACGATCCGGTCGAACCAGCTCATGTCCGGGTCCACGTTGATGGCGAACCCGTGCATGGTGGTCTGCGCCGCCACCCGGACGCCGATCGCTGCGATCTTCCGCTCCGGCCCGGAGCCGTCGGCCGGGATCCACACGCCGGACCGGCCGCGGACGCGGCCGGTGACCAGGTCGAACTCGGCGAACATGGCGATCATCGCCTCCTCGAGGCGGCGGACGTAGTCGACCACGTAGACGGCCTCGGGCAGCTTGACGATCGGGTACCCCACCAGCTGGCCCGGCCCGTGCCAGGTGATCTTGCCGCCACGGTCGACATCGACCACCGGGGTGCCGTCGATCGGGCGCTCGTGGGGCTCGGTCCGCTTACCCGCCGTGTAGACGGGTGGGTGCTCCAGCAAGATCACGGTCGCCGGCCGGTCCCCGGTCGAGACCTCGGCATGAATCCGTCGCTGCATGTCCCAGGCCGTCATGTAGTCGACCTGCTCGTCACCGAGGCCGGGGTGGATGAAGTCGAGGCTCATGCGCGGAGTCTACGCTGGCGGCAGGGCTGCCCGGAGGGTTGACGTGACGTCCGGAGCGGAGAAGACGAACCCGGCCGCAGTGAGCCGGGTCGGGACAACGTACAGGTCGCCCAGCAGCTGCTCTGCGAGCTCCCCGAGCGCCGTCCGGAGGACGAACCCGGGCGCGCGGAGCAGCGTCGGGCGGCGAAGCACTACACCGAGCGCCTTGGTGAACTCGGCGTTGGTGGTCGGCTCCGGGATGGTCACGTTGTACGGCCCGGACGCGTCCGGGTTGTTGGCGGCCCACTCCAGGACGCCGAGGTAGTCGTCCAGGCCGACCAGCGGCATGTGCTGCCGGCCGTCTCCCAGCTGGGTGCCCAGGCCGAGCGACCACGGAATCCGCATGATCTGCAGCGCTCCGCCACTGCGGTCCAGCACCGGACTGGTCCGCAGGACCACGGTTCGGACGCCGGCATCGACGGCGGGCTGAGCGGCCGCCTCCCACTGCACCACCACCTGGGACAGGTAGTCGTCGCCGGCCGGGGAGTTCTCGTCGTACGGCTGCGCTCCCGAGACGGTGCCGTACCGGGAGACCCCGCTGGCCTGCAGCAGGGTCACCGGCGGTACTCCCGGCTCGGCGTGCTCAGCCAGTGCGCGTGCCAGGGTCTGGGTGCTGTTCACCCGCGAGGACAGGATCAGCTCCCGCCGGGCCTGCGTCCAGGGTCGGTCGGCGACCCCCGCCCCGGCCAGGTTGACCGCAACATCGACCCCGGCTAGAGCGGCGCGGTCAAGCTCACCCCGGTCGGGATTCCAGGAGTACTCCAGTGCGCTCACCGGGTCCCGCCGGACGAGCCGGACCACCTCGTGGCCCTGCTCGGCCAGCCGAACCCTGAGTGCGGTGCCGAGGAATCCGGAGGATCCCGCGACCAGAAACCTCATCGCTCAGAGGCCGAACTCGGAACCGAAGTCCCCACCCTCCAGCCGTTCCTTGAGGGTGGACAGGAAGCGCGCGGCATCGGCACCGTCGACCACGCGGTGGTCGTAGGAGAGCGCCAGATACATCATGTCCCGCACCGCGATCGTCTCGCCGAGGTCAGGATCGGTCATCACCACGGCGCGCTTGACCAGTGCACCGGTGCCGAGGATGGCGACCTGCGGCTGGTTGATGATCGGGGTGTCGAACAGGGCCCCACGGCTGCCGGTGTTGGTAATGGTGAAGGTGCCACCGACCAGGTCGTCCGGCGAGAGCTTGTTGGAGCGGGTCCGGGCGGCGAGGTCGGCGATCTTCTTGGCGATGCCCGCGATGCTGAGGTCGCCGGCATCCCTGATCACCGGGACGATCAGGCCCTTGTCGGTGTCGACGGCGATGGCGACGTTCTCGGTGGCCGGGTAGGTGATCTCGCCTGCCTCGGTGTCCACTGTCGAGTTGACCTTCGGGTGCACCTTGAGGGCCTCGACGGACGCCTTGACGAGGAACGGCAGGTAGGACAGCTTCACCCCTTCACGGGCGAGGAAGTCGTCCTTCACCTTGGCCCGCAGTCGCGAGATCCGGGTCAGGTCCACCTCGACCACGGTGGTGAGCTGAGCCGAGGTCTGCAGCGACTCCACCATCCTCTTGGCGATGGTCTTACGCAGCCGGGACATCTTCTCGGTGGTCCCACGCAGCGAGCTCGGTTCGACGGGGGTGGCCGCCTTCGCTGCCGGCGCCTGTGCAGCCGGAGCCGCCTCGGCCGCGGGAGCGGGTGCGGCCTTGGCTGCCTCAGCGGCGGCAAGGACGTCCTGCTTGCGGATCCGGCCGCCGACGCCCGTTCCCTTCGCCTCGCTCAGGTCGACGCCGTGTTCGGCGGCCAGCTTGCGCACCAGCGGCGTGACGTAGCTAGCATCGGAGGCGGTGGCCACCGGAGTCGGTGCGGCCGCGTTCGCGGCCGGGGCCCGGCTTGGCGCCGGCGTCTGAGTCTGGGCTGGCTGCGCCGCGGCGCTCGGCTTCGCCGCGGGTGTCGGAGCGGACTTCGCCGTCGGCTCCGGCTTGGGTGCCGGCTCTGGCTCGGGCTCTGGCTCTGGCTCCGGCTCGGCTTCCGCCTCAGGCTGCGGGATGGACTCCGAGGTGCCGGCAGCACCTTCCTCCCCGATAACGGCCAGCACGGAGCCGACCTCCACCGTCTCGTCCTCTTGGACCCGGATTTCCAGCAGGGTGCCCGAAGTGGGGGAGGGGATCTCGGTGTCGACCTTGTCGGTGGAGACCTCCAGCAGCGGCTCATCGGTCTCGACCGGGTCGCCGACCTTCTTCAGCCAGCGGCTGACCGTACCCTCGGTGACACTCTCACCCAGCGCCGGCAGGGTCACCTCGGTGCCTCCACCAGCGGCCGGCTTCGCCTCGGCGCGGGGCGCCTGGGCTTCCTCGGGCGCCGACGGGGCGGAGTCCTGCTGCTCGTCCTCGGCCGGTTCAGGTTCGGCCTTGGGCTCGGACTCCTGCTCGGTCTCAGTCTCCGCAGCGCCCGAATCGGAGGATCCGGCCGGGGACTCGCCCGGGTCACCGATCACGGCGAGCTCGGCGCCGACCTCAACTGTCTCGTCCTCGGCCGCCTTGATCTCCAGCAGCACGCCCGACCTCGGTGAGGGGATCTCGGTGTCCACCTTGTCAGTCGACACTTCCAGGAGCGGCTCGTCCGCCTCGACGGTGTCACCGACCTGCTTCAGCCAGCGGCTGACGGTGCCTTCGGTGACGCTTTCGCCCAGTGCGGGAAGTGTTACAGAAGTCGACATAGTCGGTTTCAGACTCCTTCGTGATGCTGCCGATGCTCGGATTGGTGATCAGCCTAGCCTCAGCCGACTTCGGCTGTTCGGGGGCCAACTGAATTCGGTGAAAACGCGCCGCTGCGTCTGGGGTCGCGCTCAGCCATGGCTGTGCAGCGGCTTGCCGGCGAGGGCAAGATGCGCCTCGCCGAGGGCCTCGCTCTGCGTCGGATGGGCGTGGATCAGGCCGGCCACGTCACTGGGGAAGGCATCCCAGTTGGTGATCAGCTGCGCCTCGCCGACCAGCTCACCGACCCGGGCTCCGATCATGTGGACGCCGACTACCGGGCCGTCGGTGCGGCGGACCAGCTTGACGAAACCCTGCGTCCGCAGGATCTGCGACTTGCCGTTGCCACCGAGGTCATAGCTGAGGGTCTCTACGTCGGCGTACCGGGACCGCGCCGCCTCCTCGCTCAGACCGACCGAGGCGATCTCCGGGTCGCTGTAGGTGACCCTGGGGATGTCGGAGTCGACGGTCGGCGTCGGCGCGGTGGGCAGCAGCTGCGCTGCGCTGGCGATGTCCTCCGCGACGAAGATGCCGTGGGCGAACCCGCGGTGGGCCAGCTGCAGCCCGACGACGATGTCGCCGACGGCGCGGACCCCGGGGATCGAGGTCTCCAGCCGCTCGTTGACCGTGACGAACCCTCGGTCGAGCTCCAGCCCGGACTCCGCGTACCCCATCGAGTCGGTGCTGGGGCCGCGGCCGACCGCCACCAGCAGCAGGTCCGCCTCTACCGTGCTGCCGTCGGTCAGCGTGAGCCGTACCCCGTCGGAGGTGTGATCCACCTGCTTCATGGCGTTCCCGGTCAGCGTCTTGATGGAGCGCTTCCGGAAGGCACGCTCCAGTGCCTTGGAGATCTCGGGTTCCTCCGCGGGCACCAGCCGGGGCAATGCTTCGACCACCGTCACCTCGACCCCGAACGAGCGCCAGGCGGAGGCGAACTCCACGCCGATCACCCCGCCGCCGAGGATGATGGCCGACCGCGGCAGCTTCTCCAGCTGCAGCGCGTGCTCGCTGCTCAGCACCCGCTCGCCGTCGATGTCCAGCCCCGGCACGGAACGGGAGTACGAGCCGGTGGCTAAGACAACGTGGCGGCCCTGGTAGCGGTCCGCGCCCACCGTCACCCCTGGGACTGAGTCGCGGATCTCCAGCCGGCCCTCGCCCGAGACCATCGTGATGCCACGCGACTCGACCAACCCGGTCAGCCCCTTGTACAGCCTGGCGACCACGGACTCGGAGTATCTCTTGACCTCCGCCAGGTCGACCCGGTCGACGGTGGCGTGAACGCCGAACTGAGCGCCGTCGCGGGCGGCATCGGCGACCTCCGCGGCATGCAGAATCGCCTTGGTCGGGATGCAGCCGCGATGCAGGCAGGTGCCGCCGACCAGATCCTTCTCGATCAGGGCCACATTGAGCCCCAGCTGGGCGGCCCGCAGCGCGCACGCGTACCCGCCGCTGCCGGCACCGAGGATGACGAGATCGAACGTCGAGATCATGGTGGTCATCTTGTCAGCCGGAGCCGACCGGGCCGCCGCCCGCCTGCATCACCTGCGCTTTGTTGGATGATGACGCCATAATTGGCCGCATGGGTTGGTTCAGACGCAATGCCGGGCGGGTGAAACGCGGCGCCACGGGCACCGCGTCGAACCGCGGGGTCGATGATGCCGTTGTTCAGCACCTGACCGGGTTCGCCCATACCCGCAAGGGCGTTGAGGCATTCATCGAGCCGCGCACGTCTGTCACTCAGACGACCCTGCTGCTGGTCGCCTTCGACGGTGAGTGGACCCGCCGGGTCGTTCCGTCACCGGAATGGGCGCACGCCTTCGCCGAGCACCTGCAGCTTCCCGGGTACGACGCCGCCGTGGTCGGCTATCCCCAGCGGATGCGCGACTACAACACCCGCAACAAGAAGCACCCGCACCTGCGTTAAGCCGGGGTCGGGCCCTCCAGGGACCTGGCCAGCGCCACCAGGGTGCGTACCCCGACGCCGGTGCCACCGGGAGCCACATAGCCGAACGCCTCCCCGCTGTGGAAGGCCGGCCCTGCGATGTCCAGATGGGCCCAGGGCAGATCGGGGGCGATGAAGTCCCGCAGGAAGGCTGCGGCCACCAACGCCCCGCCCGACCGCTCGGCGCTGGTGGACCGGATGTCCGCCACCAACGAGTCGAGCTTGGGCCGGATCTCCCTGGGGATGGGCAGCTGCCAGAAGTCCTCGCCGGCGGACTCGGCGGCGTCCAGGAGCCGGTCCGCCGTCTCCTCGTCGTTGCTCATCAGCCCGCCGGTGCGGTCGCCTAGCGCCACCACGCAGGCGCCGGTGAGGGTTGCCACGTCGATGATGAGGTTCGGTCCGTCCTCGCCGGCCCGGACCAGTGCGTCGGCCATCACCAGCCGGCCCTCGGCGTCGCAGTTGCTGTTCTCTACCGTCTTGCCGCCGTACATCGTCAGCACGTCCGACGGGCGGTACGCGGTGTCGGAGGGCAGGTTCTCGGCCAGCGCGCCGTACGCGGTGACCTTGATCTTCAGGCCGAGCCGGGCGATGGCGTGAGTGGCCGCGAGGACGACGGCGGCGCCGGCCATGTCGCACTTCATGGTGTACATGCCGTCGGCGGGCTTGATGTTCAGGCCGCCGGAGTCGAAGGTGATGCCCTTGCCCACCAGGGCGAGATGGAAGGTGGCTCCCCGGGGCGCATAGCTGTACCGGACCAGACGGGGCAGCCGGCTGGAACCCCCGCCGACGGCCAGGATGCCGCCGTACCCCGCGCGCGCCAGCGCCTTCTCGTCCAGGACCTCGACTGCGATCCGGGCATCCTTGGCCAGCGTCCTGGCCTCCTCGGCGAAGGACTCCGGGTACAGCAGGTTCGGTGGGATGTTCACCCATTCTCTGGCGGTGGCCACCGCCAGAGACACCGTGCTGGCCGTCTGGACCGCGGTGTTCAGGTCCGGTGCGCGGCCCGCGTCGGCGCAGACGACGCTGATCGCGTCGACCGACGCCGGCGGCGGGGTGCTGCTCACGGGTGCGTAGCGGTAGCTGCCGAGCAGCGCACCCTCGGCGATGGCCTGGACCGCCTCGGGTTCGTCGTTGCCGAGCGAGACCGCCACGGACAGGCTCGTCTCGGAGGCCAGTGACCCTGCCTTGCGGACGCCGACGCCGGCTGCCCGGCGGAGGTCCTCAGGCGTGGGGATGTCGCCACCCAACCCGACGGTGATGACCCGGGGGCCGTCGCCGGCCGCGGGCAGCACGCTCGCCGAGCCGTGCGCCGCCTTCGCTCCGAGTGTGGTCGCCATCTCGCCGACACCAATGCCGTACCGCTTGGCGTACGCCTTCTCGACGTCGTCCGGGACGCCGAGCGGGCCGGAATCGGTCAGGCCGACCACCAGCACATCGGTGTTACGGCCGAGCGTGCGGACCAGCGTCAGATCGGGCAGGGTGGGAGCAGGCAACGGTACGTCCTTCCTAAGCGCCGACCGGCGTGCTGTGCGCCGAGCGGGGCGATGGTCAGGGGATCAGGCTAGCCCGTCGGGGTCAGCAGTCACTGCGGTAGGTTCGCAGCCTGTGGACGAGGAGAGGATCGAGGGCCGTGGCGGATACAACCGGGGCTGACCTGACGACGTCGCCGCTGCACCAACGACATGTGGACGCGGGCGCCAAGTTCGCCGAGTTCGGCGGCTGGTCGATGCCGCTGGAGTACGCCGGGGGCGGCGTGCTGGCCGAGCACGCCGCGGTCCGCACGGCGGTCGGGATCTTCGACGTCAGCCACCTCGGCAAGGTAACGGTGTCCGGTCCCGGTGCCGCCGACTTCATCAACCGCTGCCTGACCAACGACCTGAGCAGGATCGGCCCCGGCCAGGCCCAGTACACGCTGCTCTGCGCCGCGGACGGCGGCGTGGTGGATGACCTGATCGCCTATCTGAAATCGGCAGACGAGGTCTTCTTGATCCCCAACGCGGCCAACTGTGCCGAGGTGGTCGGCATCCTCGCGGCCGCCGCTCCCACGGGTGTGACGGTAACCAACCAGCACACCGACTTCGCGGTTCTCGCGGTCCAGGGCCCGCACTCCGACGAGGTACTGTCCGCGGCCGGGCTGCCGACCGGGCACCCCTACATGTCCTTCGTCGCCGCCGGGCTGGGCGACACCGAGGTGATCGTCTGTCGGACCGGATACACCGGCGAGCGGGGGTATGAGCTGGTGGTCCCCGCGGCGGGGGCTGTGCCGGTCTGGGATGCCGTGGTCGCCGCGGGGGAGCCGTACGGTCTGCAGCCGGCCGGCCTCGGCGCCCGGGACACGTTACGGACCGAGATGGGTTACCCGCTGCATGGGCAGGACATCTCCACCTCCATCACCCCAGTCCAGGCGCGGCTTGGCTGGGCGGTGGGATGGAAGAAGGAGGCCTTCATCGGCGACCGGGCGCTGCGCGCGGAGAAGGAGGCCGGTCCGGCCCGGCTGCTGCGCGGCCTCAAGGCTGCCGGCCGGGGCATTCCCCGCCCGGGGATGGCGGTGGTTGACGACTCCGGCCACCCGGTCGGCGTTGTCACCTCCGGTACGTTCTCACCGACCCTGAAGACGGGGGTCGCGCTCGCGCTGGTGGACGAGCCCTACTCCGACGGGGATGTGGTCGCAGTGGACATCCGGGGCCGCGCTGAGACCTTCCTGATCACCCGGCCGCCGTTCGTCACACCGGGCGTCCGGGAGACCTGAGCGTGACCAGGTCCCGGATCGCCCATGCTGTGGTGATCGTCGTGGGGCTGTTGGTGCTGGCGTACCCGTTCACGGCTGGAGCGGAGCCCACGGTCACCTGCCGCGGCCAGCTGATGCAGCCGGGGGACGCGTGCCGCAAGGCCAACGGCGTGTCGGCCCAGACCTACGAGCAGCGCGCCCGGGACTCGAGCAACGCGAAGCCGGTCATGGTGGTTGGTGGGTTGGCGCTCGCTGCTTTCGGCGTGCTGCTCTTCGTCGGTGACCTCAGAGGTCGAAGACCGCCGGGCCCGCCGGAGCCAGCCCGCACGCGATCCGGCGTTGGTGCTTGGCGGACAGCTCCGGCAAGGCATCAACGCCGAACCAGCCCACCTCGGTCGACTCCTCATCGGCGACGTGGGCGTCACCGCTGACGTAGCGGCAGCGAAAAGTCATGCCGATGAACTGGCAGTGGTCCCCGTTCGGATAGACCACATCCTCCTCGGCGGTCAGCAGCACCAGCCTCTCCGCAACCACCACCACCCCGGTCTCCTCGAGCACCTCGCGGACCAGGCTGGCCGCCGGTTGCTCTCCTGGCTCGACGATGCCGGACGGCAGCTCCCAGCGGCCGTTGTCGCTACGTCGCCCGAGCAGGATGCGCTCACTTCCGGGTTCGCCGTCGACCACGACGGCGCTCACTCCGGGCAGCAGCAGCAGACCCTGGCCATGGCTCCGGCGGAGCTCAGTGATGTAGTCAGGCGTAGGCACTCCTCGACCCTAATGGGCGGCTAGCCGGTCGCTGGTGGGCGCGAGCAGGTGCAGCAGCTCCTCGAAGTACGCGTCGTGGTCGCTGACCGCGTTGACCAGGTGGCCGAACAGTTCCAGCGAGATGGCCCCGATCAGACCGCTCCAGGCGGCTGCCCCGGCCATCACCAGCCCGTCGTCCACCTCCGTACCGATGAACTCGTGCATGCCCGTGATCGACCGATGGACCGCGGCCGGCACGACCGGTTGCTGGACCGGACCGGCGGCCGCGATGTCCCGCAGCAGCACGGCCAGCACGCCGGTGACCCGGGTGGCGGGCTGGATGGTGCTCTGTGGGGCGTCGTAGCCGGGGACCGGCGAACCGAACAGCAGGGCGTAGTCGTAGGGATGCGCGACCGCCCAGCCCCGAACGCAGCGGCCGAGCGTGAGCCAGCGGAGCAGATGGTCGTTCCGGTCGACCACGGCGGAGTCGGCTTCCTCCACCACCGATCCGAGCTCGTTATAGCCGCTTTCCAGCAGGGCCGTGAGCAGATGATCCCGGCTGGGGAAGTAGCGATAGACCGCCGACGAGGCCATTCCGAGATCGCGAGCAACCGCGCGGACCGAGAGCTGAGCGGGACCGACGACGCCGAGCTGCTTGCGGGCGCTGTCCACGATGTCCCGGGTCAGCTCGGCTCGGGCCATGGCGCGAGCCGTGCGCGGTGCCCTGCGATGGTCGGTGTCCAGGTCCATGCCGCCATCCTGGCAGCGGCCGAGAGCACTGACAAGAGAAGAGATCAATGCTCTTGCTTTTGGTGCCGCCCTACTCCACACTGAACAGAAGGAGAGCAGTGCTCTCGAAAACTAGACGCGGAGGACCGAAATGACGCAGAAGCATCTGATCGTGGGGGCCGGACCGGTGGGGACCGAGACGGCTCGGTTGCTCAGCGAGGCCGGGCACGAGGTGGTGGCCGTGACCCGTTCGGGCTCACGCCCGGACTGCGCAGGAGTACGCAGGGTGGCCGCCGATGCCAGCGACCCGGACACGTTGGCGGCCCTTGCGGACGGAGCCACCGCTATCTACAACTGCGCGAACCCGTCGGACTACACCGCCTGGGCTCGAGTCTGGCCGCCACTGGCCGAGAGTCTGCTGATCGCGGCTGAACGCTCCGGCGCCGTCCTGGTGACGGCCTCCAGCCTGTACGGCTACGGCCCCGTGACCGAGCCGATGGTGGAAGGCCAGCCGGACCGGGCCACCGACTCGAAGGGCCGGATCCGCGCCGGCATGTGGGCCGAGGCCCGACGGCGCCACGAGGCGGGCCGGATCCGTGCGGTCGAGGTACGCGGGTCGGACTACATGGGGGCCGGCGTCGGCGCCAACGGGCACATCCCGCGGCAGCTGCCGACGGCCAGGAAAGGCAGAACCGCCTGGGTGATGGGCAGTCCGGATCTGCCCCACACCTGGACCGACGTCCTCGACATGGGCCGGACCCTGGTTGCGGTGGCCGGTCGGGAGGACAGCTGGGGGCAGGTGTGGCACGCACCGAGCAACCCGGCTCGGACTCAGCGGGAGGCGCTGACCGATGTCCTGGCAGCGCTGGGACGGCCCGCCGTCGCGGTGCGGCCCTACCCCCGGCTGCTGACCGCCGTGGGTGGCCGGGTGTCCGGGCTGATGCGCGAGCTGAACGAGATGGCCTACATCTTCGACCGCCCGTACCTGATGGACTCGACCAGGACGAGTGAGTTCCTCGGGCTGGCGCCGACACCGTGGCCGGAGGTCTGCCGGCGGACGGCCGGTCAGCCCTCCGGCGACAGACTCATCGGGCCGTACACCAGCCGGTCCTCCTCGTAGAGGGTGACAGTCCGGATGCCGGCGTCGAGAAGTTCCGGGTAGAACTCACCAAGCCAGCTCTCGGCTTCGCCCTGAGTGGCGAACTTCTTTCCCAGACCGGCGTCCTCGCCCGGGTCGGCGTCGGCGGTCCAGAACCACGCCATCTCAGGTCAGCCGGCTCTTGGGCGACACGGAGCCCTCGGGGATCCGCTTCACTACGTCGTCGAGGGCGTCATCGATCGCCTTCATCGTCTCCGCCGACAGCTTCTTACCGGCGGCAGCGGCGTTGTCCTTCACCTGCTCGGGACGGGACCCGCCGGTGATGGCGGTCGCGACGTTATCGTTCTGCAGCACCCAGGCCACTGCCAGCTGTGCCATCGTGAGCCCCTCGGCCTCGGCCAGCGGAGCCAGCTGCTGGACCCGGGTCAGCGTCTCGTCGGTGAGCAGGCGTCTGATGAAGTTGGCCCCGCCAGACTCGTCGGTGGCCCGGGAGCCCTCCGGTACCGGCTGTCCCGGCTTGTACTTTCCGGTCAGGATGCCCTGCTCGATCGGGGAGAACACGACCTGGCTGATGCCCAGCTCCTGGCAGGTCGGCACCACCTCGGCCTCGATCACCCGGAACAAGGCGTTGTACTTCGGCTGGTTGGAGACGAGCGAGACCTTCAGCTCTTTGGCCAGCGCGTGCCCGGCCCGGATCTCGTCCGGTGTCCACTCGCTGACGCCGATGTAGAGCGCCTTGCCGGCGCGGACGACGTCGGCGAACGCCTGCATCGTCTCCTCCAACGGCGTCTCGTAGTCGAAGCGGTGCGCCTGGTAGAGGTCGACGTAGTCGGTCTTAAGCCGCTTCAGCGAACCGTTGATGGACTCGAGGATGTGTTTGCGGGACAGGCCGGTGTCGTTCGGGCCGCCGGGGCCGGTGGGGAAGTAGACCTTGGTGAAGATCTCCAGGCTTTCCCGCCGCTCGCCGGCGAGGGCGTCACCCAGGATGGCCTCGGCCTTGCCGTTGGCGTAGGTGTCCGCGGTGTCGAATGTGGTGATGCCGACGTCCAGGGCCGCGCGGACGCAGGTGCTGGCCTGATCGGCCTCGACCTGCGAGCCATGCGTGACCCAGTTTCCGTAGCTGATCTCGGAGACCTTGAGGCCGCTGTTGCCGAGATACCTGAATTCCATGAAGTCCCCTTCGTCGGTGAGCCGGTACGTGCTCCGAGGCCGATCTTGCTAGAAGGCGTCGCCGCGCTTGATCCGGGGAGGGGGCATCCGGAAGCGACGGATCTGAATCGAGCGGTTCATGCCGTACATCAGCAGGCCGCGGGTCGGGGCGTTGGGAAGCCGCTTGGCGAGCACCTGCTTGAACCCACGCCACATCCACAGCACATCAACGATGACCACGATGATGAACACGTACATCAGCACGGTGCTGATCAAGGTGACCGCCGGGATGACCTGGTTAAGGAAGGCCAGCGCCAAGATGATCACCAGGCTGGGCAGCAGGAGCTCCCCGATGCTGAACCGGGCGTCGATGTAGTCGCGCAGCAACGCTTTCTCCGGGACTGACTCGCGAAGGCTCATCGTCTTCATCCGGTTGGCCCGGGCGGCGCGGCTCGCCTCGGCCCGCGCCTCCTTCTTGGTCAGCGTTCTGGTCACCCGCTGGCGCCGAGCCGCCTCCGCTTCCTTGCGGGTCGGGGTGGGGCGGGCTTTCTTCGAAGGCCCGGACGGCGCCGAGCTGACCTTGGGGGTCGGCTCCGGGTCGGGTTCGGCCGGGGTGGTCCGTCGGAGAAATGCCACTGGTACCTCTTCACTGGGCGGGCTCTGGTCTACTAAGGGATTGTCTCAGGGGACCAACCCAAATAGGAAACTCCTCCAGCCGGCACCGGTGACCTCGTTACCATGGCGGGCATAGGGTGGTCCGCAACGATCCACCAGGTCGTCGCGAACACCCGTGAATCCGGAAGGACCAGCTGACACCCCATGAGCGGCATATTCCAGCGCATCTCGTTGATCTTCCGCGCCAAGACCGACAAGGCCTTGGACAAGATGGAAGATCCCCGCCAGACCTTGGACTACTCCTACCAACGCCAGCTGGAGCTGCTGCAGAAGGTGCGCCGCGGTGTGGCCGACGTTGCGACCAGCCGGAAGCGGGTCGAGCTCCAGGCCAACCAGCTGACCATGCAGGCCGACAAGCTGACCCAGCAGGCGCAGAAGGCGCTCGAGGTGGGTCGTGAGGACCTGGGCCGGGAAGCCCTGACCCGGCGCTCCGGGATCCAGCAGCAGCTGGCCGACCTGCAGACCCAGCATGCCCAGCTGCTCGGCGAGGAGGAGAAGCTGACCCGCGCCAGCCAGCGACTGCAGGCCAAGGTCGACTCGTTCCGTACCCGGAAGGAGACGATCAAGGCGACCTACTCCGCGGCCGAGGCGCAGACCCGGATCAACGAGGCATTCTCCGGCATCAGCGAGGAGATGGGCGACGTCGGGATGGCGATCCAGCGGGCCGAGGACAAGACCGCACAGATGCAGGCCCGGGCCGGTGCGATCGACGAGCTGCTGGCGAGCGGGGCACTGGACGACCCGACCGGCACCACCAAGGACGACATCACCTTGGAGCTGGAGCGGCTGGCGTCGACCTCCGACGTGGAGAACGAGCTGGCGCAGATGAAGGCCTCGCTGACCTCCGGCCCGAACGCCGCGCCGCAGGCCATCACCGGACAGCCGGCTCAACCGCCGACCGGCAACACCGGCTACACGGCTCCGCAGCAGTACGACCCCAACGCGCCCGCGCAGCCGAACCAGAACCAGGGTGACCTGCGATGATCGTACGGATCCTGGGTGAGGGTCAGTGGGAGCTGGCTGACGACCACGTCAACGACCTCAACGGCCTCGACGATGCCATCGAAAAGGCCGTGGCCGGCGGCGACGAAGTGGCTCTCACGGAAGCGCTGCACGCCATGCTGAGCCAGGTGCGGACCGTCGGGACGCCGGTGCCCGACGAGGAGATCAAGGACTCTGACCTGATCCTTCCGGCGGCCGACTCCAGCCTCGCGGAGGTACAGGCGTTGTTGAGCGGCTCTTCGGAGGGCCTGATTCCGGGTTAGCCGCGTTGCGGCTACCGGGCCGAGGAAGAGCCCAGAGCAGCCGAACCATGCAGGGTGCTGGCTGAGCGTCGTACTGCGGAACGAACCCTGACTCATCCCGTAGGTGGACCCGGGCCGCAAGGATCACGCTGCAGGCGGTCGGCTGCCGCTCCCGCGCCGAGCAGGCTGAGGGCATGACGTCCACGGTGCTCCTGAAGCCCTCCCAGCCTCCAGCTCAGCCATCCCTTCCGACGGTACGTGTCCTGCCGCTGCTCGCGGTGGCGATCAAGCTGGCCGCCGTGGCGCTGCTGCTGGTGGCAGTGGTGTATCCGGATCTGGGCGGCCTGAAGAGCAAGGGGATGGAAGCCCGGCTGGTGGCGTACCCGCTGGGGCTGGTTGCGTGCGGGCTGCTGTGGGCGGCCGCCGGCCGGCTCGGGGCGGTTCGACCGTTCTCCTGGGGCGCCGATGTGCTGTGCTCGCTGCCGATCCTGGTGGACCTGCTGGGGAACCGGCTGGGCCTGTTCGACTCGGTCCTGTGGTGGGACGACCTGATGCATGTCAGCATGCATGCGCTGATGACGGCAGGCGTGCTGTGGCAGTTCCTCCCGGACCCGCTACCTGCCTTGTACCTGGTCAGCGCCGCGGTGGCTTTCGGTGCCGTGACCGGCCTGGGCTGGGAGATCGCCGAGTACCTGGCCTTCATGAGGTACGGGGTCGAGTCGGAAGGTGCCTACCTGGACACCCTCGGCGACCTGGTCGGCGGCACCATCGGCTCGACGCTCGCCGGGGCGGCGGTCTGGTTCAGTCGGCGGCGGATCGGCCGGGGAGGTCCAGCATCCGCTGCAGCGCCGCTCGTGCGTACCGCTCGGTCTCGGCGTCGACGGTGATCTGGTTGACGACCTGGCCTTGCGCGAGGTTCTCCAGTGCCCAGACCAGGTGCGGCAGGTCGATCCGGTTCATGGTGGCGCAGTAACAGACATGCTTCTCCAAGAACGTGACCTCCTTGTCGGGGTAGGCCTTGGCCAGCCGCTGCACCAGGTTCAGCTCGGTGCCGACCGCCCACTTCGAACCGGCCGGTGCCTTGTCGATGGTGGAGATGATGAACTCCGTCGATCCGACAAGGTCCGCCTTGAGCACGACCTCGTGCTGGCACTCCGGGTGCACCAGGACCTGGACGTCGGGGATGCGGGTGCGGACGTCGTCCACCGCCTCAGGAGTGAACCTGCCGTGGACGGAGCAGTGACCCTTCCAAAGGATCATCGTCGCCGCCCTGAGCTGCTCGGGGCTGACCCCGCCGCCGGGCCGGTGCGGGTCGTAGACGATGCAGTCCTCCAACGGGATGCCCATCTCGAGCACCGCCGTGTTCCGGCCGAGATGCTGGTCGGGGAAGAACAGCACCTTCTCGCCCCGCTGGAACGCCCACTCCAGCACCGTCTTCGCGTTGGAGGAGGTGCAGACCACGCCGCCGTGCTTGCCGCAGAACGCCTTGATGTCGGCGGAGGAGTTCATGTACGTGACCGGGACGGTGACCCCCGCCACGCCCGCGTCGGCCAGCACGTCCCAGGCATCCTCCACCTGCGACAGCCGCGCCATGTCGGCCATCGAGCAGCCGGCGGCCAGGTCGGGCAGGATCACGGCCTGCCGGTCGGAGGTCAAGATGTCGGCTGACTCGGCCATGAAGTGCACGCCGCAGAAGACGATGAACTCCGCCTCGGGCCGGGCTGCCGCCTCGCGGGCCAGCTTGAACGAGTCGCCGGTGACGTCGGCGAACTGGATCACCTCGTCTCGCTGGTAGTGGTGACCCAGCACAAACAGCCGGTCACCCAATGCCGCCTTGGCCCGGCGCGCCCGCTCCACCAGCGCCGGATCCGATGCCGGCGGCAGGTCGCCCGGGCATTCCACACCGCGTTCGGAGTGTGGATCTGACTCAGTGCCCAGCACGAAGAGGGACAGCGGAGCTCTCGACACGGGTGTCGCCGGTGTGCTCGAGACGGGCGTCGGGGTGGTGGTCACGGGCTTAAGGATACCGGTGATATAAGGCCCACCCGCCGCCCGTCAAATCGGCCGGTGCGGGTACAGGTCACGCAGCAGGGCGATCTCGGCAAGGTGATGGATCAGCTCGCGATGAATGTGCAGGACCAGGGCAGCCATCGACTCCGACTCGAACCCCGGTTCGCGGCACCTCTGGGCCAGCCGGTCGGCACCGAGGGACCGCACGCCGGCAATCCACCGCTGGTACATGTGGTCCAGCTCGGACAACGCGGCAGCCGCCGTACCCGGGAAGGCGTAGCTGTCATAAGACACCTCGGGACCGTCGAAGTAAGTGGCGTTCCGAGAGCCGAGTACGCCGACCAGGATGTGGCCAAGCCGCCAGGCGATGGTGGTCACCGGAGGCGGCACCGGCTCCGGAAGGGCGAAGTCGATGATGTAGTCCCCGCCGCCGACCTCCATCGCAACGCCTTGGCCGCGGGGACGGACATTCCAGGCGCCGAACGCCGGCTCCCAGAAGTACTCGTCGTCGCTCAGCCCCTGCAACCGCGGCCGTGCCTGGTTGTCCCAGTGCCAGGACAGCTGCTTGCTCAGCTCGTCGGACCAATCGAGGGATGCGCTCATGTCTTCACACTTGCACCAGGCGCTGACAATGCGGGCCGGTGGCGCCTGCAAGGATGCGCACATGCGTGTGGTGGTGGCGACCGACGCGATCGGGGGCCTCTCCTCAGCCCGCGCCGGCGCCGTACTGGCATCCGGCTGGCCAGCAGCGGGGGTCACCGTGCTGCCGGCCGGCGAGGCGGGCGGCGGGTTCGCGCAGGCTGTGGCTGACAGCTGGGGTGTCGAGCTGGATTCCGGCGTGCTGGAGGGCGGGCTGCTGAGCTGGGCCCAGTCCAGGGACGAGGTGGTGATCGCCGCACCCACGGCCGCCGAGCCCGCCGACGCGTCGATTCCGCTCACTGAGAGCTCTCATCACCTCGGTGCGGCGATCCGCTACGTACTCACTCAGCGGGGAAGACCGGTATCCCGCATCCTGCTGGACTGTGCCGGTGTCGACACCCATGACGGTGGAGCCGGGCTGTTGTCCGGTCTGGAGGCCACCGCCGACCGGCCGCTGGACCAGGGGGTCGCCGCACTGAGCGGACTCGGCGAGATTCGACTCGGCCCGGTCCGCGACCTGCTTGCCGGGGCCGAGCTGGTGGGGGTGGTTCCAGCCAACCAGCTGGCCCAGCCACTGCTCGGCCTGCGCGGCATCACCTCACTGCGCGGCCGTGCCTCCGGTCTGGATCCCGAACGGCTTCTCGGCACCGATGCCACCCTTGAGCAGTTCGCCCGGGTGGTGGGGGCTCCCGCTGCGGGGCTCGCCGGAGCGGGAGCCTGCGGCGGGGTGGGTTTCGCAGTGCTGGCCTTAGGTGGGCGGCTGAGCACCGGGCCGGCGGTTGCGTTCGAACCCGCCGCCGTTCAAGCTGCGGTCCGGGCCGCCGATCTGGTGGTGACCGGGTGCAGTGTCTTTGACTTCGCCAGCCGCGGTGGCGGCGTGGTCGCAGAGGCCGCGCGGGTTGCCGCGGAAGCTCTCTGTCCCTGCATCGCTGTGGCCGGTGAGGTGCTGATCGGTGGCCGCGAGATGCGCACCATGGGGATCGAGTCGGCGTACCCGGTCCGCGAGTCGTCGATGGACCGGCCGGTCGGTGGAGACGTGACGGCCGACGAGCTGGCGGCCGTAGTGGCTCGGGTGGCTCGCTCGTGGCAGTGGTGAGGCTCACGCCTTGTGACAGTGGTACGGCTCACGCCTCGCGACAGTGGTACGGCTCACGCCTGGGGCGGGCCGAGATGTTTTGCTGGAACTGCCTCCGCCTCTAGACTGAGGGCGTCGGGAATAGCCGAGGGCCTTTCCGCTGTTGGATCCGACAAGCAGACGAACCGCACCCTGGGAGACAGATATGACTGCAACCGACCAGACCACCGTTGACACCCCGGTCGCCGACGGCGTCCTGCTCACCGACGTGGCTGCGGCCAAGGTGAAGGCGTTGCTCGAGGGCGAGGGTCGCGATGACCTGGCGCTGCGCGTGGCCGTACAGCCAGGTGGCTGCTCGGGCCTGCGCTACCAGCTCTTCTTCGACGAGCGCAACCTGGACGGCGATGTCGTCAAGGACTTCGGTGGAGTCAACGTGGTGACCGACCGGATGAGCGCTCCGTACCTGATGGGTGCCCAGATCGACTTCGTCGACACCATCGAGAAGCAGGGCTTCACCATCGACAACCCGAACGCGACCGGCTCCTGCGCCTGTGGAGACAGCTTCCACTGAGCCCGGCCTTCTAGTCTCGAAGGACCCTCTGCCCCCACCGAGTCCGGGGGCAGAGGGTCCTTCGTCGTCTTGAGGGTGAGGGCCGTCGGGGCTAGCTCGACCTCCGGACCCAGAACCGGGGCGGGTCGCTGCGGACCAGCTCCTGTCCGCGCATCCGGCACCAGGCCGCCAGATCCGGCCCGGCCGCGGGGTCGTCGGCCAGCACCTCGACCAGTGCCCCAACCCGTACCTCACCGATCTGCCTCGCCAGTTCGATGATGGGCCGCGGACACCTCAGGCCGAGACAGTCGAGCCGCAGCGACGGCTCCTCGGTCATGGCGCTCCCAGCCGGGCGCGGAGCTCCTCGACTACCGGTGGCACCGCCAGCAGGAACGACTCGACGTCAGCCTTGGTGGTGGTACGGGTCAGCCCGAGCCGTACGTTGCCGTGGGTGAGTGCGCCCATGGCCGCCAGCACGTGTGACGGGTGCTCGCTGCTGGCGCTGCAGGCGGACCCGCTGGCGACCGCGAACCCGGCCCGGTCGAGCTCCAGGGTCAGGCTCTCGCCGTCGACGTAGAGGGCACTGAAGGTGAGCAGGTGCGGCAGCCGTAGGTCCGGGTCCCCGGCTACGTCGATGTCGGGCACCGCCCGGGGCAACCCCCGCCGCAGCGAGCCGACCAGCTGGTGCTGCCGGGCGCTGACCTCGTCGTAGTCGGCCAGCCACGTCTCCAACGCGACGGCGGCGGCGAAGATGGCCGGCACGTCCGGCAGCCCGGGCCAGCGCCCGCCCTGATAGTCGTCGGTGGGGTAGGGGGCCCGCCACCGGACGCCTTTGCGGATCACCAGCAGACCGACCGAGGGTGGCCCCCCGAAGGCCGCCGCCGAACCCACCAGCACCGACCAGTCGCCAGCGTCGCGGAGGTCGGTCCGCCCGAGCGCGCTGGTGGCATCGAGAACGAAGGGCACATCCGCGGCGCGGCAGGCCTCCGCCGCCTCCCGGAACGGCTGCAGGGTGCCCACCTCATGGTTGCCGACCTGGAGACCGGCGAGCGCCACACCGCCGGCCGACACCGCGGCCCGCCAGGCCCCCAGATCCACCCGTCCGAGCAGGTCCACCGGGACCGTTACGGCGTCGCCGTACGTCTGTGCGGCGGACAGCACCGAGGAATGCTCGACGGCCGAGGTGACGATGCCCGCGCCCACCCGTCGGCGGCCCAGAGCCAAGCCCGCGATGGCCGCCTGGGCCGAATGCGCGCCGGAGCCGGTGAAGACGACCTCGTCGGGCCGGGCGCCAACGGCGTCGGCCACTACTGCGCGGGTCCGGTCCAATGCCTGGGCTGCCCGCCGGCCGGCGCGGTGCAGCCGGAGCGGATCTCCCCACCCCGCATCCTGCGCCGCCAGCCAGGCTTCGCGCGCTTCGGGAAGCAACGGCTCCGCTGAGGAAGCGTCCAGAAATACCGGTACCGACGACTGCGCCACACCGAGAACTTACGCCCAGCCCAGCGGGTGTCGTCGCTGTGTCCTGCGTTAGGGTGATGCCTAAGAGTGGACTGAGCCCGTGAGTTCTTACTTCGGTGCGCCGTCTGCTCTTGGAGTGAATTCCTAGGAGAGGCGCAACGTGGGTGGCATCGATCAATTGCCCGCTATCACCGGCGGCGTGACCCGCCGGGTCCGGCGGACCCGGCTCGTCCTGCCTGCCGTGTTGGCGACCGGTCTGTTGGGTCTGGCCGGATGCAGCACCGAGGAAGTGGGTGCGTTGAAGCGGTTGGGGATGCCCGTTGCCGCGAGTGACCGTGCGGTACCCATCCATAACCTGTGGATCGACACCTGGATCGCCGCCGGACTGGTCGGCTTCTTCGTCTGGGGTCTGATCCTCTGGGCGGTAGTCGCCTACCGGAAGCGCACCGACAACGACGCGCTGCCCCGGCAGAACCGCTACAACCTCCCGATGGAGGTGCTGTACACGCTGGCCCCGTTCATCATCATCGGCGTCCTCTTCTACTACACCATCAGCGTTCAGAACACCGTCCTGGCCAAGACCCCACAGCCGGCCCACACCATCAACGTGAACGGTCAGAAGTGGTCATGGACCTTCAACTACAAGGAAGCCGGCAACCCCGCCGTCGGTAACGACGTGTGGGAGGCGGGCACCATCCAGAAGACCCCTGACCTCTACCTGCCGGTCGGCGAGACGGTGCACTTCAACCTCAGCTCCCCCGACGTCATCCATTCGTTCTGGGTGCCCGCGTTCGCCTTCAAGATGGACGTAGTGCCGGGCCGGGCCAATAACTTCGAGCTCACCCCCACCAAGGAGGGTGTGTTCAGGGGTAAGTGCGCCGAGCTGTGCGGCACCTACCACTCGGCGATGCTGTTCAACGTGCACGTCGTCAGCCCGAACGAGTACAACGCCTATCTGAAGAGACTGGCCGACGCAGGCCACATCGGCGAGGCCAAAGGCGCCGCCAACGCGTACCCCGAAGGAGGGCAGCGATGACAACCCTCGAGCGTTCCATCACCGCGGCGGAGATCGCGACGCCCAGACGCAGTATTGGCACGATCTCGTGGAAGTGGATGACCACCACTGACCACAAGGTGATCGGCAACCTCTACTTCATCACCTCGATCATCTTCTTCCTCTTCGCCGGACTGTTGGCGCTGGGAATCCGTGCCGAACTGGCGTTCCCGGGGCTGCAGTACCTGTCGTACGAGACGTACAATCAGTTCTTCACCATGCACGGCACGATCATGCTTCTGCTGTTTGCGACCCCGCTGTTCGCCGGGTTCGCGAACGCGATCATGCCGCTCCAGATCGGTGCGCCCGACGTCGCGTTCCCGCGGCTCAACATGTTCTCCTACTGGCTGTACCTGATCGGTGCCCTGATCACCGTCTCCAGCTTCTTGTCTCCCGACGGTGCGGCCAGCTTCGGCTGGTTCGCCTACGCCCCGCTCAGCGATGCGGTGAACTCGCCGGGGGTCGGCGGTGACCTGTGGATCATGGGTCTCTACCTCGCCGGTCTTGGCACCATCTTGGGCTCGGTCAACTTTGTCACCACGATCTTGTGCATGCGTGCTCCCGGCATGACCATGTTCCGGATGCCGATCTTCACCTGGAACATTTTGGTGACCTCGATCCTGGTGCTGATCGCGTTCCCGATCCTGGCGGCGGCGCTGCTGGTGCTTGAGGCGGACCGGACCCTGGGCGCGCACGTGTTCGACGCAGCCAACGGTGGCCCGATCCTGTGGCAGCACCTGTTCTGGTTCTTCGGCCACCCGGAGGTCTACATCATCGCGTTGCCGTTCTTCGGCATCGTGACCGAGATCCTGCCGGTGTTCAGCCGCAAGCCGATCTTCGGCTACGTCGGTCTGGTCGGCGCCACGCTGTCGATCGCCGCTCTGTCGGTCGCTGTCTGGGCTCACCACATGTACGTCACCGGTGCGGTCAGCCTGCCGTTCTTCTCCTTCATGACGTTCCTGATCGCGGTCCCGACTGGGGTCAAGTTCTTCAACTGGATCGGCACCATGTGGGGCGGGAACCTCTCGTTCGATACGCCGATGCTGTGGGCTATCGGGTTCTTGACCACCTTCCTGTTCGGTGGTCTGACCGGGGTCATCCTCGCCAGCCCGCCGCTGGACTTCCAGCTGTCCGACTCCTACTTCGTGGTGGCGCACTTCCACTACGTGGTGTTCGGCACCGTGGTGTTCGCGATGTTCGCCGGCTTCTACTTCTGGTGGCCCAAGTTCACCGGACGGATGCTGGACGAGACCTGGGGCAAGATCCACTTCTGGCTGCTGTTCATCGGTTTCCACACCACCTTCCTGGTCCAGCACTGGCTGGGTGTGGAAGGCATGCCGCGACGCTACGCCGACTACCTGCCGAACGAGGGCTTCACCGTTCTGAACCAGATCTCCTCGGCCGGAGCCTTCCTGCTCGGCGGGTCGATGCTGCCGTTCTTCTGGAACCTCTGGAAGTCGCGCAACAACCCGCTGGTGAACACCGACGACCCGTGGGGTTGGGGCCGCTCGCTGGAGTGGGCCACCTCGTCGCCGCCGCCTAGGCACAACTTCGTCTCGCTGCCCCGGATTCGCTCGGAGTCTCCTGCGTTCGACCTGCACCACCCAGAGGTGGCGCTGGCTGAGTACCCCGCCAACGACGCCGACCAGGACCAGCTGATTGACGCGGGGGAGGACGAGGGCCGGGTCGAAGAGCTCAAGGCCAGGGTGGCCGGAGAGTCCGAGGACGTCATCGGCGAGTCGGGCGACCAGACCAAGTCCGGACACGAAAGGGACGCCCGGTGAAGGCTGAAGCTTGGATCTTCGGGGCACTGACGATCTTCCTGGTGCCGGTGACACCGATCTACTGGCTGCTCAGCAAGGACCCGACCGGGACCGCCGCGCTGATCCTGACCTTCTTCCTGACGCTGATGATCACCGGCTACCTGGGGCTGATCGCGCATCGGATCGACCCTCGCCCAGAGGACAAGAAGGACGGCGAGATCGCCGAGGGTGCCGGCGAGCTCGGCTTCTTCCCGCCGCAGAGCATCTGGCCGCTGTTCTGTGCAATGACGATGGCGCTGATCGCGCTCGGCCCGGTCTTCGGCTGGTGGCTGACCATCCTGGGCTTCGCGATCGGCGTGGTCACCTGCACGGGCTGGATCTACCAGTACTACCGGGGCGAGCACGCCCACTGACGGGTTAGGGTCGAGGCATGTGTCGAAACATCCGCCCGCTGAACAACTTCGAGCCGCCGGCGTCGAGCACCGAGGTGCACGACGCCGCGCTGCAGTACGTCCGTAAGATCGCCGGGACGACCAAGCCGTCGAAGGCCAACGAGGAGGCGTTCAACCGCGCCGTGCATGACATCGCGCATGCCACCGAGCACCTGCTGGAGGCGCTCGTCAGCACCGGGCCGCCGAAGGATCGGGATGAGGAACGGGCCAAGGCACGTGCCCGCAGCGCGAAGCGGTTCGCCAGCGTTTGAGGAATCTCGCCGTCAGCGGCGCTCGGCTAGGCCGCGGACGTAGCCGGCCTGGCCCAGATGCTGCAGGCAGTCACTGAGGACGCTGACCAGCCGGACGGCGACGGTGACCGGCGGATCCCAGCTGTCGTCGACCACCCGTTCCAGCTCCTCGGAGGTAAGGCCCTGCACGTACCGCAAGGTCGCTTCGTGTACCTCGCGGTGATAGCCCCTCAGCAGGTTCGCGCTGACGGCCACCTTTCCCACCTCCTCGGCTGACTGGCCGTAGCCGGTCTCGAGGTCGTCAAACGGTAGCCCGAACTTGTCCCGCCACCGCGGCCACACCTGCTCGGTGCCGGCCGCGTCGGCGATGTGGTCGTCCTGCACCCGGCTCGCATGCCAGACCAGCCAGGCAACGCTGTTGGCCTGCGGGTCCGGCCGGTAGCGGGCCGCCTGGTCGGTCAACCCGTCGGTGACCTGCTCAACCAGCTCCTGGATCCGGCCGAACGCGTCGGACGCGATCGATATCGCGGCGGACTCGGGCATCGTCACTCTCTCTTCTGGAGTTCGGTGGGGTAGCGGGACCGGCGGCGGACCGCGTCGCTCACCAGCTGGCGTGCAGCGGGCGGCCCTCGTCGTAGCCCGAGTTGGACTGGACACCGACCACGGCCAGGCGGTGGAACTCATCAAGGGTGGCGGCGCCGGCGTAGGTGCAGCTGCTCCGTACTCCGGCGACGATGGAGTCGATCAGGTCCTCCACGCTCGGGCGCTCGGGGTCGAGGTACATCCGCGAGGAGGAGATGCCCTCCTCGAACAAGGCAGCCCGCGCGCGGTCGAAGCCGGAGGAGTCCTTGGTCCGCAGCTTCACAGCGCGGGCCGACGCCATCCCGTACGACTCCTTGTACATCCGACCCTGCGCATCCGTCAGCAGGTTGCCGGTGCTCTCGTACGTCCCGGCGAACCAGGAGCCGATCATCACACTGCCGGCGCCGGCGGCAAGGGCCAACGCCACGTCCCGCGGGTAGCGGACGCCGCCGTCGGCCCAGACCGACTTGCCGGCTGCCCGCGCCGCTGCGGCACACTCCAGCACCGCGCTGAACTGAGGTCGACCGACGCCGGTCATCATCCGAGTGGTGCACATGGCGCCTGGACCGACTCCGACCTTGATCACATCGGCGCCGGCCGCGATCAGGTCGTCCACGCCGTCGGCGGACACGACGTTGCCGGCGACCAGCGGGATCGGCCGGCCCGTCACGTCGGACAGCCGGTCCCGAACCTCGCGGACCGCCTTCAGCGACTGCAGCATCTTCTCCTGATGCCCGTGAGCGGTGTCGACCACCAGCACATCGATCCCGGCCTTCAGCAGCGACTCCGCACGCCGGGCCACATCGCCGTTGATACCGACGGCTGAGCCGATGATGAGCCTGCCGTCCGGGTCGACCGCGGGCTGGTAGAGGGTGGACCGCAGCGCCTGCTTGCGGGTCATCACGCCGAGCAGCTGGTCGCCGTCACAGATCAGAGCCACCTCGAGGTGGCGGCGACTCAGGGCGTCGAAGATGTCGGTCGGCGAGGTCTCCGGCGGCAGCACCATCATGTCCGACGACATCACCTCATGCACCTGGGCGAACCGGTCGACGCCCACCGCATCCGACTCAGCGACCGTGCCGAGCGGCCGACCGTCCTGCACCACAACCACCACGCCGTGCGCACGCTTCGGCAGCAGGGACATGGCCTCGCCGACGGTGCTGTGCGGCGTCACCGAGACCGCCGTGTCGAAAACCGTGTGCGACCCCTTCACCTTGCCGACCACCTCGGCCACCACGTCGGTTGGGATGTCCTGCGGAATGATCGCCACCCCGCCCCGGCGGGCCACCGTCTCGGCCATCCGGCGGCCGGAGATGGCGGTCATGTTCGCCACCACTAACGGCAAGGTGGTGCCGACGCCGTCGGTGCTGGTCAGGTCAACCTCGAGCCGGGAGGTCAGCGTGGATCGGCGGGGGACCATGAACACGTCGGAGTAGGTCAGGTCGTAGCCGGGGGAACTCGTCAGAAAACGCACCTGCCCATTGTCGCCCCCGAAGCGAAGCCGCGCATCCTGGTGCCCGCGGACCTGCTCCAGGAATCGGCCGCTCGTCACTGCGGACGCTCCGAAATCCCGCGTGTCGAGGTCCGCGGCAGCGATGAGGGTCGGATTTCTGGACTTCGGCGTATGGCCGCAGCTGACCGAGGGATGGTCAGCGGGCCCCGCTGGCCGGGATACCGGTTACCGTATTCGGTAACCCACGAACGACGGCGCCAGCTGTCCGCGGCCGTCGCTCTTCGCACCCAGTCCGAAGGTTCCTCGACGTGTCCGCTGAGCAGTCCACAGTCGACGGCTCCGCCGACGAGCGGAACGAGTCCGGCCTCAACCGGCCACTCGCGCTGCTGGTGGCGGCCACCTTCTTCATGGAGAACCTGGACGGGACGATCATCGCCACCGCCGCGCCGCGGATTGCCGCCGACTTCGGCGTCCCGGCCGTCGCGATCAACGCGGCGATGACCAGCTATCTGCTGGCGCTCGCAGTGGGAATCCAGGCCAGCGGCTGGCTGGCCGAGCGCTTCGGCGCCCGGCGCATCTTCCTGATCGCCATCGTCATCTTCACCGTCGCCTCCGGTCTGTGCGCGCTCAGTCCGAACCTGCTGATGCTCTGCCTGACCCGAGTCCTGCAAGGGCTCGGCGGAGCCATGATGGTGCCGGTCGGCCGGCTGGTGGTGCTGCGCGCCACGCGGAAGAGTGAGCTGCTGCCGGCGATCGCGTATCTGACCTGGCCCGGCCTGGTCGCGCCGGTGATCGCCCCGACCCTCGGCGGCCTGATCGCGACCTACGCGTCCTGGCAGTGGATTTTTCTGATCAACGTGCCGCTCGGCGTGCTCGCGTTCGTGGTCGCGAGCCGGGTCGTCCCGCACGTGTCGCCGGCGCGAGTGCCCGGGCTGGACTGGGTCGGGTTTGCCCTGTTCGCCTCCGCCGCCGTGGCGCTGGTGCTGGGGATGGAGCAGGTTGGCGACGCCGGCCGGTGGCAATGGGCGGTAGCGGGGGGCGCCCTCGCCCTGCTGCTGGGGTTCGTCGCCGTGCGCTGGATGCGGAACCGGGAGCATCCACTGGTGGACCTGTCCATCCTCTCGGTGGCCACCTATCGGCTCTCCAACACCGGCGGTGGGGTCTTCCGGCTGGTGGTCAGCGCAGTCCCGTTCCTGCTGCCGTTGATGTTTCAGGAGGCGTTCGGTTGGACGCCGGTCAAGGCCGGCCTGATGGTGATGGCCGTCTTCATCGGCAACATCGGGATCAAGCCGACCACGACCCCACTGATCCGGCGCTTCGGCTTCCGTACCGTCATCCTGGGCAGCACGGTGGGTCTGCTGCTCACCTTCGTCGGCTGCGCCTTCATCACCAACGACACGCCGCTGGCCGTCACCGCTGCGGTGCTGGTCATCAGCGGAGCCTTCAGGTCGATCGGGTTCACCGCCTACAACTCAGTGCAGTTCGCCGACATCGACCCGGCCGACCTGGCCGGGGCCAACACCTTCTCCGCCACTGTGCAGCAGCTCGCCGGCGGCCTCGGGGTCGCCTTCGGCGCCTTGGCACTGCGGGTGGCGGGCGGCCTGGGCGCGGCTGGGTCGGACACCCTCGTCGGCCAGTACCATTTCGCCTTTGCCGTGTTGGCGGTGGCGATGCTCTTCCCGTGTCTGGAGACGTTGACGATGGCCAGGCATGCCGGCGCCGAGGTCTCGGGGCACCGGCCTCAGACGGCACCAGTGCCGAGCAGCAGGCCCAGGGTGTAGGTGACCGCGGCGGCGCCGTACCCGATCAGCAGCTGCCGGATCCCGCGCTTGAGCGGGGAGGCCCCGGAGAGCAGACCGACGACGGCTCCGGTGGCAACCAGAGCCAGGCCGACGAGTACGGCGGCGACGATCACCGCGGTCATGCCCTGCAGCCCGAACAGGTACGGCAGCACCGGTACGACCGCCCCGGAGGCGAAGAAGCAGAAGCTCGAGACGGCCGCTCCCAGGCCGGTGCCGATCGCCTCGTGCTCGTCGACGTCGACGTCCATCGACGGGGCGGCCAGATCGGCGGTCAGGCTCTGGAGCACGTCGGCGGCGTGCAGCTCGGCCTCCACCGGATCCATCCCGCGGGCCCGGTACAGCAGCGCGAGCTCATTCGCGTCGACGTCCAGCTGGGGAAGTGCGTGGTGCGCCTCGGCTCCGGGGTTCGAGGCCTCCAGCAGCTCACGCTGGGACCGCACGGACACATACTCGCCGGCTCCCATGGACAGCGCTCCCGCAAGCAGCCCGGCGAGGCCGGTCAGCAGCACGATGGAGTTGGAGACGCCACCGGCGCTGACCCCCAGCACCAGTGACAGGTTGCTGACCAGCCCGTCGTTGGCGCCGAAGACCGCAGCCCGGAAGGTGCCCGACAGCCGGTTCCGCCCGCGCGCCGCCAGGCCGCGTACCACTTCCTCATGGATGCGCTCGTCCGCCGCCATCCGCGGAGTCGCGTCGGCGTCGCTCTCATAGGGTGACCGCGCCTCGGCGCGCTGTGCCAGAGCGAGCACGAAAACTGAGCCGAACCGGCGGGCCAGCCAGCCCAGCAGCCGGGTTCTGAGATCGCCTCGCATCGGCTTGCCGGCCTGGTCGCCGAGCAGCGCCACCCAGTGCGCCTCGTGCCGTTTCTCGGCTTCGGCCAGTGCCAGCAGGATCTCCCGCTCCTCGCCGGTCCGCCGCCCAGCGAGGTCGCGGTAGACAGCAGCCTCGGCCCGCTCATCGGCGAGGTAGCGCCGCCACCGGCGCAGGGTGGCCGGGCTATGAGGCTTGGTTGACGCGTTCTGCTCGGGCGCAGGCATGATCGTCCTCCGGGTCGTGAGAAGCCGCATGGGCTGGAGGCTGGACTGCTCGACGACGACGGTGTGGACGAGCCGGGGCGGGACCCAATCTATGCGTTGGGGCCCGTCAGGTTCTCCCTGGCCCACAGGGCGGCACTGGTACGGTCGCCGACGCCGATCCGGCGGAAGATGTTGCCGAGGTGTACCTTGACCGTCCGCTCGCTGATGCCGAGCTGGCGCCCAATCTGCTTGTTGGGCAGACCGTTGCTGACCAGCGCGAGCACCTCCCGCTCCCGGACGCTCAAGGACGGTACCGCGGCCGCCTCAACCTGAGGCTGGACCGTGACGACCTTGGGCAACAATGCACCGGCAACCCGAGGGTCGAGCGGGGTCAGCCCTTTCGCGGCGGCACGGACCGCCGACAACAGCTCGTGCGGATCGCAGTCCTTCAGCAGATAGCCGATGGCCCCACTGGACAACGCTTCCGCGACCCGGTCGCGGTCCGCGAAGGAGGTCAGCACCACCACGTACGTCTCCGGCAGCTCAGTCATCAGCTGGCGGGTCGCCTGGACCCCGTCCATGATCGGCATCGACAGGTCCATCAGGACTACCGCCGGACGATGGGCCCGGGCCAGCTCGAGTGCCTCCAGCCCGTCGGCCGCTTCGGCGACCACATCAAGGTCGTCGGCTGCATCCAGCAACGCAGCCAAGCCGGCCCGTACGAGCTGGTGGTCGTCCACCAGCATCACGGTGATCACGGCGTCGGCACCCTTAGCTGCCAGTGCGTGCCCTCTCCCGGGGCCGACCTGACCCTCAGCTGACCGTGAGCCTGCGCGGTCGCGTCGGCCATCAGCCGCAGACCGAAGTGACCCTCCGCGGGGCGGGTCACGGCTGCTTCCGCGTCGAAGCCGATGCCGTCGTCTATCACGTCGAGCACCACCTTATTGCCAACGGAGCGGAGTTCCAGAAGGACAGTATCAGCCTGGGCGTGCCGGGCCGCATTGCGCAGGCACTCCTGCGCGATCCGGAATACCAGCCGTTCACCATCCTTGCCGAGGCCGGTAGGCCCATCCGGAAGGGTGAGCCGTACATCAATGTTCCGGGTCCGCAGACTCGCCACCAGGTCGCCGAGCGCTGTGGCGAGTCCGGTGGCGTTCAGACTCGGCGGATAGATGTCGACCAGCAGCGAGCGGAGACCTCCAATACTGGTCCGGACCGTGTCCGCGGCCGTGGTCAGCGACTGCGCCAGGGCGGTCTGACCGGCGCTCTCGGCACGGAGTGCGGCCCCGGAGACGACGAACGATGTCGCGGCCAACTCCTGCACCACGCCGTCGTGCAGGGTGGCCGCGATCCGCCGCCGCTCCTCACTCGATGCCTCCACCGCGCGTTCAAGCAGCGCCTCGCGCTGGCTCTGGAACCGGCTCAGCCGGTCCAACAACCGCCACAACAGGGGCAGTAGCAGCACCACCAGAATCAGCAGGCTGGAGAACGTGATGCCGGCGAAGCCACGCCAGATCTCCGAGGTCCGCTCGCTGACGACGCTGTAGGGGGAGTAGGTCTCAAACAGCAGAACGTGGCCACCCGGGGTATACACCCGCCGGTAGACCTCGAGCAGCTTTCCCTGGTTCGCCTCGAACCGGTTCTCCTTGGCCTTCAGGTTCGACACCTCAGCACGGGTCACGGCCGAGGCGAGTACTGCCTTCTCGTCCTCGCCGAGGGGGAACCTGTCTCCGATCAGCCCGGGCTCGTCGGAGTAGACGATGAGGCCGTCAGGGGTCCAGAACTTCACCCGCTTGATGGTCTTGCTCAGCATGTGTGCACGGACGGCCTCGTCGAGCTTCTGCGTTGCCTTCTTGTCAAGGTTGATGATGCCGTCCTCCAGCGCCGGCTGCACCACGGCGTCCGCGAGGGTGTCCGATCGCTGCTGCGCATCGCGGATCCCCTCCGCCTCGGCCATCCGCTGGCTGGCGTAGGAGCCCAGCACCCCTACGGCGATGACCACAGCGGCGGTCACCGCAATCACCTGCGCGTAGACACGCCGCGAGTGCAGCGGTGGGTCAGGGACCATCCGCTCGGTAGCGCTTACGAGCGAAACCCACGGGGTGGTCCCCGCGGGTTGTGCCGCCCGTTCTGCGCTGATCACATCCTCCTGAGTGCTCTCACTAATCATCGCCTCCCCGTC
This sequence comes from Propionibacteriaceae bacterium, assembly GCA_025965155.1. Classification (GTDB taxonomy): domain Bacteria; phylum Actinomycetota; class Actinomycetes; order Propionibacteriales; family Propionibacteriaceae; genus Microlunatus. Next base: position 32,363 of record JAOPXN010000070.1, read on the forward strand.
CCGATCCCGAGTGCTCTCCACCCGTGTGCCCCCCACTATCATCCGTGCGTACGTCTCCCCCGTGCCGGCTGTCCACCGTGGTGCTGTCGGCACGATCGCTAGCGTCGTCAGCACGATCGCTCGCCTCGTCACGCCTGTCCTCGGCGGCCTTCTCGGCGTCTTTGGCCCTGTCCTCGGCGGCCTTGTCGGCGGCCTTGGCGTTGTCCTCTGCTGCCCTGTCGGCTTCTTTGGCCCTGTGTTCTTCGGCCTTGTTTGCTTCGGCTCTGTCCTGCCTGGCCTTGCTGGTCTTCTTGGCCGTGCTGGACTTCTTGGCGCTGCTGGTCTTCTTGGCCTTGTCGTCCGAGCCGTGTCCACGACCAGAGTTGGCCTTGTAGTTGTCGTCGGTACCGCTGCGATGCTTCGTCACGGAACGAGTGGCGCTGCGCTGACCGGCTGAGTCATCCCCGGGCTCGACTCTATTCGATCGGTAACCGCCATGGTCGTCGATCGTCGCTTTCACCGTGTCCAACTGCTCGTTGGCTCCTGCCTTGACCACGATCTCCGGCTCTGCCGGTGTCGCTGGCTTGGGCGTCGCCGCCCGGCGGACTTGAATCGAGTCGCCGATCGGAAGGTTCTGGCTCAGCGCCGGTTGGCCCATGAAGCCGATGACGGCGGGCAGGGCCGCCACCAGCGACCCCAGCATGATGATCAGCGTTCTCCGCATGGTTCTCGTCCTGTTCATCGTCAGTGCCGTGTTCTAAACAATCAGACGCGGACGGAACCCGAGCACACGTTGGATCCGCGGGTTGCGCGGAACTTGACGACATCGGTGCCAGCCCGGTTGCGCGTCTTCTTCGACACCGAGAAGGAGCCGCTCGGCGCCTTGGTGGTGCGCTTGCCTGACCAGACCTTGGTCCCGTTGTCATAGAACTTGACCCGCCAGACCTGCCCGACCCGGTTGGTGTCGACCTCGGCCTCGATCTCGATCCGGCCGTCGTCATGCTTAGCCTTCAGCTTCCAGGTGCCCTGCTTGCTGCAGTGGCCCCGTACCTGGGCCCGGTCGTCATGCCCCTTCGCCTCGGCCGGTACGGCCAATGCAGTGGAGCCGAGGGCGACTGCCGTAGCGACGGCAAGGCCCGCCCGGCTCAATTTCGTGAACATTTCTGCCTACTTTCGTGTGTGGTGTTCGTGCATAGGTTTCGTATACATAGCCTCCATTACGCCTGGAACTAGCGGCAATCATCCGTTGGTACTAGTACCGGAGAGCGCTCTCAGCAACCTGATTTGGGGGTGTGTGGGGGCTGATTCGGGCGCGTGCGGGCGGGTCCACGCCGAGTTGTAACCTGGCCACCGTGACCGACCAAGCGACTAGCGAGCAGAGCACGACCGGCGAGCGCTCCACCAAGGGTGCCTATGTCACGACGGGCACCGACTTCAACCGTGACACCAACTACATCCCGACCCGGATCACCAGGGACGGCCGCGACGGCTATCCGGTGGAGGCTGGCCGCTACCGGCTGGTGGTGGCGAGGGCTTGCCCGTGGGCCAACCGGGCCATCATCGTCCGGCGGCTGCTCGGCCTGGAGGACGCCATCTCGATGGGAGTCTGCGGCCCGACCCACGACAAGCGCAGCTGGACCTTCGACCTGGACCCCGGCGGGGTGGACCCGGTGCTGGGTTACGAGCGGCTGCAGCAGGCGTTCTTTGCGCGGGTACCCGACTATGACCGCGGGATCACGGTTCCGGCGATGGTCGACATCCCCACCAAGGCTGTGGTCACCAACGACTACCCGCAGATAACGCTCGACTTCTCCACCGAGTGGACGGAGTTCCATCGGGAGGGGGCGCCCGAGCTGTACCCGGACAAGCTGCGCGCGGAGATCGACGAGGTCTCGGCCCTGGTCTTCTCCGACGTCAACAACGGGGTCTACCGGTGCGGGTTCGCCGGGTCACAGGAGTCGTACGAGCGCGCCTATGACCGGTTGTTCGACCGGCTGGACTGGTTGTCGGACCGGCTGGAGCGGCAGCGCTACCTGGTGGGGGACACCATCACCGAGGCTGACGTGCGGCTGTTCACGACGCTGGCCCGGTTTGACCCCGTCTATCACGGCCACTTCAAGTGCAACCGGCACAAGCTGACCGAGATGCCGGTGCTGTGGGCCTACGCGCGAGATCTGTTCCAGACTCCCGGTTTCGGCGACACCACCGACTTCGTCCACATCAAGCAGCATTACTACATCGTCCACACCGACATCAACCCGACGCAGATCGTGCCGAAGGGCCCGGACCTGCGAGGCTGGCTGACACGGCATCACCGTGAGCAGCTGGGTGGTCGTCCCTTCGGTGACGGTACGCCGCCACCGCCGCCGAAGGAGTCCGAACGGGTGCCGGCGGCCAACTGGGTGCCTTCCGACTGACCGGGTCGACACCCGGCAGCCGTCGGCCTCAGCCTGCCGGGGCCGGTGTGGGCTCTGCTGCTGCGTCGCCGTTCGCACTTGAGGAAGCCGTAGCCGACGGCTCCGCCGGGGCCGAAGCCGAGGCGCTGGCGGAGGGCTCGGCGGACGGCGCCGACTGGGTCGGGCCGGCTGACGGGGTTACCGCGGTCGGCGGGGGTGCCGTTGGACCGGGCTCGGCCGATTCTGTGGGGGCCGCCGTCGTGGCCTGCTCGGTTGGCGTCGGCTCAGGGCTGGACGGTGGGGAGCTGGGCGCTTTGGTCGGTTCGCTGGGCCGGGCCTGCTGACGGCTCACCTGCCCGATCGTGGTCCCGTCCCCGCCCGACCAGGCAGTTCCGGCGAGGAACTCGATTCCGGTGATGGACACTGCTGCCAGAGCGAAAGCAGCGCCGGCGACGGCCAGGACGTTCTTCCACCGCGGACGCCGGGGGCGAGCAGCGCTGTGAACCGACACGCCGGCGAGCGGGCCCGTTGCCACCTCGTCGGCTGGCAGGCTCTGCACCGTCCCGGGTTCGGCGGCGACGGTCTGCACTGTCACCTTGGTAGGAGTTTGGGCGCCGGTCCCGGTCCAGAACACCGTCCGCACCTTCTCGCGGGTGTGCCGCAGGGAGGCCGTGTAGACGGCACCGGCGACACCTGCAACAACGCTGGCCACGGCCGCACCGATGATGGTTCCGGCCAGGCCCACCCGCGAGCCGACCGCCGCGGCCGTCATGGCTGCCAACGCACCGCCGACGATCTGGCTCAGGGACAGATCCAGCTTGGGCTTCGATGCTTCGCCGGCCGGTGGCGGAGTGCGGACCTCCTCGTGGTCGGTCTCAGTGGTCTCGGAGTGCCTGGTGCGTGCGTTGTGTGGAGTAGCCATGTCCTCTATGCGATGTGAGTCGGGTTCGGTGCGTCCGGTCGGTATCCGTCCACCGGCTCAACGCCGGGGAAGGCGCGATCGTTGGCAGGATCGCGCTAAGAGTGACCGATTCCACAGTGAACCGGCGCCAAGAAGGCGGAACCGTGAGCGGCCCGTCACCCCAGCGGGGTGACGGGCCGGTCACGGTTCGGGATCAGCGACTAGTGAGTGCTGCTCTCGGACTCACTCGACCCGATGGCGTGGTGACCGTTTCCGTTGCCGTGTCCATCGTGCCCGTTGTCTTCGTGCCCGTGGCGGGGGGCCTGTCCATCGCCGTGGCCGTCGCCATGACCGCCGTGTCCCGCCTCAAGGGCCTGGTGATGGGCTGCGGCCTCGAGCTCGGCGCGGCTCGGCTTGCGCAGGTTGTCCTGGAAGTAGAACCGGGTGGCCTTGCGGCGCAGCCGCTCACTCCGGGCCTCCTTGGCGGGAACGCCGGCGTACTCCTCCTCCGAGCCATCGGTCAGAGGCAGCGGCTCGACGTGCTGGGTCAAGGTGAACGCCTCATCCGCGCTGATCGGCACATGCCTCTCGCCGTACGACCCGGACGGGCCGCGGACGATGATGCCCGTCTCGGCCCCGTGCAGCAGCCGCTCCGCGTCGGCGCGCTGCAGTCCGATGCAGATGCGCTTGGTGATGATGAAGGCCAGCACCGGAGCAACGAACACGGCGACCCGGAGGAAGTAGGTAACAGCGTTCAGCGAGACCCGGAACTGGGTGGCGACGATGTCGTTACCACCACCGATCCAGAACATGCCGTAGCAGGTCATCGCCGCTACGCCGAAGGCGGTCCGGGTGGGGTTGTTGCGGGGCCGGTCGAGGATGTGGTGCTCACCCGTGTCGCCGGTCACCCAACGTTCGATGAAGGGGTACGCGGCCATCAGGCCGAACATCAGCCCCATCAGACCGAGGCCGGGGATGGCGACGTTCCACGACCAGGTCGTGCCGCCGATGTGTGACTCCCAGTTGGGCATGATCCGGATGGCGCCCTCGACGAAGCCCATGTACCAGTCGGGCTGGGAACCGGCGGTGACCTCGGCGGGGTTGTACGGCCCGAACGTCCACACCGGGTTGATCTGCATCAGCCCGCCCATCAAGGTGACCACACCGAAGACAATGAAGAAGAAACCGCCGGCCTTGGCCATGTACACCGGGTACAGGGGGTATCCGACCACGTTCTCCTCGGTCCGACCGGGGCCCGGGTACTGGGTGTGCTTGTGGTAGAAGACCAACGCCAGGTGGGCGGCGATGAGGCCGAGGATGATGGCGGGGACCAGCAGGATATGGACCATGTACAGCCGGGCGATGATCAGGTCGCCCGGGAACTCGCCGTTGAATACGAAGAACTCGGCCCAGGTCCCGATAATCGGGATGGAGCGGATCAGGCCGTCCACGAACCGGAGGCCGGTGCCGGACAGCAGGTCGTCCGGCAGGGAGTAGCCGGCGAAACCCTCGATCAGACCGATCGCGAGCAGCCCGACCCCGAGCAGCCAGTTGAGCTCGCGGGGCTTGCGGAACGCGCCGGTGAAGAACACCCGGAGGCTGTGCGCGAGCATCGCGGCGATGAAGAGCATCGCTGCCCAGTGGTGCATCTGCCGCATCAGCAGTCCGCCGCGAATGTCGAAGGACAGCGCCAGCGAGGAGCTGTACGCCTCCGACATGTGCAGACCTTTGAGTAGCTGGTAGGAGCCCTCGTACTCGATCTCGGCCATGGACGGCTTGAACCAGATGGTCAGGAACACCCCGGTCAGCAGGCAGATGATGAAGGAGTAGAGAGCAATCTCACCCAGCAAGAAGGACCAGTGGTCGGGGAAGACCTTGCGTAGGTTCTTGCGGCCCAGGGCGGCCAGCCCGAGCCGGTCGTCGGCCCACTTCGCTGGTCCGGCGGCGGCCTTGAAGACGGGGCCGAGCTCCCGGGCGGGGGCCTGCGCTTCCAGGCTCGGAGCGTCAGTCGCGGTCGCTGCTGGCTTGGCCATCAGTTATCACCCTGCTTGTAGTCGTTGCGCGAGTCGCGCTCGAAGTAACTCGGTCCCACCGGCACGGTGAACGGGCCGCGCGCGACCAGGTAACCCTCGGCGTCGACGGTAATCGGCAGCTGCGGCAGGGATCGCGCCGCTGGGCCGAAGACCACCACCCCGGAGTCGCCGAGGTCGAAGGTCGATTGGTGGCACGGGCAAAGCAGGTGGTGGGTCTGCTGCTCCCACAGGCTGATCGGGCACCCGACGTGGGTGCAGATCTTGGAGTAGCAGAGGATGCCGCCGACGTGCCAGTCCTTGCGTGAGTCGGGGATCTTGATGGTCTGCGGATCCATCCGGACGACGATGATCGCCGCCTTGGCCTTCTCTTGCAGGAAGGCGGTACCTTCGAGGTCCTTGAGGTTCTCCGGTTCGCCGTTCACCAGCTGACCGATGACGATGGACGCCGCTTTGATCGGTTCGTAGGTGATGTCGTTGACCAGCCGGACCCCTTCGGCCCAGATGGTCGACTCGATCGTGGCCGCCCGAACCTTCTTGGTCGGCCACGGACCCAGGTCGGCGAAGACAGCGATGGCAGGCAGACCGAGCGCGGCCAGTGCGCCGACCAGACTCCGGCCGAGCACCTTACGACGGGTGATCTGCGACTCCTCGATGCCGGCGTCGACGTCCCTCATGATCGCGACCCGATCGTCATCGGAGGATGAAGCCGGGTGGCGGTGGTCGACCATCTCGGTGTCGGCCATCAGCTGGCGGGCCCACTGAACCGCAGCGATGCCGATCAGCAGGATCGCCAGACCGAGGGTGACACCGAGCCCGACGTGCTGCGCGTTGGCCTTCAGCGGGCCGAAGTCGATGAACCAGCTTTTCGGAACGGCGAAGTAGATGACCACGAACGCGATCGCCAGCAGCGGCACCAGACCGAACATCATCGCGACCTGACGGGTTGCCCGGTCAGCAGCCGCCTCGTCGACGTCGGTCAGCCGAGGGACATGCTCCTCCATGCCGGGATCCGCCACCGGGTAGCGGGGCGTGTCGCCCAGTCGCTCCACCCGGGAAGGGGAGTGCTTCTCAATACTGCTCATCGCGCTTTTGCTCCCTTGGCTGCGATCCAGATGGCGAAACCGACCAGGCTGCCGAGACCGATGATGAAGGCCCACAGACCCTCGCTGACCGGACCGATACCGCCCAGCGTGAGACCGCCCTGGTTTGGCTGCTCATGCAGCTCGTTCAAGTACCCAATTACGGCACGCTTGTCATCGGGAGTCAGTACCCCGTCAGAGAAGACCGGCATCTGCTGGGGGCCGGTCAGCATGGCCTCGTACAGGTGCTTGTTGCTGACGCCGTACAGCGCGGGGGCGTACTTGCCGTTGGGCAGTGCGCCGCCGGCACCGGCGAAGTTGTGGCAGGCGGAGCAGTTGGTACGGAACAGCTCGCCGCCACGGGCGATGTCCTCCTCGCTGACGCTTGCCGGGTCGTACTCCTCCGGCTTGGGGATCTCCGGACCGGGGCCGAGCGAGGCGACGTACGCGGCCAACGCTGCGATCTCTTCCTCGGAGTACTGGTTCGGCTTCTGGGGCGCCTGCGCTCCGGGCCTAGCCATCGGCATCCGGCCGGTGCCGACCTGGAAGTCCACCGAGGCGGCGCCGACGCCAATCAGCGAGGGCCCGAGGACGCTGCCGCCGACGGTCCCGTTGCCTTCACCGTTGAGACCGTGGCAGGACGCGCAGCCGACGGCGAAGAGGGCCCTCCCTTCCGCGATCTGCTGGCTGGTCCCGGTGTCGGCCGACGACTGGGACGCTGGAGCAACGACTGAGTACAGGGCGCCCATGACGAACAACGCGGCCACTAGCAACATCACCTTGGCCGCCGGGTGGCGTCGTCTCGAACTCAGGAATCGCACGTGGTTCCCTCTCGGTTTGTGCAGTCAACAGGTATTCGGTTGTCGGAGCCGCCTTGGATGCAGCGACCCCGTCAGATCAGCGGAGCAGATAGATGACCCCGAACAGGGCGATCCAGACAACGTCGACGAAGTGCCAGTAGTAGGACACGACGACCGCGCTGACCGCCTGCTCGTGGGTGAAGGTGCGGGCCAGGAAGGTACGCCCAAGGAGCAGCAGGAAGGCGATCAGACCGCCGGTCACGTGCAGTCCGTGGAAGCCGGTGGCCAGGTAGAACACCGAGCCGTAGGGATTGCTGGAGAGGGTCAGCCCCTCATGGATGAGCTCGGCGTACTCGTACACCTGGCCGCCGATGAAGAACGAGCCCATGATGAACGTCAGCACGTACCACTCGCGCAGGCCCCATCGCTTGACCGCGAGCAGCGACCCGGTCCGGCCGACCTGCCCGCGCTCGGCGGCGAAAACGCCCATCTGGCAGGTGAACGAGCTCAACACCAGCACGGTGGTGTTGGTGATCGCAAACGGGATGTTCAGCAGCGCGGTCTCGGTCTGCCATAGAGACTCGACGCCGCCGGATGACGCCTGGGCGTTGGTCACGTTGCGGATGGTGAAGTACGCGGCGAACAGGGCGGCGAAGAACATCAGCTCCGACGCGAGCCACACGATGGTGCCGACGGCAACCATGTCCGGGCGGCCGTGATGGCCGTGCATCCGCGACTGCGGGATCGCGTGCAACGCGCCAGTGGGCTTGGCCGGGATTGCGGTCGTTTCGTGTGTGTTGATTGCCACGAGGTCATTATTGCCCGAACCACCCCGTAGGTCACCACGGGGCACGCGAATGTGATGAAGTGGCCGCGCCCGCCTAGGCTGGAAGGCGTGAATCTGTTGGTCGGTGCGGCTCTGCTGATGCCGCTGCACGCCACGCCCGGGAACCAGCCCGAGCCGCTGACGCCAGTCCGGCTGCTGACCGGGTGGACCTGGAGCTGGACCATTGGGTTGACCGTCGCGGTGACCGCCGCCGCCTATCTGCTGGGGGTCCAGGTGCTGCGTCGGCAGGGCACCCACTGGCCGCTCGGGCGCAGCGTCGCCTTCCTCGCTGGCGGCCTTGGTACCGCTGTGATCGCCACCATGTCGGTGCTCGGCACCTACGACACCGTGCTGTTCAGTGTCCACATGATCCAGCACATGATCTTGATGATGCTGACGCCGATGTTCATGGCGCTGGGCGCACCGGTCACCCTGGCGCTGCGGACCTTGCCCCAGCGGCCCAGGGCCGCACTGCTGTGGCTGCTGCACTCCCGGCTGGCCAAGGTCCTCACTTTTCCGCCGTTGGCGCTCGCCTTCTTCATCGCCACGCCGTTCGCGCTGTACTACTCCTCCTTCTACCCGCTCAGCCTGGAGTCGGCCTTCTGGCACAACTTCCTGCATCTTCACTTCGTCCTGATCGGCGCCATGCTGATGTGGCCGCTGGTCGGGATCGACCCGCTTCCGGGGCGGGTGTCGTACCCGCTCCGGGTGCTCACCGTGTTTGTGCTGCTGCCGTTCCACGCCTTCTTGGGAATCTCGATCATGAGCGCCAACTCGTTGATCGCCGAGGACTGGTACCTGGCGTTCAACCGGACCTGGTCGCCGTCGCCCGCGGATGACCAGTACCTGGCTGGGGGGATCCTGTGGGGCAGCGGGGACATCACTGCCCTGGTGATGATGGCGGTCCTGTTCGTGCAGTGGTTCCGGCAGAGCCAGCGGGAGGCGGTACGGGAGGACCGCCGGCTGGATCGGTTGGAGGCCGCCGAGGCCGCGCGAGCGTCGCGGCTGCGCGCTGCCGACCACCCGGGCACCTCGGACTAGGCACGGTACGATCACCGGGAACTCCCCGGATACCACACGTGAGGACCGATTAATGAGCAGCGCAGAGCCCACTTCACCAGCAGCCCCGCTCGTCGTACTGGTCTACGCCTCCGACCGGAACACCCGCGAGAACGTCCGGCTCACTCTGGGCCGCCGGGTAGCAGCGGACCTGCCGCCGATCCAGGTGCTGGAGGTAGCCACCCAGCCGGCTGTCATCTCGGCCATGGACCGGGGTGGCATCGATCTGGCCATTCTGGACGGGGAGGCGGTCCCGGGCGGCATGGGTCTGTGCCGCCAGCTCAAGGACGAGGTGTTCGACTGCCCTCCGGTTCTGGTGCTGACCGGCCGACCCGACGACGCCTGGCTGGCGACCTGGTCGCGGGCCGACGGCGCGGTCTCACACCCGATCGACCCGGTCCGGCTGCCGGAGGCCGCGGCTGTGCTGCTCCGTGCCCGGACCGGCACGTCCGTACAGCCGGCCTGATCGATGAACTGGCCTGAACTGCTGTCCGGGTTGGTCCGCGGCCAGGACCAGTCGCGGGACGCCACCGCCTGGGCGATGAGCCAGATCCTGGCCGGTGAGGCGACGCCCGCGCAGCTGGCTGCGTTCGTTGTCGCCCTGCGCGCCAAGGGCGAGACGGTGGCCGAGATCTCCGGAATGGCCGACACGATGATCGAGTTTGCGACGCCGATCGAGATCGCCGGTGACGCGGTGGACGTGGTCGGATCCGGCGGCGACCGGGCGAACACCGTGAACGTCTCGACCATGGCCGCGATCGTGGCGGCCGGCGCCGGAGCGCGGGTGGTCAAGCACGGCAACCGGGCCGCCTCCTCCGCGTGCGGTGCCGCTGACGTGCTGGAAGCGCTCGGCGTGGTTCTGGACCTGACGCCGGAGCAGCAGCAGGACGTCGTGGAACAGACCCGGATCGGCTTCCTGTTCGCGCCGCACTACCACCCCGCACTCCGGCACGCGGCCGCCCCACGACGTGAGATGGGCATCGCCACCACCTTCAACTTCCTCGGCCCGCTGGCCAACCCGGCCCAGCCGAACGCCGCAGCGGTCGGCGTCGCGGACGCCAGAATGGCTGAGCTGATGGCCGGCGTCTTCGCCGCTCGCGGCGGTCAGGGGTTGGTCTTCCACGGCGACGACGGTCTGGATGAGCTGACCACGACCACGACCTCGACCATCTGGGCGTTCGCCGACGGCCGGGTGAGCCGGACCGAGCTCGACCCGGCCCAGCTCGGCGTGCCGCGGGCGGCGGTCGACGACCTGGTCGGCGGGAACGCAGCCACCAACGCCGCCGTGGTGTCCGGCGTGCTGGCAGGCGAGACGGGTCCGGTCCGCGACATCGTCGTACTGAACGCGGCTGCGGCGCTGACCGCCTACGCCAAGCCGGCGGCCGGCGCGGATCTGCTGGACCAGCTGAGGACGCAGCTCACGCGGGCCGAGGAGTCGATCGACTCCGGTGCGGCCGCGGCCAAGCTGCACGAGTGGGTGGCCGCCACCAAGGCCGCCGCCCGCTGACGCCTCACTGGCTCGGTCGGGTCAAAGAAAGGCCGCCAGGAGTCTGGCGCACCGGACCGGATCTTCGGTGAGCCCGTTGGCCAGGCCCCACAGCCAGTAGTCGACGGTCCTGAACACCACCCAGGCCCAGGCGTGGCCGGCATCGAGCCCGGCTTCGGCGACGGTCAGGTCGAACCAGCCTCTGATTGCGGTAGCACTCGGCATCTCGTCCAGCCGGGTCCAGAGCAGCCGGGCCAGGTCGTACTCGATGTCGCCGCGCAGCAGGATCGGGTCCACCACCAGCCACGGCTCCCGGCGTCCGGTCAGCACCTGGTCGTAGTGCAGGTCGCCGTTGGCGGCCGCGGTTGCGGGGGACCGGCTCAGAGGTGCTGCGGCCTCCAGCGCCGCATTGAGGTGCTGGCGAGGGAAAGGGCGGCCCAGCGCCTGCCAGTCCGCTTCCAGCTCACCGCAGCGCGCGGCGGCCAAGGCGGCCGTGCTCGGTGCCTCGGCGGGCGCCGGGACCGCGAGCCGGGTCATCACGGCCGCAATCAGCGGTACGGCCTCGGCCAGCGGTAGCCCGGCGAGGCTGCGGGTCGGGTCCAGACGCTCCAGCAGCATCACACCGGCATCCACGTCGGCATCGAGGAGTTCGACCGTCCCGCGGCCGGCCCAGAAACGCAGCGCGGTCACCTGCTCGGCGACCGGGTCATCCGGCGGGGTGAGTCGCAGGGCGAGGGGCAGTTCGCCTCGGTAGACCGGCAGTACCAGCGCGTTGGAACCGTGCCAGACCTCGCCCCGCTCCAGCCGGAGGTTCCACCGGGCGCAGTGCTCCTGCACCAGGTCGGGGAGAGCATCAAGCCAGCCATGGTCCGCGCCGGACCACCGCGGCATGCGCCGGAACGACTCCGGCACCTGCACGCTGTGCGCTGTCACGGCTGGAGCCTGACGCGGGTGGCAGGCATCAGGAGACGGTCAACGACTCTAGGGAGTGCGCCGCCAGCGCTTTAACGCCGGGGTCCGCGTCGTCAGGCACCGAGCTAAGGCCGGCGATCATGGACCCGTTGTCGAGCCTGACCAGCAGGACCGTCACATCGTCGTAGCGGCTGCGCAGTTTCGCCACCGAGTAGTGAGCTTTCGCCGTGAACAGCATGCCCGGGTGACCGTCCACAGCGCGGTCCGAACTGGCGAAGTCCGTGAGCCGGGCAGGCTGTGCTCCGAAGAAGTGGTCGGCGATGGCGTTCATGGCTGCGCTGCCGGTGCGGTCGAGGTCGGTGGAGAAGACCATGGAAGGGCTCAGGTGAACCAACGCGACCGTGGCGTACCAGTTGCTGCGGTCGTTGAACCGCTGATGGACCACGGCGTCGGCGCTAAACATCACGTCGAAGACGCCCTTGAGCTCAGTCGGGTCGGTGTACATGTCGTACGGCATCCGGGGCAGCTGCATGGACACTTGGTCGATTCGGGCGATGCCGGTTGCGTCGTCGAGCTGCCCGCTGGGCGCGTCGGCGGACCAGCTGGGTGTCGGAGAACGGCTGGCTTGGGAGGAGGAGGGTGGCTGGCCCGGCCGGGAACCCGGAGTCCCGTCTCGCCACACGATCAGACCGACGCCTAGCCCGACAGACACGAACAGGGCGAATCCCAACGAGACAACAACGACCGTCCGGGCCGCCGATCGGCGACGAGGGGAGTCGCTGTCCGGGTCACCACCGACCAGCTCCGGTATGCCGTCGGCGGACGCCTCGGACTCCGCCCAGGAAGAAGCCGCCGGAGGTGCCGGAGCCTGCTGGGACTCGCTGATGGCGAGGGTCCAGTCTTGACCGTCCCACCAGCGGTACAGGTCTGCTGCGCCTGCTGGGTCGGGATACCAGCCCGGCTTGGGGGCGGTCATGGCGAAATCCTACGTGCGAGCGGCAACCGCCTAACCCGGTCGCGGGGCGGCTACCTCGGCTTGCCCGGTCGGGTGATACTGCTGGCATGATCTCCCGCGAACTTGCTGTTCGGCTCGCACCTCACCTGAGCTGGACGCCTCACAACTCCGACCAGTTCTTCATCCCTCAGCCCGAGATCTCGGAGTCCGTCTTCACCGTCAGCGACATGGTGGTGGAGCTGGTCAGCCGGGACGGGCAGTCCCGTTTCCACTTCAACGGCACGACCGAGTGGGCGCTTGACTCGGTGGAGTCGGGCGAGGTGGTGTGGCTGCCGCGCGAGGAACAGCTGCGTCAGATGCTGGGCGAGCACTTCTTGTCGCTCGACTCCTCGAGGGCCGGCTTCGTGGTCACGGTCAGCGGACCGAACAAGGCCTATCACACTCCGCCGGAGCCCGAGGCCGGCGATGCGTACGGCATGGCGCTGCTCTATGTCCTCACCCAGGGCGAATGAGGCTCAGCCCAGCCACCAGGTGGTGACCGCCGCCAGGTAGGTGCCGGCCAACATCGAGGGTGCGTACGGGAACTCGGCCGGCTCCCGCCGGAGCAGCCGAAGTAGCCCGTGCACCGCTCCCAGCACGCTTCCCAGCAGCAGCGCGGCGGCCAGCAACGCCCAGGAGTGAGCTGCCGCCGCCGTCCCGAGCAGCGGCGCGAACCGCACGTCGCCGAAGCCGAATCCGCCGCGGGTGAGCGTCCAGATCAGCCGGTAGACCAGCCCGGCGACAAGGCCGCCGAGGACACTGCGGAGCAGCTCGTCGGCGCCCGCACCGAGCGCCGCGGACAGTCCGGCCGCCACCAGCATGGCGAGCCACCCGAGGTAGGTGAGCCGGCGAGGCAGCCAGGTGGTGACGGCGTCGATTGCTGCCAGCAGCACGCCAACCGTGGCGAGCACCATCCACAGCGGCTGCAGCCGGGGAGGCATCGAAGCCCAGCCGACCAGTGCGGCGGCGGTCGCGACGGTGCTGACGCCGAGGACGAATCGTGGTGTCGCCAGCCGGTCGTACCTGATCTTGCGGTCGGCCCCGGGATCGTCGGCGTGCGGCTCCGGAAGCCGGCGGAGCAACGGCGCGGTGCCGACCAGCACAGCCAGCCCAGCTAGCAGCGCGGCGCCGATGGCTGCGACGGGATCCGGCATGCGGTGATCCTAGGCGGCCTGCCGCAAGCCGGCGCGTGGACTCGAACGGAACCCGACTGCGGCGGCCCGGACCTGGAGCGCCACCCAGTAGCTGCACCGCCGGGTCCGGCCGGACGCAAGTGCGACCGCCGTTGCCTGGCTGAGGCCCAGTTGCTGGCACCAGTCCACTCGGGACCAGCCGAGCAGTTCCATCCTCCGCATTGTCGCTGCCACCGGCGCCGCCGGCACGGTCCGCAGCCGGCACTCCCGCAGCACGGCCGGAGTGACGGCATAGAGGCGGCGCGCCGTGTCCGGACTGATCCGGCGCAGCGGCCGGCCGCCGTCGCCGGTCAGTACCCGCCGGGCCAGCCGAGGCGCGACGCCGGCCAACAACGCCACTACCTCCGGTGATGCCTCGGTGACGCTGAGCAGGAAACGTAGGTGGGCCCGAAATGGGGCGGAGTCCACCCACTCGTGCTCGGGCGGGACGGGTGCCGGTGCGGGCTGGAAAGTGATCGTCATGCTTCCCCCTGAGGTGTGTACTCAACAGGAAGGCCCTTCGCGTGGGAGGTTTGTGAGGGCTGTCGTCCAACTTTCTTCGCCGCGTCATGCTGGCCTCGGTGTGGGGGGCCGCCTGGCGGACATGACCGTGCCCCCGCTCGCCGAGGCGAACGGGGGCACGGGTAATAGCTGAGGTCGGGTCAGCGCTGGGCGCGGGTGTACCCGGCGGCCTGGGCCGCCTCCTCGGTCCGGAACCAGACCTCGGCTACTGTCCGGACGTAGCCGGACGAGTCGGGCAGGTGGTACTTCTTGGAGCTCTCGTTGCCCTTGATCACGAATCCTTCGGGCGGGTCGCTGCCGACGTAGACGTCGTCGCCCTCGTACTGGCTCTGATCCGACTCTGGGACAGTGCCCTCCATCCCCTCAGTTGCCGACGCCTCCGTTGTGGGGGGTTCCTCTGTGGGGGATTCCTCGCCGACGCTTTCGGCGACGGTGGCTTCCGGTGCGGCCTCCGCCGGCAGGTCTGACGGCTCACCGACATGCTCGACGATGGCCTGCTCCGACGCCTTGTCCAATGGCTCGCTCCGGGCTGTCTGTCCCGTTGCTTCGGCCCAGTTCAGCGGGCCACCGGTCTTGCTTGTCGACTCGGTAGTGGGCGTAGGGCTGCCCGCCGGCTTCGCGGTCGGGAAGCCGGACGTCGGCCGTGCGGCCTGCCAGTCCGCGTCCTTGCTGCCGAGCAGCTTCTTCGCGGCGAACACCGCAATTCCGGCCAGCGCTGCGAGCAGCGCAATCCGCCGGACCCAGCTGCCCTTCTTCTTCTCCTCGACCTCAGGGAACTCCAGCTCACCCCGGGCAGCGGCGAGGGTGGCGCGGCCACGCTTACCCGCCTCGATCACCAGTGGAGAGGCGGCGACGGTGGTCAGTGCCCCGGTGACTCGAGGCAGCAGGTCCTCGCTCACGCGTTCGCGGCCTGCCTCGACGACTGGGGCCACGATGACCCAGGCCTCGTCGAGCCGTGGGCCGATCTTGTCGGCGGCGTCGTGGGCCATCTTGGACCCACGGACCCTTGCGGTAGCCGCCAGCGGGGCTACCCGCCCGGCGGCTTGGTGGGCGTAGGGACTGACGTGGCCGACGACCTGGTAGGCGTACGGGCTGACGCGGTCGACCGCGTGCTGGGCCAGCGGCGCCACCTTGTCGGCGGCCGACTGGGCCATGGGCCCGACTTTGTCGGCGGCGGACTGCGCGAGCGGCCCTACCCGGTCGGCTGCATGGTGGACCATGGGCCCGATGCGTTCGGCGGCCGAGGCGATGCCTGCGGCGGCGTCAGTGACTGGGTCCTTGGCGACTTCCACGCGGTCGGAACTCTTGCGCTACACGTTTCCTCGGTTGTGAGAGAACTGCTCCGGGCGGAGCATTTCAACCGTACCGGTAGCGCGGTCCGGGCTGCGAGGGATGCCACCCAGGTGTGGGACCGGTACCGGCAGGCGATGCCGCCGCTTGGCGGGCGTGACAGGATGGCTGCCGATAACGACGCGTCCGGACGGGCGCGACGTGCGATGACCACCAGCCCCAAGATCGCCCCACAGCTCAGAAAGGTGCACCCGACGTGGCGCAGACGGCAACCCTTCATACCAATCATGGCGACATCCTGATCAACCTTATGCCCGACCATGCCCCCAAGACGGTCGCGAACTTCGTCGGTCTGGCGACTGGCACCAAGGAGTACGCGGACCCCCAGACGGGCGAGAAGACCACCGGCAACTTCTACGACGGTCTGACGTTCCACCGCGTCATCGACGGCTTCATGATCCAAGGCGGCGACCCGCTGGGCGTGGGTACCGGCGGACCGGGCTACAAGTTCGGGGACGAGTTCCACCCGGAGCTCTCGTTCAACAAGCCCTACCTGCTGGCCATGGCGAACGCCGGGCCGGGCACCAACGGTTCTCAGTTCTTCATCACGGTGACCCCGACCCCGCACCTCAACCGCCGGCACACCATCTTCGGTGAGGTGGCCGACCAGTCCAGCCGCGACGTGGTGGACGAGATCGCCCGGGTCGAGACCGGTCGAAACGACCGTCCGGTCGAGCCCGTGGTGATCGAGTCGGTCGACATCTCGGAGTGAGCGTGCCGCCCTCGACCGGTCCGGACTTCACCGCGCCGTCGCAGCAGGCCTGCTACCGGCATCCGGACCGGCCGACCGGCATCTCCTGTCAGCGTTGCCATCGCCCGATCTGTGGTGAGTGCATGAACCCGGCGGCGGTCGGCTTCCAGTGCCCATCGTGTGTCTCGACTGGTCGAGCCGGGGTGCGCACTCCGCGCTCTCGTTTCGGCGCAGTACTGACGCCAGGCGGCGGGAACGCCACCAAGATCTTGATGGGGGTGCTGGTGGCGGTCTACGTCCTTGACCTGGTCACCGGCGGACTGGTCGCCAACCTGATGGTGCTGAGCAACTTCCTGGTCCACGGCGGGCAGTACTGGCGGCTGCTGACGTACGGCTTCACCTCGGTCGGGCTGCTCGGGCTGCTGATGAACCTGCTGGTGCTCTGGCTTGCGGGCCGGGCGATGGAGCAGATCCTCGGGACCTGGCGCTTTGTGGCGCTGTACCTGCTTGCTGGTCTCGGCGGGGCCTCGTTGTCGTTCGTGCTGGGACCGTTCAGCCTCGCTGCGGCCGGCGCCTCATCCGCCGTGGTCGGGTTGCTCGCCGCCAACGCCATCGTCAAGCTCCGGGCTCGGGACGACATCCGCCCTGACATCAGCCTGCTGATCCTGCTGACTCTTTACAGCATCCTGGTCGGTTTCCGGTCGTTCGGCTGGCTCGGCCTCGTCGGCGGGATCGGCGTCGGCGCTCTGGTCGGATACATCCTGGCGTACGCTCCGCGAGCCAACAGGTCCGCCGTGCAGCTGGCGGGTCTAGTGGCAGTCGCTGTGCTGTGCGCTGTCGGGGTGGCCGCCAAGCTCGCTGTGAGCTAGCGCCGGCGGGATCAACCTGCGCCCAGCGCGAGTGGGTCAGTCCGCTCCGAGCGCGAGTGGGTCAGTCTGCGCCGAGGGCGAAGGCTGCCTCGAGGTCGTGGGAGGAGTAGGCCCGGAAGGCGATGTGGGTCTCGGTGGACAGCACTCCGGGCACCTTGTTGAGACGGTCTGCGACGACCTCAGCGATCTGCTCGTGACCGGACACCCGGACCAGGACGATCAGGTCGATGGTCCCCGTCACCGAGTAGACCTCACTCACGCCGGGAAGCGCCGCGATGTTCTCGGCGACCTCGGGGATCCGGGCGACTTCTGCGTTGACGAAGACGATCGCTGTCACCATGAGCGGCATCCTACCGCTCACGGTCAGACCGGCTCGAGGGTCGGCTCGGGCGCGCCGAGCGCTTGGCGCACCAGGTCAGCGTGGGTCAGGCCGGCGTGCAGTGGCCACATCCAGTCGCCGGTGATGTCGATCAGCCGGACCCCTGGCTGCTCCAGCCAGGCGGCGATCCGCTCGCTTTCCTCGATCCCGCCGGCCGGCAGCGGGCCGATCGGGGGAGCGACGGTCTCCGCCGTGGCTACGGTGGCGCGGGCCACCTGCTGGGGCACCTCATGCGGTGTGGCACATGCGGCTCCGGCCAGCCGGCCGTACCGGATGACATGGATCTGCCAATCGGCACCGTCGCGGCGGGCCGCGACGATCTCCGGGCAGGCGGCCAGGCTGCGGACCCGGTGGAACCGCAGCCCGGTCTGGGTGAGGGTCTCTAACCGGCGCCGGATGGTGGCCGCCTCCTCGAACCGCTGCTGCTCGATCAGTCGGTGCAGCCGCGTCCGCATGGCCCGTACGGCGGGACGGATGTCCTCCGACAGCGTGGCCCGCACCTGCTCCACCAGTTCGGCGTACGCGTCGATCGAGATGGAGCCGTCGCACGGCGAGCTGCACCGGCCCATGCCCGCCAGCGCACACGCCTGTGATCGGGCGACGCGGCTGAGCCGCTGGCTGCACTGCCTGATCGGAAAGCCGTCATAGATTGCCAGCACCACGTCCTCGGCTGCCTGTCGTCGTCGGAAGGGGCCGAAGTAGGTCGCCTCATCGTCTCGGACCTCCCGCACGATGGACAGCCGGGGAAACGGCTCCTGGGTGATCTTGATCCACTGCAGGCGTTCGGGGAACTTGGAGCGCCGGTTGTATCGGGGCCGGTGGGCGCCGATGAGGCGGAGCTCACACACCTCCGCCTGCAGCGGCGTCTCGCAGGTGATGGCCTCCACTCCGGTGGCCACCCGGACCATCTCGTCCATCCGCGGCCGGGTCTCCGACGCCGTGAAGTAGCTGCGGACCCGGCGTCGGATGTTCTTGGAGGTACCCACATAGAGGATGTGGCGGGTGTCCTGCTGCTCGGCGATGAACAGGTAGACGCCTGGCCGCTCGGGCAGGTCCGCGGCCCAGGTCCGCTTGGCCCGACGCTGCGGCGACACCCGGCGACTGAACTCGTGCAGGTCCTCGATCGTGTGCACGCCCAGGTTCCCGACCCGTTCCATCAGGCCGTGCAGAACGTCGACGGTGGCCCGGGCATCGGCTAGGGCGCGGTGGTTAGGCGTGGTGGAGGCGCGGAAGTGAGCAGCGAGGGTGGCGAGCTTGCAGTTGGGCACCTCGTCCCGAAGCAGAATCTGGCGGGCCAGGGTGACTGTGTCCAGGACCGGCCATCGCGGTGCCGGATACCCGTGCTCGGTGCAGGCGCGGCGGAGAAAGCCGGTGTCGAACGGTGCGTTGTGTGCCACCAGGACTGTGTTGTCCGCAAACGCCAAGAACGCGGGCAGCACCTGAGCCAGCGAGGGGGAGTCGGCGACCATCTGGTTGGTGATCCCGGTGAGCACCGCAATCAGCGGAGGAATGTGCGATCGGGGGTTCACCAGGGTCTGGAACTCGGCCACGACCTCGCCGCCGCAGACCTTCACCGCGCCGATCTCGGTAATGGCGTCGGACTCCGCGCCCCCGGTGGTCTCCAGGTCGACCACGCAGAAAGTCACCTGGGACAGATGCGTTCCCAGATCCTCGAAGGAGTCCTGCAAAGTGGATGCCGCGGTCATGGTGGGAACGGTAGGGGTCGGCACTGACACTCCTACGACTTGGACACTCCTACGACTTGGCACCAACCGCGCGGTGACGGTCCCGAACGAAGTGCGATCGAGCACTGCTGAACAGAACTGTCAGTGCCCTCATCCACAGTGAGGCAACCGGGTCAACCCGACCGGGTGGATGAGGAGACTTCGATGGACACCTTGCACGTGGACTGCGACAGCTGTGTCGCCCGCGGACCGGCCTGCGGCGACTGCGTCATCACCGTCCTGCTCGGCGCGCCGTCGCAGGGAGTCGATCTGGACACCGACGAGCGGGCAGCCCTAGCTGCCCTGGCGGCGTCCGGTCTGGTGCCGCCGCTACGGTTGGTGCCGGGCGCCCGGCCGGGCCGGTCGGTGCAGTCGCCGCTGCAGTGGCAGGACTACGGATAAGGTCTGACGGGCCCCCAGCACCCCCAAAAGCGAGGGTTTCGCACAGATCAGGGTCATTTGTCCACCCTTCGGTTTGTCAAGTGACCGATTTGTGACCTAATCTTTTGCCAGTCTCGGGCGGACCAGTCACACTGGTGTGGCCGCGAAGCACGTCGGATTTCGGAAGCAGGTCCAAGGGACCGGCGACCGCGGCCTGGGGAAGCAACCGGAATTGGGTGAATCGCCACGCCGTGCGAGCGGGTAGCGTTAAAGCTGACTTTCCGGTCCGGATTGGTTCAGTACATGTGGTAGGCATCAACTGTTAAGGGGTAGTCCGCGTGACCTCACGTATCCGCGAGGCCCATCGAGCCAAGGCGCTGCTGCGCAGGTCAGCCGTCGGTCTGACTGCGCTCGCGCTGGCGGCCGGGATCTGCTGCGGCTCCACGATGACGGCCACCGCGGATCCGGCGCTCACCATCGCTGATGCGAAGTCGCAGATGGAGCAGCTTGAGGTGGACGCGGCGGCTCTCGACCAGGAGTATGCCGGGGTCAAGCAGAAGATCGACACCGGGACCCAGCAGCTGAAGACCAAGCAGGCCGACGTCAAGACGCAGACGGCGAAGGTCGCGCAGATGCGCCTGCAGGTGGGCCAGGTGGCTCTGGCGCAGTTCCAGAACCGGAACCTCGACACCACCGCCCAGCTGTTCCTGACCTCTGAGACCGACGACTTCCTGAGCCAGATCTCCACGGTGGAGAAGGTCAGCGAGAACCAGAACACGGTGCTGCAGAACTTCCAGTCCGAGCAGGCCACGCTGGCCGGCCTGCAGCGGTCGGCACAAACCGATCTCGCCACCTTGACCAAGCAGCAGGCCGAGCTGGCCCAGCTTCGTGCAAGCTCGGAGCAGAAGCTTGCCGAGTCGAAGGCTGTACTCGCCAAGCTCACCGAGGAGGAGCGGCAGCGGCTGGCGGACGAGGAGAAGGCGCGCGCCGAGGAAGCCGCGAAGGCAGCCCAGGCGGCCGACGCAGCCCGTACCGGCCAGATCTCGCGCGACTCCGACCGAGGAACCACCGCAGGCTCCAGCAGGGGCGCCATCGCGCTGGCCTTTGCTGAGAAGCAGATCGGTAAGCCGTACCGTTTCGGTGCAACGGGCCCCAGCGCCTACGACTGCTCCGGCCTGACCGGTGCCGCGTGGAAGGCGGCCGGGGTCAGCCTGCCGCGCACCTCCCAAGAGCAGTTCAAGGTCGGCAAGTCCGTCGCCATCGCAGATCTGCAGCCGGGCGACCTGGTGTTCTTCTACCCGCCGGCCATCAGCCACGTCGGTCTGTACGCCGGCAACGGCACGGTGCTGCACGCCTCCAACCCGGGCAAGCCGGTCGGCTACCTCAAGATGAGCTACATGCGATTCGCCGGTGCCAAACGCGTGGGCTGACCAGCCGGTACTCCCGAGCTTCACCCTGAGCACGACATCACGGCCTTCCCCGTCGCGGGGGAGGCCGTTGTCGGTCCGGTCGAGCCGCTGCCGGTCCGCGCTGATCGCGCTGCTACTGAGCTGGTCGATGCTCACCGGATGTGCTCCAGCCGCCGGCCCTCCGGCTCCGCCGCGGCTGTCGACGTCTCCGGCTGCGCATCGGGTGGCCGCCCAGCAGACGCTCGACGCCCTGACCGAGGCGGTCACCCACACTGACCTGCGCGCCTTCGGGACGCTGGTCTCAGACGCCGACCCGGCGTTCGCGACCACTGCCGCGATGCTGTGGAACAACCTTCAGCAGCTGAGCCTCGGCTCACTCGAGCTCACCGCGGGAGCGCGGGAGGCGCCGCTGCCGGTGTCACGACGAGCCCAGCTGGGCGAGACAGCCTGGGCTCAGCAGGTACGAGTCCGCTGGCGGTTGCCGGAGGAGCAGCTGCCAGCCGAGCACCAGGTCTGGATCAGCTTCGTCCTCGCCAACAACGGGGCCCTGGTCGCCGGCACCTCTGACGTACCCGCCCGGGACAGTCGGGGCCAACCGCTGTGGTGGCTTGAGCCCGTGACGGCAGCCCGTACCGCCGGATCGGTGGCAGTGGTGGGCAGCGGCGGCGCCGCGACCGACTGGGCCGCCCGGGCCGAGGTCGCGGCCAGCCAGGTGGCCGCGCGGCTGCCGCGCTCACTCGCGGCAGGCTGGGACCGGCGACTGGTAGTTGAGGTGCCGGCCAGCCGACGCTCCTTCGAACGGGTTCTCGGCGTGGCAGCGGGTTCCTACCGGCGAATCGCAGCAGTGGCCTGGGCGGAGGGGCCCACCCCGAAGACCGCCGCGGTGCGGATCGTCGTCGACCCGGAGGCGGTCAGCTCCCTCGCGGGGGAGGGCCTGGCCATCCTGTTGACCCATGAGGCCACCCATGTCGCCACCAGGTCCCCCGGCTCGGCGGCGCCGACCTGGTTGGTGGAAGGGCTCGCCGACTACGTCGCCTACCAGGCGTACCCGGATACCCGGGACGCTGCCGCCGCGACCGTGCTGGCCGAGGTCAGCCGGCACGGTCCGCCGCGGGCGCTGCCGGACGATGCCGCGTTCACCCCCACGGCTGCCCAGCTGGACCACAGCTACGCCCAGGCCTGGCTGGCCTGCCGGTTCGCGGCCGAGACCTACTCCGCGCCGCGACTGGCCGAGCTCTACCGGCAGGCCAACTCCGGGTCGACGGTCGCGGAGGCCATCAGGTCCGCATTCGGTGTCGATGAGGAGCAGTTCACCGCGGCCTGGCGGCGGTATCTGGTCACGCTGAGCGGGCAGCGCTGAGATGGCCACCACCCTGGTCGTCAGCAACGACTTCCCGCCCAGGATCGGCGGCATCGAGTCGTTCGTGGCCGACGTCTGTGCCCTGCTGGACAACGACGTTGTTGTCCTCACCTCGTCCGCCCCAGGCGCCGAAGCCCACGACCGCGCCCTGCCGTACCCGGTGTTCCGCACCGCGGGCCTGCTCCTGCCCACCCGGTCCAGCACCCGCACGGCTGTCGACCTGCTGCGCTCCAGTGGCGCCACCCGGGTCGTCTTCGGTGCTGCCGCGCCGCTGTCCTTGATGGCGGGTCCGCTCCGACGCGCCGGGGCGCTCCGCCAGCTCGGACTCAGCCACGGCCACGAGACCTGGTGGGCGAGCGTCCCCGGGGCCCGAACGCTGCTCCGCCGGATGGCCGACGAGCTGGATCACCTCGCCACCATCTCCGACTACGCCGCCGGCCGGATCGCTCCCGCGCTGAGCGCGAGCGCGCGGCAGCGGATGATCCGGCTCGCACCGCCGGTCGACACCGCGCTCTTTCGTCCGGACTCGACCGTCCGGGAGCGTCCGCGCTGCGTGGCGGTCGGTCGCTTCGTCACCCAGAAGGGGTTCGTGACCCTGCTGGAGGCCTGGCAGCTGGTGGTGGGCCGGTGGCCGGCGAGCCGGCCCAGGCCGGAGCTTGTGCTCGTCGGCGACGGTCCGCTCCGTCCCCGGCTGAACACCATGGTCGCCAGCAACGCCCTGGCGGAGGTGGTCAGGTTCACCGGACCGCTGCCGCGAGCCGAGGTGGTCGGCCAGCTGCGAGCCAGTGACGTCTTCGCCCTGCCGGTACGTACCCGGCTGGCCGGACTGAATCCGGAGGGGCTCGGTCTGGGGTTCATCGAAGCGGCGGCCTGTGGCCTGCCCGTCGTTGTCGGCGACTCCGGTGGGGCGCCGGAAACCGTGCTGCACGGGCGATCCGGATACGTGGTGCGGTCGACCGACCACCGGGAGATCGCGGCTCGACTCAGCGAACTGTTGACCGACCCCGACCGCGCCCGCCGGATGGGTCGGATCGGCCGGGAGCACGTCGTCGCCCGTTACGGATCAGACCAGGCCGGGTGCACCCTCCGCCAGGCGCTCGAGCTGTGACCGGCACGGACGTCTGGCCGCACCGATCGCCCCCGCCGGGAACGATAGTGTTGGCGTCCGGACGAATAGAACGCTGGTGCCGTCTGGGTAGTTGATCGGCATCGCAGTCAGGACAAGCCGGAAAGGCGGCCCCCGTGCCGGATCAGACGAGTGCCAGCATCGACATCGCGGCCCCACCGGAGGAGGTGATGGCCGTCATCGCCGACTTCGACTCCTACCCGGAGTGGGTTGACTCGATCAAGTCGGCGGAAGTGCTGACCAGCTCCGGCGGCAAGGCCGAGACGGTACGGATGGTGCTCGACCACCCGCTGGTGAAGGACGAGTACGTGCTGGCCTACACCTGGAAAGCCTTCGAAGTGAGCTGGAAGCTGGTGGAGGGATCCCTGCTCAAGGCGATGGACGGCTCCTACCTGCTGGAGCAGAGCGGCAGCGGCACCCGGGTGACGTACACCTTGAAGGTTGACGTCAACATGCCGATGATCGGCATGTTCAAGCGCAAGGCGGAGAAGACCATCATCGACGGTGCCCTCAAGGGGCTCAAGAAACGGGTCGAAGGATGACAGTCCTCAATGGCTCCGTGCAGCCGCGCAGCCCCCTGCCCCGGGTGCTGCCGCCACCGCTGAGTATCGGCATCGACATCGGCGGGACCAAGGTGGCCGCCGGGGTGGTGGACGACAACGGCATCATCTTGGAGCGGCTGATCGAGCCCACGCCGTCCCACAGCCCGCTGGCAGTCGAGAACGCCATCGTCGACGTAGTCGACCGGCTGCGGGCCTCGCATGTCGTGGAGTCGGTCGGTATCGGTGCCGCCGGGTGGGTGGATAACGCCCAGGCTGTCGTCGCCTTCTCACCGCACCTCGCCTGGCGGTCAGAGCCGCTGAAGGCCCGCCTGTCGGAGCGGATCGACGTACCGCTGATCGTGGACAACGACGCCAACGCCGCGGCCTGGGCCGAGTACCGGTTCGGCGCCGGGAAGGGCTCCTCGGTCATGGTCTGCATCACGCTGGGCACCGGCATCGGCGGCGGGCTGGTGATCAACGGCCAGCTCTTCCGCGGAACGTACGGGATGGCCGGCGAGTGGGGCCACATGATCAGCGTTCCCGGTGGCCAGCGGTGCGAGTGCGGCAACCGCGGCTGCTGGGAGCAGTACGCCTCCGGAAATGCGTTGGTCCGTGAGGCGCGCGAGCTGGCCCGCAGCAACTCCCCGGTCGCGTACCGGCTGCTCGAGATGGTCGGCGGTGACCCGGACAAGATCACCGGGCCGCTGGTCACCGAGGCCGCACTGCAGGGCGAGCCGAACGCGATCGAGCTGCTCGCCGATGTGGGCGGTTGGCTTGGCCAAGGGATCGCGAACCTGACCGCGGCGCTTGATCCGGACCTGTTCGTGATCGGCGGTGGGGTGAGCGCCGCGGGTGACCTGCTGCTGAAGCCGGCGCAGGCGGCGTTTGACCGGACGCTGACCGGACGTGGCTACCGGCCGGAGGCACGGCTCGTGCTGGCCCACTTCCGTAACGACGCGGGCCTGATCGGTGCCGCCGACCTGGCCCGGCATGCCATGGTCGAGCCGCCCGAGTCCGGCAGGTTCGGCTTCTGGCCGCGCCGACGCAAACGGGGCCGTAAGGCGGCCAGACAACGGCGCGAGGGGCTGCTGGTTCCCCGCTCCACCGTCTCCCGGCGGAGCCGTCCCTAGTTGATCAGCGCAGCCGTCCTTGACTAGAGGTCAGAGGACGGCGCCGACTAGAGGTCAGAGGACTGCGCCGTCGCCGGCGTCCGGTGGTCGGCTTCTCGGCAGCCGGGCGAACAGCAGCCCGATGCCGCCGACGAACCCGATCAGGGCCAGCCAACCGGCCCAGGCCGGCGGTCGGATGCCGACCACGGCGGCCAGCATCACCAGAATTGAGTAGCCCAGGCCGAGCCAGGCGATCAGCACCGGCCAGGCCGGTTTCGGCAGGGGCGCCGGCTCCTCCGGCGTGAAAGCATCGTCCGCGGGGTCGACCTCGTCGGCCTCTTCGGAGTCGCCTCTGTTGGCGGAGCTCTTCGAGGCCGTCTCCGCCGGCTGGAAGCTAAACAGCGGGTGCGCGTCGGCCCAGGAGGTGTCGATCGGGCTGGTGAGGCCGGGTTCGGGATCGGTGTCGGCTTTGGGTTGCTGGCGCTCGGCCGCCAGCGGGTCGGGACGGTCCGACGTCAGGTGGTAACCCGCCATCAGCTCTGCAAAAGCGCGGTCGATCGCCTCGCGATCGTCCTCGCTCGGGCGCACCATCTCAGACCGTCAACAGTCGGCGGAAGAAGGCGCTGCTGCCGGTGAAGATCTCCTCGGCGTCGTAGTCCATGGTCGCTACATGATAACTGCGGGTGAGCACCACCTCGCGAACATCGGTCGAGCTGACCGAGGCCAGAATTGCCCGGGCCGAGCTCGGATCCACCACGTGGTCCTGCTCGGAGCGGTAGAGCAGCAGCGGCTGGTCGATCCGGTGCAGGTTCGCCCGGACGTCGTGCCACATCTTGACCATCGAGTGCAGTGCGTGCAGCGGCGTACGGTCGTAGCCGCCCTCCACGATGTGCGGCATGGCGATGTCACTCGCGATGCCCTCCAGCGACGGCAGCACCCGCCGGAGCAGCGGCAGCGCCAGCATCCGTCGGTCGCTGATCATCACCGCCGGGTTCACCACCGTGATCCCGGCGACGTCGGCACCGAACTGTTCGGCCAGCCGCAGCGCGAGGCAGCCGCCCATCGACAGCCCGGCGACGAAGACGGTGTCGCACTCGTTCCGGAGCCGGATGAACTCCCGCTCCACCGCGGCGTACCAGTCGGTCCACTCGGTGCTGTTCAGCTCTTCCCAGGTGGTCCCGTGACCCGGCAGCCTGGGCAGCGAGACCCGGTAGCCGTCGGCCTCGAGATGGGTGGCCCACCGGCGGAGGGACCGCGGGGAGCCGGTGAAGCCGTGACAGAGCAGCACCGCCGTCGGCCCGTTGCCTGCGTAGTAGGGCTCGGCGTCCGGCGTCACGACGGCCGGCCGCGGCGCCTTGTCCAGCGTCGCAGCCGGCTCGACGAAAAGCCGACCCAGCGCGGCAGCGCCGCGGAGGCGGAGCAGCGCGGACGCCCGGGCCCCCGCCGAGCGGTCAGCGGCCAACGAGCGCTCGGCTGCTCCCGCCGTCGGCCCAGTGACAGACTCCACGTCTGCATCGTAGGCAGCCAGACCAATTCCGTCCATGACTGGGTAGTGACACCGTAGAGGGTGGGGAGTTCGCTAGGCTGCGGAAACCCTTCCGAGGGCCTATGGTCAGGTACGACGTACGCCGCCGCTTCGCGGATCGGGCGAGCGAAGGTAGGAGATCTCGTTGTTGTACTGGGTGTTCAAATGGGTGCTCTTCACACCGTTCGTCCGGCTGGTGTTCCGACCGTCGATCGAGGGCGAGGAGAACATCCCCGAGACCGGGCCGGCCATCTTGGTGAGCAACCATCTGTCCGCGGGTGACACCTTCACGTTGCCGGCGATGATCAAGCGACGGCTGACCTGGCCGGCCAAGGCCGAGCTCTTCTCCGGCTCGGACTGGCGCGGCCGGGTTGTTGCCTGGTTCCTGGTCAGGGTCGGTCAGCTGCCGATGGACCGCTCCGGCGGCCGGGCCAGCGCCACCTCGATGGACGGTGTGCTGGACGTACTGAAGCAGGGCCAGCTGCTCGGCATCTTCCCCGAGGGCACCCGATCCCCGGACGGCCGGCTGTACAAGGGCAAGACGGGGGTGGCCCGGTTGGTGCTCAGCGCCGGTGTCCCGGTGGTTCCGGTGGCCATGATCAACACCCAGTTCGTGAGGTCGAGGTTCTTCGGGCTGCCGCTGATGCGGAAGGCTGCGATCCGGGTCGGGAAACCGATGGACTTCCGGCGTTACGAGAGTGCGGGCAACGACCGTGAGGTGCTGCGCTGGGTCACCGACGAGATCATGAACGCGGTGATGGAGCTCTCCGGCCAGGAGTACGTGGACGTCTACGGCACCTCGGTCAAGGCCGCGCTGGAGGAGGGTCGCGACTTCCCGACGCCGGTGCTGTCCCGTCCGGGCGAGGGGCGCCCGGTGCCCCCCGTACCGGCTCGCAATGCACCGAACCGGGGCGCGGTCGCCCCGCCTGACCCGACGGAGCTGACAGCGTGAACGACGAGCTCGTCTCCTTCGACGGCAACGAGATCAAGCGGGAGGACCCCGACGGCGGCAAGGGCATCTACTGGATGCTCAAGAACGTGCTGCTCGGGCCCGGCATCCGTAAGGTGTTCCGGCCGGTCGAGGAGGGAGTCGAGAACGTCCCGCGGCAGGGCGCAGCCATCCTTGCCAGCAACCATCTCTCCTTTGCCGACTGGCTGTTCATGCCGTTGGCTCTGGACCGGCGGGTGACGTTCGTGGCCAAATCCGACTACTTCACCGGCGTCGGCGTCAAGGGGTGGGCGCAGAAACGCTTCTTCGCCGGCACCGGACAGGTACCGGTGGACCGGACCGGCGGCCGAGCCAGCCAGGGCGCCATCCGGGCCGGTCTGAAGGTGCTGGAACGAGGCGAGCTGTTCGGCATCTATCCCGAGGGCACCCGCAGCCACGACGGCAGGCTCTACAAGGGCCGCACCGGTGTCGCCCGGCTGGCGCTGCTCGCCGGAGTCCCGGTGATTCCGACGGCAGTGATCGGCACCGACGTGATCGCGCCGCCGGGGAAGATCGTCCGCAAGATCGTCAGCCCCACTGTGCGGTTCGGCACGCCGCTGGACTTCTCCCGCTACCAGGGGATGAGCGAGGACCGCTTCATTCTGCGGTCCATCACCGATGAGATCATGTACGCCATCATGGAGCTCTCCGGCCAGGAGTACGTTGACATGTACGCCCCCGCCGCCAAGGAGGCCGCCGCGCGGGAAGCCGCTCGGGAAGCCGCCGCCAACGACGAGGCCGAAACGTCCCCGCAGGCCTGAAAAGGGCCCGGCTCCGGGTTGAAACCGGCCTCCTCGGGGTCCATCCGGTGAAACGGCGCGGCCCTGTCGGCAGAGCCGTCTAGAGTATTCGGGTGCCCGTAACGACCCAGGTCCCATCGCTGGAACAGCTGCATTCCCTCAACCCGCTCCAGCAGCCGACCTATGCCGACTCAGCGGCCTTGGGCGAGGTGATCGACAAGCTCCGCAAACTGCCGCCGCTGGTGTTCGCCGGCGAGTGCGACGAGCTGCGGACCAAGATGGCCAGTGTGGCTGCCGGTGAGGCGTTCCTGCTCCAGGGTGGCGACTGTGCCGAGACGTTCGACGGGGTCACCGCCGCGAACATCTCCAACAAGCTCCGCACCTTGTTGTCGATGGCGGTCGTCCTGACGTACGCCGCGCAGGTCCCGATCGTCAAGGTCGGACGGCTGGCGGGCCAGTACGCCAAGCCGCGCTCCGCTGGCACCGAGACCCGCGGTGACATCACCTTGCCGGCCTACCGCGGCGACGCGGTCAACGGTTTCGAGTTCTCCCCGGAGTCCCGGGAGCCGGACCCCGCTCGGCTGCTCGGTGTCTACAACGCCTCCGCCGCCACCTTGAACCTGAGCCGCGCCTTCCTGACCGGCGGCTTCGCGCATCTGCGCAGCGTGCACAGCTGGAACGCCGACTTCGTCAAGAACTCTTCCGCGGGGGTCCAGTACCAGAACCTGGCGAACGAGATCGACCGCGCGCTCGCCTTCATGGTCGCCTGCGGCATCGACGAGCGGGAGTTCGCCACGGTGGACTTCTACTCCAGCCACGAGGCGCTGATCATGGAGTACGAGCACGCGATGACGCGGATCGACTCGCGCACCCAGCGGCCGTACGGGACGTCTGGTCACTTCCTCTGGATCGGGGAGCGCACCCGGCAGCTCGACGGCGCGCACGTCGAGCTGCTCCGCCACGTCCGCAACCCGCTCGGGGTCAAGCTCGGCCCGACCACGACCGCGGACACCGCGCTGGAGCTGGCGGATCGGCTGGACCCCGACCACGAGCCGGGCCGGATCACCTTCATCACCCGGATGGGTGCCAGCAAGGTCCGCGACATCCTGCCTGACGTAGTCGCCAAGGTGACCGCCAGCGGCCGCCAGGTGGCCTGGGTCTGCGACCCGATGCACGGCAACACGTTCGAGGCGGCCAACGGGTACAAGACGCGGGCGTTCTCCGATGTGATGGCGGAGCTCAACGGGTTCTTCGACGTGCACGAGGAGCTGGGCACCTGGCCCGGCGGCGTGCATGTGGAGCTCACCGGGGACGACGTCACCGAGTGCGTCGGCGGCAGCGACGATCTGGTCGAGGCCGACCTGGTCAACCGGTACGAAACCCTGTGCGACCCGCGGCTGAACCGCAACCAGTCACTTGAGCTTGCGTTCCTCGTCGCCGAACGGCTCACCGACGGTCGGATCAAGCGCGCCAATCCGGTGCAGGCGTACCAGCCGGTCAACCTCTGAGCACCGCACCCGGGCGCCTTTCGTCCACCACCCGACAAGGATGTAGCTGACATGGACCCCGCCGTCATCGACCTGCGCTCGGACACCGTCACCCGGCCGACGCCCGCGATGCGTGCAGCCATGCTGGACGCACCTGTCGGCGACGACGTGTACGGGGAGGACCCGACGGTGGTTGAGCTGGAGCGGCGGGTCGCTGCCGCCCTCGGACACCAGGCGGGCCTGTTCTGTGCCACCGGCTCGCTCGCCAACGTGATCGGGGTCCGGCTGCTGGTCGAGCCCGGCCAGGAGGTGTTGTGCGACGTCTCGGCGCACATCGCCCGGGCCGAGATGGGTGCGCATGCCGCGCTGCACGGCCTGACCATGCGGACGTTCGGGTCCGAGCGCGGTCTGCTGGACGTCGACCAGGTGTCGAAGATCATCGCGCCGGACGCGGGGCCGTACCTGGTGTCGACGGCGGCGGTTGCGGTGGAGAACACCCACAACTTCGGCGGTGGCACGGTGCAGCCGTTCGATCAGCTGGCCGCGGTCGGTCGGCTGTGCCGCGAGTCGGGGGTGGGCTACCACCTGGACGGCGCTCGGCTGTGGAACGCCTCGGTCGCTTCGGGGGTGTCGATCGGTGACTACGGCCGTCTGTTCGACACGGTCAGCGTCTGCTTCTCCAAGGGCCTGGGAGCGCCGGTCGGCTCCGTCCTGGTGGGCAGCGCCGACAACATCGCCAGGGCACGGGTGCTGCGTAAGCGTCTCGGCGCCGGGTGGCGGCAGGCGGGGATGCTGGCCGCGGCGGCGCTGCACGCTTTCGACCATCACGTCGGGCGGCTGTCCGACGACCACGCGGCGGCGCGGCTGTTCGCCGAGGCCGTTGCGGCGGGAGTGCCGGGTGCTGTGGACCTGGACACGGTGCAGACCAACATCGTGGTGGTGAACACCGGCGCGCAGCCGGCGGCCGAGGTGGCGCAGACGGTCGCGACGCGCGGCGTCTGGATGTCAGCCGTCGGCCCGCGACTGCTGCGGGCGGTGACCCACCTGGACGTGACAGCGGAGCAGTGCGCCGATGCCGGAGCGATCGTGGCGGACGTGCTGGCTCCCTCTCTCGCCCGGTCATGACCGAGGCCGCGGACCGGCCGGTGCACCGGCAGTTCCTCGACGTTGCCGACGTCGGGACCTGGTCCGATCTACAGGTCGTGATGAGCGAGCTCGGTACCGCGGCGCCGTACTGGCGGGTGCAGAGCACGCAGGGTCAGCCGGTCGCCGCCGAGGACTGGGTGCTGGACTGGGACCGCACGTTCCGGCTGACCGAGTACAAGTACATCGAGTGGTGCGAGCTGCTGCCGCGGCCGGACGGGACCGGCCTTCCCCTGCCCGATCTGCTCGCCGTGTGTCAGGCCATCGGCTTTCAGCTGGAGGAGCTGCCAGACCGCGTTCGGGTGCTCGGGTACCGGCTGCTGAGCTGAGCGCACCGATCCTGTCGGGGAGCCCCACAGCGGCGCCGGGCGGTGTCGTACGGTGAGGGCATGCGCATCACTCACTTGGGGCACGCGACCGTGTTGGTCGAGGCCGGCGACGTACGGATCCTGATTGATCCGGGCAACCTGACCGGGGCTTGGCACACGCTGACCGGCCTCGACGCGGTGCTGGTCACCCACATCCACCCTGATCACCTCGACCCCGGGCCCCTGCAGGCGCTGCTGGCCGCCAATCCCGAGGCCGCCTTCTACGGCGAACCGACCATCCCGGACGCCGTCGCTGAGGAGCTGCCTGACATCACGTCGCGCAACGCCCTGCCTGCCGGCGACACGGTGACCGTCGGCCCGGTGAGCATTGAGGCGGTCGGTGGGCAGCACGCCGAGATCCATCGCGACATACCCCTGATCGGCAACATCGGGCTGGTGTTGCGCGCGGAGGGTGAGCCGACGCTGTTCCACCCCGGGGATTCGCTGGCCACCGTGCCCAGCGGCGTCGACATCCTGGCGGTGCCGGCGTACGGGCCGTGGGCGGCGTTGAAGGAGACCATCGACTTCACCCGCGCGGTCGGCGCCTCGCACGGGTTCCCGATCCATGACGAGCTGCTCAACGACCGCGGCCGCGCGCTGATCTTCGGGCGGTTGGAGGCGATGACCGGCACCGGAATGGTCGATCTTCGCGGCGGGACGCCGCACCAGTTCTAGGGCATTTTCGTTCTGAAGGCGTCGCATTGGAGGAGGACTTGTCATGCGGGTAGCTATTGCCGGAGGGCACGGGAAGATCGCGCTCCAGCTGGAACGGCTGCTGTCGGAGGCGGGGCACGAGGCGGTCGGCATCATCCGCAACCCCGACCAGGCAGCCGACCTGCTGGTAGTGGGTGGGATCCCGTTGGTGATCGACCTGGAGCGCACCGATGTGGAGACGGTGGCCACCGACCTGGTCGGCGTCGACGCGGTGGTGTTCGCCGCCGGCGCCGGGCCAGGCAGTGGAGCGGAGCGGAAGTGGAGCGTCGACCGGGACGCGGCCATCCTGATGGCCGACGCCGCCGAACATGCTGGAGTTCGTCGTTACGTGCTGATCTCCGCTCGCCGGGCCGACGACTACGATCCAAACTCCG
Organism: Propionibacteriaceae bacterium; assembly: GCA_025965155.1. Classification (GTDB taxonomy): domain Bacteria; phylum Actinomycetota; class Actinomycetes; order Propionibacteriales; family Propionibacteriaceae; genus Microlunatus. The sequence continues at coordinate 64,801 of JAOPXN010000070.1, forward strand.
ACGAGGTGTTCCAGATCTATCTTCGGGCCAAGAGCGAGGCGGACGCGGACCTGCGTGAGCGCGACCTCGACTGGACCATCGTCCGGCCGGGCGGGCTGACCGACGATCCGCCGACCGGCAAGGTGACGGTCGCCGACGACACCGGCGACGGCACCATCCCGCGTGCCGACGTGGCGGCCTTGGTGGTCGAGACGCTGGTCGAGCGGCTCGCGATCCGTCGCCAGTTCGAGGTCATCTCGGGCGATCAGCCAATCGCCGAGGCCCTGCGCCAGCTCGGCTGAGCGGACCCGAAGCTCCCGCATTCCGGGCTGGACGGCAGCACCTTCGCCGACGCGTCAGTTCCGCTGCGACACGCCGCTGGATGCGGGGAGGACGGGGCTAGTGGGCGGGTCTTTGCGGGGGGCTAGTTCGACCAGGTACATCGCAGCCAGGATCGACAGGCCGCCGAGCACCATCCGTGCCGTGGCCGACTCCCCGCCGAGGGCGACGGCCAAAGCGGCCGCCCAGACCGGCTCCATCGACATCACCACCGCAGCCCGGGTCGGGTCGATGTGGGCCTGCGCCCAGGTCTGCAGGAACATGGTCAGCGCTCCGGCGATCACCGCCAGGTACAGCAGCACCAGCCAGTCGCCGCCCGAGGCCGGCAGCTGGATCCCGTTCGGCAGCGCCGCCACAGTGCAGACCGCGGTAATGACGAGCATCTGTACCAGGGTCAGGCTCATCGCCGTGCCGGGGCCACTCAGCCGACCCATCGCGATGATGTGCCCCGCGTACGCCACCGCCGATATCGCCGTCAGCAGTTCCCCGTACCCGACCGACAACCCGTGCAGGGACAGCACGCCCAGACCAACCGTCGCCAGTCCCACCGCGAGCCAGGTAGTGGCACTGACCCGGGTTCGCAGGATCAGCGCGCCGAGCAGCCGGGTGGCGACCACGTACAGTCCGGAGATGAAGCCTGAGACGCTGGACGCGGTGTGGGCCAGCCCGACCGTCTGCAGGAGCTGACCGACGCCGTAGAGCAGCCCGAGCAGGACGCCCGCCCGCAGGGTCTGCGCCGACATCCGCAGGTGCTTGCCGGCGATCACCAGCAACACCACGGACGCGATCGCGAACCGTACGGCCAGCATGTCGGTGACCGGCAACCGGGTCAGCAGGTCCTTGATCATGAAGAAGGTCGAACCCCACGCGGCCGTCATGGCCAGCAGTGCCACCAAGGCCAGCGGGTGGGTACGGGGAGCGTTGGCCATGGCCTCAGCCTAGGGAAAGGTAACCGCTGAGGCCGGTCGCGTTCGGCTACTGAAACTGTTGCGCGGTCCCGGCGCGGGCGCCGGTCAGACCAGATACAAGGTGATGGTGGACCCCTTCGGCGCCTTCGAACGGGCAGCCGGGTCGGTGTATGCGACGTAGCCCACGCCGAGATAGTTCTGGCTGACCTTGGCCGTCCGTACCTTGAAGCCGGCCTTCCGCATGACGTCGGTGGCAGCCTGCACGCCCATGGCGCGCACCATCGGTACCTTCACCATCACCGGGCCCAGCGACTCGGTCAGCGCGACGCTGTCCTTGGCCACCCCGGTGCCACTGTCCGGAGTCTGGCTGATCACCCGTCCGGCCGGCACCGAGCTGGAGTGTTCGCTGGTCCTGGTGACCTTGAACCCAGCCCTCTGCAGCGCCTTCCTTGCCTCGGCCGCGGACTTGCCGGACCAGTCGCGGATCGGGATCGGCTTCGGCCCGCGGGACAGCACCAGGTCGATCCCTGTCTGGCTCTTCAGCGGGCTACCGGAGCGTTCGGACGCGAACAGCACCGTCCCCGGTGCGGCTGACTCGTGGTACCGGCCGGTCACCGTACCGACGCGCAGGTTGGCCTTGGTCAGGGCGGCCTCGGCGGCGGCTTCGGTCTGACCGAGAACGGCCGGCATCAGGTACCGCTCGGGGCCTTTGGACACCACGGCCGAGATCTCGCCGCCGTCCACGATCTTTGCGCCCGGCCCGGGACTGGTCGAGATGACCATCCCCTTGGACACCGACTCGCTGTAGGCCGAGTCGAAGGCGATCCGCAGACCGGCGCTGTCCGCTGCGTGGGCGGCGTCGCTCTGGCTCAGTGACGTGAGCGCCGGTGCGCTGGTGAACCGGCCGTCGACGAGGTACCAGCCGGTCAGCGCAGCGACGGTGGTGAGCAGCAGTACCAGCAGCAGGGCCAGCCAGCCGCGACGCCGGTTCCGGGTCAGGCGGCGACGATCCTGCTCCAGCCGCTGGGCCGAGATCGGCGAGGAGGGCAGCGGAAGCGACGACTCTCGTCCGTGCGGCGCGACGTTGTGGTTTCGCGGGACCGCCGGTGGTGGCGCGTCGACCATGTGCGGGGGCGCGTATCGGATTGGCTCGGGCCTCGCCCGGGGCCGGATTGGCTCGGGCCTCGCCCGGGGCAGGTCGTTGCCAAAGACCAGCTGGGTGGCTTCGTAGTCGGCAGCGTCCCGCGATGCGTCTCCGCGGCCGGCGCCGAGCGGCCGGAGCGTCACGGTGAGGTCCTGGGTCAGGTCCGGGTCGTCGGTCAGGCCCTCCCGAAGAGCCGCCCGGACCCGGCGTACCTGGGTCAACATCACCTTGGCGTCGGGCGGCCGCAGGTCGCTCTCCCGGGCGGTGGCCCGGGCTATCAGCGCGTCGAGGTACGGCGGAACCGGACCGGCGGTCGGCAGGCTGGAGGGCGGCGGGACATCCTTGTGGACGTGGGCGTACGCGACCTGGATCGGCGTGTCGCCGGTGTGTGGCTTTCGGCCGGTCAGCATCTCGAACAGCACCACTCCGGTGCTGTAGACGTCGGAGCGGGCGTCGGACCTGCCGGACACCACGAGCTCGGGCGGCAGATAGGAGACGGTGCCGATCAGCAGCCCCTGGGTCGCGGTCGACGTCTGCGCACTGATCGCCTTCGCCAGCCCGAAGTCGGCCACCTTGATCTGGCCGCGTTCGGAGATCAGCACGTTCTCAGGCTTGACGTCGCGGTGCACCAGACCTGCGTCATGGGCTGCGCTCAGTGCACTCAGAACCGGTTCGATGATCTCCAGCGCTCGCAGCGGGGTGAGCGGCGCCTCCCGGGTGATCAGGTCTCGCAGCGTCCGACCCTGGACGAACTCCATCACAATGTAGGGTCGGCCGTTGTCGTGCCCCTGGTCGAACACGGACACCACGTTGGGGTGGGACAGCCGGGCAGCGGCGCGGGCCTCCCGGTCGAACTTGCGGGCGAACTCGGCGTCGTCACCCAGCCCGATGTGCATCACCTTCACCGCGACGACCCTGGTCAGCCGGTTGTCGACGGCCTGGTAGACGGTCGCCATGCCGCCGCGAGCGAGCCGAGCGGTGACCTGGTAGCGGCCGTCGAGCAGATGACCCACCAGAGGGTCGCCGGTGCTCGTCATGGTCACGCTTGCTCCAGACACGGGGTGGGGAAGAGGCCGTGCGGGCCTTGTTGAGAGTTTAGGAGCGGCCCGCAGGTTCCGGGCGGCGGCGCGCCGTGGCCGGCCGAGTCCGGGCCAGCCGTCGGTTCGGTCCGAGGGGACGGCTAGTCGATCCGTCCGTGCGGGGTGGAGGACGCTGACGCATAGCGGCGTACCGGGATCCGGCCGGCGCCGAAGGCCAGCCGCCCGGCCTGGACGGCGAGCCGCATCGCCTGCGCCATCTGCCGTGGGCGTTCCGCCCGGGTCACCGCCGACGCCAGCAGGACAGCGTCGCAGCCCAGCTCCATCGCCTGGGCGGCCTCAGACGCGGTGCCGATGCCCGCGTCCAGCACCACCGGGACCCGAGCCGACTCGACGATCAGCTCGATATTGTGCGGGTTCCGGATGCCTAGGCCCGAGCCGATCGGTGCACCCAGCGGCATCACCGCCGCGCAGCCGGCGTCCTGCAGCTTGCGGGCCAGGATCGGGTCGTCATTGGTGTACGGCAACACCACGAAGCCATCCGCCACCAGTCGCTCGGCCGCGTCCAGCAGCTCGATCGGGTCAGGTAGCAGAGTGATCTCATCAGCGATCACCTCGAGCTTGACCCAGTTGGTCTCCAGCGCCTCGCGTGCCAGCTGTGCCGTCAGTACCGCCTCGGCGCTGCTGTAGCACCCGGCCGTGTTCGGCAGTACGGCGATCCCATGCCGGTCCAGAATGTCGAGCACCGACCCGGGCGTGTGCGGGTCGACCCGGCGCATCGCCACCGTGGTGAGCTCGGTACCCGAGGCGAGCAGCGCCTCCTCCATCACCTCCAGGCTGGGAGCGCCACCGGTGCCCATGATCAGCCGCGAGGAGAACTGCCGGTCCGCGATCCGTAGTGGATCGGTCACAGTTGTGGGGGACTGGAGCTGTGTCATCTGTTCAACCACCTTGTACCGCCGTCACGATCTCGACCCGGGCGCCTTCGTGCAGCCGGGTCTGGTTCACCTGTGCTCGAGGGACCACCGAGCCGTCGAGTGCGACCGCGATGCCGCGAGCCGGCCGGCCGTCGGTGCCCAGGTGCAGGACGTCTGCGAGGGCCGCGTCGGCGGACACCTCGCGGCTCTGCCCGTTGACGAAGACTTTCACGCTCGCTCCCTTGTCAGCTCGGCCGCGCCTGGCAACCCGGCGAACCGGTCCAGGGTGAACCCCGTCGCCACCTCCGGCAGCGATCCGTGCTCGATCAGCTGCGTGATGGCGGTTGCGGTGACCGGCGTCAGCAGAACCCCGTTGCGGTAATGCCCGGTAGCCAGCACCAGTCCGGTCAGCTCACACGGCCCCAAGATGGGGGCGTTGTCGGGGGTGCCCGGACGGTACCCGACCGAGGTTTCGCTGAGTGCGTACTCCGCTGTCACCGGCAGCACCTGGCGGGCGTCCCGGAGCAGCTCATACACCCCGCCGGCGGTGACTCTGGGGTCGAAGCCGAGCTCCTCCACGGTGGCTCCGACCACCACTTCACGGCCCGACTCCCGTGGCACCAGATACACCTCGTGGCCGGAGGTGAACGCGCGGATGGTCAGGCTGGGTGCCGGGAGCCGGACCGGGTCCAGCCGCAGGATCTGTCCCTTGACCGGCCGGACCGGAATCGGCGGCGTCCCGCTCAGCTGGGCGGCCCACGCGCCGTTGGCCAGCACCACCTGGCTGGTCGCCAGCTGCGTACCGTCGCCCAGCACGACACCGTCGACCTGGCCCTTGCCGGAGCTAATCTGGTGCGCGAATCCGGGGACCTCGACCACTCCGGTCCGGCGGCAGGCCTCGATCAACGCCGCCCAGAGCAGCCGGTTGTCACAGCTCCAGTCGCCGGCCACCAGGAGCCCGCTGCGGATGGTCGGGGACAGCAAAGGCTCGTACCGGCGGCACTCCCGGCTGGTCAGTCGCACCGACTCCAGCCCGAGCCGCTCCAGGTAGCCGGCCAGGGCAGCCAGCTGGGCTGCATCATCGGCGTTTCCGGCCACGGACAGGGTGGGAACCCGGCGCAGCCCTGCCGGCTGCCCGGCGCAGTCCTCCAGCTCGGCGACAAAGGTGCCGTACTGGGCCATCGAGGCCTGGTTGAGCCCGAGCAGCGGACCTTCGGTGTACGTAGTCTCGGTGACCGGCGCCAGCATGCCCGCGGCCACCCTCGACGCGGCAGCCGAGCGCTCGCCGGTGACGACGGCGACGCTGCGTCCGGTCAGCCGCAGCCGCCAGGCGATAGCGGTGCCGATGAGTCCGCCGCCGACGACGACGACGTCGGCTGTCTGCGGAGCGGTCATGGGACCATCCTAGGCACCGGCCTGCGCGCTCCTACTAGTGTGGGCGGGTGACTGCACTGCTGGGCCTCGACGCCAGGATGCGGCTGGCGCGCCTCTATCTCTGCACCGATGCGCGCCAGGAGCAGGGTGACCTGGCCGACTTCTTGGCGGAGGCATTCGCCGGTGGAGTGGACATCGTCCAAATCCGGCAGAAGGGGATGGATCCGGACGCGGAGCTGGAGGCCCTGGAGGTGGCCCGCTCGGTGGCGCTGCGGTACCAGGGCCTGGTCTGTGTCAACGACTCACCCGAGCTGGCCGCGCGCTTTCATGCTGATGTGCTGCATCTGGGCCAGACCGACGGCTCGTCGGCCCAGGCCCGCCGCTACCTGCACCGATGGGCGCAGCTCGGCCGGTCCACTCATACCCCGGCGCAGTCCGACGCCGCCGTGGCCGACCCGCTGACCGACTACTTCTGCGTTGGGCCGGTGTACGCGACGGCGACCAAGCCGGACTATCACCCGGTCGGACTGGACCTGGTTCGTTACGCCGCCCGGCTCGCCCCGCCGGCGGACCTGGCCTCGAAGCCGTGGTTCGCCATCGGCGGCATCAATCTCGATAACCTCGACGCGGTACTGGCCGCTGGGGCACGGCGGATCTGCGTGGTCAGGCCCATCACCCAGGCGACCGACCCGCGAGCCGCCGCCGCAGCCCTGAAGCGGCGGTTGGCCGCCGCGTGGCGCGCGGACCCCGGGATGGAGGCGTACACGCTGGCGGCAGCCGCCGGACAGGCAATGGCGCGCGGTCAATGACATCCCGCACCGGTGCTGGCCCGCGACCAGCCGGCCGCGGCAGCGCCGGGACCGCACTGGGTGTGCTGCTGCTGGTGGTCGTTCTGGCGCTCGGCGGATGGTTCGGGCTCGACACCATCACCGCCGACCCAAGCTCTCCCACGTCCCCGCGGGCACCCAGCAGCGCCGCACGCGCGTCAACCGACCCGGAGACGGCGCTGTTGTGGGTGGCGGTGTCCGAGCTGCCGGCCGAGGCGCGCCGAACGCTGACTCTGATCGACTCGGGCGGGCCGTTTCCGTATAGCAGGGACGGTGCCACCTTCGGCAACTTCGAACGCCTCCTCCCGACCAGGCCGGGTGGGTTCTACCACGAGTACACAGTGCCGACGCCGGGAACCGCGAGCCGGGGCGCGCGCCGGATCGTCACCGGGGAACAGGAGCGACTGTTCTTCTACACGGCGGACCACTACGCCTCGTTCAAGCGGATCAAGAGGTGAACAGGCTGCAGGCCGCCGGCCTCTTCGATGGGTCGATGCGGCCGGGGGTCTACCGCCTGGTGGCCCCGCTGCCTCAGATCACCGAGGCCCTCCAGGCGGCTGGCTGGTCCTGGATTGCGCTGGACCCGGTGAGCGACCGCGCCGGGTTCTACCGCGAGTTCGCCGAGCGGATGGGGGTCGGCGACTTCTTCGGGGCCAACCTGGATGCGCTCTGGGACTGCCTGACCGACCTGGAGCAGCCGACCGCACTGGTGCTCAGCGAGTGGACTCGGTTCGCCGGCCAGCAACCCGAGCAGTGGGCCCGGATCTTCGAGGTCCTCACCGAGCGCATCGGGGTCGCGCCACCGTTCGCGCTGGTCCTGGCCTAGTGGGCTGTCCCAGCGGTCGTTCTCACTTCTTTCGGCAGGTGGGGGCCGGTCGGTCCTCGCGGAGCTCGGACAGGTCTGTGATCGACGCCGGATACAGCTGGGTAATCCGCAAGACTGCAGGTACTTTCCCGACGTTGCGTACGAAGTGGGGCGCTACTTCGGTGAAGGCGTCGCCGGCTTTGAATGTCTCAGACTTGCACCCGACCTTGCGTTGAACGGTGCCCGACTCCACCACGGCGATCACTATTCCCGGGTGTTGGTGCCAGCCCGAGAAGCTACCGACGGGATAAGTCAGCTTGACGCTCCGGACGGCCGTGTCCCGGCGAACCTTGAGCTTGATACCGTCCGCGCGGGCCCGTGCCGGGCCCTCAAGTACGCCGACGACGCTCTCACTTGCAGCGGGCGCGGGAGAGCTCGGTGGGGTGGCTGATGCACCCGATGCGGCCATGGAAGCGCCCAAAATCATCGCCATTCCCGACCCAACTGCAAGCATCTTTCTGTTCATCGTTAATGCTTCCTCCCGCTCGGTCATTGGCCCCACTTTGGCCATGCTGGGCTTTATCCATACTGGAGCCATTCCGATGGACGTCGCAAGAGATCGCAGGCATTAATGAGGCGATGTGGATGCCTACTACTGCACAGTCCCCGACGGCGTGCGGACTCAGAAGCTACGGCGTACGGCCGCCGTCGCGAGCTCGGTCAGCGCCGTCCTCCCAGGATCGGTGAGATCGGCGCCCTCCAGGGCACTCAGGGCCTGCTGGTAGCCGTCCTCAATCATGGATTCCACCGCATCGCGGGCACCCGAGGAGATGATCACCTCGTGCAGCAACGTGATCCCGTCCTCGTCCAGAGCGGGGTCGCCGAGCAGCCGGACCAGCAGCTCCTGTCCCACCGGGGTGGAGGCCGCGTACGCATGCGCGATCAGCACCGTCCGCTTGCCCTCCCGTAGGTCGTCCCCGGTCGGCTTGCCGGTCACCAGCGGGTCTCCGAACACTCCGAGCAGGTCGTCGCGGAACTGGAATGCCCGCCCCAGCGGTGACCCGTACGCGGCCAGGGCCGCCTGCACCCGCTCGTCGGCACCGCCTAGCGCGGCCCCGAACTGGCAGGGACGCTGGACCGTGTAGCGAGCGGACTTGTACTCCACCACCCGGTTGGCGTCGGCCAGCGCGGCGGCCGCTTGGCCGCCGAGGATTTCGGCCGCGGAGGAGCGCAGTGGGTGCACCTGGGCCAGCACGTCCAGATACTGCCCGCAGGTCACCTCGGTCCGCATCGCCTGGGCCAGCGGCAGGGCCGACCTCAGCGCAGCATCGGGCAGACCGGCTCGCTGCAGCATCTCCACCGACCACATCACCAACAGGTCGCCGAGCAGGATGGCGCCGGCCCGGCCGAACGTCTCGGGGTCACCGAGCCAGCCGGCGCTGGTGTGCAGCGCCTCGAACTGACGGTGCGCGGCCGGTCGCCCGCGACGAAGGTCGGAGGCGTCCATCACATCGTCGTGTACCAGCGCGCTGACGTGCAGCAGATCCAGACTGGCCGCCGCACTCAGTAGTGGGCCGGGAGTGTCGGGGCAGCCTGCCGCGGCCACGTAACCCCAGTAGCAGAACGCCGGCCGGAGGCGTTTTCCCCCGGTCAGCAGCTCGCGGGCCATCCGCTGCACGCCGAGCAGTTCGGCTCCCATCGGCTCGAGCACCGCCGCCTGCTCGTCGAGGAAGATCTCCAGCCGCTCGGAGACCGCGTCCCGAAACACCTGGGACACCGGAGCCGCTGCGTCCAGGCCGGTGCTCAGATCAGGGCCGTCCTGCTGCGCGTTGATCACATGCTGAGCCTACGGAGGCAGCCTTGGGGGTTGTCCCTAGGGTTGTGCGCATGTCGGTTCGTGCAGGCGTCTCAGCCTCGGCTCGGGGTGCCGCCCCGGGCCGCTCCCGCACGCCGACGATCGTCGACCTGCTGCAAACCAGTGAGCGACCGCTGGTCTCCTTCGAGCTGTTCCCGGCCAAGGACGAGACGCAGCAAAAGCAGCTGTGGCAGACGATTCGGGAGCTGGAGTCCCTCGGCCCTGACTTCGTCTCGGTCACCTACGGAGCCAGCGGCTCGACCCGCGACCGGACCATCACAGCCACCGAGGCGATCGCGCAGCACACCACGCTCCGTTCGATGGCTCACCTGACCTGCGCCAGCCAGTCCAAGGAGCAGATCCGGCGGGTGATCGGCTCCTACGCCGCTGCCGGCGTCCGGCACGTGCTGGCCATCCGTGGTGACATGCCGGGCGGCCCAACAGTGCCGTGGGAGAAGCACCCCGAGGGACTGGAGAACGCGACCGAACTGGTGGCGATGGTCCGTGAGCTCGGCGACTTCTGCGTCGGCGTAGCCGCCTTCCCGGACCTCCATCCGGAGCGGCACGACGCCGACCTCGATGCCCGGGTGCTGGTTGCCAAGGCCGAGGCCGGGGCCGGCTTCGCCATCACCCAGCTCTTCTTCACCGCGCAGAACTACTTCGACCTGGTTGCCCGGGTGCGCGCACTGGGCTGCGATCTGCCAATCATTCCGGGCATCATGCCGGTCACCCGCATCTCCCAGATCACCCGGTTCGCCGAGCTCTCCGGCGCCGCGCTGCCGAAGCGGGTGACCGACCGGCTGCATGCCGCGAGCGACGACGAGCAGGTACGCAGGGTCGGCGTCGACCTCGCGACCGAGCTCTCGGAGGAGCTGCTGGCTGGGGGAGCCCCCGGTCTGCACTTCATCACGATGAACCGCTCGCGGGCTACCCGAGAGATTTACGCCAGATTGCACCAGGCGCTGCGTCGAGCGTGACCAGCCGTTGGGTCGGTCGGGTCAGCGCCACGTAGAGCACCCTGACGCCACCGGGCGACTCCTCCACGATCTCGTCCGGACTGACCACCAGCACGCCGTCGTACTCGAGTCCCTTCGACTCAAGCGGCGTGACGACCGCAATCCGGTCGGAGAGCTGGGCGACGGCGTCGGACAGCTGCCCGAGCCGGGACGGCGGAGATATCACTCCGACCGTGCCCTCGACCTGGGTCAGCAGCGTCTGGACCGCGTCGGTGGTGGCGCGGACCAGGTCGCCGTCCCCGGCGACCAGCAGCGCAGGCTCGATGCCGGTGGACCGGACAGCGGTCGGCAGGTCCGCGTCGGGGTACGCCTCCACTACCACCCGTGCCGCCAGGTCGAAGACCTCAGCAGGGCTGCGGTAGTTGGTGCTCATCCGGAACCGGCGCAGCGGTGCCCGCCCGATCATGTCGTTGACGGCGCGGGCCGCCTCCTGGGTGTCGGGCCAGGAGCTCTGTGCCGGATCACCCACCACGGTCCAGCTGGCCTGCGGACCGCGGCGGCGCAGCATGCGCCACTGCATCGGGGTGATGTCCTGCGCCTCGTCAACCAGGATGTGCGCGAAGGTCTCGTACGGCAACGCGAACGGGTCAATCTCCTTGGCCGGGATCATCCGGTCCATCGTGGTGACGACCTCCGGCAGCTCCTCGTCGGAGTCGATGAACAGCGAGATCTCGGCCTCCTGCTCCGGCACCGGGCCGAGCAGGTTCACCAGCTCGTCCAGCAGTGCGCCGTCCGCCGCGGTCCACTCCCCGCCCTCCTGCAGGGCCGGGTCGCGGTAGCTGGCGCTCAGTGCCTGCTGTTCGGCCCGGGACAGGACCGAGGCGGCGGCCCTCGCCATCAGCTGTGGGTCGGCCAGCCGCAGCAGCGCGGCGGGCGCACTCAGCGGCGGCCACCAGGCGTGGCAGAACATCCGGTAGGCGGCGGTGTCGCTGACCAGGTCGTCGAACTCTTCCCGCTCCAGGTCCAGCTCGCGCGGCCTGGAGCGCCACAGGGCGTTCAGCAGGGCGGTTTCGGCCGCCTCGCGTCCGGTATTGAGCTTGTGTCGGGCCAGTACGTCGGTCCGGATCCGGGCGAGCACCTCGGCGTTGAGCGCCAGGACCTCGCCCCGCACGGTCAGCCGCAGCTCCAGCGGCATGGCCTGCGGCGGCTCTGCGACCAGGCGCTTGAGGACCTGCACCATCCGCAGGCTGCCCTTGATCGCCAGCACGTCGGCGGAGTCGATCCGGTCACCGCGCATTCTCACCACGTCGGAGGCAACGGACCCGATGGAACGCAGGGTGACCGCGTCCTCACCCAGGGACGGCAGCACCCGCTCGATGTAGTTCATGAACACCCGGCTGGGGCCGACCACGAGCACCCCGCCCGACTCGAACCGCCGACGGTTGGAGTACAGCAGGTACGCCGCCCGGTGCAGCGCCACGACCGTCTTGCCGGTGCCAGGTCCGCCGGAGATCATCGTCACGCCCTGGTACGGGGCCCGGATGGCCTCGTCCTGCTCGGCCTGGATGGTGGCGACGATGTCCTTCATCTGGTGTCCGCGGGCCCGGGACAGGGCGGCCATCAGTGCCCCTTCGCCGATCACCACCAGCTCGGTGTCGTCCGCGTTCCCGTCGAGCAGGTCGTCCTCGATGCCGATCACCCGAATTCCGGCGCAGCGCAGCACCCGGCGGCGGGTCACCTGCATCGGGTTGCTCGGAGTGGCGCGATAGAACGGTTCCGCGGCCGGAGCGCGCCAGTCGATCACCAGCGGCTCGTACTCGGCATCGCGGACACCGATCCGGCCCACGTAGCGAATCTCGCCGTCGGTCCGGTCCAGCCGGCCGAACACCAGCCCCTCGTGCTCCGCGTCCAGCACCGCCAACCTCTTGGCCGACTGGAAGGCGAACACGTCGCGTTCGTAAAGGCCGGTGCCGTCCTCCTCACGGACGAAGTTGGCCCGGTCCGACTGGTACAGCGCCTTGCCCTCGGCCGCCACCTGCTTGGCGGACCGGGTCGCCTCTGTCAGCCGGGCATAGACCAGGTCGACGTGGGCTTGTTCGACCGCCAGTTCGCGCTCGAAGGTGCTGGTTGACGGCTCGGCGCGGACGGGGCCGCTCTGCTGAGCCTTCGGTCCTGCATGGCCGGCGGAGTTCGAATGCGCGTTAGTCAAGAGGAGAACATTCCTTACCCCAGAAAATGTGAGGACCAACTCTACAGTCGCAACGCTTGGTTCAGGTAGTCGTGAGCTCCGTAGGAGGCCAGTGCGCCGGACAGCACCGTCTGGGACGGCTGGCTGCCACCGCGGGAAAAGGGTCCCGCGACGAACACGCCGGTGACCTCGCTGCTGATCGGAGGTCGGCGCAGCCAGCTGGCGAATCCGTCCCAGGCCGCGCCGGCGCTGGCAGTCGGTGTCGCCGCAGCGTAGTCGTGGCTGCTCAGCAGGGTGCCGGCTCCGTACGGGCGGGCGTACTCCACGCGCGGTCCGCCGGCGCCACGTCCGGGGAACCGATGGTGGACCGTCTCGGTGACCTCGGCGCACTGCTGTGGAAGCACGCGGTGACTGACCCGCGGCGCTAGGGCCGGGTGCAGCCGGTGGACGGCTCGCCGCTCGGCCCGGGCCGTGGTCGGGGGCAGCAGAGCGTCGTAGAGCTGCCACGGGTCGACCGTGCAGACCACTGCCGCCGCGTCGATCCGCTCCGAACCGACCAGCACCCCGGTGGCTCGGCCGTCCTCCACCACCACGCCGTTGACCCGCGCTCCCAGCCTGACCCGTACCCGGCGCTGTGCCAACCGGCCGGCGAGCGCATCGACCAGCACGGAGCTGCGACCGACGTCGGGGCCGTTGATCGTCCAGCGGCCGAACGTACGCGCGACCGATAGCTCGACGGCGCACCAGGCGGGGGTCCGCCGCGGGGTGGAGCCGAGCCGGTAGGCCACCGAGCGGATGATCGCGGCCAGGTGCGGATGATCAACCTCCCGGGCCAGCTGCTCGATGCTGCGCCGCGGCTGCAGGGTCCGCCGGACCCGGCTGTCGAGCTGGGACCTGCCGCGCAGCTCAGCCTCCAGACCGAGCGGCCGGACCGTCTGCCAGACGTTGTCCAGCCGGTCGACGAGCGACCGCCACCGTTCGGCCACCCCAACGCCGTAGCTCTGCCTCAGCACCGCGTACTGCTCGCCACGGTCGGTAGGCAGCAGCAGCGTGGCTCCGTCCGGAAACACGTGCCTGGCCGGGGACGCCGGGACGAGGGAGTACCCGAGGCGCTGCAGCTCGGCGTCGAAGGGTCGACCGCTCTTCCGGAACAGGTCTCGGAACGGGGCCGGGAAGCCGAGGATGCTCGGGGCGTCGTCCGCCAGCGCCCCCGACGGTGGGAGCTCGAACCGTTCCCGCTGGTACGGATCCAGCGGGTACGGGGCCCAGCAACCCCCGAGCCGGTCCGCCGCCTCCACCAGCTCAACCGAATGCCCCGCCTTGGCCAGCCGAGCGGCCGCGGCCATCCCGGCCAGACCACCCCCGACCACCACCACCGGGCCTGCGAACTTCATAGCAGGCAGGCTAAGGGATGGCCGTACGGGCGGAAGTGGGCAGCACCGAAGGGGGCTGTGCCGGTGCCGCTAGGCTCACTGCCGTGCAAATTGCCGTGACCGGATCCATCGCGATGGACCACCTGATGACGTTTCCCGGGCGATTTGCCGAGTCCATCGTGGTCGAGCAGCTGAACAACATCTCGCTATCGTTCCTGGTCGACGACCTGCAGATTAAGCGCGGCGGGATTGCGCCCAACATCTCGTTCGGACTCGCGGCGTTGGGCCTGAACCCGCTGCTGGTCGGCTCCGTCGGTGAGGACTTCGCCGAGTACCGCGCCTGGCTGGACCGGCACGGGGTGCTGACCTGGCCGGTTCGGGTCTCCGAGACCAAGCACACGGCCCGCTTCGTCTGCACCACCGACGCGGACAACGCCCAGATCGGCTCCTTCTACACCGGCGCGATGGCCGAAGCTCGGGAGATCGAGCTCAAGCCGATCGCCGACAAGGCCGGCGGGCTGGACCTGGTGATCATCTCCCCGAACGACCCGGAGGCGATGCAGCGGCACACCGATGAATGCCGGTCCCGCGGCTATGACTTCGTCGCCGACCCCTCGCAGCAGCTGGCCTGGATGGACGGGCCGGGGATCAAGCGGCTGATCGACGGCGCCACGTACCTGTTCTCCAACGACTACGAGGACTCCCTGATCAGCCAAAAGACCGGTTGGTCGCACGAGGAGATCCTGTCCAGGGTCGGTACCCGGGTGATCACCCGCGGCAAGGACGGCGCAAGTATCGAGATCGCCGGCCAACCCCGGATCGACGTAGCGATCGCGCCCGAGACAGCACGGGTGGACCCGACCGGGGTCGGTGACGCCTTCCGGGCGGGCTTCGTCGCGGGCCTGGCCTGGGGTGTGTCGCTGGAACGCTGTGCCCAGATCGGGTCGTTGCTCTCCAGCTATGTGGTGGCCATCGTCGGCACCCAGGAGTACCGGCTACAGGGCAGCTTCCTGCCCCGGTTCGAGGCCAGCTACGGGGCCGCGGCAGCCGCAGAGATCGCGCCGTACGTGAGATACGCCCGGCTCTGACCGGGAGGTCGGCGGCGCTCTTCTACGCTGCAGGCATGCCTGAACTAATGCCGGTGGACGAGTCCTGGGGCCGGGCGCTGTGCGTCGTGGCCCATCCCGACGACCTGGAGTTTGGTACCTCAGCGGCGATCGCCCGCTGGACCGACCAGGGGAGGACCGTTGTGTACGCAATGGTGACCAGCGGGGAGGCGGGCATCGACGCGCTGGCGCCGGACGAGTGCAAGCCGGTCCGCGAAGCTGAGCAGATTGAATCGGCCCGCATCGTCGGAGTGGAAGTCGTGGAGTTTCTCGGTGAACCCGACGGCGTCCTGGAGTACGGCGTGAGCCTCCGCCGGGTGATCTGCGCGGCGGTCCGCCGGCACCGCCCAGACATTGTCATCACCAACAACTTCCGGGATACCTGGGGCGGGCAGTCGCTGAACCAGGCCGACCATATCGCCACTGGTCGGGCCACCTTGGACGCGGTCCGGGACGCAGGAAACCGCTGGGTCTTCCCCGAGCAGCTGGACCAGGGACTTCAGCCGTGGGGCGGGGTCAGGTCGGTCTGGGCGGCCGGCTCGCCGGATGGGCGGCACGCCGTCGACATCACCGCCACCTTCGACCGCGGCGTCGCGTCGCTGGCCGCGCACCGTGCCTACATCGACGGACTGGGCTGGGAGCACTTCGACCCGGAGGAGTACCTCGAGGCCGGTGCGCGCTCCACCGGAACCCGGTTGGGAGTGCCGCGGGCCGCCGGTTTCGAGGTCCTGTCGATGGGCTGGGGCGACTGACGAGACATCACGCGTCAAGGCCCCTCCGCTGACTGGTCCCATCCTCCGCGGTCTGGCGGCGTGTCGCAGCACAGGCGACGCGTCGGCG
This sequence comes from Propionibacteriaceae bacterium, assembly GCA_025965155.1. Classification (GTDB taxonomy): domain Bacteria; phylum Actinomycetota; class Actinomycetes; order Propionibacteriales; family Propionibacteriaceae; genus Microlunatus. The sequence goes on from JAOPXN010000070.1 coordinate 80,449, forward strand.
AGAGGCGGCGAGGGGGTGGAGCGGGTGAGGTCCAGTAATGCGACCCTCATGGTGGCGGGCAGGCCCGTTGCGCGGCGTGTCGCTGTCGAGGCGGCGACGACCGGCCGGTTTCTGGAATCGGCCCAACAGACTCGCCGGCGGGCCGGGTCCCGACCGCTCCGCGACTGACGCCGGAGGCTGTCAGCTGGCCCACCTCGCGGGCTCCGCGACTGACGCCGGACGTGGGCCCACCTCGCCCGTCCGCGACTGAGGCCGGACGCCTCCTAGCTGCGCCCAACTCGCCCGTTCGCGACTGACGCCCGGACGGCTGGCAACCGCGCCACCTCGCCCGCTTCGCCAGTAGTCGGTGCCGCCGCGACACACCGACCGGGGGGCGGCGGAGGTGACTAGTGGGCAGTCTTGACGGACTGTCAGTGGGGCGGTGTAGATTAGTCAGTGTTCGAACAGCTGTTCGATATCGGCGCTTGGGGAAGAGCCGATCTTGTCGATCAGCTCTCGGATGCCGGCGCTGTGTTCGCGGCACGCGCCTCGGGCACGCTCGCGGTGCGGATGGAACTCGACCCCCATCCGCACCCGAGCTGCCGTTCGGGTCGAGCCCAACTCCGACACAACGACCGAGGGAAAACCACATGCCCGTCCATGACGAACCAATCGAAGTCCAGTACGAGCCCAGCTCAGATCTCGAAGCTCCCGCCCGCTTCCTGTGGCGTGACCGGCTGTGGGTGGTTCGGGACATCCTGGCGCGACGGGTGCAGGCCGACGTCGGAGTCTGGCAGGTGGTCGCGGCCAACGGGGCCGCGGGACCACAGGGCATCTACGAGCTGGCCGAGCCGGCAAACGGTGGACCGTGGCGGTTGAGCTCCACAGGGCTCGAACGGTGACCGCCGTGGTTGAGCCGCCTACCGTCGAGTCGACTGTGCACAAAGACCTCGGCCGGATCCGCTCCGCCCTGCTCGAAGCCGAGCTCGCCGGGCGGCCGGCGGACCGCTATCTCGCGGCCTATCTGGCCGCACTCCGGACCGCGGCACTGGTGCTGGCGATCCGGGCCCGGCCCGCCCAGACGGCGGGACGGCCGAGGAACGCCTGGCAGGTGCTGGCCGAGGTGGCGCCGGAGCTCGGCGAGTGGGCAGGCTTCTTTGCCTCGATCGAGGGTAAGCGGGAGGCGGTCAGGGCCGGTGCCACCACGATCGTGTCTGCCCGGCAGGCCGACGACCTGGTACGGGACGCGGAGGCGTTTCTGGCCGTGGTGGAACGCGCGATCGGGCGCCGCAGTGCCGGTGCTGCGGACCGAACCTGGGCAGCGGGAGCGGGCGTGAACCGATCATGACGCGAGCGGCCCAGGTCCAGGCACTAGGCTTCGATGCAGCACGGCTGCTGCCGCAGCAGCCGATCAGGATCCAGCCCGAGGAGGAGTGGATGTCCGAGCCGCGTCGGCGACGTTCGGTCTCCCAGGCTCACCTGCTCAACCTGCTCTCCGGACAGCTCGGCGAGCACGACTTCCCAACCGCGGCGGACGTGGTGGATATCGGCGGCGGGACCGGGGGAGTCGCCACCTCGTTGGCCGCTCTCGGCCACCAGGTCACCGTGATCGACCCCAGCCCGGACGCACTGGCGTCGCTGGAGCGGCGAACCGCCGAGGCGGGCCTGGCCGGCCACATCCACGCGGTCCAGGGCGACGCGAACGACCTGCTCGACATCGTCGGGCCCGCGGGCGCCGATGTGGTCATCTGCCACCGGGTGCTCGAGGTGGTGGACTCGCCGAGTGAGGCGCTGTCCGCAATGGCCGCGGTGCTGCGTCCCGGCGGTGTGCTCAGCTTGCTGGTGTCCCAGCGGCACTCGCTGGTGCTGTCCCAGGCCTTGAACGGACACATCGCGCTGGCCCGCCGTACGTTCGCCGACCCGGAGCGGTTTGAGCACGACCAGGTTATCGACCTGGTCCGCGACGCTGGTTTCGACGTCGTTGCCAGCCACGGGATCGGGGCAGTGTCCGACCACGTACCGGAGGCCCTGGTCGAGTCCGAGGCGGGCGCGTACGCGGAGCTGTACCAACTGGAGTCGGAGATCAGCCAGGATCCCACCTTCCGGGCCCTCGCACCCCTGGTGCACGTCTTCGCGCGTTCCGGCCAGAAGAGTCCAGCGACCGGCTGAGCAGGCGTGACGTGAGCATCATCATGCACGTCGACATGGACGCCTTCTACGCCTCGGTCGAGCTGAGGTCACGCCCTGAGCTGCGGGGCACTCCGGTCATTGTCGGCGGCAGCCATCGTGGCGTGGTGCTGTCGGCGACCTATGAGGCTCGGGCGGCCGGAGTCCGGTCTGGGATGCCGTCGAGTCGCGCGCGCCGGCTCTGTCCCGCCGCGACCTTCATATCGCCGAACTTCGACGAGTACACCGAGGTGTCGCGGGCGATCGTGTCGGTCTTCGAGTCGGTCACCGCGGTGGTCGAGTCCGCCTCTATCGACGAGGCGTACCTGGACGTCACCGGATCGCTGCGCCGGCTGGGGTCGCCGGCGTCCATCGCGGAGTACATCCGAGCCGTGGTAGCCGACGAGCAGCAGATCACCTGCTCCGTCGGCATCGGGCCGACCAAGTTCATCGCGAAGGTGGCTTCGCGGGCCGCCAAGCCGGACGGGGTGTGCGAGGTGCCTCCGGACCGGGTCGTCGCATTCCTGCATCCGCTGCCGGTGGAGTCCATGTGGGGGATCGGGCAGTCGACCGCCGACAAGCTGCACCGGATGGGTCTGTTTAGGGTGGGTGACCTCGCAGCGACGCCGCGGGACACGTTGCAGCATGCCTTCGGACCTCATGCCGGCATCATGTTGGCCGAGCTCGCCTGGGGCCGGGACGCCCGTCGGGTGACACCGTCGGAACGGGAGCGAAGCGTCGGCTCCCAGGAGACCTTCGGGGCGGATACCGACGATCCCGAGGTGGTGAAGCGGGAGCTGCTGAGGATGGCGGCCCGAACGGCCAGCCGGCTGCGCAAGGCACGGATGCTCGGTCGCACCGTCGCCATTTCCATCCGGTTTGCCAACTTCGCCACGGTGACCCGATCGGCCACCATGTCCAGCCCAACCGACGTTACCGATGAGATCTACGGCCAGGCTGTGGCTCTGTACGACCGGCTCGGGGCCTCGCGGACTCGGGTTCGGAGGGTCGGCGTCCGGGTGGAGAACCTGGTCCCGGCCGAGCGCGCCTACCGCCAGCCCGAGCTGACGGCGCCGGAGCGCGGATGGCGTGAGGCGGAGCAGGCCATCGACCTGGCTGTCGGCAGGTTTGGCCCTGCGGCGGTGCAACGCGCCGCTCTCACCCGACACCGTGACGGCCGGCGCGATGTCGGGTAAGCGCTCCTCAAGGAGCCGATCTCGTCACAAGACGGGACCGATTGCATGATTGGGTTTCGCTGAGCGGAATCCACGCCTAAACTGAACTGGAATTCACCCATCAGGGTGGGCACCACAGCGCAGTAACTAGACAGTGGGAGGTGGCCAGTGGCCCTCTCAGAAGAAGAGCAGCGGCTTCTCGACCAGATGGAGGCTGCTCTAGCGGCCGAGGACCCGAAGTTGGTGAATGCTCTTCGGGGAACCGGCATGCGGCGAGTTCATCGACGACGAGCCGCGCTCGCAGGTGTCGGGTTCTTTGCTGGCCTGGCACTGCTGGTCGTCGGGATGTCTACCGAACTGTTCTTGAGTGTGCTCGGTTTCGTCTTGATGGTGACCGCCGCGGTGACCGCGATCTACTCCTGGCAGCACGTCGGCGCCGGTCCGGACAACGGTCGCAATGCTGACCGCCCCAAGGCGCCCCAACCTTCCGGTAGCGACGACAACCAAGGCTTCATGGACAAGATGGAGGAGCGCTGGCGTCGTCGTCGCGACGAGTCCGGCTTCTAACTGAACAACTGAGGTCTTCCGAGCGCGCCCCGGTTTTCACGCGGGCGCGCTTTTGCATGCGCCTGACTCCCGGCCACCGTCCAGGCCGCCGACGCAGCCGGGTTCGCGTTCCCCTGGCTGCGTCGGCTCCCCGCTGGTGATCGGCTGCGCGCGGCGGTGTGGAACCGCCGCGCATTAGTCAGATCCGGTCGTCGGTCACTCCGGGGCGCGGATCCACCACCACGACCTCCTCGACGACTGCCGGGCGCGGATCCGTCAGCGCCTCATCGGCGCCCACGGCCGCGGACGACTCGTACTCGACCTGGGACGCCGGCGCCTCATCCGTACTGCCCGGCTGTACCGTGGCGTCGCCGCCTTCCTTGTCCTTGCCCGCGGCGGCGGCAACGGCTGCGATCCCGGCTGCTGCGGCGAGTCCGGCCGCTCCTGCAGCCACGGCTTTACCGGAGACGCCGGCCTTGCCGTCGTCTCCGCGTGATGCCTCAGCATGCTCCACACCCGGCGTGCCGACATGTCCGGCTGCGTCGACCGAGCCCCGCCACGCTCCAGTGGCATAGCCCTCGGACTCGATGAATGCCTTGAACCTGTCCAGGTCACCGGCGGCCTGGTTCTCCACCACGTTCAGCTTGTCGCCGACCTTCTCCACCAGCCCCTCGGGCTCATACTCCAGGAAGAGACGCACCGACGTCTGGCCGCCGCCGACATCCTCGAAGGTCACTGAGCCGGCGTTGGTGGCCCCCTCCGTGGCGGCCCAGGCGACCTTCTGGTCGGGGACCTGCTCCAAGATCCGGGCCTCCCACTGGCGCCGCACGCCGGCGATTTCGGCCACCCATTCCAGCCGGTCGTCACTGAGCTGGGTCACGCTCTTGACGCCGCCCATGAACTGAGGAAAATCCTCGAACTGGGTCCACTGGTTGTAGGCAACGCTGATCGGCACGTTCACCAGGACTGATTTCTCCACCTTTGTGGTCACGACAACTCCTTTTGATGCGGGCCTCGCTGGGCTTTTAGGTACGTCCGACACGTACCCAGCCCGACGGGGGCAAAACTCACCCCCGTCCGGCACCGCCGGCGACGACCGCTCAGCAGACGCAAACGCCGCCGCCCGGCCAAAGCCGGACGGCGGCGCTGGATGCCGCGACTGAGGTCCGCGGTGCTGTCCGCGGCCTCGGTCAGAGCCGAGTCGTACGGTCGGAGTCAGCTGCCCTTGAAGGCGTCCCGGACATCCCCGGCCGCATCTTTGACGTGCTCGCCGGCCTGCTTGGCGTTGGCTTCGGACTGGTCCGCCTGGCCCTCGGCCTGCAGGTCACGGTTGTCGGTGGCGTCGCCGGTGGACTCCTTCACCTTGCCGGCGACCTCTTCTGCCTTGTTCTTCGCCTTGTCTGCCAAACCCATGACTGCTCCGTTCTGGCGATGCGGACGATGCCGCCTCACCGGGTAGAGGATTTCTGCACCCCACGATAGGAGGCGCGGACCGGCAGTCAACTCCTGGGGTCACGGCTTCGGAGGACGTCGGAACAGTGAGCGTGGCAGCAGGATGGCTGACGCCCTCCGCCAGAAGCTGCGTGGCTCGGCCAGACCGCGGCGAATCTCCTCCGTCATCTCCGGCAGCTCTGCCAGCAGGTCGGTGTCGGTGAAGGTCCGGGCGTAGCGGGACCGCTCCACAATGGTGGCGACCTGCGTCATGGTGTCCGACTGCTCCGACTCCAGCCGGCCACCGATCTCATGCCCGATGCTGCGCGGCGACCCCAGCGGCCAGGCCCCGCCGTAGTCCAGAACCGAGTCACGGATCTCCGCCCAGGCCGACTCGACCCGCTCCTCCGCGGGCGCGTCGTCCGACAGTCGGGAGGTCCGCCGTCGAATCCTGATAGTGGCGGGGGCGGCGAGCACCAGCAGTGCCAGCAGCCCGGCCCCGGTACCCACCAGGGTGCGGCCCCAGGGGAACGCGGTGCTGCCGTCGGTGCTGGTCGGCGCCTCGGTCGGCGCGGTAGGCGCGGACGGCTCCAGGCTCGGCGCCGCGTCCGTCTCGGCGCTGCTGGGGTCAGCTGTCGGGTCGTCGCTGCTGTCGCCTTGGTTCTCAACGGTCCAGGCGGGCGGTGCTCCGGTGACCGAGGCGGGAGTGGGCTCGAACCGTACCCAGCCGTACCCCGAGAAGTACAGCTCGGGCCAGGCGTGCATGTCGCGGATGGAGACCTGCCAGGTGTCGCCGTCCCGCTCCCCGGGCAGGAAGCCGACCGCCACCCGGGAGGGGATGTTCACGGCGCGGGCCATCGTGGCCATTGCTGCGGCGAACTGCTCGCAGTAGCCCTCCCGATCGCGGAGCAGGAAGTTCTCCAGCGCCTGGTAGCCAGAGCCCGGCTGCGGGTCGGTGCTGTAGGTGAACCGAGGGCTGCGCAGGTACGCCTGGATGGCGGCCGCCTTCAGAGCCGGGGTATCGGCGTCGGCCGTCACCTCCAATGCCAGCGCCACCAGGGAGTCGGGCAGGTCGGACGGGATGGCGCCGGTGACCGCAGCGTCCGCCGGAGTGCCGGCCAGCGCGGTCGACAGGTCGGCACCGTCCGGCGCGATGTCCACGCTCTGCACCGTGTACTGGAGGTCGCGGATGGAGTCGATCCGGTTGCCCCGGCCGTTGGCCACCACGACCAGTGAGTTGGCGTCCGAGGCCCACTCCCCGCTAGCCGTGAAGCTGCGCGGCGCGTACGGCAGCGGCAGGTACTCCGCGCCGAAGTCCCCGACCGAGATATTGGTGGTACGGCGTTCAGTGGGTTCGGAGCTGATGCCTGGGATCTGCCCAAGCTGGCTACCGCGGTCAAGGCTCATCTGCACGTTGCCGAAGCCGGCCGAGCTCAGCCGCGGAAGTGACGCGAGCCGCAGGTAGACACCGCCGGGCCGGTTGGTGCTGTACGTGATCACCGTCCGGTCCACCGGCTGGTTGAGGTTCCGCCGCAGGTCAAGGGTGGGGTCGCTGAGCTGCAGCGGCCCGCGCCCGCCCGGTCCGTTGCCGAAGCCGAACCCGGGCAGGCTCAGGGTGGGCACCGCTGCCCCCAGGATGGCGGTCAGCACGAGCGCTGGCACGCCGATGTAGGTGGCGGCGCGCCAGACCACCGGTGTCGCAGTCCCGAAGCCCTCGGCCGAGTCCGACGACAGCCCCCGGGTCCACCGCGCGGTGCTGTTCAGCCCCTCGGCAACCAGGATGGCCAGATAGCCCAGGGCGATGCACAGAAAGCTGACGACGCCGGTGTCGGTGCCCAGTCCGATGGCCGGGACCAGGAACAGGGTGGCCGGCGGGCCTATCGCCCAGACCGCCCGCCCGACTCCGGAGACCACCAGGTCGGTGACCACCATCACCACACCGATGACGGTGACGAAGATGAGCTTGACCCCGTCGTTCGGGGCCATCGGCGCCGCCTGGCTCTGCATGTGCTCCGCCCCGTCAGCCCAGACGGAGATGATGTGGGCGTACCAGGACTCGCCCTCGCCCGACATGCCGCCTGCCACCGTTGCTACAAACCCGGCGAGCAGGACGAGCTGGGTGCCGAACACCGCCCCCGCCCCGAGCCGAGCCCTGCGGAGGGCCATCGTGACGATCCCGATCAGCAGGACCAGCACCCAGCTGACGCCGAGGAAGCTCAGGTCTCTGGTCAGCGGCCGGGCGGTGAAGCTGGCAAGGATCACCGAGACCATGACGGCCAGTCCGCTGCGGTCGGTGCTGCGCATCAGACCACCCGGCCCAGCTGGTCCACGGCGGACCAGGCCTGCGCGACACTCATCCCGCGCGGCACGGTGACCACCCGCCACTGGTTGTCGCGCAGAATCTGAGCGGCGAGCTCGGACTGGTTCTGGATCCGATCGCTGGCCGGTCCGTCGGCGAAGCTGTCGATTTCGAGCAGCAGGGCGATTCCCTGTGCGCGGTTGCGTCGGAGCCGCAGCAGGGCCTGGGCGTCCTCCACCCCCATCCGGCCGAGAATGGCGATCACCAGCTGGCCCGGTCGGTCGACCGACGCCGCCTCGATGGCGTAGTGCAGAGTCGCGGTCTGTCGCGCCTTCAGGTCGGTCAAGCGGTTGATGACCACCTCCTGGCTGGCGGAGCTGTGCTGTCCCATGGTGCCAGCGATGTGCATCGGTCCCTCGGCCTCGTAGATCTCGATCCCGAATCCGTCGTCGAGGAAGTGGATGGCGATCGAGGCCGCCGCGGAGATCGCCCACTCCATCGAGTTGTTGATGCCGCGGCCGGCATGCGCGGTGCTGCGTGAGTCCAGCAGGATGCTGGCGCTCGGGTCCAGCGCCTGTTCCTCCCGACGTACCATCAGGTCGCCCCAGCGGGCTGTGGAGCGCCAGTGGATCCGCCGCACATCGTCGCCTTGGCGGTACTCCCGAACTAGTGCGTCGTCCTGGCCGACGACTCCGATCCGGTGCGGTCGGGCCTCCCCGGTGCTTCCCGCGCCGCCGGCGGTACGCATGACCGGGAGCGGGACGATTTCGGGCGTGACCAGGACCTCGGAGGTGGCAACGAACTGACGGTCCAGCCGGACCAGCCCGAAGGGGTCGGTGGTACGGACCATCAGCGGGCCGGTGCGGAAGCGACCCCGGACCCGACCCAGCAGCGGGTACTGGACCTCGCGGCGCCAGCTGAGATCGGCCTTGTCCACCAGGAAGCGGGGCCGGTTGCCCAGCTCGGCCGGCACCGAGTCCTCCAGCATCAAGATCCCGGCGGGAAGCCGGCCGTCCTGGCCGAGGATGATCCTGCCGTGCATCGGCGACCCAAGCGGTACCTGGGCCGGCTCCACCGATCGCTCACACGACATCCGCAGCCGCGCCCTGGACACGAGTACGGCGGCGATCAGCGGCAGCACCAGCAGAAGCAGTCCGAGACGCATCACGTCACGCTGGCTGGCCATCATCGACACGACAACCACCGCTGACCCGAGAACCACCAGAGCCCGCCCCCGCGCGGTCAGCAGCCGCCACGGCCTCCGCATCTGGTTACCGCCGGTCGGGGACGTTCACCGAGTGAACGGCCGAGGAGATGATGTCGCTGACCGTACGTCGAGCCAGCTGGGCGTCGGTGGACGGCAGCACCCGGTGTGCCAGTACGGGTACCGCCAGCGCCGACACGTCGTCCGGGCTGACGTAGTCCCGACCGGACAGGGCCGCGAAGGCGCGGCTGGCCCGGAGGAGCTGCAAGGTGGCCCGCGGGGAGGCGCCCAGCCGCAGGTCGCGAGAGTTCCGGGTCGCGTTGACGATCTGGACGATGTAGTGCTTGACGGCCGGGGAGAGGTAGACCGTCTTGACCGCGTCGATCATGCCGCGGACCGCTGCCGCGTCGGTCACCGGCTGCAGCGCGGCCAGCGGGTCGGTGGACCCGTGGGAGTCGAGCATGTCGAGCTCTGAGTTGGGGGTCGGATAGCCCATCTCGATCCGGATCATGAAGCGGTCACGTTGCGCCTCGGGCAGGGGATAGGTTCCCTCCATCTCGATCGGGTTCTGGGTGGCCACCACCATGAAGGGCGTCTCCAGCAGGTACGTGGTGCCGTCCACGCTGACCTGTCGTTCCTCCATCGACTCCAGCAGCGCCGACTGGGTCTTCGGGGAGGCACGGTTGATCTCATCCCCGACCACGATGTTGGCGAAGATGCCGCCCGGCTTGAACTCGAAGTCGCGTGTCTCCTGGTTGAAGATCGAGACACCGGTGATGTCGGAGGGCAGCAGGTCGGGGGTGAACTGGACGCGCCGGACCGTGCAGGCGATCGAACGGCCGAGGGCCTTGGCCAGCATCGTCTTGCCGACTCCTGGCACATCCTCGACGAGCAGGTGTCCCTCCGCCAGCAAGGTGACAAGAGCCAGGTCGATCGGCATCCGCTTGCCTTCGATCACCCCTTCGATGGCCTGTCGGACCTTACCGATGACCTGGACGACATCTCCGAGGGAGTACGTCCCGACATCCGTCGGCTTGTCATAGCTCAGACTCACTGGCCCTCCGTGCCCCGTTGCGTCGTCACCCCGGAGCGCAACACGACCAAATAACGGTCGGAGACGTCGTCGTGACCTGGCTTGCGTGTGTGCGCTGGCGCACGCCACACATCGTATGCCGCGGCTCCGCCCAGCGGGACGCGTCGGTCTAACCCTACGTGGCAGTTCGGCAGAACCAAGGCTCGAGCGCCGGCTCGGACCGTTTGCGAACACGCCGGGGCCTGTAGCGGGGTGCCAAGAGGTGCTCTGTGGGGCGAAGTGGAGTACAGTGGCGCAAAGTGGAGCAGATCGGACCGATTGTGGAGCAAGGAGGTGCGTACCGGTGTTTCTCGGTACACATACTCCGAAGCTCGACGAGAAGGGACGGCTGATCCTGCCGGCGAAGTTTCGAGACGGGCTGGCTGACGGACTGGTCATCACTCGGGGCCAGGACCGATGCCTGGCGATCTGGCCGATCGCAGCCTTCATCGAGCAGACCCAGACTCTGGCCAACGCACCATCCAGCAACAAGCAAGTCCGCGACTACCAGCGAATGCTCGCCTCGGGAGCCTCGGACGAGATACCGGACAAGCAGGGCCGCATCACGATCCCTCCGCACCTGCGGACGTACGCGGCACTCGACAAGGACTGTGTCGTGGTTGGTGCGATCAACCGGGTGGAGGTCTGGGACTCCGAAGCCTGGCAGGAGTACTCCACGCGGCAGGAGTCGGCTTTTGCCGACATGAACGACGAGGTGTTCCCGGGGTTGTGAGTCCGCGACTCGCCCACTTCGAGAACTCCTGAGAACTGAACAGCTGAGGGTGGGGCCGCGACTCGTGTCGTGAGGCTTCAGCCCGTAGGTCTGGCTCCCTGGCACACCTTCCCCGGTGCCAGGTGGCACTTCCCGCAGACCTCGGGCTGAAACCTCTGGACACGAGTCCTCCCAGTTTCAGTTGAGAAACGCCTGCTTCGTCGGGCACCGGATGGGGAACTGCGCCGAGAGGCGATGAAGGGGTCGAGATGTCCTTGCTGGAGTCGAAGACGGGCCGGTTGCACCGGCCGTCCACGACGAACCCCAGCGAACGCCGGATCAGACACCAGGCGTTGGAGAACCTCACGGCCGCCGGCCTCTCGCTCGGCGCCTCCATCGGCGCTACCGCCCTCATCTGGGCGGTCCTGAGGTGGCTGGCATGAGCAGCGCCGCAGAACAGCACACCCCCGTGATGCTGGCCGAGATCGTCAGCCTGCTGAGCCCGGCGCTGGACGCCGAGGCGGCCGGTGACGCGCCGATCCTGGTGGACTGCACCCTTGGCATGGGTGGCCATGCCGAGGCGCTGCTGTCAGCCTGCCCGCGGGCTCAGCTGGTGGGCCTGGACCGGGATGCCGATGCACTGGCGCTGGCGGGGGAGCGACTCCGGCCGTTCGGCGACCGCGTCACCCTGGTCCAGGCGGTCTACGACGAGCTGCCGCAGGTGCTGGAACGGCTGGGTCACCGCTCGGTCCAGGGCGTGCTGCTGGACCTCGGTCTGTCCTCCCTGCAGATCGACCGGCCGGAGCGAGGTTTCGCCTACGCCGTGGACGCCCCGCTGGACATGCGGATGGACCCTCGGCAGGAGCTCACCGCGGCGGGCATCTTGAACACGTACTCGGCCCGCGAGCTGTCCCGGATCCTGCGCCGCTACGGCGAGGAGCGGTTCGCCGACCGGATCGCCCGCCGGATCGTGGCGGCTCGCGAGGAGGAGCCGTTCAGCACCTCGGCCCGCCTGGTCGCCCTGCTGTACGACGCCATCCCGATGGCCGCTCGGAAGACCGGCGGCCATCCCGCGAAGCGCACCTTCCAGGCGCTGCGGATCGAGGTCAACAACGAGCTCGAGGTGCTTGAGTCGGTGCTGCCCAGCGCTATCGCGGCGCTAGCCGTGGGGGGCCGGATCGCGGTCCTGGCGTACCACTCCCTGGAGGACCGCCTGGTGAAGCAGATCCTCGCGATCAAGTCGACCGATCGGGCACCACGGAACCTTCCGGTGGTGCCGGCCGGCTACGGCGCCGAGCTGAAGCTGCTGACCCGCGGTGCCCAACGACCTACCAGCGACGAGGCTGAGCACAACCGGAGAGCGGCCTCGGCACGCCTGAGAGCAGCGATGAGGATAGAGGAGGCGGCCGCATGAGTGCGCTATGGGCACCGGTGACCGGGTGGAAAGAGTCGACCAGGCAGCCGGCGCCGACCTCGGCCCGGCTGAGCGCTGTGCCGGCCCGACGCGCCCGGATGGCACGGATACCGTTCCTGATCATCCTGGTCGCTGTCTTCGGCATGGGCATGGCAGGGCTGCTGCTGCTGAACACCACGCTGCAGAACCAGGCGTTCCAGTCCCGGGCGCTGAACCGGCAGGCGACCGAGCTCGCGTACGCCCAAGGTGAGCTGGAGAGCCGGATCGACCAGCGCGCCGCACCGCAGGAGCTGGCTCGCCGGGCGTCGTCGCTGGGTATGCGGCCCAACCCGGAGCCAGCTTTCCTGGTCGCTCCCACCGGCAAGGTGCTCGGCGACGCCAAGCCCGTCACCGGCTCCGAAGTACCCAGCCTGATCGTGAAGTCTCCGCAGGAGATTGCGGCGGACAAGGCTGCAGCCAGGGCGCGGGCCGAGCTGAAGGCAGCACAGAAGGCCGCGGCAGCCAAGGCCAAGGCTGAGGCGGCCAAGCGGAAGGCGGAGCAGCAGGCGGTCGAGACTAAGAACAAGGCCGAGCAGAAAAAGCAGCAGGCGACAACCCAGCAGAAGAAGTCGAACTCGGGCAACCCGGAAGGACGCGGCTGATGGCAGCTGCCCGACGGCCCCACCCGTCCCGTACCAGCGCGACGCGGCGACCGGCCAACCAGGCTGGCCAGCCGGCCTCGCGGCAGGTCCGGTCGGCTGCCCCGCCCACCCGGACGGCTAGATCCCACACATCCACCGGTGCGGGTGGATCGCACGCACCCCGCTCCGCGGGCGCGGGCCGATCGCGGGCAGGCGCCACGAGGCCCAGAGCCGGAGCGGCCGGGGCCGGCACCACGCCGACGGCCAGGAAGGCCTACAAGCCTCCGGTGCGGATGCCGCTGGGATCCGGACCCCGCAGACTCCGGATCGTCATAGTCGGCATGGCTATCGCCCTGTCGCTGTGCGGCGGGCGGCTGCTGCAGCTTCAGGGCTTCGACTCCTCCGCGTACGCGGCTACCTCGGCGGAGCAGTTGACCCGGACCCTGCCGTTGCTGCCCTCCAGAGGCGACATCACCGACCGCAACGGTCTGGTGATGGCCTCCACCGAGGCTGCGGTGGCAATCACTGCGGACCCTCAGCTGACCGGGCCCAAGGCGGCGGAGATCGCGGAGGTGCTGAGCAGCTACCTGCCCGTTGACTCGGCGACGATGATCAGCCTGCTGACCAGGCCGAACACCCGGTTCGTCTACCTGGTGAAGAAGGTGCCGGCGGCCACGTACAGCAAGATCGCGGCGGACCTGGCCGAGCGCGACATCTACGGTGTCTTCCGCGAGAGTGACCCGATCCGTACCTACCCGGGCGGAGCCGTGGGCGCCGGTGTGGTGGGCTTCGTCGGCGCCGACGGCAAGGGCCAGGCCGGCCTGGAGCAGACCCTGAACACCGAGCTGGCCGGCATCGAGGGCCAGGAGAAGTACGAGAGCGCCCCCAACGGCAGCAAGATCCCGCTGGGTGCCAGCGTCACCACCCCTGCCACCAACGGCACCAACTACCGGCTCACCATCGACTCCGAGCTGCAGTGGATGGCAGAACGACGGCTGGCGGCGCAGGTCCGCAGTTCCAAGGCCGACTACGGCTTCGCTATCACGATCAACATCAAGAACGGCGAGATCCTGGCCATGGCCAACGCGCCGACGGTGGACAGCTCCGACCCGGGCGCCAGCGACCCCGACGACCGCGGCAACCGTGCGATCACGCAGGTGTACGAGCCGGGCAGCGTGCAGAAGATCCTGACGGCGGCAGCCCTGATTGACGCCACCAAGGATAACGGCTCAACCAGGATCACGCCGCACACCCGCGTCACGGTACCGCCGCTGCTGGCGTCAGGCGGTGGCCGCATCAAGGACTACTTCAGCCACGGCACCCTGAGGCTGCTGATGCGTGGTGTGATCGCCAACTCCTCCAACATCGGCACCGCGCTCCTGGCCCGCCAGGTGGAGGCCGGCACGATCCGGGAGTACCTGCAGGCTTTCGGGCTGGGCGCGAAGACCGGCATCGAGGGTCCCGGTGAGGCCACCGGGCAGCTCCCGCCGGCCGACATGGCCAACTACACCCGGGACCAGATTGCCTTCGGGCAGGGCCTGTCGGTGACCGGTGTGCAGGAGGCGGCGGCTCTGGCCGGAATCCTCAATGGTGGCCTGTACAATCCGCCGACCGTGCTCAAGGGTGCGACCGACGCAGCGGGACATGCTGTCGACCTGGCCCGGAGACCTACCCGCCAGATCGTCTCACCGACTACGTCGGCGCAGGTGCGCGACTTGATGCAGGCTGTGGTGGAGATGGAGGGCCGAGACCACCTCCGGCTCGACAACTACAGCAGCGGCGGCAAGACCGGCACGGCTGAACGCTACGAGGCCAAGTGCGGCTGTTACCAGGGCTACGTCACCTCTTATGTAGGTTACGCACCGGTGGCTGATCCGGAGCTCCTCACCTATGTCGTGGTCAACAACCCTCGGGTTGGTGACACCGGCGGCGGCGTTGCCGCGCCTGTCTACCGGGACATCATGGAGTTCGCGCTGCCCCGGTACGGGGTGGAGCCCACGGCCCAGCGGACCAAGTCCAAGGCCATCGAATGGTGATGCACGCGTCATTGGGTGCTGGTCGCAGGCAAGCCGCCACCAACTCACGAGCGAATGGGGATCGCGACACCGGGCGGGCGCATGCCTTCCCGACTCGGTAGCGTCATAGCCGTGTCCTCGGTTCATTCTCCGGCGGCTGCCCGCCCCCGGAACAACGGCGGGCTGCGGCTGTCGGTCCTGTTCGGGGTGTCGGCCGACCGTGACCGGGCGGTCAGCGGTATCACGTTGGACTCCCGGCTGGTCCGTCCTGGTGACGTGTACGTGGCACTCCCGGGCCACAGCCACCACGGAGCCGTCTTCGCCGCCGACGCAGTCCGGGCTGGGGCGGTCGCGGTCCTGACCGACGCCGAGGGTGGCGCCATCGCTGCCGCGCTTCACGAGCCGGTGGTCGTGGTGCCCGATCCGCGGTCGGCGATGGCGCCGGTGGCGGCCCGGATCTACGGCAACCCGAGCGAGCGGCTGACCATGTTCGGCGTCACCGGGACCAACGGCAAGACCACCACCACGTACCTGCTGGACGCGGCGCTGCGCGCGGCCGGCCGGCACGTCGGCGTGATCGGCACCATCGGATTCCTGCTGGACGGGCAGCCGCTGGAGGTGGCCCGGACAACTGTGACCACGCCCGAGTCGCCGGAGCTGCAGGCGCTGCTGGCGGTGATGGCCGAAGGAGGTGCCGACAGCTGCGTCATGGAGGTGTCGTCGCACGCCATGGTGTTGCGTCGCGCCGACTCGGTCGCATTCGACGTGACGGCCTTCACCAACTTCGGCCGCGACCATCTGGACTTCCACGGCGATGAGGAGTCCTACTTCGCAGCAAAGGCCAGCCTGTTCACGCCGGCCCACACCCGGCACGCGGTGGTGAACATCGACGACGCGCACGGCCGCCGGCTGGTGGAACAGATTGCGGCGGCGGGGGCGATCGAGTGCTCCACGATCAGTCTGTCCGAGGGAGCCGACTACTCGGCTACGACGATGGAGCCACGGCCCGATGGCACTACCCGGGTCCGGGTCGCGTGCCCGGGCCGCACCGTTGAGTTCAACCTGAGCCTGCCCGGCGACTTCAACGTACGCAACGCCATCACCGCGCTGGCCATGCTGGACGTGGTTGGCATCGACCTGGACGCGGCCGCCGTCGGACTGGGCAGGGCGCAGGTGCCCGGCAGGATGCAGCGGGTCGACCTCGGCGTGAGCGCGCCCACGGTCTTCGTCGACTTCGCGCACACCCCGCAGGCGGTGACCGCTGCCCTCGGTGCGGTCGCCCAGTCGCGGTGCGTGGCCGTCCTGGGCTGCGGTGGGGACCGCGACCCGGACAAGCGGGGACCCATGGGTGCCGCGGCTGCCGAGGCTGCGGCTGTGGTGGTGGTGACCGATGACAACCCGCGCACCGAGGACCCGGCGGCAATCCGCCGGCTGGTGCTCGAGGGTGCACAGAGGGCGACCCGGGAGCACGGGCTGGCGACACAGCTGATCGACGGCGGTGACCGCCGGTCGGCGATCCGTACCGCCTTGCAGCATGCGGCCCCGGGGGACGTCGTTGCCATTCTGGGCAAGGGGCACGAGTCAGGCCAGGAGATCGACGGACGGATCCATCCTTTCAGTGACATCGAGGTGGTCCGGCAGGAGTGGGCGGCGCTGGGGACAGGACGGGACACGGGAGAACCGCGATGATCGACCTGACGGTGGCCGAGGCGGCCAAGGTGCTGCAGGCCGAGCTGCTCGGTACCGGTGACCAGGGAGCACTGCTGACTGACCTGACGATCGACTCCCGGAATGTCCCGGCCAACGCACTGTTCGTGGCGCTGCCGGGCGAACGGGTGAACGGACATGACTACGTCGAGGCTGCCTGGAGCGCCGGCGCCGCGGCCGCGGTGACCGACCGGCCGGTGACGACTGCGGCCGAACCGGGCCTGACCCTTGTCGTGCCCGACCCGCTGGCAGCGATGGGAACGCTGACTCGGCATCTGGTGGACCGCGCCACCGGGCGGGGGATGCGCGTGGTCGGGATCACCGGCTCGCAGGGCAAGACTTCGACCAAGGACCTGCTGGCCCAGCTCCTCGAGCGGTCAGCCCCGACGGTGGCACCGCGCGGCAACCTCAACAACGAGATCGGTGTCCCGCTCACCGTCAGCCGAATCGAGCCGGACACCCGGTTTCTGGTCGCCGAGATGGGCGCCCGGGGGATCGGGCACATCGCCTATCTGTGCCGGCTGACCCCGCCGGAGGTCGGCGTGGTGCTGAACATCGGGCACGCCCACCTGGGCGAGTTCGGCAGCCAGGCCGCCATTGCGCAGACCAAGGGCGAGCTGGTCGAAGCGCTCCCCACCGACGGGATCGCGGTGCTGAACGCCGACGACCCACTGGTCTGGGCGATGCGCAGCCGGACGGCGGCGGCGACTCTTGGGTTCTCGATCCTTGACCGGCCCGCCGCCGACCGTGCGGTCTGGGCGTCGGACCTCCAGAGCCGGCCGGACGGCTGCTACCAGTTCGTGTTGCGGGCCGAGCTGCCCCACCGGCCCGCCGTGCAGCTCCCGATCCGGCTGCAGCTGGCCGGCCGGCACCAGGTGGCCAACGCTGTGGCCGCGGCAGCCGCCGCCCTAGCGCTGGGCCTGGACGCCGCCGAAGTGGCCGCCGGGCTCAACGAGGCCGAGCTCCGGTCACGCTGGCGGATGGAGACCCACCTACGCAACGACCAGCTGCTGGTGGTCAATGACGCCTACAACGCCAACCCGGACTCGATGAAGGCCGCGCTGGAGACTGCTGCCGAGCTCGGCCGTGCCCGCCGGGTCCGCCATCCGCACACTCGGACCTGGGCTGTGCTGGGCGACATGCTGGAGCTGGGGGAGTCCTCCGCCACCGAGCATGCTGCGATCGGCAGCCAGGTAGCCGCCCTCGGCTTCGACCGACTGGTCGCGGTGGGTCAGTTCGCCGACGAGATGGCTGCGGGTGCCTGCGCTGCGGGTCTCGATCCTGCGGCGGTGCACGCCTACAAGGACAAGACGGGCGTGTCTGACGTCGTCCGGGAGGAAGCGCAGGCGACGGACACGATTCTGGTCAAGGCGTCTCGTGGCTTAGCCTTGGAAACCGTGGCCGAGGAGATCCTCCGAGATTCCGACCGCTCAGACCTGAACCGACAGCCGACCGACGACAGTGAGGACAGCGCGTGAAGACGATCGTTTTCGCGGGCTGCCTGGCCCTGCTCGGTACCTTGCTGGGCACCCGGCTGGCGATCAAGTTCCTGGTGAAGAAGGGGTACGGCCAGCTCATCCGCGACGACGGTCCCACCTCGCACCACACCAAGCGCGGTACTCCCACCATGGGCGGGTTGGTGATCATCGCCGCTGTGCTGCTGGCCTACGTCGGCAGCCACCTGCTGACCATGACGCCGCCGTCCGCGTCGGCGCTGCTGGTGCTCTTCCTGTTCACCGGCCTCGGCGCTGTCGGGTTCCTGGACGACTTCATCAAGATCCGCAAGCAGCGGTCCCTCGGCCTGCGGAGTAAGGCGAAGATCGCCGGGCAGTCGATCATCGCGATCGCGTTCGCCCTGCTGTCGCTGCAGTTCCCCGACGAACGCGGAGTCACCCCTGCCTCGCACGCCATCTCGTTCCTCCGGGACATTGAGTTCCTCCAGCTGAACGTGGTCCTGGTGATCATCTGGGTGATGTTCCTGATCGCCGCGGCCAGCAACGGGGTCAACCTGACCGACGGCCTGGACGGGCTCGCCTCCGGTGCCTGCGTGATGATCTTCGGTGCCTACACCCTGGTGAACATCTGGCAGTACAACCAGTCCTGCGCCTACACCGCCTCGGCCGGCCCGAAGTGTTACGAGGTACGCGATCCGTACGACCTCGCGGTGGTGGCCATCGCGCTCGCCGGCGCCTGTTTCGGGTTCTTGTGGTGGAACGCCGAACCGGCCAAGATCTTCATGGGTGACACGGGTTCGTTGTCCCTGGGCGGTGCGCTGGCTGGACTGGCCATCTTCACCCGGACCGAGCTGTTGCTGGTCATCCTTGGTGGACTGCTGGTGATCGAGGTGATGTCGGTGATCATGCAGGTCGGCTTCTTCAAGCTGACGAAGGGAAAGCGGATCTTCAAGATGTCGCCGCTGCATCACCACTTCGAGCTGCTGGGGTGGGCCCAGGTGACCATCGTGATGCGCTTCTGGATCATTGCCGGACTCTTCGTTGCGGCCGGACTGGGGATCTTCTACACCGAATGGGTGGCAGGAACATGAGCAGGCCGGACTGGTTGCCGACCGCCGATGGGGCGTCGCCGTGGCCGCAGGCGCATGTGGTCGTGGCCGGCATCGGCGTCTCCGGGTTCGCCGCGGCGGACGGCCTGCTGGAGTTCGGCGCCCGGGTCACGGTGCTAGACGACGTGCACAGCGACGTCAACTCCGACAAGGCGGCTCTGCTGGAGGTGCTCGGTGGCACCGTACGGCTGGGGCCCGGCGCGACCGCGGAGCTACCGGACGACGCCGACCTGGTGATCACCACCGGGTGGAGCCCGACCACACCGCTGCTGATGCGTGCCGCTGCCCGCGGGGTTCCGATCTGGAGCGAGGTCGAGCTGGCCTGGCGGCTGAGCCGGCCGAACAAGATCATCCCGTGGATCGGTATCACCGGTACCAACGGCAAGACCACCACGACGCAGATGCTGGAGGCGATGCTGCGGTCGGCGGGGCTGCGCACCGCTGCGGTCGGCAACATCGGCCGCCCCCTGATGGAGATCGTGCTCGACCCCGAGCCGTACGACGTGCTCGCGGTCGAGCTGTCCAGCCATCAGCTGCACTGGTCCAACTCGCTCTCCCTGCACTCGGCCGCGGTGCTGAATGTGCAGCCCGACCACCTGGAGTGGCACGGGTCGGAGCAGGCGTACCACGACGCGAAGGCGAAGATCTACCGGCACGTGCAGGCCAGCTGCGTCTACAACGTCGCCGACCCGACGACCGAGCAGATGGTCGAGCAGGCGGACGTGGTCGAGGGTGCCCGGGCGATCGGGTTCACCCTCGGCATCCCGGGCCTGTCGATGGTCGGGGTGGTGGACGACCTGATCGTCGACCGCGCCTTCGTCGAGCAGCGCCGCGACTCCGCGCTGGAGCTGGCCAAAGTCTCCGACGTCGTCCCAGCCGCGCCGCACAACGTCGCCAACGCGCTGGCAGCCGCCGCGCTGGCGCGGTCCTACGGCGTGCCGGCGACCGCGGTCCGGGACGGTCTGCGGACTGTCCAGGTCGGGTCGCACAAGATCCAGACCGTGGCCCACCGGTCCGGTGTCCGCTGGGTCGACGACTCCAAGGCCACCAACCCGCACGCCGCCGACGCGGCACTGCGATCGTTCGACAAGGTGGTCTGGATCGCTGGTGGACAAGCGAAGGGCACCACCTTCGACGACCTGGTCCGTGACCACGCCGAGCAGCTGCGCGGGGTGGTTCTGCTCGGTGTGGACCGCGAGGTGATTGGCCAAGCCCTGGCCCGACACGCCCCCGAAGTCCCCGTGATTCGGATCGACGCCACGGACACTAGTGCCATGGCGCAGGCCGTTGCTGCAGCCGCCTCTCTGGCCGTTCCCGGGGATGTGGTGCTGCTAGCCCCGGGCTGTGCCAGCAGGGATATGTACACCGACTACGCCGCCCGCGGTAACGCTTTTGCCCGAGCGGTGAACGACCTCGACCCTCGGTCCTACGGGACCGGTGACGAGGCCGGCGAAGCGAAGGAGTGAGGCCGCGTGGCAACACTGACCCCCAACCGTTCGGGCAGTCGCAGCCAGCGCACCTCCTCCGGTACGCGCGGGCCCCAGGCGACGGAGTCGGGCCTGCTTGGCACCCTGCAGAACGTTCTTGACCGTCCGCTGGCCAGCTATCACCTGCTCCTGGGCTCGGCTGCCCTGCTGGTGGCGCTCGGCGTGATGATGGTGTTGTCCGCGTCCAGCGTGAACGCTTACCTCAACTACGAAGACTCGTACTACTTCGTGAAGCGGCAGGCCGTCTTCTTGACGGTCGGGCTGATCGGCGCGGTGGTGATCATGAAGATCCCGCACGAGAAGCTACGCGTGCTGAGTTGGTTCGCGGTCGGGCTGGCAGCCATCTTGCTGATCTTGACCTACACGCCGCTCGGTGTCACCGTCGGTGGGAACCGGAACTGGCTCTACCTGGGGTCGTCGTTGTTCTTGATCCAGCCGGCCGAGTTCGCCAAGCTCGCGATGATCGTCTGGGGCGCCGACATCTTGGCCCGCAAGCAGCGGCTGCTGGACCAGCCACTGCACCTGCTGGTCCCGTACCTTCCCGGAGCCGGTCTGCTCGTGCTGCTGGTCGTGTTCCAGGGGGACGCCGGCACCGCAGTCGTGATGGCCGGCATTGTCGCCGGTGTGCTGTGGATCGTGGGGGCGCCGATGCGGATCTTCGGCAGCTTTACCCTGCTCGGCGTCGCCGGGATCGTGGCACTGTTCGTCACCAGCCCCAACCGGATGCGCCGACTGGCGGCGTTCCTCGACCCCAGCGCGGACCTGAACGGCGCCAACGACCAGGCCAACGCGGGCATGTACGCGATCGCCGCCGGCGGCTGGTGGGGTGTCGGACTTGGCGCTAGCCGGCAGAAGTGGGGCAGCCTGCCGGAGGCCCACACCGACTTCATCTTCGCTGTCATCGGCGAGGAGTTCGGCCTCTTCGGCAGCCTGATCGTGCTGGCACTGTTCCTGGTGCTCGGTTACGCCGGCTTCCGGGTGGCCATGAGGTCGGACGAGGCCTTCTCCCGGTACGCCGCGGGCGGAGTCACCATCTGGTTCATGCTGCAGGCGCTGATCAACCTGGCGGTGGTGCTGCGGATGCTGCCGATCGCAGGCGTGCCGCTGCCGTTGGTGTCCTACGGCGGCTCCGCCCTGATCGCCAACCTGCTGGCCGTCGGCGTGCTGCTGTCCTGCGCTCGACGCGAGCCCGCAGCCCGCAAGCTGCTGGCGAAGAAGGCGCGGGCGGCCAAACCACGGATGACGGCGATCGTGGGATCGGGCCGAGGTCGCGGATGAGTCCCCGACACCTGATCCTGGCCGGTGGGGGCACCGCCGGGCACACCTCGCCGCTGATTGCCACCGCTCACGAGCTGAAACGGATCGACCCCGACGTGGAGCTGAGCGCCGTCGGAACCGCTCGCGGGCTGGAGGTGTCCGTGGTGCCGGCGGCCGGGCTTCGACTGGAGCTGATCCCACCGGTGCCGATGCCGCGCAAGCCGGGACTGGAGCTGGCCAAGGTGCCGGTCCGGCTCTGGCGTTCGGTGGCGGAGGCGGCCGACATCCTGAGACGTACCGACGCTTCCGCGGTGCTGGGCTTCGGTGGGTACGTGTCCACGCCCGTGTACCTGGCAGCCCGCCGGCTCGGGGTGCCGATCGTCATCCATGAGCAGAACGCGCTGCCAGGGCTGGCCAACAAGGTGGCGGCCCGCTTCACCGAGCACGTCTTTACCTCCTTCCCCGACACTCCGCTGCCGCACGCGCACTGCATCGGCCTGCCGCTGCGGCGAGCGATCACCGGTCTCGACCGGCCGGCGCGACGGGCGGCGGCCCGGGAGTCCTTCGGACTGCGGGCCGACCTTCCCACCCTCCTGGTCAGCGGCGGGTCGCAGGGGGCGCTGAGGATCAACACTGCCGTACTCGGCGCCCGGGACGCACTGCTGGCGAAGGGAATCCAGATCCTGCACGTCCTGGGTCCGAAGAACCTCACCGATAGCACTGTCCGGGCGGTTGATGCCACCACCGGCGCGGTCTACCAGCCGCTGGCCTACGTGGAGGCGATGGACGAGGCGTACGCGGCGGCGGACCTGATGCTCGGTCGCTGCGGGGCGTCCACCGTGCTGGAGACCGCTGCGGTGGGCCTTCCCGCCGTCTACGTGCCGTATCCTCACGGAAACGGCGAACAGGGCCGCAACGCCGCGATCGTGGTCGCGGCCGGTGGTGGCGAGCTGCTGGCCGACGCCGACTGCACCAGTGACTGGGTCCAGCGCCGGATCCCCGAACTGGTCCTCGACCCCGACCGGCTCACCGGAATGTCGGAAGCCAGCCGTGGCGTTGGCATCACCGACGCTGCGACCACGCTGGCGCGCAAGACATTGGAGGTTTCCCGCTGATGGGACTGATCGAACCGATCGAGCTGCCCGACCCCCGCACCCTCGGGCCGGTGCACTTCATCGCCATCGGCGGGTCCGGGATGAACGGGATCGCCTCCGCCCTGGTGCAGATGGGCATCGAGGTGAGCGGCAGCGACCGGCAGGACTCGGAGTACCTGCGCGCGCTGGAGAAGCTAGGTGCCCGGGTCCACGTCGGGCACCGCGCCGAGCAGCTGGGCCAGGCGCGGACAGTGGTGGCCTCGTCGGCGATCAGGGAGGACAACCCAGAGCTGGCCGAGGCTCGCCGCCGCGGGCTGCGGGTGCTGCATCGAAGCGCCGCGCTCGGCTCATTGATGCTGGGACGCCGCGGCGTGGCTGTAGCCGGTACCCACGGCAAGACCACCACGACCGCGATGATCTCCCAGGTGCTCACCGGCTGCGACCTGGATCCGTCCTTCGTCATTGGTGGTGCGCTGACCGGCTCCAAAACCGGTGGCCACCTCGGCACCGGCGACCTGCTCGTGGTCGAGGCCGACGAGAGCGATGGCTCGTTCCTGCAGTATCCGGCGGAGGTCGCCGTGGTGACCAACGTCGACCCCGACCACCTGGTGAACTGGGGAACCCCTGAGAACTACGCCGACGGCTTCCTCCGCTTCGCAACCGGCGACACCCTCAAGCTGCTGGTGCTAAGTGCCGACGACCCGGGCGCCGTCGCGCTGACGCAGCGGGTCCGGGCAGCCTCAGCCCAGCGGCCCGGCGGCCCGGAGATTCTGACCTTCGGTGAGAGCTCCGACGCGGACATCCGGATCGCCGACACGGCCTTCGAGGGGACCGGCTCTGCGTTCACCCTGCGGAGCGCCGCCGATGGCAGCGGTGGTCAGACAACGCTGTCGGTTCCCGGGCACTACAACGTGCTGAACGCGGCGGCCGCGTACGCGGTGGCCACCTGGCTGGGTGTCCCCGAACGGCGGGTACGCGCGGAGCTGTCGCGATTCGTTGGCACCTACCGGCGGTTCCAGCTGGTGGGGACAGCCGCCGACGTCCGGGTCTTCGACGACTACGCCCACCACCCGACCGAGGTGGCCAACACCCTCCAGGCGGCTCGTACGGGGGTCGGTGACGGACGGGTCGTGGTCTGTTTCCAGCCGCACCTCTACACCCGTACCCGGGACTTCTGGCGGGAGTTGGCGCAGGCTCTGGAGCTAGCCGACGAGGCAGTCGTGATGGACGTCTGCGGCGACCGGGAGGACCCGATCGAGGGCATCGACGGCGCGCTGGTCAGCGACGCCATCCGACCCGGCACGGCGAATGTCACCTACGAACCGGTGTGGGACGCGGCGGCCGCGACCGTCGCGGCGATCGCACGGCCAGGCGACCTGGTGATCACGGTCGGCTGCGGCGACGTCACGAAGATTGCGCCACAGATCGTGGACGAGCTTCGTCGGGTGGGCGCGCAGCGATGAGCCCGCAGGCGACGGCGTCCCGACCGCGCCCGGTCACCGACGCGACCGTGCAGCTGGAGCTGCGTCGGCGTCGTACCCGGCGGATGCTGCGGACCCGCGTCGCCGTGGCTGCCGGGGTTGTCGGACTGCTCGCCGCCGCTGGATGGTTGCTCACGTTCTCCGGTGTGTTTGCGGCGCAGCGGGTGGTCGTCTCCGGCACCGAGACTCTCAGCTCTAATGACGTCTCCGCTGCGGCCGGGGTGGCGATCGGTGACCCGCTGGCACGCCAGGATGTCGACGCGATGGCTGAGCGGGTGGCCGCGCTACGCGGGGTCGAGTCGGTTCAGGTGACCCGCGACTGGCCGCACGCCGTCCGGATCGCCGTCGTAGAACGCAGGCCCGTCCTAGCCGTCAGGGAGTCCGGCGGCTTCAACCTGATCGACCGTTTCGGCGTTGCCTACCGCTCGGTCGGCTCGGTGCCCGGCGGCGTCGCCGTCGCGGAGGTGAACTCAGCGGACCGGCCGCTGCTGATGCAGGTCAGCAACGTCATCCAGACGCTGCCGGACTTCCTCGACGGGAAGGTCGCCACCGTACAGGCCGGGTCGGCCGACTCCATTGTGCTGGTGCTGACCAACGCCGACCAGATCATCTGGGGCAGTGCTGAGCAGTCCGATCTGAAGGCCAAGGCGATCGTGCCGTTGATGAAGCACAAGGCATCCGTGTACGACGTCTCCGCCCCGGCGAACCCCGCGCTCCGTTAGGCCGCCATACAGCGCAAACGGCTCGGGCGCAAACCCAGGCTGGACGTCAACTTCAGGTGGAGGAATCGGGCCGTTTTGCAAGGTAAGTGGCGTGTCAGATGCGCTCATGTGGACACGCGCTGGCGGCCTCTCATAGCCTGTCGAGGACGCCCCGTCTGCAGATCTGACTCCCTTCCCCGTTGAGTAGAGGTTAAGACTCCGGCGCCAGTCCATCGCAGGCAGACATGAAAGAAAGAGGCGGGAACCAGTGGTCTCTGCATCACAGAATTACTTGGCCATCATCAAGGTCGTCGGAGTCGGCGGAGGCGGGGTCAACGCCGTCAACCGGATGATCGAGGCCGGACTCCGTGGGGTCGAGTTCATCGCCGTCAACACCGACGCTCAGGCGCTGCTGATGAGCGACGCCGACGTCAAACTGGATATCGGACGGGAGCTGACCCGGGGGCTGGGTGCCGGCGCGGATCCTGACAAGGGCCGGCAGGCGGCCGAAGACCACGCGCAAGACATCGAGGACGCGCTGAAGGGCGCTGACATGGTGTTCGTCACAGCAGGTGAGGGTGGTGGCACCGGTACCGGTGGCGCCCCGGTCGTTGCCCGGATCGCCCGCGCGCTCGGCGCCCTGACCATCGGTGTAGTCACCCGACCGTTCTCCTTCGAAGGCAAGCGTCGTTCGACCCAGGCGGAGACGGGCATCGCGAGCCTCCGTGACGAGGTCGACACCCTGATCGTCATCCCCAACGACAAGCTGCTGCAGATGGTGGACCACCAGATCGCCATCCTGGACGCGTTCAAGCAGGCAGACCAGGTGCTGATGCAGGGTGTCTCCGGCATCACCGACCTGATCACCACCCCCGGTCTGATCAACCTGGACTTCGCCGACGTCAAGTCGATCATGTCCAACGCAGGTTCGGCCCTGATGGGCATCGGGTCGGCCCGCGGTGAGGAGCGCGCTCGCGCCGCAGCCGAGATGGCAGTCTCCTCGCCGCTGCTGGAGGCCAGCATCGAGGGCGCCCACGGCGTGCTGCTGTCCATCGCCGGCGGTTCGGACCTCGGCCTGTTCGAGGTATCGGCGGCGGCGAACCTGATCCAGAGTGCAGCGCACGAGGACGCCAACATCATTTTCGGTACTGTCATCGACGACGCCCTCGGCGACGAGGTCCGGGTCACGGTTATCGCGGCCGGTTTCGAAGGTGGCCAGCCGCCCCGCCGGCAGCCGGGTGTCACCCGTGCGCCCGACATCCGCACCGGTCAGTCCCGCTCGGGCGCTCCGGCGTCGGGCTACAGCCAGCCCAGCCAGGCGCAGCCGGCCCCCAGCCAGACCGCTCCGGCCCAGCCGGCACCGGCTCCGGCTACCGGTGGCAGCCAGGGTCAGGGTGCCGGCGGGCAGTCGCCGTTCCAGCAGCCCCCGGCACCGCAGCAGCCGGCACAGCCCGCGCAGCGTCCCGCGGCGCAGCCCATCGACGACGACGACCTGGACATCCCTGACTTCCTCAAGTAGGGACCGTCGACCCGGTCCGCGTGTCGGCGGGCCGGGTTCTTAGGAACCGTTCCGCTGACGGGTAATGTCGGCGACGTGACGTCTCGTTGCGGGTTCGACTGAGGCGTCCGGCGCGGCGGTCGTAGTCGACGACGTGACTTCGACAAAGGTAGGGACCTGGCAGATGACTGGCAGGCAATGAGACGGCGAGGATTTCTCAGATGGCGGAAAGATTGAAGCGCGCAGCGGCATGGCTGGGCCTGGTCACCGACGATCGGTACGCCGATTACGACGACCGCGACCCCAATTCCGAGCTGACCGAGGGCGTCAGCCGCGACGAGCTCGTCGGAGCCGCACACCCGCAGCCGTCCGGCAACCACGGCGCCAACGTCACCCCGCTGGAAACCCGGCGTCCGCCCGCGGCTGTGACCACACCGGAACCCACTCCTTCGACGCAACGGGCGGCCTACTTGTCCCGCATCATCACGGTCCACCCGCGGACCTACAACGAAGCACGGACGATCGGTGAGCACTTCCGGGACGGGGTGCCCGTCATCATGAACCTGTCCGAGATGGAAGACGTGGACGCGAAGCGTCTCGTCGACTTCGCGGCTGGGCTCATTTTTGGGCTGCGTGGCACTATCGAGCGTGTAACGAGCAAGGTGTTCCTGCTCTCGCCGCAGAACGTGAACGTCACGGCGGAGGACAAGGAACGCATCGTCGGCGGGTTCTTCAACCAAAGTTGAAGTTCGGCCGGCGACCCACCTCGTACGCCTAAACGGTGCGGCACGACCGGTGACGCATGACGACATGACCAGGAAAGACCAAGGGCCAGACGAATCATGACCATTGTTGGCACCATCATCAACGGCGTGCTGTGGATTTTCCTGCTCGTCCTCTTCGCCCGGATGATTTTGTCCTGGGTTCCGGTCCTCGTACGTGACTGGGAACCGCGAGGACCGCTGCTGGTAGTCGCCGAGGTCATCTACTCCATCACCGACCCGCCGCTGCGGGCTCTCCGTAAGGTGCTGCACCCGGTGCGGATCGGCAACATGATGCTCGACCTCGCCTTCCTGGCTCTGTTCATCCTGGTGAGCCTGCTGATGCGGATCGTCACCGCAGTCTTCATCTACTAGACCGGACGGCTGTTTGTCGGGTGGGTCACACCGGGTCGGCTGGAAGCCGTATACCCGATCCGCTGGATGCCGGGGCAAGGTGTTTTCGCCTCGCAAATTAGGTACGGTGTCCCGGTCGGGCAACCGCCCAACCCACGAGCTACGACCAATCTCATTGAGGTGAACGATGACGCTGTCGCTGGACGATGTCCGCAACAAGCGGTTCCGCATGGCCCGCAAATCCGGCTACGAGGTCCTGGAGGTGGACGAGTTCGTCGACGAGGTCGAAGAGGCATTCGCGCAGCTGACCGAGGAGAACCAGAACCTCAAGAAGCAGATCGCCTCCCTCAAGTCGACCGGGTCCGCGGCTCCCACCAGCCAGCCTGCCGACGCACCGAAGTCTGAGTCGGCCGAGCAGGGGATCCACCGGATCGTGGTCACCACCGGCAAGGAAGCCAGTACCGCGGTTGTCCGGCTGGTCGAGATGTCCACCGAGCAGGCCGAACGTCTGGTCGAGGAGGCCACCGCCGATGCAGCCCGCATCCGCGAGGAGGCTGACCGGTCGGCGCAGCAGATGACCACCGATGCCCGTACCCAGGCAGAGCAGCTGGAGTCTGCGGCCAAGGCGAGTGCTGAGAAGCTGGAGGCGGGCGCGTTGAGCCGGTCTGAGCAGCTGAACCGGGAGATCGAAGCCCGTCGGAACGAGATGTTCGGCGAGCTGGACAGGCAGCGGGACGAGCTCAGCACCGCCGTTGAGGACCTGCGCCGCTTCGAGTCAACGTACCGGACCAACATGGCCAACCACCTGCGCAGCCAGATCGAGGTAGTCGAGGCCGGCCATGCCGAGCCGGCAGACGGTCCGCCCATCCTGCGGGAGGGTAACGCCCAGACCGCGCCCCAGCAGGCTGCTGCTGGGCAGGACGAGGCAGACTCGGCGAATCAGCCCGATACCAGCGGCGACGAGGCCGCGACCAACGGCGACACCCAGCCCAGCGACACCCCGCGGCTGGACGCCTTGCTCGGGGACCAGCGCTGAACTAGCCACCAGCCGAGCCGCTGCGTCGGCCGGGCGCACCTGGACCCCCGCCAACCGCGGGGGTTTTCGGGTTTTCTGGTGACGATTTGGCACTCAACTGAAGAAATAGAGTCTGTTTCGTTGTGAATTCAGCGATTCGGTCCTAATGTCTCTGCGTTACAACGAACCCATAGGGGGACACCGCATGACCACCGCCAAGGCGAGCCCTGCTGATAAGTCCATTGCCACCGAGTCTGCGGCCTCCAACGGAGGACAGACAGGGCAGCCTTCCGCCCCGGAGCTGAGGGCACACGATGTGACCCACGCCGTGGCGGACAAGGGCAAGCCGGTCAACGTCAAGAGCCTCCCGGTACGTGAGGGAGAAGAGCCTTGGACCAAGGCTGAGCTCGACGAGGTCAGGACCACCCTGGAGGAGGACATCGTCCGCTTCCAGAGTCAGATCGAGATCTCCACCGCCGAGCTGGTGGGTCTGCTCCGCGACGGCAGCGAGGGCGCTGGCCGGGATCCGGCGGATGTGGGCTCGGCCAACTTCGAGCGTGACGCCGAGATGTCGCTAGCCAACAATGCCCGGGAGATGCTGGACCAGTCCAAGCTGGCGCTGCGCCACATCGAGCTCGGCAGTTTCGGCCACTGCGACAACTGCGGCCAGCCGATCGGCAAGGGTCGGCTGCAGGCTTTCCCGCGTGCCACACTGTGTGTGACATGCAAGCAGCGCGAGGAACGCCGATAGCTACTGCGGGCCAGGGCGGACTGGAGCGGCCAGCGCGCTGGTGGTGGCTGTTCGCGGCCGTAGCCGCCGGCGGAGTGCTGCTCGACGTCCTGACCAAGGTAGCGGTGGTCCGCTTTCTCGACCCGGCGGAGCCGGTCCGTCTGCTCGGTGGGTTGCTGACTCTTCGGCTGATCCGCAACCCCGGAGCCGCCTTCAGCCTCGGCGAGGGGTTCACCCCCGTGTTCGGCCTGTTGTCGGCGGCGGTGCTGCTGTTCGTGGTGATCAGGCTCGCCCCGCGCATTGGTCACATCGGCTGGGCCGTTGCGCTCGGCCTGCTGTGCGCCGGGGTGGGCGGCAACCTGGTGGACCGGCTGTTCCGGCAGCCCGGCATCTTGCACGGCCATGTCGTGGACTTTCTCCAGCTCCCGTACTGGCCGATCTTCAACGTGGCCGACATGTGCATCACCTCGGCTGCCGTACTCATCATGGTGCTGTCAGTGGTGAAGAACGTCGGAATCAACGGTGAGCGGTACGTGAAGCCGCCCTCCAGTGGCGAGCGAGGGCCCCATGGCGACCTAGGGTCCAATGGCGAGCGCGGGGTCAACCGTGACCGAGGGGGATCCGGCGAGGCGGGGACCGGCGACGCAGCCAGGGCGTCGGCGGAGTGACCGAGTCGCGGGTGCTGCTCATCCCCGACGGGCTGGAGGGTGAGCGGGTCGACGCCGCGGTCGCTCGGATGCTGGGGCTGTCGCGGTCCAGAGTGACCGACCTGATCGGCAGCGGTCATGTGCTGGTCGACGGCGCCGCCGTGGCCAAGTCGGACAGAGTTAACGCCGGCGCGATGCTCGAGGTGACGCTCGAGGACGAGCCGGCGGGCATCGACATAGTCCCCCAGCAGGTGGAGGGCGTCGAGATCGTCTTTGACGACGACGACATCGTCGTGATCGAGAAGCCGGTCGGCGTGGCCGCGCACCCGTCGGTCGGCTGGTCCGGACCCTCGGTACTCGGCCACCTGGCCGGCGCAGGCTTCCGGATCTCCACCTCAGGGGTGCCGGAGCGCAAGGGGATCGTGCAGCGGCTCGATGTCGGCACGTCCGGACTGATGGTGGTGGCCAAGAGCGAGCAGGCGTACACCGTCTTGAAGCGGGCATTCAAGGCACGCACGGTGGACAAGACCTACCACACGCTGGTGCAGGGCCACCCGGATCCGTTCAGCGGCACTATCGAAGCGCCGATCGGTCGGCACCCGGGCGCCGACTACAAGATGGCAGTCATCGCGGGTGGCCGGCACAGTGTCACCCACTACGAGACCCTCGAGGCGTTTGTTGGCACCACCTTGCTGGAGGTGAAGCTGGAGACGGGCCGGACCCATCAGATCAGAGTTCACATGGCTGCCACCAAGCACCCGTGCGTCGGGGACCTTACCTACGGTGCGGACCCAGTGCTGGCTGAGCGGTTGCAGCTCACCCGCCAGTGGCTGCATGCGGTCCGGCTGGGCTTCATCCACCCGCGGACCCAGGAGTACATCGAGTTCACCTCGGAGTACCCGCCGGACCTCCGGGGTGCGCTGGATGCGGTCGGCAGACACTGAGCCGCAGGGGGGGCGATCTCAGCTGAGCCGTAGGCGGGAATCGTCCCGCCGAGCGCTGACTGAGCGGACCAGTGGCGGAGTGGTAGCGCGGGCGCCCGGACAGTTCGCTAGTGTCAGGACGTGCGAAGAGCCAAAATTGTATGCACGTTGGGGCCCGCGTCCTCAGCGCCCGAACGCCTAAACGAGTTAGTCGCCGCCGGTATGGACGTGGCGCGACTCAACATGAGCCACGGCGACTACGCCGACCATTTGACTAATCTGCAGAATGTGCGGGCCGCCGCGAAGGCGGCCAACCGTCCAGTAGGTGTGCTCGCCGACCTGCAGGGTCCGAAGATCCGGCTGGGTCGGTTCGCCTCCGGTAAGGAGAATCTGGAGGTCGGAGCCGAGTTCACGATCACCATCGACGATATCCAGGGTGACGCCCAGCGTTGCTCAACCACCTACAAGGGTCTGCCAGGTGACGTCAGCCCCGGCGACATGATCTTGATCGATGACGGTCGAATCAGTCTCGAGGCCACGTCGGTGACCGACACGGACGTAGTCACCAGGGTGGTCGTGGGCGGGGATGTCAGCAACAACAAGGGCCTTAACCTGCCCGGTGTTGCGGTGAGTGTGCCGGCCATGAGCGAGAAGGACACCGACGACCTGCGGTGGGCGCTGCGCAACGGCGTCGACATGGTGGCTCTCTCGTTCGTCCGGAGCGCCGCCGACATCGACATCGTCCATCAGGTGATGGACGAGGAAGGTCGCCGGGTGCCGGTGATCGCCAAGATCGAGAAGCCCCAGGCGGTCGACAACCTCGACGAGATCATTGATGCCTTCGACGCCTTCATGGTGGCTCGCGGTGATCTCGGCGTCGAGCTGCCGCTGGAGGAGGTGCCGCTGGTCCAGAAGAGAATCGTCACCGCGGCCCGTCGCTGGGCGAAGCCGGTCATCGTGGCCACCCAGATGCTGGAGTCGATGATCTCGTCGCCGCGGCCCACCCGCGCGGAGGCCTCCGACGTCGCCAATGCGGTACTCGACGGTGCCGATGCGGTGATGTTGTCGGGTGAGACCAGTGTTGGTCAGTATCCGGTCCTCGCGGTCGAAACGATGGCTCGGATCGTGAACAACACCGAGTCGCACGGACTGGAGCAGGTGCACGACATCGACTGGGACCCGCACACCACGAGCGGCGTGATCACCAAGGCCGCCGCCGAGGTGGCCGGCCGGATCAACGCCAAGTTCCTGGTCGCCTTCACCCACTCCGGTGACGCCGCCCGCCGACTGGCACGGCTGCGTACCCGCATCCCGGTGCTGGCCTTCACCCCGATCGAGGACACTCGCTCCCACCTGACCCTCAGCTGGGGCGTCGAGTCCTTCCTGGTCCCCATGGTCGGCCACACCGACGACATGATCCGCCAGGTCGACAAGGCCCTGATCGAGTCCGGTCGGATTGAAACCGGTGACCGCGTGGTCATCGTCGCCGGCTCACCCCCCGGCGTAGCCGGCCACACCAACATGGTCCGCGTGCGCAGAATCGGCGCGCCCCTCTGACCCTGGTTTCGGGCTTGTTGGTTTCCCACGTGTACGTGGGATTCCAGCACTCCACCCACGACATAACGTGTGTGGAGTGCCAGGATCGTGGGTGGAGTGGGGGCGTCAGGGTGAAGCGGGTCCTGCCGCAGTGCGGGGCCCGCATGGCGTCCCCGCGCTGCAGCTCCGGCCGCGGGGTCCCGTACCGGTAGCACTGCGCCCGGGCTATCGACTCGCCCGGGCTCTGTGCGCCGCTGCCGGCCATCCGCAGCGCGATGCGGGTGGTCCGCTATCCGGGAGATTCGCGAAACGGCCCGCCTTCGTCCGCGGCATGCGCCGCCGAGCTGAGCAGGAAGAAGCCGACACGGGCCGCCGGATCACGCGCCGCCGAACTGAGGAGGAAGGAGTGGACGCGCTTTTTCGTCCGCGAGTGACGACGAAGTCGGCGGGTTGGAGCGTGACCCGCGCAACGCGGAGCGTCGCATCCAACACGGTGCCGAGGAGGGGAGTCGAACCCCTATGTCCTTGCGAACAGACGGGTTTGAGCCGTCCGCGTATACCATTCCGCCACCCCGGCTGGGGTTCTCGATGCCACTCTGCGCCGGGGTACGACACAACGAGGCCCGAGATATTGTGCCACACCACCGAGATCGCCGAGTCATCTGGCCGCTCCAGCTCGTTGCCTGCTCCGGGCCCCCCTCTCCGCGACCGCACCATCCGTCAAGCCCCCGATACATCAGCTTGCCCGCCCGAAAGCAAATTCCGCGTAACACAACCTCGCTAGAGTGTGCTCGTGACGAAAGTAACCAATGAAACCCCCGTGCGATCCACCCGCGTCCTCGTTGCTGAGGACGAGGTCCTGATCCGTCTCGATCTAGTCGAGATGCTGACCGAGGAGGGGTATGAGGTCGTCGGCGAGGCCGGTGACGGTGAGCAGGCAGTCGAGCTGGCGACAGAGCTACGACCGGATCTGGTCGTGATGGACGTGAAGATGCCCAAGTTGGACGGTATCAGCGCCGCCGAACGCATCGCGGCCGACCGGATCGCCCCGGTCGTCATGCTGACCGCATTCAGCCAGCGCGACCTGGTCGACCGTGCTCGGCAGGCGGGCGCAATGGCGTACGTGGTTAAGCCTTTCGGGAAGGCCGACCTGATCCCCGCCATCGAGATTGCCGCGGCGCGGTACGCCGAGATCCAGGCCGTTGAGGCCGAGGTGACCGACCTGACCGAGCGGCTGGAGTCACGCAAGGCTGTGGACAAAGCCAAGGGGATGCTGCAGGCCGGTCTGGGGCTGACCGAGGCGGAGGCATTCCGTTGGATCCAGAAGACGGCGATGGATCTGCGCAAGTCGATGCGCGAGGTGGCCGAGGGCGTCATCGAGCACGGAGCGGCCGCCAAGAAGAAGTAGCGTCAATGCCGAGTCGAACGCTTGTCATTCGTGTAACAAACTGACAACGCAGACAGAACCTTGTCTCCAGCCGCGGTTTATCGACGTATGGTGCTCATGCTTGCGAGACAGCAGGCCCGGAGCCATGCACTCGTACCGCTCACACAGCATCTCAACAGGGACGTCAAACACAGGAGGAATAGTGCGAAAGCATAGGCTCGTCATTGCGGGGGCAACCCTGCTCGCGGCCACGATGGCCATGTCGGCATGCGGCACCCGCAGCGACCCGGCAACGTCCAGCAGCAACGACGTCAAGGTCGCGAAGATCGGTGTCATCGCACCGCTGTCGGGCGACCTGTCCGCACTGGGTCTCGGCATCAGGAACTCCGTGGACCTGGCGATCAAGCAGGCCAACGAGAACAACACAGTCCCAGGCTGGAAGCTGGAGCTCGACGCTCAGGACGACCAGGCCACTCCGGACGTCGGCAAGAACGCCGCAACCAAGCTCGCCGGTGACACCTCCGTGGTCGGCGTGGTCGGCACCTTGAACTCCTCGGTGGCCCAGTCGGTGCAGCCGGTGCTCAGCGGCGCAGGGATCCCGCAGATCTCCCCGGCCAACACCAACCCGACCCTGACCAAGGGCGCGAACTACGCCAGCGCTCCGGCACGCGCGTACCCGACCTACTTCCGTACCTGCACCACCGATGATGTGCAGGGCCCGTTCGCGGCCAAGTACCTCTACGGTGAGGGCATCAAGAAGGTCGCCACCATCCATGACAAGAAGGCGTACGGCCAGGGCCTGGTCGCCGCCTTCACCGAAGCCTTCAAGTCGGCCGGTGGCGAGATCGTGGATGCCCAGACCATCAACCCGGACGACAAGGACTTCTCCGCGGTCATCAGCAAGGTCAAGGGCTCCTCGCCGGATGCCGTCTACTACGGCGGTGAGTACCCGCAGGCCGGCCCGCTGAGTCAGCAGATGAAGGCGGCCGGTCTTAATGTCGCGCTGATGGGCGGCGACGGCATCTTCGACCCGGCCTACATCGAGCTGGCGGGTAAGACCTCCAACGGTGACCTGGCTACCTCGGTCGGCGCTCCGACCGACACCCTGGAGTCGGCCAAGACCTTCGTCTCCGACTACACCGCCGCGGGCTACAAGGAGCCGTTCGGTGCCTACGGCGCCTACAGCTACGACGCGGCGAACGCCATCATCAACGGTCTGAAGACCTCGCTCGCCAACGCCAGCGACGTCAAGTCGGCCCTGCCGGCCACCGTGGAGGCCATCGGCAAGGTCAGCTTCGACGGCGCCACCGGCCCGGTGAGCTTCGACCAGTACGGCGACACCACCACGAAGGTGCTGACGGTCTACAAGGTGACCGACGGCAAGTGGGTTGCTGCCAAGACCGGTAGCTGAGTCTCAGCGGGAGTCGCCACACGGCGGCTCCCGCTACTTGCTTCGGCTCTAAGGTATTCGTCTTCTTTGTGGGGGCAGACGGATGAGTCTGTCCCCACTTTTCTGCCCAGATTGTCCTACCAGGGAGGCATGCGTGGAGTTCCTCCAGCAGCTTGTGAACGGCCTGTCGCTCGGAGCTCTGTACGCGTTGATCGCCGTCGGGTACACCGTGGTCTATGGCATCGTCCAGCTGATCAACTTCGCCCATGGTGAGATCTTCATGATCGGTGGTTTCGGCGCACTGGCGGTCTGGCTCCTTGTCCCGGGTGAGTCGCTGTCGATCTGGATGCTGCCGATCATGCTGATCGGCGGGATGCTCGCCGCCGTTGGAGTCGCCCTGCTGACCGAACGGGTGGCATACCGGCCGCTCCGGAACGCGCCACGGCTCGCTCCGCTGATTACGGCCATCGGAGTGTCCATCTTCTTGCAGGAGTTCGTCCGCCTCTTCTTCGGCAGGATCCCCGGCTTTCCGGACTCAAAGCGGGCTATTCCCTTTCCGCAGATCGAGTACGTCACCGGTGAGGCGTTCAACATCGGCGGCGTGACTATCCAGCGAGCCGCGCTGTTCACCCTCGTCGCGCTGGCTATCTGCGCCGGCTTCCTCTACGTCTTCGTCAACAAAACCCGACTCGGGCGCGCCATGCAGGCCACCTCGCAGGACCCCGACACGGCCCGCTTGATGGGCATCAACGTCGACAAGATCATCATGGTCGCCTTCGCCCTGGGCGCCGCACTGGCTGCAGTGGCGGGTCTGGCGCACGGGCTGCGCTATACCAACATCGACTTCAAGATGGGCTTCCTGGCCGGACTCAAGGCATTCACGGCCGCCGTCCTCGGCGGTATCGGCAACATCAACGGCGCGGTGGTCGGCGGCCTTGTGCTGGGCGTGGTTGAGAGCATGGCAACGTTCATCCCGGGTCAGTTCGGCGGTTCGGCCTGGAAGGATGTCTGGGCCTTCGTGCTGCTGATCCTGGTGCTGGTATTCAGACCGCAGGGTCTGTTGGGTGCAAGGGTGGTGGACCGAGCATGATCAACATTCGTCGTCTTGTTACCCCTGAGCTGCAGCAGCGCTACAACCGGCAGGGCCGGATCCTCGGCCTGGTAGGTGGCGTGCTGCTGATCATCGCCCCGTTCCTTCCCTGGGCCTACAGTTCCGACGCCCTGGACAACATGACAGTGCTGGGCTACCCGTCGCCGCTTCAGTTCTTCGGTCTGGCGCTCGGCGTCATCATTAGTGCCTTCCTGGTTCTGCAGCAGGCGCTCACCCAGCGCCAGAAGAAGCGGGTCCGCGTCGGCTGGGTCCCGGGTGCCAAGGCGGCCGCCACCGGTGCACTGATCTACATTGCGCTGATCCTGCTCAGCATTGCCGCAGAGCTCGGCGGCCTCGTCAACATCGTCTACGGCGGTTGGATCGCGCTGGTCGGCGCGCTGCTCGCCTTCATCGGCACCAGGCTCATACCCGCCGGCCGCACACCCACCCTGGCCGCAGCGACAGCTCCAGCGCCGCTGGAGATCCTGGCCATCGCCGTCATGATGGCAGCAGCGCTCTTCGCTGCCGCCTTCGCCCTCAACCACGACGACGCAGGCTCGTTCGTCACGTTCATCGCGTTCGTCGGCGCCGTCGTCGCGGTGATGATCCGCAGCGGGGTGATGGGCTGGCTCTCGGCCGTCTCCCAGCGGTACCGGAAGGTGCTGATCTTCTCTGCCTTCGTGGTGGCCTTCATGTTCCCGTTCACCCAGGGCGGGTCCGACGCCAACATGTCGATCGCCACCCAGGTCATGATCTTCGCGGCGACGGCGATGGGACTGAACATCGTCGTCGGTCTGGCCGGCCTGCTGGACCTCGGCTATATCGCCTTCCTCGGCGCGGGAGCATTCGTCGCCGCCATCTTGTCCAGGTCCGCGTTCTCCACCGTCGGCTTCCACCCGCCCTTCATCGTGGTGGTGCTGATCAGCGGAACGGTCGCGGCCACCCTGGGCCTGATCATCGGGTCGCCGACGTTGCGGGTGTCCGGTGACTACCTGGCGATCGTGACCCTCGCGTTCGGCGAGATCTTCCGGATCTCGATGAACAACCTCGACGGCACTGACGGCCCGCTGCTGACCCGGGGGTCAAACGGGATCCCGGCCATCCCGGACCTGGTCCTGTTCGGGTTCAACTTCGCCCAGCGGCATGAGCTGCTCGGCATCCCGCTGGGCCGCTTCTCCAACTACTACTTCCTGCTGCTGCTGGTCCTCGGGCTCATCATCTTGGTCTTCACGCGGCTCAACAACTCTCGGATCGGCCGCGGCTGGGTGGCCATCCGAGAGGATGAGAAGGCCGCTGAGGCGATGGGAGTGAACGTCTTCGGGCTGAAGCTGTTCGCGTTCGCCGGCGGCGCCTTCCTGGCCGGCGTGGCTGGATCGGTGAAGGCGCACCAGGACATCTCGGTGACCCCCGACCAGTACGTGTTCTTGGAGTCGGCCTTCCTGCTGGCTGCCATCGTGCTGGGCGGCATGGGGACTGTGCTCGGTGTGCTGGTCGGGGCCACCCTGCTGAAGCTGATGCCCGAGAAGCTCCGGTTTGTCAACGAGTACCGGCTGCTGATCTTCGGGCTGCTGCTGGTGCTGATGATGCGGTTCCGGCCCGAGGGGCTGATCCCCAACCAACGCCGCCAGCTGGAGTTCCATGAAGAGGACGAGGAGCTAGCCGAACGGATCTCCGAGGAGATAGCGGAGACCGGAACTGTGAAGGGGGCGACATGACGACGGTACAGGGAACCGGTACGGCGGCTCTAAGCGTCGACGGCCCGATCCTGGTGGCGGAGCACGTGACCATGAGGTTCGGCGGTCTGACGGCGGTGGACTCGGTCAGCTTCCGGGTGATGCCCGGTGAGATCGTCGGCCTGATCGGACCCAACGGCGCCGGTAAGACGACCTTCTTCAACTGCCTCACCGGGCTCTACCTGCCGACCAGCGGGCGGGTGGTGTTCAACGGGCAGGTACTGCCACCGAAACCGCGCAAGGTAGTGCAGGCAGGAATGGCCCGTACCTTCCAGAACATCAGGCTGTTCAGCAACATGACGGCACTGGAGAACGTGATGGTGGGCCGGTACTGCCGGACGTCCGCCGGGCCCTTCACCTCCATCATCCGTGGGCCGAAGTTCCGCCGGGAGGAACGGGAGACCCGGGAGCGGGCCCAGCAGCTGCTGGACTTCGTCGGACTCGGCCACACCACCGACTCACTGGCACGCAACCTTCCGTACGGGGACCAGCGGCGGCTCGAGATCGCCCGCGCGCTGGCCACCGACCCCAAGCTGGTGCTCCTGGACGAGCCCACGGCGGGCATGAACCCGCAGGAGACCCGGCAGGCCGAGGAGCTGATCTTCAAGATCCGTGACCAGGGCCTCGCGGTCGTGGTGATCGAGCACGACATGCGGTTCATCTTCAACCTCTGTGACCGGGTGCTCTGCCTGGTGCAGGGCAAGGCACTGATCGAAGGCACACCGGCGGAGGTGCAGTCCGACCCGCGCGTGATCGAGGCCTACATCGGCACCGGTCCCGACGACGCCGCCGCGCTGGAGTCCGAGCTTGAGGAGGGACAGCCCGATGCTTGAGGTCAAGAACCTGCAGGTTGCCTATGGCCGCGTTCGCGCGGTGAAGGGCATCTCGTTCACCGTGGAGCAGGGGCAGGTGGTCACCTTGGTGGGAACCAACGGTGCCGGGAAGACGACAACCCTGAAGACCATCTCCGGCCTGCTCCGTCCGGAGGCGGGCGAGATCTGGTTCGAGGGCAAGCGGATCGACTCCACTCCCGCACATGAGGTCGTCACCCGCGGGCTGGCGCACTCCCCGGAAGGCCGGCGGATCTTCCCCCGGCTGACCGTCGAGGACAACCTCCGGCTCGGTGCGTTCGCCCGTAAGGACAAGGCAGGTGTCGCGAAGGACCTGCAACGGGTGTTCAACCTGTTCGAGATCCTGCAGGCGCGGCGGGACCAGCCTGCCGGCACGTTCTCCGGCGGCGAGCAGCAGATGCTTGCCATCGGCCGCGCCATGATGAGCCGGCCCAAGCTGCTGATGCTGGACGAGCCGTCGATGGGCCTGTCGCCGCTGATGATGCAGCGGATCATGTCGACCATCACCGAGCTGAAGTCCGAAGGGGTGACGATTCTACTGGTGGAGCAGAACGCCCAGGCAGCGCTGTCCCTGGCGGACTACGGATACGTGCTGGAAGTCGGCAAGATCGTTCTGCAGGACTCCGGCAAGAACCTGCTGGTGGACGAAGCTGTCCGGAAGGCCTATCTCGGCGAGGACTGACCCGTTCTAGCTGCGCGGTGCGCGCGGGCGGCTTACTGCCCGAAGACCGAGGACGTCTTCGCCAGCTGCGTCGAGAGCAGTTTCTCGGTGGTGGTGAAGTCCTTGCCCTTCGGGTCAGCCTTCGTGGTCAGGAAGGCGTACTCGACCTCGCTGACCACCCGGCCCTGACGGGCAGCGAGGATCTGCCGGGCATAGGCCAGCAACTTGTGGTCGGCGTCGTAGTAGATCCGCTCCACCCGGGCGAAGGTCTCGTCCGCGCCTGATACCGAGGTAGGGCCCTCCGACGTGGTGACCACGTACAGCTTGGCGGCGTCCTGGTACTTGGTGCACGCCGCGGTGGCCCGCTCCCACGCCTTGCCGAAGGTCGATGCCGGCGGTTCGGGGTAGGTGCGGATGGTGAACACGCCGATGTTCGCTCCGGTCTGCTTGCCCTGCACAAGCCCCGCCCGGGACCCGGCCAGCGGCTTGAGGTGGCCGTCCACGTTCGGCTTGCCGGGACACAGCTCGCCCTTGCTGCCGGTGCTGTTCACTGACTTGGGCTTGATCCATGGCTTGCCGAGGTCCTTTGCTGTCACCAGCGCCTTAGCGGCGAGTCGCTCGTCGTCTGCCTTGCGTGGCGCTGCCGACGGAGATGCTGGGGAGGCAGTGCTCGGGGCAGCTGTTGTCTGCGCCGGAGGGGCGGACTCGGTTGCGGCGCCGGAGCAGCCTGTCGGAACAGCGAGCACAGCTGTCGCTAACGCCAACCGAAGCAGAGTCCTGCGAGTCATCCGGCTCTCCATTCGAGGATCTTGATCGTCGCGCGGATTGAGCACACGCACAGCGTGATTGAGGCCTCATCATGGCGCGACGCCAGCCGGCGCAGGCGGTCATTTATGACTTTGTTACAGATTTCGTCGGCGTTGCGAAGGTTTTGCTCAACCCGTCGGTGGTCGGTGTCTCGGCGTCGGCGCGCTGCGCGCGCGGGGCGGCGACGTGACAGGTCACCCTGGCGGTGCAGAGACGTTCGTCGCTTTCGTCGACGATCACTATCTCGTACATGGCGACGGTCCGGCCGAGACGGAGCGCGGTCGCAGT
The DNA here is from genome assembly GCA_025965155.1 of Propionibacteriaceae bacterium. Lineage (GTDB taxonomy): Bacteria > Actinomycetota > Actinomycetes > Propionibacteriales > Propionibacteriaceae > Microlunatus. The sequence goes on from JAOPXN010000070.1 coordinate 121,043, forward strand.
ACCGGTGACCCAGCCGGTTGCGGCGGAGCGATGGTGGGTGGCGTTGATGTCCACGCCGAAGGCGACTCGATCGGGGTAGGCATGCGCAGCTGCGCCGATCGAGGCCAGGGTTTCGGCCAGCACGCAGGAGGCGCCGCCGTGCCACAGACCCATCGGCTGCGTGTTGCCCTCGACCGGCATCCGTCCGACCACCCGTTGGGGGGTCAGCTCCTGCACCTCAAGGCCCATCTTCACGTCCAGGGCGCTGTGCATTCGGGAGAACCATGCAGGTACCGCGGGCTGGTCGCTCATGGGCGTCAACTGTAGTGCTCGAGCACCATCGCTGTGGGTACCCGTTGGCGGCTGGACTGTCAGCGACCGCGGATAGAGTTCGTAGCGTGCCGACCGCAAAGACGACCCCTGAGGCCAGTTCCGACCAAGGGACCGAGCGACCGAAGCTGCTGCTGATCGACGGCCATTCCGTTGCCTACCGCGCCTTCTTCGCCCTGCCCGTGGAGAACTTCTCCACCCAGACTGGTCAGCACACCAACGCTGTGTTCGGCTTCACCTCGATGCTCATCAACGTGCTGCGGGACGAGGCCCCGACCCATCTCGGCGTCGCCTTCGACGTCTCGCGCCAGACCTTCCGGTCCGAGGTCTACAGCGAGTACAAGGCGAACCGTTCCACCTCTCCGAACGAGTTCAAGGGCCAGGTGGATCTGGTCAAGGAGGTCCTGGACGCACTCAATATCGTGCACGTCCAGAAGGAGGGCTTCGAGGCCGACGACATCATCGCCACTCTTACCACCCAGGCCGAGGCGGCCGGCTTCGACGTGCTGATCTGCTCCGGTGACCGGGACGCGTTCCAGCTGGTGTCGGACCGGACCACCGTGCTCTACCCACGCAAGGGCGTCTCCGATCTTGCTCGGATGACACCGGCCACGGTGGAGGAGCGATATCTGGTGGCGCCAACCCGCTATCCCGAGCTGGCGGCGCTGGTGGGGGAGAGCAGCGACAACCTTCCCGGCGTACCGGGGGTGGGGCCGAAGACCGCAGCCAAATGGTTGGACACCTACGACGGCCTGGAGAACCTGCTGATCCACGCCGGCGAGCTCAAGGGCAAGGCGGCGGAGGCATTTCGGGAACGGATCGAGGACGTCCGGCGCAACCGCGCCGTCAATGCTCTGATCCTCGATGTCGAGCTGCCGATCAAGGTCGAGGAGCTGGAACGGCGGGCGTGGAACCGGGAGGCCACCCACCAGCTATTCGACGGGCTGGAGTTCCGGGTGCTGCGGGACCGGCTGCTGGAGACGCTGCCCGCCGAGGACCTGACGCCCGAGGGTGGCTTCGAGGTGACCGGCACGATCCTGCAGCCGGGCGAGCTGGAGGCCTGGCTGAGCGAGCACGCCACCGGCGACCGGACCGGGGTGGATGCCATTGGGCACTGGGGTTCCGGACGGGGCGACCTGCTTGCGTTGGCACTCGCGGCGAGTGACGGCGCGGCCGCGTATCTGAACACCTCCGAGCTGCTACCGGCCGACGAGAACGCGTTGGCCGCCTGGCTGGCCGCACCGGAGCACAAGAAGGCGATGCATGATGCCAAGGGCCCGCTGCTGGCTGTCTGGTCCCGTGGCTGGGATCTGGCCGGACTGGCATCGGACACCCAGCTGGCCGCCTACCTGACCAGACCGGACCAACGCACCTTCGACCTGGCAGACCTGACAGTGCGGTACCTCAAACGCGAGCTCAAGGTCGAGACGGCCGCCGAGGCGGCCGAGTCCGACCAGCTCGCTCTGGACTTCGGCGACGACGACTCGGGCGCCGCGGTCGCCGCCGAAGCCGCGATGGTTCGGGCACGGGCGGTGATCGACCTGGCCGACGCCCTGGACGCCGAGGTCGAGCAGCGCAAGGGGACTCCGCTGCTGAGCGGAGTCGAGCTTCCGCTGCTACGGACGCTGGCCCGGATGGAGCAGACCGGCATCGCTGTGGACCTGGACCACCTGCATGCCTTGGAGTCGGAGTTTGGGGCCACCGTGACCCAGGCGGCCGACGAGGCGTACCGGGTCCTCGGCAAGCAGATCAACCTCGGCTCACCCAAACAGCTGCAGGTCGTGCTGTTCGACGAGCTCGGCATGCCGAAGACACGCAGGACGCGGACGGGCTACACCACGGACGCCGAGGCCCTGCAGCAGCTGTACGTCCGGACCGAACATCCGTTCCTGGCGCAGATGCTGATCCACCGGGACGCGATCCGGCTGAAGCAGACAGTGGAAGGGCTGCTCAAGTCGGTGGCCGACGACGGCCGGATCCACACCACCTACGTGCAGACGATCGCGGCGACCGGCCGGTTGTCGAGCACCGACCCGAACCTGCAGAACATCCCGATCCGCACCGACGCCGGGCGCCGGATCCGTGAGGCGTTCGTGGTCGGCCCGGGGTACGAGTCGCTGATGTCGGCCGACTACTCCCAGATCGAGATGCGGATCATGGCCCACGCCAGCGGTGACGAGAGCCTGATCGAGGCGTTCACCTCGGGCATCGACTTCCACACCATGACGGCGGCCCGGGTCTTCGGGGTGGACCCGAGCGCCGTCAACCAGGCCGAGCGCGCCAAGATCAAGGCAATGAACTACGGGCTGGCGTACGGGCTGAGCGCGTACGGCCTGAGCCAGCAGCTCACCATCGAGGTGTCCGAGGCGAAAGCGCTGATGGACGAGTACTTCGAGCGGTTCGGCGGGGTCCGGGACTACCTCCAGTCGCTGGTAGCCGATGCCCGCCGGACCGAGTTCACCGAGACCATGCTCGGTCGGCGCCGCTACCTGCCCGACCTGATGAGCGACAACCGGCAGCGCCGGGAGATGGCCGAACGGATGGCTTTGAACGCTCCCATCCAGGGCTCGGCTGCCGACATCATCAAAGTGGCCATGCTCGACGTAGAGCGCGCCCTCGACGCCGCGGGGATGCGCAGCCGGATGCTCCTTCAGGTGCACGACGAGCTGGTGTTCGAGATCGCGCCGGGGGAGCGGGAGGCACTGGAGGAGCTGGTGCGAGACAAGATGGGGCATGCGGTGGAGATGAGCGTCCCGCTCGACGTGTCCGTCGGTGTCGGCCGCTCCTGGCACGACGCTGCGCACTAACCACACCCGCCCCGGCCTCCACCCGCCCCGGACTCAGTCAGGACCCCATGTTCACTCCGGCTCCGCGCCTCACCACCCGACCGGACCTGCGCGGCACCTTCGGGATGTGCGCCACCACCCACTGGGTGGCCACCGGAACCGCCCAGTCGGTGCTGGAGCGGGGCGGCAACGCCTTCGACGCCGCCGTCGCGGCGGCCTTCGTGCTGCATCTGGTCGAGCCGCACCTCAACGGGCCGGGCGGTGACCTGACCGCGCTCGTAGCCACCGCCGGCAACCCCGCGCCGGTGGTGCTGGTCGGACAAGGCCCCGCCCCGCAGCGGGCCACCATTGCGCACTTCCTGGACGAGGGTTTGGACTCCGTCCCGGGCGCCGGCGGGTTGGCGGCCACGGTACCGGGGGCCGTGGAAGCCTGGCTGCTGCTGCTGGCCGAGCACGGCACCTTCGAGCTGGCCGATGTCCTGAGCTATGCGCTCGACTACGCCGTCCATGGGTATCCGCTGGTCCCGCAGGTGGCCGGCACCGTGAACGCCGTCCGCCAGCTGTTCACCGACCACTGGCCCAGCTCGGCCGACTTCTGGCTGGTCGACGGCCAGCCACGCCCCACCGACGAGCTGATGACCAACCCCGCCTACGCCTCGGTGCTCCGACGTCTGATCGCCGCCGGAACCTCACAGGGCAGCAGGACGGACCGGATCGAGGCCGCGCGGACGGAGTGGAGCACCGGCTTTGTCCCTGAGGCCGCCACGGCGTTCCTGTCGGTTCCGCACCAGCACTCGTCGGGAACCCGGCACGCGGCCGTCATCGACCGCGAGGACTTCGCCCGGCACCGCGCCAGCTGGGAGCCGGCGCTGACGGCCAACTTCCGCGGCTACACCGTGGCCAAGATGGGCCCCTGGGGCCAGGGCCCGGTTCTTCTCCAGGCGCTGAAGATCTTGGAGGGCTACGACGACGACCAGCTCGACCCGCAGACGGTGGCCGGTGCGCACCACATGCTGGAGGCGCTGAAGCTCGCCTTCGCCGACCGGGACGCCTACTACGGCGACCCCGGACCCGACGAGCAGCCGGTTCCGATCGACACCCTGCTGTCCACCGAGTACGCCGAGCAGCGCCGTGCCCTGATCACGGACCGGGCCTCCACCGAGCCCAGCCCAGGCCGGGTCGAGGGCTACCAGCCCTTCATCCCGCCGCTGCTAGAGGAGGGGCCAGCGAAGGCTGCCGCCGGGACCGGCGAGCCGACCGTCGGCAAGACCGGGGACACCAGGGGCGACACGTGCCATATCGATGTCGTCGACCGGTGGGGCAACATGATCTCGGCGACCCCATCCGGCGGCTGGCTGCAGTCCTCGCCGCACATCCCTGGGCTCGGCTTCGCGCTAGGGTCGCGGTTGCAGATGACCTGGCTGGACCCGGCGTCGCCGTCAGCGGTGCGCCCCGGCCGGCGGCCCCGTACCACCCTGAGTCCGACCATCCTGCTCAAGGATGGCGTGCCGGTGTCGGCGCTGGGTACCCCGGGTGGCGACCAGCAGGACCAGTGGCAGCTGGTGTACCTGCTGCGCACCCTGGTCGGCGGGTACACGCCTCAGCAGGCGATCGACGCTCCGACGTTGCACACCACGGCGATGGCGGGCTCCTTCTGGCCGCGGACCTGGACCAGGGCCGGTACCGTGGTGGAGGACCGGCTCGGCGCCGAGGTGATTGCCGGCCTGATCGAGCGCGGCCACCGAGTGACCTTGGCGGGTGACTGGAGCCTGGGGCGGCTGTCGGCGGTGACCCGCGACCCGCGGACGGGCGAGCTCGGCGCAGCGGCCAACCCGCGCGGGAACCAGGGATACGCGATGGGCCGTTGAGCGAGTTCGGGCTAAGGAAAATGTGGCCGAATTGACCGCAATTCACCGGAATTGATAGTCTGGACCGTCGCTGTGGCCTGCGCGATCTCAGACGGAGTAGGTCGCGCTCGTATGGGTCGGTCAGTAGTCAGCAGCAGTTGATCCTCGGCTTCTACGGATCGGGCTGCAGCACACACGGTACCCATAGATATCCACTAACGGAGCCCTACTACATGACGTCCTCCCTAGAGGCACCGCCGCAGGTCGCAATCGACGACTTCGACTCACCCGAAGCTTTTCTTGCTGCCATCGACGCAACCATTAAGTACTTCAACGACGGTGACATCGTCACCGGAACCGTTGTCAAGGTCGACCGAGACGAAGTTCTGCTCGACATCGGCTACAAGACCGAAGGTGTTATTCCTTCCAAGGAACTCTCCATCAAGCACGATGTCGACCCGTTCGAGGTCGTCAGCGTCGGCGATGAGATCGAGGCACTTGTCCAGCAGAAAGAGGACAAAGAAGGCCGGCTGATCCTCTCCAAGAAGCGGGCTCAGTACGAGCGCGCCTGGGGAACGATCGAGAAGATCAAGGAAGAGGACGGCGTTGTCACCGGCCACGTGATCGAGGTTGTCAAGGGCGGTCTGATCATCGACATCGGCCTGCGCGGCTTCCTGCCCGCCTCGCTGGTCGAGATGCGTCGAGTCCGCGACCTCCAGCCGTACGTCGGCATGGAGCTCGAGGCCAAGATCATCGAGCTGGACAAGAACCGCAACAACGTGGTCCTGTCCCGTCGCGCCTGGCTTGAGCAGACCCAGTCCGAGGTCCGCCAGAACTTCCTCACCCAGCTCCAGAAGGGCCAGATCCGCAAGGGTGTCGTGTCCTCCATCGTCAACTTCGGCGCCTTCGTCGATCTTGGTGGAGTCGACGGCCTGGTGCACGTCTCGGAGCTGTCCTGGAAGCACATCGACCACCCGAGCGAGGTTGTCGAGGTCGGCCAGGAAGTCACCGTCGAGGTGCTGGATGTCGACATGGACCGCGAGCGCGTCTCGCTGTCGCTCAAGGCGACCCAGGAAGACCCGTGGCAGGCGTTTGCACGCATGCACCAGATCGGTCAGATCGTGCCCGGCAAGGTCACCAAGCTGGTCCCGTTCGGTTCGTTCGTGCGGGTCGAGGAGGGCATCGAGGGCCTGGTCCACGTGTCCGAGCTCGCCGAGCGTCACGTCGAGATTCCCGAGCAGGTCGTCCAGGTCAACGACGATGTCATGGTCAAGATCATCGACATCGACCTCGAGCGTCGTCGTATCTCGCTGTCGCTGAAGCAGGCGAACGAGGGCGTGGACGCCACGGCCGACGACTTTGACCCCACTCTGTACGGCATGGCTGCGTCCTACGACGAGCAGGGCAACTACCTGTACCCGGAGGGCTTCGACCCGGAGACGGGCGAATGGCTCGAAGGCTACGACGAGCAGCGCGCGGCCTGGGAGACCCAGTACGCCGAGGCTCACGCTCGCTGGGAAGCGCACAAGAAGCAGGTCGAGGAAGCAGAGAACGCCGACGGTGCCGCAGCTGCGGGACCGACGACCTACTCCTCGTCCACGTCGGATGCCGGTACGGCCGCCACGCCGGCCACGGCTCCGGAGGGTTCGCTGGCCTCGGACGAGGCTCTGCAGGCACTCCGGGACAAGCTCACCGGCGGTAACTGAGCCGACACGAAGCCCGCGCACCTGCTGGTGCGCGGGCTTTGTCATGTCCGGACGACGGTGCCATCGGTGGGGGCGGGCAAGACGGAGCCGGTCAACGCCGGCATTAGGGTGCCTTCATGGTGCGTGTCGGGCTGACCGGTGGAATCGCTTCGGGCAAGACGGCTGTAGCCGAGCGGCTCGCCGAACACGGGGCAGTGCTGATCGACGCTGACGTGTTGGCACGCGAGGTGGTGCTCCCTGGTACGCCGGGGCTGGACGCCATCGTGGACCGGTTCACCGCCGATGTACTGGCCGCGGACGGGTCGCTGGACCGCGCCGCCCTCGGCACCATCGTCTTCGCGGACTCGGCGGCACGGCGGGACCTCGAGTCGATCATTCATCCCGCCGTACGCGCTCGGGCGGCCGAGATCGAGAAGTCGGCACCCGAGGACGCCGTTGTCGTCCATGTCATCCCACTCCTGGTCGAGACCGGGCAGCAGCGCGCCTTCGACATCTGCCTGGTTGTCGATGTGGACCAGCACCGGCAGCTGGACCGGCTGCGTATCCGCAATGGGCTCTCCACCGAGGATGCACAGGCCAGGATTGCGGCGCAGGCCGCTCGCGAGGCCCGGCTCGCCGCCGCCGATGTGGTGTTGGACAACAACGGCACTCCGGAGCAGCTGGCGGCACAGGTGGACGATTTCTGGACGAGGCTTCCAGATCTGGCCTCGAAGAGCTGACCTCTTGGCGCGGGTGGGGATCGCAGCACCAGGCTGAACAAGCCGGTGGGAAGCTGGTGAGGCCGGACCGCTCGGGCTTGGCAAACTGTCGGCGGGCCGACGTACGCTCGTAGTCATGCGCGCGCTCACTGATCTGCAACGTACTGTCGCCCCGTTCAGGGTCGAGAGCGACTTCGACCCGTCCGGTGACCAACCGCAGGCGATCGTCGAGCTGGAGCAGCGGATCAGGGCCGGGGAGCAGGACGTGGTGCTGCTGGGAGCGACCGGCACCGGCAAGACCGCCACGATGGCGTGGCTGGTGGAGAAGGTGCAGCGGCCCACCCTGGTGATGCAGCCCAACAAGACGCTGGCTGCGCAGTTCGCCAACGAGCTGCGCCAGTTCTTCCCCAAGAATGCGGTGGAGTACTTCGTCTCCTACTACGACTACTACCAGCCGGAGGCGTACGTCCCGCAGACGGACACCTACATCGAGAAGGACTCTTCGCTGAACGAGGAGGTGGAACGGCTACGGCACTCCGCCACCAACTCCCTGCTGACCCGCCGCGACGTGATCGTCGTTGCGACGGTCTCGGCCATCTATGGCCTCGGCACGCCGCAGGAGTACGTGGACCGGATGGTCCGACTGCGGGTCGGCCAGGAGATCGACCGGGACGCGCTGCTCCGTCGCCTGGTGGGCATCCAGTACGCGCGCAACGACCTCGCCGGGACCCGCGGCACCTTCCGGGTCCGCGGAGACACCCTTGAGGTCTACCCCATGTATGAGGAGCTGGCTGTCCGGGTCGAGTTCTTCGGTGACGAGATTGAGCGACTCAGCACCCTGCACCCGCTCACCGGCGAGGTGGTGACCGAGGACACCGAGGTCTATCTCTTCCCGGCCAGCCACTACGTGGCCGGACCCGAGCGGATGGAGCGCGCCATCGGGGGCATCGAGTCTGAGCTGGCGGACCGGCTGACGGAGCTGGAGCGGGGACAGCACCTGCTGGAGGCGCAGCGGCTTCGGATGCGGACCAGCTACGACATCGAGATGATGCGGCAGATCGGCACCTGCTCGGGTATCGAGAACTACTCCCGGCACATCGACGGTCGCGGGCCGGGCACCCCGCCGAACTGCCTGCTGGACTACTTCCCCGAGGACTTCCTGCTGGTCATCGACGAGTCGCACGTGACGGTGCCGCAGATCGGCGGCATGTACGAGGGTGACATGTCACGGAAGCGGACGCTGGTCGACCACGGGTTCCGGCTGCCGAGTGCGATGGACAACCGGCCGCTCCGGTTCGAGGAGTTCACCGAGCGGATCGGGCAGACCGTGTACCTGTCCGCGACACCGGGCAACTACGAGCTGGCGAAGTCCGACGGTTTTGTGGAGCAGCTGATCCGCCCGACCGGGCTGATCGACCCCGAAGTCATCATCAAGCCGACCCAGGGCCAGATCGACGACCTGATGGGTGAGATCAAGCTCCGGGCGGACAGGTCCGAGCGGGTGCTGGTGACCACGCTGACCAAGAAGATGGCCGAGGACCTGACCGACTATCTGCTGGAGCACGGCATCCGGACCCGCTACCTGCACTCCGAGGTCGACACCCTGCAGCGGATCCAGCTGCTGCGTGAGCTGCGGATGGGCGAGTACGACGTGCTGGTCGGTATCAACCTGCTCCGGGAGGGCCTGGACCTGCCCGAGGTGTCCCTGGTGGCGATCCTGGACGCGGACAAGGAGGGCTTCCTCCGCAGCGCCAAGAGTCTGATCCAGACCATCGGCCGCGCTGCCCGTAACGTCTCCGGGCAGGTGCACATGTACGCCGACAAGGTGACCGACTCGATGGAGGCGGCGATCGAGGAGACCAACCGTCGCCGCGAGAAGCAGGTGGCCTACAACAAGGAGCACGGCATCGACCCGAAGCCGCTGCAGAAGAAGATCGCTGACATCACCGACATGCTCGCCCGAGAGGACGCCGACACCGAGAGCCTGCTGGCCGGGAAGAACGGGCGACGCAAGTCGCCGGTGCCGGCGCTGGGCAGCAAGGAAGTTGGTGCGCATGCTCGGGAGCTGGCCGGGATGCCCGCCGGCGACCTGGCCGACCTGGTGCAGGAGCTGACCAACCAGATGCACGCCGCAGCCGCAGACCTGCAGTTCGAGGTGGCGGCCCGGCTCCGAGACGAGATCTCGGAGCTGAAAAAGGAGCTCCGTCAGATGCTGGAAGCGAGCCGGTAACGGCTCAGCTTCGGACGGAGTTTTCCCTTTGCTGGCCAGACCTGGGATAGTTGGACCCGGAGGGGAGTATTCCCCCGCGTCGGCATCGTCATCACGGATCGCCCTCTGACTCGTTTCGAGGGCTCCCGGTGTCACGGCTAGTACTGCTAGCGGAAGAGACCTCCGAGATCCGCCTCTCGGACTACCCTCGAAAGGGCCCCACTTCCCATGCATGTGCACCTGTATGCCTGGATCATCACCGTTGCGGTGATGGTCGCCATCCTGGCCGTCGACGTCTTCATCATCGGCCGCCGTCCGCACGAACCGTCGATGAAGGAAGCCGGCATCTTCATCGGCATCTTCGTCGGGCTCGCCGTCGCCTTCGGGCTTGCCATCTGGGCTATCTCGGGGCCTCGATACGCTGGCGAGTTTTTTGCTGGCTGGCTCACTGAGTACAGCCTGTCGATCGACAACCTGTTCATCTTCGTCATCATCATGGCCAAGCTGAAGGTGCCCAGACATCTGCAGCAGTTCGCGCTGATGGTGGGAATCATCCTGGCGCTGGTGTTCCGTGGCATCTTCATCGCCCTCGGGGCGGCTGCGATCGACCGGTTCAGCTGGATCTTCTTCGTCTTCGGGGCTTTCCTCATCTACACCGCTGTCAAGCTGGTGGTGGACTACCGGAACCACGACGACGATGACGAGGCGCCGGACAACCCGGCGATGCGGTACGTGAAGAAGCACTTCAAGTCCACCGAAGAGTTCCATGGCACCAAGCTGACCATCGTTGAGGGTGGCCGCCGCCTGATCACGCCGATGCTGTTCGTCATCATCGCTCTCGGCAGCACCGACCTGCTGTTCGCGCTGGACTCCATCCCGGCCATCTACGGTCTGACCCAGGAGCCGTACCTGGTCTTCACCGCAAACGTGTTCGCCCTGATGGGGCTCCGGCAGCTCTACTTCCTGATCGGTGGGCTGCTGCGCAAGCTCGTCTACCTCTCACTGGGGCTGTCGGTGATCCTGGCGTTCATCGGTGTCAAGCTCGTCCTGCACGCCGTGCACGAGTACCACCTGGACACCAAGCTCGGACTGCCGTCCCTGGAGATCCCGATCTGGCTGTCGCTGACGGTCATCGTCGTCACCCTGGCCGTCACCACCGTCGCCAGCCTGGTCAAGGCCGGGAACGACCAAAAAGCCGCCGCCCTGGACAACTCGCACTGACCCCAGGCGCCAAAAACCCCGCCGACTAGTCAGATTTTCCGCAGTTTTGGCGGCGTGCCGTCGCGGAGCTGACTAGTCGGCGGGTTCTTTTAGGTGCCGGTTCAGGCGGCGGCGGTGATGCCTACCTGGGCTCCGGCCGGTGCCTCGATCGCGCTCCGGACCAGTTCGGCCACGTCGGAGACCAGCCGTACGTCGATCGCCTCCAACACGTCGGCCGGTACCTCGTCGAGGTCAGGCTCGTTGCGCTTGGGCACGAAGACCGTGGTCAGCCCAGCCCGCTGGGCGGCCAGCAGCTTCTGCTTGACGCCACCGATCGGCAGCACCCGCCCGTTCAAGGTCACCTCGCCGGTCATCCCGACGTCGGAGCGGACCGGACGTCCCAGGGCCAGGGAGGTCAGCGCGGTCACCATGGTGACCCCGGCTGACGGCCCGTCCTTGGGAACGGCGCCGGCCGGTACGTGGACGTGGATGCTGCGGTCCAGCACCGACACATCCGCGATGCCCAGCTCGGCCGCGTGCGCGCGTACGTACGAAAGAGCGATCTGTGCCGACTCCTTCATCACGTCGCCGAGCTGTCCGGTCAGCGTCAGACCAGCGTTGCCGTCCACTGCGCCGGCCTCGATGAACAGCACATCGCCGCCCATCCCGGTCACGGCCAGACCGGTGGACACACCCGGGACCGCGGTCCGCTCGTGCGCCTCCGGGGTGAACCGTGGCCGACCCAGGAAGTCGCGCAGGTTGGCTGCGTCGATCGCCACTGTGGTCTGGTCGGGGTTGCTGACCATCCGGGTGGCCGCCTTGCGGAGTGCCTTGGCCAGCAGCCGTTCGAGCTGCCGTACGCCCGGCTCGCGGGTGTAGTTGGCCGCGATCTCGCGCAGCGCCGCCTCGGAGATAGTCACCTCGTCCGCGGTGAGCGCCGACAGACCGAGCTGTCGTGGCAGCAGGAAGTCGCGGGCGATAGCGATCTTGTCGTCCTCGGTGTAGCCGTCCAGAGTCACGACCTCCATCCGGTCCAGCAGGGCCTGCGGGATTGTCTCCAGCACGTTGGCCGTGGCCAGGAACAGTACGTCGGACAGGTCCAGGTCCACCTCGAGGTAGTGGTCGCGGAAGGTGTGGTTCTGCGCCGGGTCTAGGACCTCCAGCAGAGCCGCGCTCGGGTCACCGCGGTAGTCCGAGCCCACCTTGTCGATCTCGTCCAGCAGCACCACCGGGTTCATTGAACCGGCTTCACTGATGGCCCGGACGATCCGACCCGGCAGCGCCCCGACATAGGTACGGCGGTGGCCACGGATCTCGGCCTCGTCCCGCACGCCACCGAGGGCAACCCGGACGAACTTACGGCCAAGCGAACGGGCCACCGACTCGCCGAGGGAGGTCTTGCCCACTCCGGGAGGACCGACCAGTGCCATCACGGCACCGGAGCCACGGCCGCCCACGACCTCCAGGCCACGCTGCGCGCGGCGAGAGCGGATGGCCAGGTACTCGACGATGCGGTCCTTGACGTCCTCCAGGCCGTGGTGGTCCGCATCCAGGACTGCCCGAGCCGCGGTCACATCGGTCGAGTCGGTGGTCCGGGTGGTCCAGGGCAGATCGAGGACGGTGTCCAGCCAGGTACGGATCCAGCCCGACTCCGGGCTCTGGTCACTGGCGCGCTCCAGCCGGCCCACCTCGCGGAGCGCCGCCTTGCGGACCTCGTCGGGCAGATCGGCCTCTTCGACCCGGGTCCGGTAGTCACCGGCGCCGTCGGGCTCGTCCTCGCCGAGCTCCTTACGAATCGCCGCCAGCTGCTGCTTGAGCAGGAACTCGCGCTGGCTCTTCTCCATCCCGTCCCGGACGTCGTCGGCGATCTTGTCGTTGACCTCCACTTCGGCGATGTGGTCCTTGGTCCACTGCAGCAGGACGGTCAGCCGCTCGGTGATGTCAGGCGTCTCCAGCAGCTGACGCTTCTGGTTGTCGGTCAGGTACGGGGCGTAGCCGGCCAGGTCGGCCAGCGCCGACGGGTCGGTGACCCGGTTCACCGTGTCGATGACCTGCCAGGCGTCACGGCGCTGCAGGGTTGCGACTACGAGCGACTTGTACTCGGCGGCCAACGTACGGACCGCTTCGGAGTCGGCGGGACTCTCCTCGATCTCCTCGGCTTCGACCCACAGGGCAGCGCCCGGCCCGGACACGCCGGCGCCGATCCGCACACGCCGCTCGGCGCGTACTACGGCAGCGGGCTCACCGTTGGCGAGCCGTCCGACCTGGACGATTGACGCCACCACGCCGTGCGAGGCGTAGCGGTCCTCCAGCCGGGGGGCGACGATCAGCTGGTCGTTGCTACCAGAGCGGGCGGCGTCAACCGCAGCGCGGCTGGCGTCGTCGAGCTCGACGGGTACGACCATGCCGGGCAGCACGACGAGGTCGGTCAAGAACAGAACAGGTAACGGGGTTGTCGACATGAACTTAGCCTCCAAAAATGAGGTCGCTCGCCAAACTTGAGCGACATAGACTCAAGGCTGGGTGAGGTCAATTTCTTCCCGCGTTTCTCTATCAGCGAAATCACTCCTTTGACGGCTCCCGCCCACGGTGCCACGTTGCGGCTCGGGCTCGACACGCTCGGGGACTTCTGCGCCCGCGGACACCCAGAGCGGAGCCGCGCGCCACCGGCGCGCTCCGCGGCCGGGCGGGATCCTCAGACGACTTCTGGTCCGAGAGGCTCCGTCCCTGCCGTCGGACTGCTTCGCCGTCGCCGTGAACGGGACCGACGTGTACGTCGGCGGCGATCAGCGTGGCGGGCGCGGTGAAGCCGCCGCACAGCTGGCTCTGTGGGACGCCAGCAGCGTGGGACGCGTCCCCCCGCCTCTACCAGTGGAGGTTAAGCCCACACCCCACTGGGCGAGGTTCCCGAGAGGACGCCTCATCCACTGGGTCTGCGGGTACCCGCGCTTCGGCGCCCAAAACCGATCCAGGGTCAGAAAGCTAGGTATGGGTGCAGTAGGCCCTCGGCCGTACCGCTACCAACCCCTCTTGCGCCATTCCGCCAGCTGCGGCCGCTCGGCGCCCAGCGTTGTGTCATCACCATGGCCTGGATAGACCACGGTGTCGTCACCGAAGCGGTCGAAGACCTTCTGTTCGAGGTCGCTGATCAGGGAGCTGAAGTCCTCCGGGGAACGCGTCTTGCCCGGGCCACCCGGGAACAGGCTGTCGCCAGTGAACAGGTGCGCAGTCCCGGACGGGTCGCGATAGGCCAGCGCGATCGAACCCGGGGTATGCCCGACCAGGCCTATGACCTCCAGGGTCTGCGCGCCGAGGTCGATCTGGTCGCCGTCCCAGACCCCGCTGAGATCCTCCACCCAGGCGCCGGTGGCGATCGCGTCGACGTCGGGTCGTCCGGCGATCAGGCGTGCCCTGGTCGAGGCCGCGACGTCGGCCAGCGCCTGCCAGTGGTCGGCGTGACGGTGGGTGGTCACGATGGCCTGCGGCGGCTGGTCGCCGATGGTCGCCAGCAACCGCTCCGGTTCGGCGGCGGCGTCGATCAGCAGCGACGCGTCACCCGCCCGCAAGAGGTACGCGTTGTTGTCCATCGATCCCACCGAAAGCTTGGTCAGGGTGACATCGCCTCCGAGGTCGCGGACCAGGGGAGGCCCTGAGGGTTCGACGTGTCCAAGACCGGTCATGGCGGTCCTTTCTTATCAGGTGGAGTCAGAACGATGGCAGGACCAGCCCCTGCGCACCGCTGAGCTGCTGGTCACCGGCCCTGCTGGTCAGCCAGCCCAGCAACTGCGCGCTCGTCCCCTGCACGGGCAGTGGTGGTCCCGCGCTGCCGACGGTGATGGTGAAGCCCGATGTGGATGTCAGCAACAGGGTCGGAAACTCGTCACGGTTTCGGAGTCGGAAGGCGGACCACTCCAGAAGCCATTCAGAGGTTTGTTCGTCGATGTCGTCGACAGTGAAGCCGATGTCGAGGTCGACGTGATGCAAGACGACCTCCGTCAGCCGCGCCAGCGGTAGCAACCGGGCCGGCACCTGGATTCCGCCTCGCAGCTCCACGACTGCATCCCAGCCGTCGGCCTGGTCGAGCTGGTCGAATCCGGCGGAGAGCCGGCCGGCAGAGGTGTCCAGATCGATCTGGAGCTCGAGACCGAGGCGGCCGGCGCCGTCCTCAATCTCAGCGTCACGCTGACCAGGGTCGGGGTACATCTCACGGCGCTCACCAAGCCGTGCTCCCTCCACCAGCCGCCCCAGAGCGTCGGCCTGCCGGGCGAGATGGGACGCCACGTGCGCGCGGCTCCAACCGGGCAGCCGGCTGGCTGCTCGCCAGTCTTCGTCACTGACCGTGATGGTGTCGCCGAGCAGTTGCTGGGTGGCGTGCGTCACCAACTCCCGGACCGCCTCCAGCTGGTCCGTTCGGGGGTCGGAAGTCGCCGGCTGCGCGGCGTCGGTCGGGTTCGGCTCCGACGAGTTCATGAGGCTCAACCTAGACCTCGGCACTGACAGCGAGGACGGGTGTATCCCACCTCACCGCCCTCGACCGGGGATTTGTCAGTGCTCCCACATACCATGATTCCTGTGACAGACCGTCTCATCGTCCGTGGTGCCCGCGAGCACAATCTCCGCAACATCTCCCTCGATCTGCCTCGGGATGCACTGATCGTCTTTACCGGCCTGTCCGGGTCCGGCAAGTCGAGCCTTGCCTTTGACACCATTTTCGCCGAGGGCCAGCGGCGCTACGTGGAGTCACTCTCGGCGTACGCCCGGCAGTTCCTCGGTCAGATGGACAAGCCGGACGTGGACTTCATCGAAGGTCTGTCCCCGGCCGTGTCCATCGACCAGAAGTCGACCAGCCGCAACCCTCGCTCCACCGTCGGCACCATCACCGAGGTGTACGACTACCTGCGCCTGCTCTATGCCCGCGCGGGCCGCCCGCACTGCCCGATCTGCGGTGAGCCGATCAGTCGGCAGTCGCCGCAGCAGATCGTCGACCGGTTGATGGCCCTGGAGCCGGGCACCCGCTTCCAGGTGCTGGCCCCGGTGGTCAGCGGACGGAAGGGGGAGTACGTCGAGCTTTTCCGGCAGCTGGCCGGACAGGGGTTCAGCCGTGCCCGAGTGGACGGCGAGATCATCGCGCTGACCGAGCCGCCGACGCTGGACAAGCAGAAGAAGCACTCAATTGACGTGATCGTCGACCGGCTCGCAGTGAAGAGCACGGTGAAACAGCGGCTGACGGACTCGGTGGAGACGGCGCTGGAGCTGGCGCAGGGTGTGGTGACGATCGACTTCGTCGACCTCGACCCCAAGGACCCGATGCGCGAGCGTCGCTACTCCGAGAAGATGGCCTGCCCGAACGAGCATGACATCGGCATCGATGAGCTGGAGCCACGCGCCTTCTCGTTCAATGGCCCCTGGGGTGCGTGTCCGGAGTGTTCGGGCATCGGCACCCGGATGGAGGTCGATCCGGACCTGGTGGTCCCGGACGACGAGAAGAGCCTGGTCGAAGGTGCGATCGCACCGTGGGCCTCCGCGCACGTCGCTGACTACTTCATCCGGCTGATCGACGCGCTGGCGCAGACGGAGAAGTTCAGCACCACCGTGCCGTGGCGCCAGCTGCCCGAACGCGCGCACAAGCTGCTGCTGTACGGCGTCGGTGACCAGGTCCACGTCAAGTACCGCAACCGGTACGGTCGCGAACGCAGCTACAACGCCAAGTTCGAGGGCATCGTCTCCTACATCGAGCGTCGTCATGCCGAGGCGGAGACCGACACCTCGCGGGAGCGGTTCGCCGGCTACATGCGTGAGGTGCCCTGCCATGCCTGTCACGGTGCACGGCTGAAACCCACCTCGCTCGCGGTCACCGTGGGCGGCAAGAACATTGCCGAGGTCTCGTCGATGTCGATCGACGCCGCCGCGGCCTTCCTGTCGACCTTGGAGCTGTCTGAGCGTGAGCGGCAGATCGCCGAGCGGGTGCTGAAGGAGATCAACGAGCGGCTGAAGTTCCTCCTCGACGTCGGCCTGGACTATCTGTCACTGAGCCGTCCCACCGGGAGCCTGTCGGGCGGCGAGGCACAGCGCATCCGGCTGGCCACCCAGATCGGGTCCGGGCTGGTCGGGGTGCTGTATGTGCTGGACGAGCCCAGCATTGGGCTGCACCAGCGGGACAACCGTCGGCTGATCGAGACTCTGGTGCGGCTCCGCGACCTGGGCAACACCCTGATCGTGGTTGAGCACGACGAGGATACGATCATGACCGCCGACTGGGCGGTCGACATCGGCCCGGGTGCAGGCGAGCACGGCGGACACGTGGTGGTGTCCGGCCCGGTGCAGGAGCTGCTGGACAGCGAGGAGTCGCTGACCGGTGCCTACCTGTCCGGCCGCCGGTCGATCCCGTTCCCGGAGGCGCGCCGGCCACGGGTCCCCGGGCGGGAGATCACCGTCCACAACGCCGTCGAGCACAACCTGCAGAACGTCAGTGTGTCCTTCCCACTGGGCCAGCTGGTCGCAGTCACCGGCGTCTCGGGGTCCGGCAAGTCGACCCTGGTGAACAACATCTTGTACACGGCCCTGGCGAAGCGGATCTACAACGCTCGGGAGGTGCCGGGTCGGCACCGCTCGATCACCGGAGCGGATCAGATCGACAAGATCATCCATGTCGACCAGTCGCCGATCGGCCGGACTCCCCGGTCCAACGCGGCCACGTACACCGGCGTCTTCGACCACGTGCGCAGGCTCTTCGCCGAGACCCCGGAGGCCAAGGTTCGTGGCTACCAGCCCGGCCGCTTCTCGTTCAACGTGAAGGGTGGCCGGTGCGAGAACTGCACCGGTGACGGCACCATCAAGATCGAGATGAACTTCCTGCCGGACGTGTACGGTCCGTGCGAGGTGTGCCACGGTGCCCGCTACAATCGGGAGACTTTGGAGGTGCACTACAAGGGCAAGACCATCGCCGAAGTGCTCGATATGCCGATCGAGGAGGCGGTCGAGTTCTTCGCAGCGCTGCCGTCGATCGCCCGGCACCTGCGGACGCTGGTGGACGTCGGCCTCGGTTACGTTCGGCTAGGACAGCCGGCGCCGACACTGTCCGGCGGCGAGGCGCAGCGGGTGAAGCTGGCCAGTGAGCTGCAGAAGCGTTCCACCGGCCGCACCCTGTATGTGCTGGACGAGCCCACCACCGGCCTGCACTTCGAGGACATCCGCAAGCTGTTGGGTGTACTCGGCCGGCTGGTGGACGCCGGGAATACCGTGGTGGTGATCGAGCACAACCTGGACGTGATCAAGACCGCCGACTGGCTGATCGACATGGGTCCCGAAGGCGGTTCGCGGGGCGGCATGGTGGTGGCGGAGGGGACTCCGGAGGAGATTGCGAACGTTCCCGAGTCCCATACCGGTACCTTCCTCAGGCCGATCCTCCAGGGGCGTGAGGTACCGGTCGGACCACCCCAACCCCTGCTGCTGCCGCCCGGCAGGCCGCTGACCAAGGCGGCGAAGAAGGCGTTGGAGAGGGCCGAGACGGCGGCCAAGAAGGCGCAGGACAAGGCCGACGCGGCTGCGGCCAAGGCGGCCGCCAAGAAGGTGTCGGCTAAGACGGCGCCAGCCAGAAAGGCCGCAGCTAAGAAGGTGATCGCCCGCCCTGCGGCGAGAGCAGCGGCGAGCCGTCGTGCCACCGCGGGGTCGGGCGGCACCAACGCAACCCGCGCCAGCTCTACCAACGGCAGTGCGACCCGCGCCAGCTCGACGAACTCAGGAAGGGTGGCTGCCCGCCGGGCCAGCTGAGCCAACTGACCGGACTATGTTGCAAACTCACAGCGCAGTGACAGGTTGTAATGCTTGAATCGTCTCGTATTTCTTGACCGGAGCAGTTTCCCCTGGAGGCCTAGCCATGACCGACCATCTCGAGACCAAATCCACCCAGACCAATGCAACCCGGCGCACCGTCCTACGTACCGCCGGCCTAGTCGCCCTGGCGGGCGGTGGGGCGGCCGCGTTCGCCGGATGCTCCTCCGACGGCGACGCCGCAACCCCGGCCGCCCCGTCGAACTCGGCGCAGGCCGCGGCTGGCGCAACGGTCACGAAGACGGACGTGCCCGAAGGAGGCGGCGTGGTGCTGCAGGAAAAGTACGTCGTCACTCAACCCAAGGCTGGCGAGTTCAAGGCCTTCACCGCCACCTGCACCCACCAGGGGTGTGCGGTGAACAAGATCGAGGCGGAGCAGATCGTGTGCCCTTGCCACGGCAGCAAGTTCTCGATCACCGACGGGTCCGTGGTGGGTGGACCGGCCCAGAAGCCTCTGCCCACGGTGAACTTCACCGAATCCGGGGACAACATCGTCATCTCCGGCTGAGCGGCCGAACCAGGCAGCCGGCTGCCGGGGCTCGTTAATGTCCCGGCAGCCACCGTGGCGCCGTCAGCGCCGTGCGTTCCGGGCCCAGTTGAAGCAGTAGAGGCCGAAGGCGAGGATGCCGAGCGCCATCACCGTCAGCAGCACGCTACCGAACGGCTGGTCCCGGATCGTCTTGAGCGCGGCGTCGATGCCGCCTGCCTTGTCGGGGTCGTAGCTTGCGGCCGCCCAGATGAACAGCACACCGACGATGGCCAGGGCGACACCCTTGGCGATGTAACCGGCCGTGCCGAGCCTCACCGTGGTGGGCGAGACGGAACCGCTAAGCTCCTCGACGAACTTCTTCTTCACGGCCTTGACGATCTGGTGCACTCCGACGGCGATGACCACCAGCCCCAGAGCTACCACCAGAATCCGGCCGAACGGTGCCCCGAGCAACCGGGAGGTCACCGTCTCCTGCGCTTCGTCGCCGGATTGAGGACCAGCGCCGAGCGCGACCTTCGCAGCGCTGAGGCCGATCGCCAGGTACACCAGGGCTCGGACGGCCGAGGAGATCCGCCTCCGGAGCCGCTTGGTCTGCTCCATCCAGCCGTACCCCACGGCCGCCTCAAGGACCTGCCACCCGACCAGGGCGAACATGCCAACGGCGACCACCCAGAGCAGCACGCTGCCCAGCGGCTGCCGGCCCAGCTGCGTCAAGGCCCCTTGGCTGGACGCCTCGCCGCCCCCGCCGCCCCAGGCAAGCTGCAGGGCGATCCAGGCGATTACCGCGTGCACCAGCCCGTAGCTGATCAGCCCGACGGCCACCAGCAATCGATACCCCTCGTTCTGGGTGACTGCCTCAGTTTTCATGTGGCATTCCTACCGCGTTCTGCGCCCGCATGTAGCCCGGAAGCACGAGGTCGCACTCGGATCGAGATCTGTCAGCCGAGCCGCCTAGGCTTGATGGGTGGCTGACCCTTCCTCGTACCGTCCTGCGCCGGGCTCGATCCCGGAGGACCCAGGGGTCTATCGATTCTCAGACGAGCACGGACAGGTGATCTACGTCGGGAAGGCGAAGAACCTGCGGTCCCGGCTCAACTCCTACTTCGCCGACCTCGCCGGCTTGCATCATCGAACCCAGTCGATGGTCAAGACGGCGGCGCGGGTGGACTGGACGGTTGTCCAGACCGAGGTTGAGGCACTTCAGCTGGAGTACTCCTGGATCAAGGAGTTCGACCCCCGGTTCAACGTGAAGTACCGCGACGACAAGTCGTACCCGTGGCTGGCTGTCACGCTGGCGGAGGAGTTCCCCCGGGTGATGGTTGGCCGCGGCGCCAAGAAGAAGGGGAACCGGTACTTCGGACCGTACTCGCATGCCTGGGCGATCCGGGAGACGGTCGACCTGCTGCTGCGGGTCTTCCCGATGCGATCCTGCTCATCCGGGGTGTTCAAGAACCACCGGCAGATCGGGCGACCCTGCCTGCTCGGTTACATCGACAAGTGTTCGGCGCCCTGCATCGGCCGGGTGGACGCTGCCGAGCACCGCGAGATCGTCGATGACTTCTGTCAGTTCATGGCCGGTCAGGCCGCACCGCTGATCAAGCGGCTGGAGTCTGAGATGAAGCGGGCCAGCGACTCGCAGGACTATGAGCGCGCTGCCCGGCTGCGCGACAACATCGGTGCGCTGCAGCAGGCGACCTCGAAGAACGCGATCGTGTTCCAAGACGGTACGGACGCCGATGTGATCGCCTTGGCGGAGGATCCGCTGGAGGTGGCTGTGCAGATCTTCCACGTCCGCGGCGGGCGGGTTCGGGGGGAGCGCGGATGGGTCGCGGACCGGGTCGACGACGCCGGTACCGACGAGCTGATCGAGAAGTTCCTGGTCCAGCTGTATGCCGACCAGCTCCTGGGTGACGGGTCGGCGTCCGAGCCGGCCAGTATCCCGCGCGAGATCCTGGTGCCGACCGCACCGTCGGCGGAGCAGGCGCTGGCCCGCATGCTCAGTCAGCGACGTGGATCCGCTGTCTCGATCCGGGTCCCACAGCGAGGCGACAAGCGGGTGCTGATGGAGACGGTCAGCCGGAACGCCAGCGAAACGCTGATCAGGCACAAGACCAGCCGCGCTGGCGACCTGTCTACCCGTAACCGAGCGCTGGAGGAGATCCAGGAGGCCCTCGACCTACCGACCGCGCCGCTGCGGATCGAGTGCTTCGACGTGTCGAACCTGCAGGGCACCGAGGTGGTCGCCTCCATGGTGGTGTTCGAGGACGGGCTGCCGCGCACGAGTGAGTACCGCCGGTTCGTCATCCGGGGCGTCGACGGCCAGAATGACGTCGCCGCCATGCACGAGGTCATCACCCGCCGGTTCAAGCGGCTGCTTGATGATCGGTCCTCGATGGCGGCTGAGGCCAGCACCGGGTCGGAGGACGGACCGATGTTGATCGACCCGACCACGGGTGCGCCGCGTAAGTTCGCGTACGCGCCGGCCCTGATTGTGGTGGACGGCGGCCCGCCGCAGGTCGCGGCTGCCGCCCAGGCGTTGGAGGAGCTAGGGATCCGCGACGTCGCTCTGTGCGGGTTGGCCAAGCGGCTGGAGGAGGTCTGGCTGCCCGACCAGGAGGAACCGGTCATCCTGCCGCGGACCAGCGAGGGCCTCTATCTGTTGCAGCGGCTTCGGGATGAGGCCCACCGGTTCGCGATCACCCATCACCGCTCGCGGCGCAGCAAGACCATGGTGGAGTCGCTGCTGGACGAGGTGCCCGGTCTGGGTGAGGTCCGCCGCAAGGCCTTGATGGCCCATTTCGGCTCCTTGAAAAAGCTCCGCACAGCGCGGGTGGAGGACATCGCCCAGGTCCCTGGCTTCGGCACCAAGACGGCGGTGGCGATCAAGGCTGCGCTTGACACCAAGCCGCAGCGCGAGGCGGTGAACACCGCAACCGGTGAGATCTTGGACTAACCTCGCCGAGGATCAGGTCCGGTCCGGCATTGCGGTGACCACGCCGCCGGCTGGGGTCGGGATAATGAGCCAGTGAGCATCGACCCCGACGACCCCGGTTCCACCCTCGGCGACCCTCCAGCTACCGATTCCGCCGACCCCGCCGCAACGGCAGCGGCCGATCCCGAATCCACTGGTGCCGCGGACACGGTGGCGGCCGCTGACAACGGCGGCCCAGTGAGCGCCGCTGAAGCGCCGGCGGTGACGACGCCGCCGGTCGAGGGCGGTCTCCGCGTCGCAGTGGTGACCGGCATGTCGGGTGCGGGCCGGAGCACCGCGGCCAACGCGCTGGAGGATCTCGGCTGGTATGTCGTCGACAACCTGCCGCCGAGCGTGCTGCCGGATGTCTCCGAGCTGGCCAAGAACACCGGGATATCCCGTCTCGCGGTGGTGTTGGACGTACGGACCCGCTCGTTCTTCGACCAGCTGCCGACCATGTTCGCCGACCTCAGCAAGGTGGGTCTGCTGCCCGAGATCTTGTTCCTGGAGTCGTCCGACGACGTGATCGTCCGTCGCCAGGAGTCGGTACGGCGGCCGCACCCGCTGCAGGGCGACGGCAGGTTGCTGGACGGCATCAGCCGGGAGCGAACCATGCTGGCAACCCTGCGGGCGGCGGCCGACCTGGTGATCGACACCTCCTCGCTGAACGTGCACCAGCTCAGCTCCCGGGTGGCGCACGCGTACGGCGGGCCGACCGATGACAAGCTCCGGGTCACGCTGGTCTCCTTCGGGTTCAAGAACGGTGTACCGGTGGACGCCGACATGGTGGTCGACGTCCGATTCCTGCCGAACCCGCACTGGGTGCCGGCGCTCCGGCCGCAGACGGGGCTGGCGAAGCCTGTCAGCGACTACGTGCTCAGCCAGCCTGGGGCGGAGGAGTTCCTGCAACGGCTGGAGGACCTGCTCCAGGTGATCACCGCCGGGTACGTCCACGAAGGGAAGCGCTTCGTGACCATCGCCATCGGATGCACCGGTGGTAAGCACCGTAGTACCGCGATGACCGAGGAGTTCGCCAACCGGCTGCGAAAGCTAGACATGCCCACCAAGGTGCTGCACCGGGACGTGGGGAAGGAATGAGCCGCGCCGACGGCTCTCCGCGCCGGCGGCGGCTGAGCGACCTCCCCTCGGTCGTCGCGTTCGGCGGAGGCCACGGCCTGTCCGCGTCACTGAGCGCGCTACGTCGGGTCACCGACCGACTCACCGCGATCGTCACGGTCGCGGATGACGGCGGGTCCTCTGGGCGGATCCGCGCCGAGCTGGACTGCTTGCCTCCGGGTGACCTGCGGATGGCACTGGCCGCGCTGTGCGGCGACGATGAGTCCGGACGCACCTGGGCAGACGTGCTGCAGTACCGGTTCACCGGCGACGGCGGGCTCGGCGGCCACGCGATCGGCAACCTGCTGATCGCCGGCCTGTGGGAACGGCTCGGCGACCCGGTCGCCGGACTGGACATGGTGGCTCAGCTGCTCGGCGCCAAGGGCAGGGTGCTGCCGATGTCAGCCGTACCGCTGACCATCGAGGCGGACGTACTCGGACTGCAGCCCTGGAGTCCGGACGAGATCAGCTGTGTCCGAGGTCAGGAGGCCGTGGCCAAGACGCGGGGCGAGGTGCGGTCCGTGCGGCTGGTTCCGACCAGCCCGCCCGCCTGCCCAGAGAGCGTTGCGGCCGTCCAGGACGCCGACTGGGTGGTTCTGGGACCAGGATCCTGGTTCACCTCAGTCATCCCGCACCTGCTGGTGCCCGACCTGGCCGAGGCGATCATGTCCACCCCGGCCAAGCGGGTGCTGACCTTGAACCTGGAGCCGGCGGGGGAGACCGAGGGGTTCTCCCCGGCCCGCCACATCGAGCTGCTGGCCGAGCATGCCCCGGAGCTCCGGCTCGACGTCGTGCTCGCCGACAGTCCCCTCGCTGCTGAGGACCCGCATCTCAGCTCGTACGCGGAGTCGCTTGGCGCCCGCCTGGTGGCAGCCGACCTCGCAGCCCGGGACCGGTCTCCCAGGCACGACCCGCTCCGGCTGGCGTCCGCGTACGCCGAGATCATGGGCGTACGCACCGTCCTATAGTCAGACTATGTGAAGGCGGCTATGTGCCCGCGCCGGTGACGTGGCATCATTCAGCAATGGCAATGACCGCTCAGGTGAAGGCAGAACTGGCGACCATTAAGGTCACCAAGCCTTGCTGCCGCAAGTCTGAGGTGGCCTCCACTCTCCGATTCGCCGGCGGCCTCCACATCGTCAGTGGTCGGATCGTGATCGAGGCCGAGCTGGACACCGGTGCCGCCGCACGACGGCTGCGAACCGACATCCAAGAGGTGTTCGGTCATCCGAGCGACCTGGTGATCGTGAACGGCTCCGGGATCCGCCGCGGTACCCGGTATGTGGTCCGCGTGATCAAGGACGGCGAGGCGCTGGCCCGGCAGACTGGTCTGATCGACTCCCGTGGCCGACCTGCCCGCGGTCTGCCCGCTCAGGTCGTCAGTGGTGGGCTCTGCGACTGTGTCGCCGCCTGGCGGGGCGCCTTCCTGGCGCACGGATCGCTGACCGAGCCCGGCCGGTCGATGTCGCTGGAGATCACCTGCCCGGGTCCCGAGGCGGCGCTCGCCCTGGTGGGTGCCGCTCGGCGGCTCAGCATCTCGGCCAAGGCTCGGGAGGTACGCAACGTCGACCGGGTGGTGATTCGCGACGGCGATGCGATTGGCGCGCTGCTGACCCGGCTGGGTGCGCACGAGTCGCTGATGGCCTGGGAAGAACGGCGGATGCGCCGCGAGGTACGGGCCTCGGCCAACCGGCTGGCCAACTTCGACGACGCGAACCTGCGCCGCTCCGCCCGGGCGGCGGTCGCAGCCGGAGCCCGGGTCGAACGAGCTCTGGAGATCCTCGGTGACCAGGTACCCGACCACCTCAAGGACGCGGGAGTCCTGCGGATCGAGAACAAGCAGGCCAGCCTGGAGGAGCTTGGTCAGCTGCACAACCCGCAGCTGACCAAGGACGCCGTCGCCGGCCGGATCCGCCGCCTCCTGGCCACCGCCGATAAGCGCGCCGCCGAGCTGGGCATCCCGAACACCGAAGCCAGCCTCAGCCCGGAGATGCTGGACGACCAAGAGTAAGAAGCGAGCCACACAGCTCGTAGACCACCACAGGCGCGGCTGGGACGAGCGGAGCGAGCAGGTGCACGGCGCTGGGACCGCCGACGTCCCAGCGCGCGAGCGGAGCGAGCAGAACATACAGACCAGTGCGGCTTGCGGTTTGTAGACACGCGTCACAAGTTCGTTAGTGTGTAGGGCGTCCCTATTGCCCTGAGTTGCAGGAGAACCTAGAGAAAATGACAGTACGCGTTGGCATCAACGGCTTTGGCCGCCTCGGCCGCAACTTTTTCCGCGCCGTGGAGGCTTCCGGCGCTGACATCGAGGTTGTCGCTTTCAACGACTTGGGCGATGACGCCACCCAGGCCCACCTCCTGAAGTACGACTCCATCCTTGGCCGTCTGCCCGAGGACGTGGCTGTCGTCGAAGGCGGGATCCAGGTCGGCGACCGTCTGATCAAGTCCTACGCGGAGCGGGACCCCGCTGCACTGCCGTGGGGTGAGATCGGCGCCGACATCGTGATCGAGTCCACCGGTTTCTTCACCGACGGCACCAAGGCCAAGGCGCACCTCGACGCCGGCGCCAAGAAGGTCATCATCTCCGCCCCCGCCAAGAACGACGACTTCACCGTCGTGATGGGCGTCAACGACGGCGACTACGACCCGGCCAGCCACCACATCATCTCCAACGCCTCGTGCACCACGAACTGCCTGGCGCCGATGGCGAAGGTGCTGGACGAAGAGTTCGGCATCGTCAAGGGTCTGATGACCACGATCCACGCCTACACCCAGGACCAGAACCTGCAGGATGGCCCGCACAGCGACCTGCGTCGTGCCCGCGCTGCTGCCATCAACATCGTTCCCACCTCGACCGGCGCCGCCAAGGCGATCGGCCTGGTGCTGCCGCAGCTGAAGGGCAAGCTCGACGGCTACGCCCTCCGCGTACCGGTCCCGACCGGCTCGGCCACCGACCTGACCATCGAGGTTGGTCGCGAGACCACCGTTGAAGAGGTCAACGCCGCCGTGAAGGCTGCCGCTGAGGGTTCCCTCAAGGGCTACCTGCTGTACACCGAGGACCCGATCGTCTCCACCGACATCGTGACCGACCCGCACTCCTGCATCTTCGACTCGGGCCTGACCAAGGTCATCGGCAACCAGGTGAAGGTCGTCGGCTGGTACGACAACGAGTGGGGCTACTCCAACCGTCTGGTCGACCTGGTCACCCTGGTCGGCGCCTCGCTGTAAGGCCAGCGTTGCTGTGAGGCCAGCGTCGCCGTAAGACGGCCTGGCTGTGAAAATTTGCACGACCGCACCGCTGACCCGTCACCTCCGCCGCGACACACCGTCAAAGTCGCGGCGAAAGTGACGGGTCGGCGAAATCTTGGAGGGTTTCTTCGTGAAATCAGTTTCTGATCTTGGTGACCTG
This sequence comes from Propionibacteriaceae bacterium, assembly GCA_025965155.1. GTDB lineage: Bacteria > Actinomycetota > Actinomycetes > Propionibacteriales > Propionibacteriaceae > Microlunatus. The sequence continues at coordinate 147,617 of JAOPXN010000070.1, forward strand.
CGGGGCAGGCGGGTGCTGATCCGCTGCGACCTGAACGTCCCGCTGGACGACGCCGGCACGATCACCGACGACGGTCGCATCCGCGCCTCGTTGCCGACGCTGAATGAGCTTCGCGCCGCCGGCGCCAGGGTCGTTGTGCTGGCTCACCTTGGTCGGCCCAAGGGGCAGGTCAACCCGAAGTACTCGCTGAAACCAGCCGCGGCCCGGCTGTCGGAGCTGCTCGGTGCGCAGGTCCGGCTGGCCGCCGACGTGGTCGGCCCTTCCGCCACGGAGACGGTTGAGTCGCTGGCCGACGGCGACGTCGCCATGTTGGAGAACGTACGGTTCGAGCCGGGCGAGGAGTCCAAGGACGACGCCGTACGGGGCGAGCTGGCGGACCGCTACGCAGCCCTCGGTGACGCGTTCATCTCCGACGGCTTCGGGGTCGTGCATCGCAAGCAGGCCTCCGTCTACGACTTGCCGATGCGGCTGCCGAGCGCGGCGGGCCACCTGGTGATGACCGAGGTGGAGGTGCTGAAGAAGCTCACCCAGAACCCGGCGCGTCCGTACACGGTGGTGCTGGGCGGGGCCAAGGTGTCCGACAAGCTCGCCGTCATCGCGAACCTGATGAACACCGCCGACACCTTGGTGATCGGTGGCGGGATGGTCTTCACCTTCCTGGCAGCCCAGGGGTACGAGGTCGGCAAGAGCCTGCTCGAGGCGGACCAGATCGACACGGTCAAGGGCTACCTCGACCAGGCGGCGGCCATCGGCAAGCAGATCCTGCTGCCCACCGACATTGTGGTGGCACCGGAGTTCAAGGCCGACGCGCCCGCCACCGTGGTACCCGCTGACGCGATCCCGGCCGACCAGCTCGGACTCGACATCGGTCCGGACTCGGCCAAGGCCTTCGCTGCGGAGATCGTGAAGTCCAAGACCGTGTTCTGGAACGGCCCGATGGGTGTGGCGGAGTGGGAGCAGTTCGCCGCCGGCACCCGGGCTGTCGCGCAGGCCCTGACCGAGGTGGACGGACTCTCTGTCGTGGGCGGCGGTGACTCCGCGGCTGCGGTACGCGCCCTCGGGTTCCCCGAGGATGCCTTCGGCCACATCTCCACCGGTGGCGGCGCCAGCTTGGAATACCTGGAGGGCAAGACCCTGCCAGGCCTTGAAGTACTCGAAGACAAGGATGCATGAACCGATGGCACGCAAGCCGCTGATGGCGGGCAACTGGAAGATGAACCTCACCCACGTTGAAGCTGTGGGGTTGGTGCAGAAGCTCGCCTGGACGTTGGACGACAAGAAGCACGACCCGGAGAAATCCGAGGTGATCGTGCTGCCCCCGTTCACTGCGCTCCGTACGGTCCAGATCCTGGTGGAGGGCGACCGGCTGACGATCGGCTACGGCGCCCAGGACGTCTCGTCCCACGATGACGGCGCCTACACCGGCGAAATCTCGGTCAACATGCTAGCCAAGCTCAACTGCGGCTATGTCCTCGTCGGCCACTCGGAGCGTCGGCAGTACCACCATGAGGACGATGCGCTGGTCAACGCCAAGGCGAAGAAGGCGCTGGGCGGCGGCATTATCCCGATCGTCTGCGTCGGTGAAGGTCTCGACATCCGTCAGGCGGGCGAGCAGGTCAGCTACACGCTGGCCCAGGTGGACGGTGCGCTGGACGGGCTGACGGCGGAGCAGGTGGCGTCCCTGGTGATCGCCTACGAGCCGGTCTGGGCTATCGGCACCGGCGAGGTCGCCACCCCGGAGGACGCCCAGGAGGTCTGCGCAGCGATTCGTGGCCGGCTCGCGGACATGCACGGTGAGACAGTGGCCGAGCAGGTGCGGGTGCTCTACGGTGGCTCGGTGAAGTCCAGCAGCGTGGCCGCCATCATGGCTCAGGCCGACGTGGACGGATGCCTGGTCGGCGGCGCAAGCCTGGTGGTCGAGGAGTTCTCTGCCATCGCCCGCTTCTACGACCTTCCCGCCCTCTGACACTCTTTACATCTTTGGCGATTTCGTGAGTTAGAGTACGCAGGTGATTTTCTCGTCGGTGCCACTGATGACGACCCCGATTCTGGTGTTCTCCATTGTGCTGGTGATCACCAGTGTCGTGCTGGCGTTGTTTGTGTTGATGCACAAGGGTCGCGGGGGCGGTCTGTCCGATCTTTTCGGCGGCGGTATCTCGTCCTCGATGGGTGGCTCCTCTGTTGCGGAGCGCAACCTCGACCGGCTTACGATTGTCATCGGTGTCATCTGGCTCGCCTGCATTATCGCGCTAGGTCTGCTGTACCGCCTGCAGGCTTGATCGCACCAGAGTTCGTCAGTTCAACCGAAACGCAACAAGGAGACAAAACGTGGCTGGTGGCAGCGCCATTCGTGGCAGCCGGGTCGGTGCAGGACCCATGGGGGAGGCTGAACGCGGGGACGCGGCGCCTCGACTGTACGTTTCGTACTTCTGCTCGCACGGCCATGAGACAAAGCCGGCCTTTGCCGCCGACGCCCAGGTGCCCGACACCTGGGACTGCCCGCGCTGCGGTCTGCCGGCGAACCTGGACTCGCTGAACCCGCCGCCGCCGCCGAAGATCGAGCCTTACAAGACGCACCTGGCGTACGTGAAGGAACGGCGTACCGACAAAGAGGCCGACGACATCCTCAAAGAGGCACTGCAGGCGCTGCGTGACCGCCGCGCCCGCGGCGAGGTCATCTACTGATCGACCTCCCCGGTAAGGTCAGGCCCCGGTCAGATCAGGCCCGGATAGATTCAGCCTGCGGTTAGATCAGCTGGGCTACAGCAGGCCGGGCGGGATCAGGTCGGCAGGCAGCTGTGATGCGGCTGCCTTGTCCACCAACCAGAGTGTGCGTTCGGTGCCGGCGACACCGGCGGCGGGGAGCTGGACTTGACCGGTTCCGAGCAGCGCCATCGTCAGGGCTGCTGCCTTGTCCTCGCCACTGACGCAGAACCACACCTCTCGCGAGGTGTTGATTTTCTCGAGGGTGAGGCTGATGCGCAGCGGTGGCGGCTTGGGGGATGCGCGGACCGGGATAACTGTGCCGGTGGCGTAGGAGGACGGGTGCTCGGGGAAGATCGAGGCTACGTGCCCGTCGGGGCCCATTCCCAGCAGGCAGATGTCCATCACTGTCCCGTCCAGCTCCGCCGCGTAGGCCTCCGCGGCCGCGTCCAGGTCCAGGCCCTGGTCGCTCGCCGGCATCCGGTGGATCCGTTCCGGCGACAGCGGCAGCGCTGGTAGCAGCAGGTCGAGCGCCTGCTTGTCGTTCCGATCGCCGTCGTCGGCCGGGACGAAGCGTTCGTCACCCCACCACAGGTCCACGTTGGACCAGTCGACCGCCGCCCGGGTACCTGCCTGTGCCAGCCGCTGGTACGCCTTGGTGGCGATCCGGCCGCCGGTGAGGCACAGCTGCGGCGTCTGGAACTCGCGCTGCAGGTCGGCCAGCCGGGCGGTCAGCCGGGCACTCAGCGCCTCCGCGAGGTCATCCGGCCCTGGGTGAAACAACACCTCGTGACCACGGACGTCGGTCACGAGGATGCCTTGCTGGTGCGCTTCGCCGCCGCCCGCTTTCCCGGCGTTCGCTTGGCCGCCTTCTTCGCCGGCGCAGCGGCTACGGCTTTCGATGAAGCGGCACGTTTCGATGAAGCGGCCCGTTTGGAGGGAGCGGCCTGCTCGGACGAAGCGGCGCGTTTGGATGAAACGGCGCGTTTGGACGCCGTCTCGGCATGCGAGGCCGCCTGCGGCGCCTGTTGATCCGAGGGCGCCTCCGGCGCAGGTCGATCCGAGGACGCCTCCGGCGCAGGTCGGTCCGAGGGCGCTTCCGGCGCGGGTCGTTCCGAGCTCGCCGGCGCCACCGCCGTCGCCCGCGTCTGTGCTGCCTTGGCGCCCGTCGATCGCGGTGTCCGGGTTACCTTCTTGGCCGGCGTGGCGGTCCGATTCTGCAACGCCTTGACGGTCTGTTCGAACACGTCGTCGTCATCCATCCGACGCAGTTCCTCGGTGACCAGGTCGCTGACGTCGCGACGCTTCAGTGCCACTAACCGGTTCGGCTGTCCCGGCACCGTGTAGGAGGCCAGCAGCCCATCCGGGCGGGTAATGGCAATGTCACCGGCAGCGGTGGTCATCCTGACCGCGGTGATCCCGGGCCCACCTGTGTTGCCCCGTTCCACCGGCACCTTCAGCCTGCTCTCCAGCCAGGCAGCGAGAAGCGCCGCGGAGGCGTTCCCGCGCTCGGCCTCGACCCGTACCCCTTTGACCTTCGCCGGGTACTGGTCAAGAGCGGCCGCGAGCAGCGCTCGCCACGGGGTCAGCCGGGTCCAGCTGAGGTCGGTGTCGCCCGGCGTGTAGTTCTCGGCGCGGGCCCGGAGCGCGGCCATCGGCCGCGGCGTACCCATGGCATCGGTGATCCGGCGGACCGCCAGCTGGGCGAGCTGGTCGTTGGCCGGATTGGTCGGACCCTTGCCCGGCCACCAGATCACCACCGGGGAGTCCGGCAGCAACAACGGGCGGATCACCGAGGCAGGATGTTGTGCGATGGCGCCGCGCATCCGGACCACCACCACCTCACCGGGGGTGCCTTCGCCGATCCGGACCTGAGCATCCAAGGAGGCTTCGCGACCGCTCGCGGTGACCACCAGCAGAATCCGCGACGGATGTTCCCGGCTGGCGTCCGTGCTCGCCTTCAGTGCCGTCTCGTACCCCTGCTCGTCGCAGACGATGATCAAGGTCAGCACCATGCCCATCGCCGGGCTACCGGCGCTGCGACGTGCCTGCAACAGAGCTGCGGAGATCTTGGATGAGTTGGTTCCTTCGAGGTCGATCACCATGATCTGTTCAGGTCTCCTTTAGGGCCGGCGCCAGGTGAAGCCGTCGCGGGCGATCATCTCATCGGCGCTCCGCGGTCCCCAGCTGCCGGCATCGTAGTCACTGGGCCGCTCGTCCGAGGCGGCCCAGAAGTCGAGGATCGGGTCGAGGATCTGCCAGGACAGCTCCACTTCCTCGTGCTGCGGGAACAGCGGCGGGTCACCGAGCAGCACGTCCAAGATCAACCGCTCGTACGCCTCCGGCGACGACTCGGTGAACGACCCACCGTAGGCGAAGTCCATGTTCACCTCCCGGATCTCCATCTGGGTCCCGGGTACCTTGGCGCCGAAGCGCAGCGTGACGCCCTCGTCCGGCTGGATCCGAAGCACCAAAGCGTTGTAGCCCAGCTCCTCGGTGTCGGTGGCGGTGAAAGGCAGGTGCGGGGCCCGCTTGAAGCCGAGCGCGATCTCAGTCACCCGGCGGGCCAGCCGCTTGCCGGTACGCAGGTAGAAGGGCACACCGGCCCAGCGCCGGTTGTCGATGTCGACCCGGATTGCAGCATAGGTTTCGGTCTTGGTGTCGGCCGGAATCCCCTTCTCTTCCAGGTATCCGACCACCTTCTCCCCGCCCTGCCAGCCGCCCACGTAACGGCCGCGCGCGGTGTGCAGGTCCATCCGTTTCGGCGGTCGCACCGCCGCCAGGATCTTCTGCTTCTCGGCTCGCAGCTGGCGTGCATCGAACGAGGTTGGTTCCTCCATCGCGGTCAGCGCCAGCAGCTGGAGCAGGTGGTTCTGGATCACGTCCCGCGCGATACCGATGCCGTCGAAGTAACCAGCCCGACCACCGATGCCGATGTCCTCGGCCATGGTGATCTGCACATGGTCGACGTAGTTATTGTTCCAAACCGGCTCGAACAGCTGGTTGGCGAACCGCAGCGCCATCATGTTCTGCACGGTTTCCTTGCCCAGGTAGTGATCGATCCGGAACACCGACGAGGAAGGGAACACACTGGAGACGACCTGGTTCAGCTCGCGGGCGCTCGCCAGGTCATGTCCAAACGGCTTCTCGATCACGACCCGGCTCCACCGGCCCTGCTGCTCCTCGGCGAAGCCATGATCACGAAGCTGTCCGACCACGGTCGGGAACAGGCTCGGCGGGATCGAGAGGTAGAAGGCGTGGTTGCCACCGGTACCGCGGGCCTCGTCCAGGTCGGCGATGGTCGACTTGAGCCGGGAGAACGACTCGTCGTCACCGATCTCACCGGAGACGAACCGGATTCCCTCGGAGAGCTGCTTCCACACCTCCTCCCGAAACGGCGTCCGAGCATGCTCCTTGACCGCGGCATGCACGATCTGGGCGAAGTCTTGATCCTCCCAGTCGCGTCGAGCGAAACCGACCAGCGCGAACCCTGGTGGCAGCAGACCCCGGTTGGCCAGGTCGTAGACCGCCGGCATCAGCTTCTTGGTGGCCAGGTCGCCGGTGACCCCGAAGATCACCAGTACGCACGGGCCAGCAATCCGCGGAAGTCGACGGTCCTGCGGGTCACGTAACGGGTTCGGCCGGTCGTCGCTCAAGATCACTATCAGCTGTCCTTCGGGTCCGGGCTGTCGCCCTTGAGCGCCTTGCTCACGGTCTCCACCAGCTCGGCCCAGGACTTGTTGAACTTATCGACGCCCTCATCCTCCAGCACCTTGACGACGTCGTCGAAGTCGACCCCGACCGCGGCCAACGCGTCCATCACCTGCTGGGCGTCAGCCGCCGTACCGCTCACCTTGTCACCCTCGACCACGCCGTGGTCAGCGAAGGCATCAAGGGTCTTGCGCGGCATCGTGTTGACGGTGCCGGCGACCACCAGCTCGGTGACATACAGGGTGTCCGGCAACGCCGGGTCCTTCACCCCGGTGGACGCCCACAGCGGACGCTGCGCCCGGGCACCCTGCTCGGCCAGCTTGGCGAACCGGTCGGAGCCGAACGCCTCGGTGAACAGGGCATAGGCGAGCCGAGCGTTCGCGATCGCCGCCTTGCTCTTCAGCGCCTTCGCCTCGTCGGTTCCGATCGCGTCCAGCCGTTTGTCCACCTCGCTGTCCACCCGGGACACGAAGAACGAGGCAACCGAGTGGATCTTGCTCAGATCGTGCCCCGCAGCGGCCGCCTGCTCCAGACCGGTGAGGTAGGCGTCGATGACCTCCCGGTACCGGTCCAGCGCAAAGATCAGGGTCACATTGACGCTGATCCCGGCGCCGATGGTCTGCGCGATAGCGGAGAGTCCCTCCTTGGTGGCAGGGATCTTGATCAAGGCGTTCGGACGGTCGACCAGCTCCCACAGCTCCTTGGCCTGGTGGATGGTGCCGTCGGTGTCCCGGGCCAGGCCCGGCTCGACCTCGATTGAGACCCGTCCGTCGACGCCGTCGGTGGCAGCCGCGGTCTCGGTGAAAGCGTCACAGGCGTTCCGTACGTCGGTCGTGGTGATCGCTGTGATCGCCTCCTCCACGGACACACCCCGAGACTTCAGCTCGTTCACCTGGTCGTTGTAGGTCTCACCCTTGGCCAGCGCGCTGGCGAAGATGGTCGGGTTGGTGGTCACCCCGACGACATAGAAGTCCGAGATCAGCCGCGCGAGCTCGCCGGTGACAAGCAGCTCCCGTGACAGGTCATCGAGCCAGATAGACACCCCCGCGTCCGCGAGGGCCTTCAGTCGATCACTCATGATGCTCCTAACTCAGATCAGGCTCTCCGCGTCGGAGGGCCAGCGGCCTATCAGTCGCGTTCGTTGGTGGCAGTACCCGGATTAGCGACGTCGTCACCAGGGCCGATCCCACCATGGGGCGAGGTGGCGACAGAGGCGTCGGTACCCACAGCCTGGATGCTGTCCTTGGCGGCGGCAGCGACAGCCTCGGGGGTGAAACCGAACTCACGGAACAAGGTCGCGGCGTCGGCGCTGGCGCCGAAATGGCCGATGCTGACGGTACGCCCGGCGTCGCCGACGATCTCCCGCCAGCCCTGCGGCACTCCCGCTTCCACACTGACCCGGGCCCGGATCGACGGCGGGATCACCGAGTCGCGGTAGGACTGGTCCTGCTCGTCAAACCACTCACGGCACGGCATCGAGACCACCCGCGCGGCGATGCCGTCGGCAGCCAGTAGCTTCTGCGCCTCGACCGCGAGCTGGACCTCGGAGCCGGTACCGATCAAGATCACGTCCGGCTCGCCGTCGGAGTCCTTCAGCACGTAGCCGCCCTGGGCCACACCGGAGACGTCGGCGAAGCCGTCCTCGCCGCGGGGGAAGACCGGCAGGTTCTGCCGGGTCAGGGCCAGGCCGGCCGGCCGGTCGGTGTGCTCGAGGATCGTCTTCCAGGCGATCGCCGTCTCGTTGGCGTCGCCCGGCCGGACCACGTCCAGGCCGGGAATAGCACGCAACGCGGCCAGATGCTCGATCGGCTGGTGGGTCGGGCCGTCCTCGCCGAGACCGATCGAGTCGTGGGTCCAGACGTACGTGACGGGAAGCTTCATCAGCGCGGCCAGCCGGACCGCCGGGCGCATGTAGTCGCTGAACACCAAGAAGGTGCCGCCGTACGGGCGGGTGCCGCCGTGCAGCACGATGCCGTTCATGATCGAGCCCATGGCGTGCTCGCGGATACCGAAGTGCAGCACCCGGCCGTACTCGTTGCCTGGCCAGTGCTTGGTCTGCCGCTCGCTGGGCAGGAAGCTGGGCTCGCCCTCGGGCGTGGTGTTGTTGGACTCGGCCAGGTCGGCCGACCCGCCCCACAGCTCAGGCAGCTCGGGAGCGATCGCGGTCAGCACCTCACCGGATGCCTTGCGGGTGGCCACGCCCTTCGGGTCGGCCGGGTATGTCGGCAGCGCCGACTCCCAGCCCTCGGGCAGCGCACGGCTGCTCAACCGCTCGAGGAGCTGGTAGCGCTCCGGGTTGGCCGACTTCCAGGCATCGAACGCCTTCCGCCACTCGGCCTCGGCCCTCTCGCCGCGTTCCCTGAGCTCGCGGGTGTGCGCGATCACCTCGTCGGAGACCTCGAACGTCTTCTCCGGGTCGAAGCCGAGGATCTCCTTGGTGGCTGCGACCTCTTCGTTGCCGAGCGCTGCGCCGTGAGCCTTGCCGGTGTTCTGCAGCTTCGGTGCGGGCCAGCCGATGATGGTCCGCAAGTTGATGAAGGTCGGCTTGTCTGTGACCGCGCGGCCGGCTTCAAGCGCCTGCTGCAGCGCGGCGACGTTCTCGGTGTAGGTGGTCTCGCCGTTGGTCCAGTCCACTGTGTGCACGTCCCAGCCGTACGCGCGGTACCGCGCCGCCACGTCCTCGGTCAGGGCGATGTTGGTGTCATCCTCGATGGAGATCTGGTTGTTGTCGTAGATCAACGTCAGGTTGCCGACCGCCTGGGTGCCGGCCAGCGACGACGCTTCGGAGGAGACGCCCTCCTCGATGTCCCCGTCGGAGGCGATGCAGTAGATGTGGTGGTCGAAAGGCGAGCTGCCGGCGGGGGCCTCCGGGTCGAACAGGCCGCGCTCACGCCGTGAAGCCATTGCCATGCCGACCGCGTTGCCGATGCCCTGGCCCAGCGGGCCGGTGGTGACCTCGACGCCCGTGGTGTGACCGTGCTCCGGGTGGCCGGGGGTCAGCGAGCCCCAGGTGCGCAACGACTTCAGGTCGTCCAGCTCAAGGCCGAACCCGCCCAGGTAGAGCTGGATGTAGAGGGTAAGACTGGAGTGACCAGCGCTGAGCACGAACCGGTCACGGCCGATCCAGCTGGGGTCGTTCGGGTTGTGCCGCATCACCTTCTGGAACAGCAGGTAGGCCACCGGAGCCAGACTCATGGCGGTGCCGGGGTGGCCGTTACCGACCTTCTGGACTGCGTCAGCGGCCAGCAACCGTACGGTGTCGACGGCGCGCGAGTCGAGGTCGGTCCAGCCGTCGGGAAGTAGTGTCTGGCTGGTGGAGGTGTCGGTCACGAATGAAGTCCTTCCGGGAAACGCCCCGAATCTGCTTCGGGGCGGGCAATACTCGGGAGCCTACCGGGGTGCCGCCTGCAGGGATACGGGGTCCCGCCCAACTTGGAAATGTGCGTGTCGGAACTCACCTGTGAACGGAAAGTGCCTTTCCGGAAGCGACGTCATAGACTGCATGGCGTTGCTCTGAGCCCTGGGCATCCCCAACGTTGAAAACTGTGCCAACGGTCAAACTGGGCCGACGGTCAAAACTGGTGAGAGGTGTTGTGACGAGCGTCGACGTGTCCGGCCCGGTAACGGCTGAGGGTGCCACCTCCGGATCGGTTCAGTCCGACGCAGCCTCCACCCAGGTACGGGTCCGAGATGTTCTGAGCGCCTACGTCGGACTGACGAAGCCCCGGATCATCGAGCTGCTGTTGGTCACCACCGTGCCGGCCATGTTCCTTGCGGCCGGCGGGGTCCCCGCGCTGCGCCTTGTGCTTGCCACCATGATCGGCGGCTGCCTGGCCGCGGCCAGCGCCAACGTCTTCAACTGTGTCCTGGACCGGGACATCGACGAGCGGATGCGGCGGACCCGACGACGCCCGCTTCCGCGGCACGCGGTCGGCCCGATAGCGGCGACGGTGTTCGGGGCACTGTTGGGCATTGCCGCCACGCTCTGGCTGGGGTTCTTCGTCAACTGGTTGTCGGCGCTGCTGGCGCTGGGGGCCAACGCTTTCTACGTCTTCGTCTACACGATGTGGCTGAAGCGACGGACCTCCCAGAACATCGTCTGGGGTGGGATCGCCGGCTGCTTCCCGCCGCTGATCGGGTGGACCGCCGTCACCGGATCGCTGTCCTGGCCGCCATTCGTGCTTTTCGCCATTGTCTTCTTCTGGACCCCGCCGCACACCTGGGCGCTGGCGCTGCGCTACCGCGAGGACTATGCGGCCGCGGAGGTGCCGATGCTGCCGGTGGTCATGCCGGCGCCCGCGGTCGCCCGGCGGATCGGCGCCTACTCGGTGCTGACGGTGCTGGCGTCGCTGGCGCTGTGGCCGGTCGCGGGCACCGGATGGCTGTACCCGTTGGTGGCCGGTCTGACCGGCATCGCTCTGCTGTGGGAGTCGTGGCAGCTGCTGCACCGGGCAGGCCGTGGCTTGGTCGACGCCGCACTGAAGCCGATGCGGCTGTTCCACTGGTCGAACTCCTACCTGGCTCTGGTGTTCATCGCCGCCGCTGTCGACCCGCTGCTGCGCTGACCCGGCCCAAAAGCACACCGAACCCGATCGCCCGGTTAGCTTGATGTCCAGGCCCCTCTGATGGCTCAGTCGGTGGAGCTGCTGCTCGATGCGGCGGCCGAGGAACGGATCCGGGCCGAGTGGAGCCTGCTGGCTCAGGCCGGGTTGCCCAGCGAACAGCGAGGCGTTGCGGCCGGACCGCACCGTCCGCACATCACCCTCTACGCCGCATCGCAGATCCCCGAGGATGCGGACCGGGCGCTGCCTGCGTTGGTTGACGGCTTGGATCTGCACCTCCAGATCGGCGCCTGCCTGTTCTTCGGTTCCGAGCGCACCGGCCGGTTCATCCTGGTTCGTCAGGTGCCGGCGTCGCGCGAGCTGCTGGACCTGCAACTCAGGGTGACCGAGCGCTGCGGCGGCTCAGCGCACCGCCAGTTCGGCCCGGGCCGCTGGACCCCCCACGTCACCATGGCTCGGCGGCTGACCGCCGGACAGGCTGCCTCGGCCCTGGAGCTGCTCGGAGCCGCGGATCCGGTACCGACCTCTGTCACCCGGTGCCGGCGCTGGGACGGGACAGCGCGCGCCGACTGGCTGCTCTGAGTGGGCTCCCCGAGGACCCCAGCCCTGATGGCCGTCCCGGTTGTGGTTGCGGTCCGCGCTTACCGGCGTTGCGGGCAGGTAACGGCCTTCTCACGCTGGGGCGATGCTGCCGTGTGAGAAGCGTTAAGCGGCAGTTACACAGCAGACATGGCCGGGTAACTGCGCGGTTCTAGAGTCGTACGCATCACGCTCGGACCGGCGGAACGGACATCGGTCGCCAGCCAGGAGTCAGGAGTGATCATGAGGCTCGATATCGATGTCACCGGACGGACGGTGGTGATCTGCGGGACAGCGGTCGGCGTACGCCGTGCGGTGCGGCGTTATGTCGCGGCCGACGCGAAGGTGGTCGTGGTCGTGGACGGGGCCCTGCCGGACGCCGCGCTGCAGGTGGGTGGAGTCCGGTATGCGCAGCGTCCCGCCGGCGACGCGCTGGCTGAATGGATCAACCTTCTAGGTCCCGCCTGGTTGGTCGTCGCGGTGGGTCCGGAGGCTGCCGTCAACGAGCGGCTGGCCGGAGTCTGCGGGCACCTGAAGATCATGCCGGTGACCGAGAGCGCGGCGGGCCCAGGTGGTCGGGTGGTGCTCGTCGGTGGCGGTCCCGGCGTCCCAGGGCTGCTCACCGCCGATGCCTGCGAGGCGTTGCGGGACGCCGATGTGGTCTTCTACGACCGGCTCGCTCCGACTGACGACCTGGCCTCGTTGGCGCCGGCGGCCGAGCTGATCGACGTCGGCAAGCAGCCCTACCACCACCCGGTCAGCCAGTGCGAGATCGAGCAGCAGATGATCACCGCAGCGCTGGCCGGCGCGTCAGTGGTGCGGTTGAAAGGTGGTGATCCGTTCGTCTTCGGCCGCGGTGGGGAGGAGCTGATCGCCTGCGCTCGTGCCGGTGTCCCTGCCACGGTGGTGCCGGGCGTCTCCAGCGCGATCTCCGTCCCAGGATCGGCGGGGATCCCCGTCACCCACCGCGGGGTCAGCCGAGCGTTCACGGTGATCTCCGGCCACGACCCACTGAGCAAACAGCAGCTCGAGGCGCTGGCCGATCTTGAGTCAACCGTGGTGATCTTGATGGGAATGAACAACTTGACCCAGATCACCCTCGGTCTGCTCCGCGCTGGGCTGCCGGCCGACACCCCAGCAGCGGTGGTCGAGCGCGGATTCTCCGACCAGCAACGGACCACCGTCGGCACCGTGTCGACCCTGGGCAACCAGGTGAGAGCAGCCGGGATCGGGTCGCCGGCGGTGATCATCGTCGGTGCGGTCGTCGCTGTTGCTGGTGATCATCAACGCCTGGCCGAAGCGGCCGAAGCAATCGAAGCGGCCGAAGCAATCGAAGCGGCCGACGCGGCCGACGCGTCGATCCTTGCCGCCTCAACGGACAGCCTCACCTCCTGCGCCGGTGGAGGGGTTCAGTGAGTGCACACCTGGACCCCGGCAACGCGGTTCCCGGCCTGCGGGCCGACCAGCTTCGGGGTTTCCGGATCGGGGTCACCTCCGACCGGCGGTCCGGTGACCTGATTGCAGCCCTGGAACGGCGTGGAGCCCACGTACTGCATGCGCCGGCGCTGCGGATCGCGCCGAACGACCAGGACGGCCTGCTGATCGCCGAGACCCGGGCGCTGATCAACGCCCGTCCCGACGTAGTCCTGGTGACGACCGGGTACGGCATGCGGCGCTGGTTCGAGGTGGCCGACGCGGCCGGTCTGGGTGCCGAGCTGACTGCCGTGCTGGAGGATTCCCGGATCCTGGCCCGCGGCCCGAAGGCGCTCGGCGCGGTCCGGGCTGCGGGACTCGACGACGCCGCTATGAGCGAGCTGGAGACCACCGCGTCACTGGTGGACGCCGTGCTCGAGCAGGACTGGACCGGACTCACTGTCGCCATCCAGCTGCACGGCTACACCGACGAGGTGCAGCTGGCCCGGCTGAAGGCGGCCAGCCGCGCGGTGCTGACGGTGACGCCGTACCGCTGGGTGAAGCCGGACGGGAACGAGCGACTGCCGAGGTTCATTGACGACGTCTGCCGACGACAGCTCGACGCGATCACGTTCACCAGCGCCCCAGCGGCCGATGCCACCTTGGCCACCGCACGAAGCCTCGGCGTCTACGACTCGTTCGTCGATGCGCTTCGGCGCGACGTGGTGACCGCCGCAGTGGGCCCGGTGACTGCCACCCCGCTGCTGGACGCCGGCCTGACCCCGATCATGCCCGACCGGTACCGGATGGGAGCCCTGATCCGGCGGGTCTGTGAGCACCTCGACCAGCATCGGGTCGAACGGTTCCGTACCGACGACGCGGTGATCGAGCTCCGCGGCCGCTGCGTCACCGTCACCGGTCCGCAGCAGCAGGCACCGCAGTCGGTCATGCTCGGGCCCAACGCGTTGGCGCTGTTGCGCCGGCTCGCTCAGGCGGAGGGAGGAGTGGTCTCCCGCCAGGACCTGATCGACTCACTGCCCGACGCCCCGGATGACCACGCTCTGGAGGTGGCGATCAGCCGGCTGCGCCGGTCCCTGCTGGTGCCGGGTGTGATCAGCACCGTGGTCAAGCGGGGCTATCGGCTGGCGGCGGTCAGATCGGCCGGCCTGAGCTGAGACGGTCGGCCAGCCTGATGCGGAGGTCCGCTCAGGCGAAGAGAGGTTCCATCTCCCAGGTGGACTCCAGCCGCCGCATCGCCTCGTCGTCGGGGCGTGCGGTGAACCGTTCGGCTGCGTCAAGCACCTTCGGCAGCAGGTGGATGTCGCCGACGGTGTTGAGGAAGACGCCCGGTCGACCGAGGACCCAGCTGACTGCCGTGTCGATCGCGTCCTGGTCCTGCAGCGGCTCGTACCAGGTGTTGGTGGTCTGCTGGCGGTCGCCCCACGGTGCCTTGGTGATGGACTTGATGGTCTGCACCGCCACGTTCCGCTCGGCGCACACCTGGGCCAGAGCCTCGAACTCGTCCAGGTAGGCGGTGTTCCGCGACATCGGGTAGTTGTAGGGCAGCAGCACCGAGTCGAAGTCGAACTGTTCCAGCGAGCGCAGGTGCTGCTTAGCCACCGTGAGCCCGTGACCGGTGACGCCGATGTGGCGGACCATCCCCTCGTCCCGGGCCTGGATCGCCGCCTCCAACGCGCCGCCGGGAGCGAAGGCCGTCTGCCACTCATCCTCATCCACCAGGTTGTGCAGCTGGATCAGGTCGACATGATCGGTCCGCAGCCGCTCGAGGGAGCGGCTGATCTCCGCGTACGCCTCGTCCCGGGTCCGCTCGCCGGTCTTGGTGGCCAGGAACACCTCGTCTCGGTGCTGCTCCACCCAGGGGCCGAGACGGAGTTCGGAGTCGCCGTAGCTGGCGGCCGTGTCGATGTGGTTGATGCCGTGCTGGCGGACCAGCTCCATCGTCTGGTCGGCTTCGTCCTGAGTCACCACGGACAGTGCTGCTGCGCCGAAGAGAATACGGGTGCTGTCGTGGCCGGTCCGGCCGAAGGGGTGCACTGGGATCATGCCGACATTCTGCTCCACCAGATGCCCCGCTGTCAGCGGGGCACGGCTGGAAGGTGCTCACCCGGCCGGAGACCCGCCGCGGTGGCGGCGTTGAGAGCCTCGGTCAGCACCAGATGTTGAGGACGTCGGGTCGCGGCTGCGAGGGCTGCCACCGTGTCGAACTCGGGACTGGCCCGCACGATCACGCCATCTTGGTGGGCGACCTTGATCGATACTGTGCCGCCGGACAGGGCCACGTCGACCCAGGCCCGCGGGAGCGCATGTTTACGGAGCGTGTGCTCGCGGACCCCGATGGTGCTGGTGGTGGCAAAGATCGCGTCCCGTAACGCGCGCGTCCGCCCTGGGTGACAGAGCACGCTGAGGGTGTGCGCCGGTCGGCCCTTCTTCATCAGGATCGGTACCAGCCAGGCGTCAGAAGCACCCGCCTCCAGCAGCTGGGCCAGCACGCCCGGCCACAGTCGTGGGTCCAGGTCGTCGATGTTCGCCTCCAGCAGCGTTGCCGGGTCCGAGTCAGCCGAGCCGGAGTCGGCCGGCGCCGGCTGCCCGAGCAACACCCGCGTGACGTTCGCCCGGCCGACGAAGTCCTTAGTTCCGGCGCCGAGGCCGGTGCGGTCCAGCTGCATGGACGGAAGGTCGGTGCACTCGGCGCACAGGGCGGTGATCAGGGCCATCCCGGTCGGGGTGGTCAGCTCTCCGCGGCCACCGGCAGTGATCCGCCAGCCGGCGGACAGTTGTGTTACCGCCGGTACGGGGACCGGAATCTGGCCGTGGGCGGCGGTGATGTGGCCGGATCCGACCGCCACCTCGCCAGCGCTCAGGCTGCTGACACCCAGGTTGTGCAGGGCGGCACAAACGCCGACGACGTCGGCGATGGAGTCAAGGGCGCCTACCTCGTGGAAGTGGATCTCCTCTGCCGGGACCCCGTGGACCGAACCCTCAGCCGCTGCTAACCGGCCGAACACCGACAGGGCGTCCCGCCGGACGCGGTCCGGCAGCACGGCGTCGGTGATCATGGTGCGGATGCTGCGCCAGGTACGGTGCGGCGGGTCCTCGACCAGCACGTTCACGTCCACCTTCAGCGCCCGGATTCCGGCGCGCGTCACCGGAGTGGAAACCAGGTTGACCGAGCCGGGGATGACGGCGTCCACGTCCCGTTGGACAGCAGCTAGATCGGCACCCGCGTCCACCAGGGCGCCGAGCAGCATGTCGCCGGCCACCCCCGCGGACGCGTCGATCCAGATGTGACGGTCGGGGCTCATCGTGTCGTCTCCTCTGGGGCGGCGATCTGCGCAGCGAGATGGCCGGCCCCGTAGCCGTTGTCGATGTTGACCACAGCCACGCCGGGCGCGCAGGCGTTCAGCATGGCCAGCAGCGGAGCCAGTCCGCTGAAGGCCGCACCGTAGCCCACCGACGTCGGCAGTGCCACCACCGGTGCCCGGACCAGACCGGCCACCACACTCGGCAGCGCGCCGTCCATACCGGCGGCCACGACCACGACTCGGGCCTGGCGGAGCAGGTCAAGCCGGGCAAGCACCCGATGCAGACCGGCGACGCCCACATCGACCACCAGCTCGGTCTGTCGACCGAGATAGCGGGCCGTGAGCAGCGCCTCGCGCGCCACCGGCAGGTCGGAGGTGCCGGCCGAGACGACCACGACCAGGCCGCCGGACGCCTCCGGGGGGGTCGGAGGCCAGGCCAGCAGCCGCGCCGTCACGTCGTAGGCGGCGTCCGGTAGCTGCTCCACGATGGTGGCGGCCCGGCTCGGGTCGGCTCGGGTGAACAAGGTCACCACCTCAGGATGGCTACCGACGGCCTTGGCAATCACCGCTAGCTGCTCGGGCGTTTTCCCCTCACAGAAGACCGCCTCCGGGTACCCGCGTCGGCCGGATCGTTGAAAGTCGAGGGTGGCGATGTCGTCCAGGTTTGCGTGGTCAGCCCATTCACCCACGCGCGTTCTCCAGCACGGTCAGGGTGAAGGCGCCGGACTGCATGCCGGCGAGGTCAACTACCGCGAACCGGAAACCTGCCTGGTTGACGGCGCGGCGCACCGCTGCCCGCAGCGGGTCCGAGACGGCCAGGACCAGGTCTTCGGCGGGCAGCTCGATCCGGGCAATGTCGCCGTGGTGACGGACCCGTAGATCGGTGAACCCGAGGTCACGGAGCGCGGATTCCGCCTGGTCGATCTGGCGCAGCTTTTCCGGGCTGACTGTCTCGTGGTGCGGGATCCGCGACGCCAGGCACGGGGCGGCTGGCTTGTCCGCGCAGGGCAGCTCCCAGCCGCGGGCCAGCCGCCTGACTGCGGTCTTGTCCAGGCCCACGTCGGTCAGCGGCCGAAGCACCCGGTGGTTGGTGGCCGCGCGGGCGCCGGGGCGGTCGGGGCGGCGGGCGTCATCGGCGTTCTCCCCGTAGGCCACGGCGTCGAGTCGATGGGCCGACACGACCTCGTCGCTGATCCGGGTGAAGAGCTCATCCTTGCAGTGGAAGCACCGGTCCACTCCGTTGGCCTGGTAGGCGGGGTTGTCACCCTCGTACGTGGTGACCTCCACCACCGGCGCACCGATGAACCGCGCCACGGCGTGAGCGGCTGACCGCTCGTCCCGGGCCAGGCTGGGGGACACACCGAGAATGGCAACGACCCGGTCCGGGCCCAGGACACGGACCGCGATGGCGAGCAGCACCGAGGAGTCGACTCCGCCGGAGAACGCAACGCCGAGCCGGTTGACGCCAGAAAGCAGCTGCGTGACCTGCTCGATCACCTGCTGGGCGAAGGCAGCAGTTTCGGTTGGTTCCGCGGTCGTCATTGATCTCTTTTCGAGTCAGGATTGGTGGCCAGATGGTGGTTCGACTTCATAGTCTGCACCGCTCGGGTCAGGGGCAGGCTGGATGGGTCGGCAGGCGCCGGCGATCAGGATGGCCAGCGCCAGCAGGCCGGCCGCGACCGTCAGGGCCCGCAGCACACCGACGTGGTCACCGAGGAAGCCGATCAGTGGGGGACCGGCGAGGAAGGCGGTGTAGCCGATCGACGCGACCACACTGACCCGCGCGGCGGCGCGCTGCGGATCGTCGGCCGCTGCGCTCATGCCGACGGGGAAGCCGAGCGCTGCGCCGAGCCCCCACAGCACCGAGCCGACCACCGCCACTGCCAGCAGCTGGCCGAAGACCACCAGCATCAGACCGATGAACGCGACGACGGCCGACGTGCGCAGCACCGGGACGCGGCCGAAGCGGTCGATCAGGCCCGGGCCGAACCAGCGACCGAGGGTCATCGCGGCGAGGAAGACCGCAAAGGTGAGCGGGCCCAGCGCCGGAGCGGCGTGGTAGCCGTCGATCACCGCGACCGCGAGCCAGTCGTTGCCGGTGCCCTCGGTGAACGCCATGCACAGCACAAAGACGCCGATCAGCAGGGTGCGCGGCTCGGTCCAGGCCTTCAGCGGGTGATGCGGCTTCGCGGAGGACTCCGGCGCCGGTTCGACTCGCAGGAAGCCGCGGACGGCCAGCGGCACAGCGACGCCGACCACCAACCCGGCCGCCAGGAGGTGAGCCATCACCGAGACGCCCAGAGCAACCATGCCGGCCCCGGTCAGGGCGCCGGCGACGGTGCCGACACTGAACCCGGCATGGAACTTCGGCATCACCGAGCGACCCAGTCGCTGCTCCACTGCCGCGCCCTCGACGTTCATGGCGACGTCCCAGGTGCCGTTCCCGAAGCCGATCAGGAACAGGCCGGCGACCACCGGTGGGATGCCGTACGGGTAGCCGAGGGCCACCGTGCAGAGGCCGACCGCCAAGACGACGGCCATGATCATGATGGTGCGGGCCGCGCCGAGGCGGGTCACGACCATCCCGGCCAACGGCAATGCGATCAGCGACCCGAGGGCCACCGACAGCAGCACCAGTCCGAGCACGGCCGGCGTTGCCTGCAGCTGGTCACGGAGGTTCGGGATCCGGGCCGCCCAGCTGGCGAACCCGAAACCGCTGCCGATGAAGGCGACGTAGACCGCCCGCTGGGCGACCAGGACTTCGCGGCCGGGTCCCGGGCCGCTCGCGACGTCGACGGAGCGGTCGGACGGCCAGTGGTCGGTCACAGCAGGTCGGCTGTCGGAGTGCGCTCGTTGTTCCGATCAGCGGCTCGCGAGCCCAAAGTCGTGAGCATGCGTACCACCCGGGCGGCGCCCGGCGTGAGCCGCTTCTCCGCCTGCCATCCCTCGATCGTGCGGCCGGACCCGTCGGCTGGTGGCCGAGGCAGCAGCCGAGCCGCGACACCGAGCAGGGCACCGACGGTCGAGGGCGCCACTCCATTGAGACGCATCCCGATCTTCGCGAGTGGGGTCAGCACCACGTTGGCGCGGCCTTGGAGCAGCCCGTCGACGATCCGCGAGGCGGCGACCTCGGCATCCATCGAGAGCAAGGGCATCGAGGCGCCGGCACTGAACCAGGCGTACTCCGCGGACTGCCGGCCGACGAACTGCGCGCGGAGGTGGGAGCCGGTGCGCATCAGACCTGGCGTGATCGTGGTGACGGAGACACCCGTGCCGGCGAGCTCAGCCCGCAGCCCGCGGGAGAATCCCACCGCGCCGAACTTGGCCGTGCTGTACGGCAGCAGGTGCGGGACGCTGACCAGGCCGCCGATGGACGACACAATCCCGATCCTGCCCCGGCCCCGGCTCCGCATCCGCGGCAGGACGGCCAGGCTTGCGTTGATCGGCCCCCACAGCATGATGTCGATCGCCTGGCTGAAGTGCTCCCGGGTCAGAGACTCCAGCGGTCCGACCTGGATGATGCCTGCGACGTGGACGAGTACCTCGATCGGCCCGATCTCGGTCTCCACCCGGTCGATCATCGTGCCGACGTTGTCGTCGACGGCCACGTCGCACACCTGTGCGTAGGCGGTGGTCCCCTGGTCGGCCAGCAGCGCCCGGGACCGTTCGAGCTCAGCGGCGTCCCGGGCGGCGATAACGACGCGATGACCGCGTCGCCCGAGCTCCGCGGCGATCAGCAGCCCGAGCCCGCGGGAGCCGCCGAGCACGACGGCCAGTGGTACGGACGAAGTCTCATCTCCAACCATTCCCTTAGTCTGCCGGTTCTGCCGCGCGGCCGGTCAGCACCCACCGATATGCCCACCCGGGCGTCAGCTTGTACGTCGACTACGCGGCGGCACGACCAGCGGTAGGGCGCCCGTCTTCTGGGTACGCAACTGAGCGATCCAGGTCAGAGCGGCGCTGGAGACGGTGAGTCAGGCAAAGGAGACACGATGAGCCAGCCAGCCCAGCAGCAAGAGGTCCCCGGCACGCAGTCCGCGATGAGCCCGAAACCCGACTGCGGCGAGGAAAGCTACCGGGGTTCGGGCAAGCTGACCGGCAAGGCGGCGGTGATCACCGGAGGCGACAGCGGTATCGGTCGTGCGGTCGCGATCGCCTACGCGCGGGAAGGCGCCGATGTGCTGATCTCGTACCTGAGCGAGCACGAGGATGCCCGCGACACCGCGCGACTGGTCGAGGAGGCAGGCCGGAAGGCAGTGCTGGTCGCCGGCGACGTGTCGGACCCGCAGCACTGCCGAGACATTGTCAGCGCAGCGGTCGAGGCGTTTGGCAAGGTCGACATCCTGGTCAGCAACGCCGCCTTCCAGATGAGTCACGAGACGCTGGAGGAGATCCCGGACGAGGAGTGGGACTACACCTTCAAGACCAACATCTCGGCCATGTTCTATCTGTCCAAGGCCGCGCTGCGGCACATGGCACCCGGTTCGTCGATCATCGGCAGCTCGTCGGTGAACTCGGACATGCCGTCGCCGACGCTGGCGCCGTACGCTGCCACCAAGGCCGCGATCGCTAACTTCTGCGCGAGTCTGGCGCAGATGCTGGGGGAGCGCGGAATCCGGGTGAACAGTGTTGCGCCGGGGCCGATCTGGACGCCACTGATCCCCTCGACGATGCCCGAGGAGAAGGTCAAGAACTTTGGCGGTGACACCCCGCTCGGACGGCCGGGGCAGCCGGCCGAGCTGGCACCGGTCTACGTGCTTCTGGCCTCCGACGACGGAAGCTACATCTCCGGCTCCCGGATCGCGGTCACCGGAGGTCGGCCGATCCTGTGATCAGGCCCTCGGGGTCCGCGGGCCGCCGGCTACTTCGCCGGTCAGGAGGTCCACCGGAACACCCGGGAGACGACCAGCGAGGACACCAGCAGCCAGATCGCCAGTACCGGAATCGGCCACCACGGCAGCTGCCCGAGCGAGCCCGCCCGCAGCATCTCCCCGAGCGCCGCAGTGGGAAGCAGCCGCAGAACCGGCTGCAGCACGGCCGGGTACGACGTCACCGGGATCACCAGCGCGCCGCCGGCGACGAACGCGAGGTAGATCAGGTTCGCCAGCGCCAGCGTGGCCTCCGCCTGGAGTGTGCCGGCCAAGATCAGCGCCAGGCAGCAGAAGGTGGCGATCGCGAGTAGCACCGCAACCAGGGCGGCTGCGGCCGACAGCACCGAGAACTCCGGACGCCAGCCGAGCGCCGCGGCCACGAGGCTGAGCAGCACCAGCTGGGCGGTGACGATCAGCGCCACCGCCGTCGCCTTCCCGGCCAGGAGTCCGCGGCGGCCCAGCGGGGTAGCGGCGAGACGCTCCAGCACGCCGTACCGACGCTCGAAGCCGGTGGCAATCGCGACGGAGGTGAACGAGGACGACCAGACCGCCAGAGCCAGCACCGACGGCGCCAGCGTCCCGATCTGACCGAACCGACCTCCGACGAACCGCCCGATGACCAGGATGGCCACCGGAATCACCAGCGCCAGCAGCAGCTGCTCCCCGTTGCGGACCAGCAGCCTGGTCTCGGTCAGGGCATGACTCAGCACCCGGCGCGGTGCCGGCGCGGCACCGGGCGCGGGCGAGAAGTCCAGCGCGCTCATCGGGGCGCCGCTCCTTCGGTGTTGGCCAGGAAGACCTGCTCCAGCGTCTGCCCGCTCCCGGTGAGCTCGGCCACCGTGCCCTCGACTGCAACCACGCCGCGGTCCACGATGAAGACGTAGTCCGCCAGCACCTGCGCCTCGTCCATCGCATGGGTGGTCAGGACCACTGTCACCCCGGCCGACCGGAGATCCCGCAACAGGGACCAGGTGGCGTGCCGAGCGTGCGGGTCCATCCCCGCGGTCGGCTCGTCCAGGAACACCAGCTCGGGCCGGCCGACCAGAGCACCGGCCAGGTTGACCGCCTGCTGCTGGCCTCCGGACAGGCGCCGGTACGGCGTCCGGGCGAAGGCGTCCAGCCCCAGCCGGCGGCTCAGCGCTGCCACGTCCAGCGGGTGCGCGTACAGCCCGGCCAGATACCGGAGCAGCTCGGCGGGGGTGATACCCGACCAGGCACCGGTGCTCTGCGGCATTGACCCGACCCGGGTGGCGGCGTCGGCCGTTCCGGCGGCGCCGCCGAGAACGCGGACGGTTCCCGAGCTCGGCCGGAGCAGGCCGGTACAGCAACGGAGCAGGGTTGTCTTGCCGGCGCCATTGGGTCCGAGCAGCGCCGTCAGCTCACCGGGCGCGGCGGCCAACGTCAGGCGGTCCAGCGCCGGGCGGCCGCCGAAGGAGACGACGAGGTCGTCGACGACCAGTGCATCGGCGTCTCGGGAGGGCACCGCAGAAGTCTAGTGTTGATTGAACCCGTTCCATCCGGCGCGACCCGGGCCGAGAAGCCGGGGGCGCCAACGCCACCGGGTACTAGCGACAGAATGGGGCCATGGACCTCCCCGTACAGCCGCCCGTGTCAGTGATGCTGGCCAAGTCGGTCAAGCAGATCCCGGTCGGCGACTTCGCCTACGAGCCGAAATGGGACGGCTTCCGCTCGATCATCTTCCGCGACGGCGACGAGGTCGAGATCGGCAGCCGCAACGAGAAACCGATGACGCGCTACTTCCCGGAAGTGGTCGAGGCGGTGAAACAGCACCTGCCGGAGCGGTGCGTGGTCGACGGCGAGCTGATCGTGGTGGGGGAGTCCGGAGACCGGTTGGACTTCGAGGCGCTGCAGCAACGGATCCATCCCGCGGTGAGCCGGGTGAAGCTGCTCTCGGCACAGACCCCGGCCCGGTTCGTCGCCTTCGACCTGCTCGCCCTCGGCGACCAGGACTACACCGGACTGCCGTTCGCCGAACGGCGGGCGGCTCTGGAGCAGGCGCTGGCCGCGGCGGCGGCGCCGATCCACCTCACGCCGCTGACCCATGACCCGGAGCTGGCGCAGCGGTGGTTCCACCAGTTCGAGGGGGCCGGCCTCGACGGAGTGGTGGCCAAGCCGCGGCAGCTGCCGTACCAGCCGGACAAGCGGGTGATGTTCAAGATCAAGCATGAGCGGACCGCGGACTGTGTGGTGGCGGGCTACCGGGTGCACAAGAGCGGACCGGACAGCATCGGCTCGCTGCTGCTCGGCCTGTACGACGACGCGGGCGAGCTGGTCTCGGTCGGCGTCATCGGTGCCTTTCCGGCGGCCCGCCGCAAGGAGCTCTTCACCGAGCTGCAGCCGATGGTGACCAGCTTCGACGACCACCCGTGGGCGTGGGCGAAGCAGGAAGCCGGGACCCGCACGCCACGGAACTCCGAAGGCAGCCGCTGGAGCGTGGGGAAGGATTTGTCCTTCGTCCCGCTGCGGCCCGAGCTGGTGGTTGAGGTCCGCTACGAGCACATGGAGGGCAACCGGTTCCGACACACCGCCCAGTTCAACCGGTGGCGCCCGGACCGTGACCCGAGGTCGTGCACCTACGAGCAGCTGGAGGAACCGGTCAACTTCGACCTGGAGGACGTCCTCAACACCTGACGCGGCAGCGGCGAACCTGACCACCCAAGGCGACCCTTATTTGATTCCCGCTAACGAATAAGAGCACACTTGTGTTGTGAAAACTTCCCAGAGCGCTGCTTCGCGCGTGCCTGGGCCGACCGTACCGGGCCCGCATGCGGCAACGGACAACGATGCCTCCACCAGGCAGCGGGTCGCGAACTCCATTCTGCAGCACGGCCCGTCGACAGCCGCTGAGCTGGCCGAACGACTTGGTCTGACCGCCGCCGGCATCCGCCGCCACCTCGACGTGCTGGGTGCGCGCGGCGCCGTCCAGGCCCGTGAGCAGCGGGTCTACGGCTCGCGCGGTCGCGGCCGGCCCGCCAAGGTCTTCCTGCTCACCGACTCCGGCCGGGCCGAGTTCTACTCCTCCTACGACGACCTTGCGATCAAGGCGCTGACCTTTCTGTCCGAGGCGGTCGGCCCCGACGCGGTGGTCAAGTTCGCGGAGTCGAGGGTCGCCGACGCCGAGACCCGGTACCGCGAGATGATGGACCAGGCCGACCCGGCGCTGTCCCCAGCGCAGACGCTGGCTGCCGCGCTGTCCGGCGACGGGTACGTGGCTTCCACCCGTCCGTCGGCCGTTGGCGAACAGCTCTGCCAACACCACTGCCCGGTTGCTCACGTAGCCGAGAAGTTCCCCCAGCTGTGCGAGGCGGAGACCGACGTCTTCTCCCGGCTGCTGGGCGTGCATGTCCAACGCCTCGCCACCATCGCTCACGGCGACGGGGTCTGCACCACCCACATCCCGCACACAGCTGCACCGCCGAGCAGTACCGCAGCACCGAGTCCCCCACTAAGTAGCACTGCAGCACCGAACGCGAACACGGAAACGCCACCTCCAGGAAAGGCCAATTAGATGACTCAGACTTCCACGCCGAACACCGCCACAGGTCCGGTGGGAACCGGCCAGACCCAGGACCAGCACCTGGAGGCGTTGGGGCGCTACCGGTTCGGCTGGGCCGACTCCGACGAAGCCGGCTCCATCGCCAAGCGCGGCCTGACCCACGACGTTGTCGCCAACATCTCCGCCTTGAAGAGCGAGCCGGAGTGGATGCTCGACCTTCGGCTCAAGGGCCTGAAGCTGTTCGAGCGCAAGCCGATGCCGACCTGGGGTGCCGAGCTCAACGACATCGACTTCGACAACATCAAGTACTACGTCCGCTCCACCGAGAAGCAGGCGGCCAGCTGGGACGACCTGCCGGCCGACATCAAGAACACCTACGACAAGCTGGGTATCCCCGAGGCGGAGAAGGCGCGTCTGGTTTCGGGTGTGGCTGCCCAGTACGAGTCCGAGGTGGTCTACCACAAGATCAACGAGGAGCTGGAGAAGCAGGGAGTCATCTTCCTCGACACCGACACGGCGCTGAAGGAGTACCCGGAGCTGTTCCGCGAGTACTTCGCCACCGTGATCCCCGTTGGTGACAACAAGTTCTCCGCGCTGAACTCCGCGGTGTGGTCGGGTGGCTCGTTCATCTACGTCCCCAAGGGCGTCCATGTGGAGATCCCGCTGCAGGCGTACTTCCGGATCAACACCGAGAACATGGGCCAGTTCGAGCGCACCCTGATCATCGTCGACGAGGACGCCTACGTGCACTACGTCGAAGGTTGCACGGCGCCGATCTACTCGTCGGACTCGCTGCACTCCGCTGTCGTCGAGATCATCGTGAAGAAGGGTGCTCGCTGCCGGTACACCACGATCCAGAACTGGTCGAACAACGTGTACAACCTGGTCACCAAGCGCGCGACCTGCGAGGCAGGCGCGACCATGGAGTGGATCGATGGCAACATCGGCTCCAAGGTCACCATGAAGTACCCGGCGGTCTACCTGATGGGTGAGTACGCCCGCGGTGAGACGCTGTCGGTCGCTTTCGCCGGCGAGGGCCAGCACCAGGATGCGGGTTCCAAGATGGTGCACTGCGCGCCGCACACCTCGAGCTCGATCATCTCCAAGTCCGTTGCCCGCGGTGGCGGCCGCACCTCCTACCGTGGCCTGGTTCAGGTCCAGGAGGGTGCGTCCCACTCCGCATCGGTGGTCAAGTGTGACGCGCTGCTGGTGGACACCATCAGCCGCTCCGACACCTACCCGTACGTGGACGTCCGCGAGGACGACGTCTCGATGGCACACGAGGCCACCGTGTCGAAGGTCAGCGAGGATCAGCTCTTCTACCTGATGAGCCGTGGCATGGGCGAGGACGAGGCGATGGCCATGATCGTCCGCGGTTTCGTGGAGCCAATCGCCCGCGAGCTGCCGATGGAGTACGCCCTCGAGCTCAACCGGCTGATCGAGCTGCAGATGGAAGGCGCTGTCGGCTGATCGACTTCTCGATCGCCTACCGCTCCCAGACACAGAAAGTGAAAGTTCGTTGACAGTCATCCCCAACGTTGCAGGCGCGCTCGAGACCTCGGACAAGGTGGCGAGCCACCTGCACCCTGAAGGCTCCTTCGATGTCGCCGATCATCCGATCCCGACCGGGTTGGAGGAGATCTGGCGGTTCACCCCGTTGAAGCGCCTCCGCGGCTTGCACAAGGATGCGCCGATCGCCACGGCCGGGCCTGCCATCTCGACCGACCTGGCCGAGGGCGTCACCGTCCGCGAGGTCGGAGCTAACGACCCCGTGGTCGGTTCCAGTGGCTACGTGCCATCGGATCGGATCAGTGCCCGTGCCTGGCAAGCTGCCGAGGTCGTATCGGTGATCACTATTCCGAGGGAGGCGGTGATCGTGGCTCCGACGGTCGTCACTGTCCGCGGGGAAGCGGTCGACACGGCGAGCGCGCAGCACACCGTGATCGTGGCTGAGCCGTTCTCGCGGGCCACCGTGGTGCTGCGTTTCGAGGGCTCCGCCGTACTGGCCGACCACGTCGAGATCGTGCTCGGTGACGGTGCGCACCTGACCGTCGTCTCCGTCCAGGACTGGGCTGACGACGCTGTGCACTACTCCACCCAGCATGCGCTGGTTGGCCGCGACGCCTCGTTGCGGCACGTCGCCGTGTCGTTCGGCGGCGACCTGGTCCGGATGAACGTCTCGGTGGAGTACGGCACCTCCGGCGGTGAGGCGGAGCTGCTCGGCCTGTACTTCGCCGACGCCGGCCAGCATCTTGAGCACCGCCTCTTCGTGGACCACAACGCTCCCAAGAGCAAGAGCAACGTCGACTACAAGGGTGCACTGCAGGGACAGGGCGCACACTCGGTCTGGATCGGTGACGTACTGATCCGCAAGGCGGCCGAAGGCATCGACACGTACGAGTCGAACCGCAACCTGGTGCTCACCGACGGATGTCGGGCCGACTCGGTTCCCAACCTGGAGATTGAGACTGGTGAGATCGCCGGCGCGGGACACGCATCGACGACCGGCCGTTTCGATGACGAGCAGCTGTTCTACCTCCGCAGCCGTGGCATCGACGAGGCAGAGGCACGCCGACTCGTCGTACACGGCTTCTTCGCCGACATCGTCCGCAAGATCGGCATTCCCGGTATCGAGGACAAGCTGATGGAAGCGGTCGAGGCCGAGCTCGCGGTGAACATAGGCACGCCTGCCGGCGCGGGGAACATCGGCACGCCCGCGGAGGCCACTGTCGCATGAGTGACTTCGTCCGCGTCTGCTCCGTGTCCGACGTGCCGCCCGACTCCGCGATCGCCGTAGAGGTTGATGATCGCGAGCTGGCCATCGTGCATAGTGACGGCAATTTTTACGCCATCGAGGACGAGTGTTCGCACGCGGCCATCCCGCTGTCCGAAGGCGACGTCGAGGGCGCCGAGATCGAGTGCTACCTGCACGGCTCCCGGTTCGACCTGAGGACTGGCCGGCCGCTGAGCCTGCCGGCCACTGAGCCGGTGCCCGTCTACCGCTGCCGCGTTGAGGGCGACGACGTCCTCGTCGACGTGAGCGAGCCCCTTGACCCCGAACAATCCGATATCGAAGAACTCCAGGAGTCCTGAACCCATGTCAACTCTCGAAATCCGTGATCTTCACGTCTCCGTGCAGACGGAGACGGGTCCGAAGGAAATCCTCAAGGGTGTGGATCTGACCATCCGCAGCGGTGAGACGCACGCCATCATGGGCCCCAACGGCTCCGGCAAGTCCACGCTCGCCTACTCGATCGCCGGTCACCCGAAGTACACCATCACCCGCGGCTCGGTCACCTTGGACGGGCAGGACCTGCTGCAGCTGAGCGTGGATGAGCGCGCCCGGGCTGGTCTGTTCCTTGCCATGCAATACCCCGTCGAGGTGCCCGGCGTCTCGGTCGCCAACTTCCTCCGTACGGCGAAGACGGCCATCGACGGCGAGGCGCCGAAGCTTCGTACCTGGGTCCGGGACGTCAACGCGGCGATGGACCGGGTCGACATGGACAGCGAGTTCGCCAACCGCAGCGTCAACGAGGGCTTCTCCGGCGGCGAGAAGAAGCGCCACGAGATCGTCCAGCTGGAGCTGTTGAACCCCCGGTTCGCCATCCTCGACGAGACCGACTCCGGTCTCGACATCGACGCATTGCGGATCGTCTCCGAGGGCGTCAACCGGTTCTCCGCCCAAGGCGACCGGGGAGTTCTGCTGATCACGCACTACACGCGGATCCTGCGCTACATCAAGCCCGACTACGTGCACGTGTTCGTGGCCGGCCGGATCGCCGAACAGGGCGGCTCGGAGCTGGCGGAGCGGCTCGAGGCCGAGGGGTACGACCGCTACGTTCAGGCTGCCAAGCAGACCGCGGCCGCGGGAGCGGAGTAGTCACCATGTCCAGTGATGTGGAGTCAGCCCAGCAGCTTCCGGAGTACCCGGAGACGGTGTCGAAGGGACAGGTGGAGCCGCTGGCGGACGAGCCGATCCCCTTCGACGTGGAGATCATCCGCGGCGACTTCCCGATCCTGGAGCGGACCACGCCCGCCGGCGGCCCGTTGGTGTATCTCGACAGCGCCAACACCTCGCAGAAGCCGCGGGTCGTGGTCGAGGCCATGGAAGACCACTACCTCAACCACAACGCCAACGTGGCCCGGGCGATGCACCTGCTCGGGGCCGAGGCGACGGAAGCCTTTGAGGGCGCCCGGGCCCGGGTAGCGACGTTCGTCGGGGCGGCGCAGTCCGAGGAGGTGATCTTCACCAAGAACGCGTCGGAGGCCCTGAACCTCTGCGCGCACACGCTCGGTGCGGCACTAAAGCCCGGTGATGAGATCGTCATCTCGGTGATGGAGCACCACTCCAACATCGTGCCCTGGCAGCTGCTGGCTCAGCGCAGCGGCGCGACCCTGCGCTGGTTCGACGTGACCGAGGACGGACGCCTCGACCTGGACGCAGCCGCCGCGGAAGGGTTGATCAACGAGCGCACCAAGATCGTCTCGTTGACCTACGTCTCCAACGTCTTGGGCACCGTCAACCCGATCACCCAGATCGCCGCGGCGGCGCATGCCGTAGGGGCGGTTGTCGTGGTGGATGCTTCGCAGGCCGTCCCGCAGCTGGCGGTCGACGTGCGGACCCTGGGCGCCGACCTGGTGGCCTTCACCGGCCACAAGATGGTCGGACCGACCGGTATCGGCGTGCTCTGGGGTCGCTACGACCTGCTGGCCGAGCTGCCGCCGTTCCTCGGTGGGGGCGAGATGATCGAGGTCGTCAAGATGACGGGCTCGACCTACGCTCCGCCGCCGCACCGGTTCGAGGCGGGCACCCCGCCGATCGCGCAGGCTGTCGGTCTGGGCGCGGCGGTGCAGTACCTGTCCGAGATCGGCATGGACGCGATCGCGGCCCACGAGGCCGAGATCACCGCGTACGCCCTGAAGGGGCTGGCGACGGTCGACGGGCTGCGGGTCATCGGCCCGAACGAGCCGGTTGACCGGGGCGGCGCGATCTCGTTCACGCTTCCGGAGATCCACCCACACGACATCTCCCAGCTGCTCGACTCCCGCGGGGTCGCAGTGCGTGGTGGGCACCACTGCGCCCGGCCGCTGCACGAGCGGTTCGGGATACAGTCCTCCACCAGGGCGTCGTTCTACCTCTACACCACGCGCGCCGAGGTCGATGCGCTGATCGACGGCCTGGAGTACACAGTCCGGTTCTTTGGAGGGGCCCGTTGAAGGTAGAAGAGCTGTACCAGGAGATCATCCTCGATCACTATCGGGCGAAGCACCACAGCGGCCTCCGCGGTCCGTACGAGGCCGAGGTGCACCACGTCAACCCCAGCTGCGGCGACGAGGTGACACTCCGGGTGCACCTGGACGGTGACACGGTGGCCGACGTGTCGTACGAAGGCGTCGGCTGCTCCATCTCGCAGGCCTCCACCTCGGTAATGAGCGACCTGGTCATCGGCCATCCGGTCGAGCACGGTCTCGACCTGCACCGGGAGTTCCTGCAGCTGATGCAGAGCAAGGGGGAGATCGAACCCGACGAAGATCGCCTCGAGGACGGCATCGCCTTTGCCGGTGTCGCCAAGTTCCCAGCCCGCGTGAAATGCGCCCTGCTCGGCTGGTCCGCGTTCAAGGACGCGGTCATCCAGGCCGGTGGCGTGCCCCGATGAACAACCACCATTCAAGGAGACGATCATGACTGATCTATCGACGACCGATCAGGCTGAGCCTCGTCCGTCCGACCTGGTCCAGGACAACCTGCCCGAGGCGGGCTCGGCCGCCCCGACTGAGTTCTCGGACTCGGCAGCCCCGACGATGGACGACCTGACCGAGGCCCTCAAAGATGTGGTGGACCCCGAGCTAGGAATCAACGTCGTTGATCTAGGCCTGATCTACGGCCTGCACCTCGACGAGGGCAACGCGCTCACCATTGACATGACGCTGACCTCGGCAGCCTGCCCGTTGACCGACGTCATCGAGGACCAGACGAACACGGCCCTCGAGGGCCTCGTCTCACAGGTCGCGATCAACTGGGTCTGGATGCCCCCGTGGGGGCTGGAGAAGATCACCGACGATGGACGGGACCAGTTGAGGGCTCTCGGGTTCAACGTCTGAGACTCGTTGTGCTGCGGCTCGCGTGATCCTGGGCTGAGCTGAGGGGTGCGTGCGCGCGGGAGCCATCCGCGCCTCGCTTCGCTCGGCGCTCCCGCCAGGCCCGTCCGCGCCGCGCGCACGCACCCCTCAGCTCAGCCCAAGAGCTGTAGGCCCGCCCCCGATCTTTATGGGGCTGATGGCGCCAGGTGGCTGGGTAGCTCTGGCTGGCGGCTGGATCGCTGGATGGACACACTGTGGTGTCGTGAAGTGTGATGGTGCTCCTATGTGGAGCGCCTTTGTTGTGTGTGTTTTGAGTGTGCTGTGAAGGAATGTGTTGTAGATGCTCGTTGTACGCGATGTCGAGGTGCGGGTCGGTGCCCGGCTGCTGCTGGAGCATGCCTCGTTCCAGGTGGCGGCCGGTGACAAGATCGGGCTGGTTGGACGGAACGGGGCGGGCAAGACCACGCTGACGAAGATGCTGGCCGGTGAAGGGACGCCGGCGGCCGGCTCCATCTCGCGTACTGGGGAGGTCGGGTATCTGCCGCAGGATCCGCGGACCGGCGATGTGGAGGTGCTGGCGAAGGACCGAATTCTGTCGGCGCGCGGGATTGACTCGGTCATCGCGCGGCTGCGGAAGGCGGAGCTGCAGATGGGCGACGACTCCGAGGCGGTACGCGATAAGGCGATGGCGAGCTATGCCCGGGCGGAGGCTGAGCTGGCTGCGGCCGGAGGCTACGCGGCGGAGGCCGAGGCGGCCCGGATCGCCAGCAACCTGTCGCTTCCGGAGAGGGTGCTGCACCAGCCGTTGAAGACGCTGTCGGGCGGTCAGCGCCGACGGGTCGAGCTGGCCCGCATCCTGTTCTCCGGTGCCGAGACGCTGTTGCTGGATGAGCCCACGAACCACCTGGACGCCGACTCCATCGTGTGGCTGCGGAGCTACCTGCAGGGTCACTCCGGTGGACTGCTGGTGATCAGCCACGACACCGGCCTGCTGGACCAGACCGTCAACAAGGTGTTCCACCTCGACGCCAACCGGTCCGAGATCGACGTCTACGCGATGGACTGGAAGCGGTACCTGCAGCAGCGGGAGACCGACGAGAAGCGACGTCGTCGCGAACGGCAGAACGCCGAGCGCAAGGCGGACCAGCTGATGACCCAAGCCGACAAGATGCGGGCCAAGGCGACCAAGGCGACGGCGGCGCAGAACATGGCCAAGCGTGCGGAGCGGTTGCTGTCGGGCCTGGAAGGCGAGCGGGCGCAGGACAAGGTGGCGAAGATCAGGTTCCCCGAGCCGGCACCGTGCGGCAAGACGCCGCTGACGGCCAACGGACTGAGCAAGACCTACGGTTCGCTGGAAGTCTTCGCGGGAGTTGATCTTGCCATCGACCGGGGCAGCCAGGTCGTCATCCTCGGCCTGAACGGTGCAGGCAAGACCACGTTGCTGCGGATTCTGGCCGGGGTGGAGAAATCCGACACCGGCGAGGTGGTTCCCGGTCACGGGCTGCGGCTGGGGTATTACGCCCAGGAGCACGAGACCCTGGACGTGAACCGGTCGGTGCTGGCGAACATGAAGACCGCGGCCCCGCAGCTCAACGAGACCGACGTACGGAAGGTGCTGGGCTCGTTCCTGTTCTCCGGTGACGACGTGGACAAGCCTGCGGCTGTGTTGTCGGGCGGGGAGAAGACGCGGCTGGCGCTCGCCGCACTGGTCGTCTCCAGTGCCAACGTCTTGTTGCTGGACGAGCCGACCAACAACCTCGACCCCGCCTCGCGGGCGGAGGTACTGCAGGCCATCCGTAACTATGCTGGCGCCGTCGTTCTGGTGACGCACGATGAGGGAGCGGTGGAAGCTCTCGATCCCGACCGGGTGCTGCTGTTGCCCGACGGTGTCGAGGATCTGTGGACACCTGAGTACGGCGACCTCATTTCCTTGGCCTGACTATGATCTTGGTCGCCTCCCTCAAGATCATGTAGGTCTTTGACCGAAGTGCATGTCATCGGGGAGATCAGCAACAAGATTTGACGATCTTGGTTTTACAACGGTGCACTTTGCCATTTCTCGTGATCATGACGCCCTTTCCCCGACATAAGGGGGGAAAAGTGCTAGAAATGGTTGATCAATGATCATGCAAAGATCGATCATTGGTTGCAATAGGTCATCGAGCGCACCGCCCGGCGACGCCCGATCTGATCAGGGGAGGCATTGTGGCTAAGGCACTAACCAAAGGTTCCCGAATCACCGGCGCACAGCGGGATGCATTGGCGGCGCAGTTCGCGAAGAGATACAGCGCGGGCGAGAGTATCCGCAAGATCGCCGAGGACGCCGGCCGTTCCTTCGGCTTTGTCCACGGCGTCCTGAAGGAGGCAGGTACTGCGCTGCGGGGCCGTGGCGGTGCCACCCGCGGGGCCAGACAGCCGGCCGGCGCGGGCGCCGCCGGACGGAGCGCCGCCCGCCGGACCACGGCCAGCCAAGCTCCGGCCACGACTGCGCCAAGCAGAGGTGCCGCACGCAAGTCGAGCGCAACCAAGACCAATGCCAGCAAGGCCACCGCCAGGAGTGCGGCCAAAGCCGCCCCAGGAAGGTCGGCGGCGCCGAAGGCACCAGCAACCAGGAAGACCGCGAGGAAGACCGCGACTGGGGCTTCAACCGCCGCGGCGGCCAAGACCGCCAGGGTAGGGGCCACCAAGACCAGCAAATCTGCGGTCACCAAGTCGACACCGACGACAAAGTCGGCCGGAACCGCGCCGGGGCGCGGCCCGGCGAAGACCTCGACGGCGAAAACTCCGGCGGCCAAAGCCTCCGCCGGGAGGACCTCAGCGGCGAAGACCCCAGCCTCGAAATCTTCAGCCTCGAGATCCTCAGCCTCGAAGTCCTCTGCGGCGAAGACATCGGCCACGAAGACAACGGCGGCTAAGGCCGGCGGCCCCAGGACGCCCGCGAAGGCGACGAAGAGCGCCGGGACCGGGAGCGTCGCGAACAAGTCGGCGGCCCGGACCGCCGCCGCGAAAGCGCCGACCAAGAGCTCGGTGACCAGGTCCGACGGGCATCAGACGGCCGCCAAGGCGACATCCGCCAAGACGGCTGCGACGAAGAAGGCCAGCCAGCGGACCGCCGCACCAGCGACCAAGAAGGCCGCGGCCCGAACGACGGCGAAGAACGGCTGAACCTGCGCTCCGGAATGAGGCCTGCCTGCTGAGCGTTGCAACCGACGACGGTTGCGCCGAGGAACTCGGCCGCGCGCCGGTGGGCTATGAGGTGAGGAGAACGCGATGTCGATGATGCGCGGCGGGATGATGAGCCGCATGTCGCGGGACCCCTCGATCTCGGACTACAAGCTAAAGAAGGGCGTCGTTCGACGCGTTCTCGCTTTTGCCCGGCCGTATCGCGGGTTGATCAGCGTCTTCATCGTCTTGATCGCGGTGTCGGCAGCGCTGTCGGTGGCCCCGCCGCTGTTGTTCAAGCAGATCATCGACGACGGTGTGCTAGGCGGAGACCCCCGGCTCGTCGTGACCCTATCGGCGGTCGTCGCCGGACTGGCGATCATCGACGCCGGCATCAGCATCGTGCAGCGCTGGTGTTCCTCCAAGATCGGTGAGGGCCTGATCTTCGATCTTCGTACCCGCGTGTTCGATCATGTGCTGAGCATGCCGATCGCCTTCTTCACCAGGACCCAGACCGGGAAACTGGTGTCCAGACTCAACTCCGACGTGATCGGCGCCCAGCAGGCCTTCACCTCGACCCTGTCGACGGTGCTCTCCAACGTCATCAGCCTGGTGCTGGTTCTGACAGCCATGCTGGTGCTGAGCTGGCAGCTCACCGTTGCGGCGCTGGTGCTGCTGCCGATCTTCCTGATCCCGGCCAAGCTGGTCGGTCGCCGGCTGGCCCTGTTGACCAGGGAGCAGATGCAGCTCAACGGGGAGATGTCGGTCAGCATGACCGAGCGGTTCAGCGTCAGCGGTGCGCTGCTGGTGAAGCTGTTTGGCCAACCGGTCGAGGAGCACGCGCGGTTCGCCGAGCGGGCCGGCGCGGTACGCGACGTGTCGGTCAAGATCGCCCTGAACGGCCGGTTCTTCATGACCTCGCTCGGTCTGGTCGCTGCGCTGGCCACTGCCCTCGTGTACGGCATCGGCGGCCTGTTCACCATCCAGGGCGCACTGACCGTCGGCACGCTGACCGCGTTGGCCGGGCTGCTGGCGCGGTTGTACGGCCCGCTGACCCAGCTGACCAACCTGCCGCTGGACGTGATGAGCGCACTGGTGAGTTTCGACCGTGTGTTCGAGGTCTTGGACCTGGCGCCGATGATCGCCGATTCCGACGACGCCAAGCCGGTGACCGGGCCGTCGTCGGTCTCGTTCCGCGCGGTGTCATTCCGCTATCCGGGGCCTGAGGAGGTGTCACTGGCCAGCCTGGAGTCGGTGGCCTCGCTGGACCAGCGGCGCAGCGAGGACGTGCTGCATGACGTCAGCTTCGACGTACAGCCCGGCCAGACCGTCGCCTTGGTGGGCCCTTCGGGCGGCGGTAAGACCACGATCACGCACCTGGTTGCCCGGCTGTACGACACCACCGCCGGATCCGTGGAAGTCGGCGGTGTCGATGTTCGTGACCTCCAGCTTGCTTCGCTGCGCAAGACGGTCGGCTACGTCACACAGGATGCGCACATGTTCCACGACACTATCCGCGCCAACCTGGCGTACGCCAAACCCGACGCCACCGTGCCGGAGATGATGGCGGTCCTGGAGGCGGCCCAGATCCACAACCTGGTGGAGTCGCTGCCCGACGGCCTGGACACCGTCGTGGGCGAGCGCGGGTACCGGCTGTCTGGTGGCGAGCGGCAACGGCTGGCCATCGCCCGGCTGCTGCTAGCCGCGCCGCCGATCGTGATTCTGGATGAGGCCACAGCGCACCTGGACTCCGAGTCCGAGGTGGCGGTGCAGCGTGCCCTGGACGAGGCGATGCACGGTCGTACCAGCATCGTGATCGCGCACCGGCTGTCCACCGTCCGGCACGCCGACCTGATCGTCGTGATCGACCGTGGCCGGGTGGTGCAGCAGGGCCGTCACGCCCACCTGTTGGCTGAAGGCGGGCTCTATGCCGAACTGCACCGCACCCAGTTCGCCGAGGCTGCCGCCGACGTCATGGCCGACGCGGAGCCCACACGCTGATGGTGACCGCCACCGTGACAGTGAACGGAACGGGCAGGCCACGCAGGCCCTGAGCGATGGCCCGCTCGTCCAGGTGGAACGCGTTCGGTCCCATCCGAACCAGGTCGCTCAGCGTGGCCCCATCCAGCGCAGACTCGAACTGGACCCGGACGGCTTCGTCGGCCTCGAACCGGCCCGACAGGGCAGCCTCCAGCCGGTCACTCTTGGCTTCCTCGATGGACAGCAGCCCGAGCGGTTCCCGTAGCTCGGCGAGATGTTCGGGTTCGGGCGACACCACCAGCAGCCGTCCGGTCGGTTTGAGCACCCGATGGAACTCCTCGGCGTTGCGTGGGGCGAAGACGCTGCTGACGACGTCGAACTGGCCGTCCCGCAACGGCAGCGGCTGCCAGACGTCGGCTACCACGGCAGCGAGCCGCGGATGTGCTCGAGCCGCGTGCCGGGCTGCGGCCACGGAGACGTCCAGGCCGACACCTCGGGCGCCGGTGATCCGGTCCAGCATGGTCGCCAGGTAGTAGCCGGTCCCGGTGCCGGTGTCCAGCAGCCGGCTGTCGGCGCCCGAACCCGAACCGGCGGCCAGCGCGCTCAGCCGCTCGGCGATCGGCTGGTAGTGGCCGGCGGACAGGAAGTGGTCCCGGGCGGCGATCATCGGGCCCGTGTCGGCGTTGCGCGGCTGCTTGCTACCGAGCAGGTTCAGGTACCCCTGCCGAGCGAGGTCGAACGAGTGGCCGTTCGCACACCGGACGGCGCGGCCGTCACTCGACAGGGACAGCGGCCCGCCACAGTGCGGGCAGGCCAGCACATCGAGCTGGTCGAGGATCGCCACGGCCTACAAGCTCCGCAACGACCCACCCTCGATGGGGATCACACAGCCGGTGAGGTACGAGGCCGCGGGGGACAGCACAAACGCAGCCACCCGGCCGAACTCCTCCGGCGTGCCGTACCTGCGGAGCGGGATCGACCCCTCGGCGGCGGCACGGCTGGCGGCGGGGTCCTCGGCCAGGGAGTCCAGGTGCCTCACCCGCTCGGTCTCGATCCGCCCCGGCATCAGGCCGACCACGCGGGTGCCGTTGGGCCCCAGCTCGTCGGCGAGCTCCTTGACCAGCATGCCCAGGCCGGGACGCAGACCGTTGGACGCGGCCAGCCCCCCGATCGGCTGCTTGACCGACACCGACAACACCCAGCCGATGGCAAGGTCAGCGGCCGTGCCCTGTTTGGCCACGGACCGGGTCACCCGCAGTGCCGGAAGGAAGACCGACTCGAAGGCCCCCCGCCATTGGTCCTCGGTGGTACCCAGAGCGGTACCGGCCGGTGGGCCGCCGACACTGACCAGGGTCCCGTCCAGCTGGCCGTACGTATCCAGCGCCAGCTGGGTCGCCCGGTCCGCCACAGAAGGGTCCGCAAGGTCGGCGGCAAGGGCTACGGCACGGTGCGGTCCGAGCTCCTTGACGGCCTCGTCCAGCTTGTCCTTCCGGCGGGCCAGCAGGACCACCCGGGCGCCTTCGGCCACCAGCCGCTTCGCGCTGGCGCGGCCGAGACCTGCACTGGCCGCGGTGACGACGAACACTCGATCGGTGAGCCCAAGGTCCATGACGCGATCTTGCCACACGGGATCCGCGCACTCACGGGGTCACCGCGGGCATCGAAGGCTGGTTCCGCTCCTTGCCGGGTCAGCGGAGGCTGGGTTGCTTCCCGGCCGGGTCAGCGGAGGCTGCCTCCGGCTGCGTCCCGCTGGCTACCGCTGTCGCGTTCTCCCGTCGTGCTCTGAGGTCGCCGCGGATGAACACCACCACGCCCAGCACGCCGATTCCGGTGAACATGAACCACTGCACGGCGTACCAGAAGTGCGGTCCGTCGGAGAGCTCCGGCACAAGCACCGGTACCAGGCCGCCTGTCTGCGGTGGGTCGACTGTCAGCAAGCCGATATAGCCGTCCGGCACCCGGTAGGGCAGCGCGGACTGGAGCGCGGCGGAGTTGACCAGCCGGGTCTGACCGTTGACCGGCTGCACCGCCCCCTGGCGCCCCTGTTCGCTGCGGCGGACGTGACCGATGACCGTCACCTCACCCGACGGGGGTGGCGGCGCTGTGGACGGGATGGCAACGCCACGGTCCATGGCGACAAATCCCCGGTCGACCAGGACCCAACCGGCGCTGGTCTGCAGTGGGGTGACCACCTCGTAGCCGTTGGCGTCGCCGTTGCTGCGGTATCGGATCACGAACTGGTGGCTGGCGTCGAAGGTGCCACGCGCCTCGACTCGCTGCCACTGGTCGGCCTCGACGA
This sequence comes from Propionibacteriaceae bacterium, assembly GCA_025965155.1. Classification (GTDB taxonomy): domain Bacteria; phylum Actinomycetota; class Actinomycetes; order Propionibacteriales; family Propionibacteriaceae; genus Microlunatus. The sequence continues at coordinate 185,818 of JAOPXN010000070.1, forward strand.
TGGGCCGGTTGAACACCTCCGTGTACGGCTTCACCGGTGACTGCTCGTTGCTGATGGTGCTGACGTTGCGTTCCTTACGCTGCTCCAGCCGTCGCAGCTGCCATTCGCCGAGGAAGACGAAGACAGTGCCGAGGACGGCCACGAACAGAATGAGGGCAACCCAACGGACCCAGAGCCTTTGCACCTCCCCAGGTTAACTCTCCGGCGAATCGTCCTCCGGGCCGAACACGTTGCTGTGGTGATGGTCGCGCATGGCGAGCGCGGTGGCCTTCGCGGCGGCGGCGCCGAGCGGAGCGCCACGGCCGACCGCGAGGCCGAGCAGGAACGTGGTCAACGGGGCGGCCGGGCGCGCCACCTCGTGCGCGGCATCGCGGGCCAGGTCCAAGACGGTGTGGATGGTGTTGTTGTCGAAGGCGAAGTCTTGCACGCTCAGCTCGGCTGAAAGGGCCGTCAGCCATTCGTCCAGATCCATCGTCCATGCTCCTCGCGTCAGGGGTTCACTTCACGTTGGTCCTACCTGACAGGATGATGGCATGGGACGGGTTACACGTCGGTATCCGGTGCTGCGTTTGCGACAGGGCTCCCTCACCCGGGCCCCTGACACGGTGGCGGTCGAGGAGCCGCTGGAAGTGCGTCTCAACGGCGAGTCCTTCCTGGTGACGATGCGCACCCCGGGCGAGGACATCGACCTGATCCACGGGCTGCTGCATAGCGAGGGGGTCATCGCCGATCCCGCCGACGTGGCGGCGGCACGGTACTGCGACGGCGCCGGACCGGACGGCCTGAACACCTACAACGTGGTGGACGTCCAGCTGAGGGATGGGTTGGCGCCGCCGGAGGCCGGTCTGCGGCGAAATGTGCTGACCACCAGCGCCTGCGGAATCTGTGGCACCACCTCCATCGACCAGGTCGTCCAGACCTCGCGCTTCGTGTCGGACCAGAGCTTCCGGGTGGCCTCGAGGGTGGTTCTGGACGGGCCGCAGCAGCTGCGGGCGCAGCAGCGTACGTTCGACAAGACCGGCGGGCTGCACGCGGCCGGCCTGATGAGTGTCGAGGGACAGATGCTGTGCGTCCGTGAAGACGTCGGTCGGCACAACGCCGTCGACAAGGTGATCGGATGGGCGTTGCGGGAGCGACGGTTACCGCTGTCCGAGCTGATCCTCTGCGTGTCCGCCCGCGCCTCGTTCGAGCTGACCCAGAAGGCCGTCCTGGCCGGCCTGCCGATGCTGGCCGCGGTGTCCGCGCCCAGCTCGCTGGCGGTGGAGCTGGCGGACCAGGCCGGGCTGACGCTCGTCGGCTTCGTCCGCGGCGACAGCCTGAACGTGTACAGCCATCCCGACCGCATCGTGGTGGAGAGCCACGAACCAATCCCTCAGAGCTGACTGATCCCCTCACTGACTGATCTGCGGGTGCCTGGGTAAGGCGGAGGTACCGGCACCGAAAAACTGAAAAGGGGACAGATCATGACGATCGGTAGGAAGAACTGCCAGGAGACGTCGGCACTGGCCGACGTCGGGCTGCTGCTGCTGCGTCTGGGCGTGGGCGGCAGCCTGTTCGCCCACGGCGCCCAAAAGCTATTCGGCTGGTTCGGCGGCGGCGGACTAGAGAAAACTGGAGAGGCATTCGAGCAGATGGGCTTCGTGCCCGGCGATCGGAACGCTCTGCTGGCCGGCCTCGGGGAGGCGGGTAGCGGGGCGCTGCTGGTCCTCGGTGCGGCCACGGGCGCCGCTGGAGCAGGCGCCGTCGGCACCATGACTGTCGCCGCCTCCGTGCACGCTCCTCAGGGCTACTTCGCCACTAATGGTGGGTACGAGCTGCCGGTCAGCAACGCACTGACTTCTGCTGCGCTGGCGTTGACCGGACCCGGTCGGTTCTCCGTGGACTGCGCCACCGGCGGGGTGCTGAACCGTCCCTGGATGCGGTTGGCTGCGTTCGCTGCGTCGCTGTCCACCGCTGCGGCGCTGATCAGCCAGCGGCAGAGCCGGCTGCGGCAGGGCGACAGTCCAGCTCCCTCCTGACCGACGCCACGGTGCCGCGGGTGGACGGCGACGCCTACAGTGGGGGAGTGACCACGGCGCTTCCCTTCCCCAGGCTCCGGAGCGGCGCGCCAGCCGCTGCGGGGTCGACCGTGGAGAGTTCGAGCGCGCAGGGACAACGGGCGCTATCGGACTCGTACGGCCGGATCGCAACCGACCTGCGAGTGTCGTTGACCGACCGCTGCAACCTGCGGTGCACCTACTGCATGCCAGCCGAGGGCCTGGACTGGATGCCGCACGAGGAGGTGCTGACCGACGACGAGATGGTCCGGCTGATCACCATCGGCGTGACTCGGCTCGGTATCCGGACCGTCCGGCTCACCGGCGGTGAACCACTGCTGCGGAAGAACCTCGAACAGCTGGTCGCCGACATCTCGACGCTGGAACCCAAGCCCGTCGTCGCCCTGACCACCAACGGGATCGGGCTGGCGACCCGTGCCGAGGGTCTGGCCGCAGCCGGGCTGACCCGGATCAACGTCTCGCTCGACACCCTTGACCCCGACACCTTCAAGAAGCTGACCCGCAGGCCCCGGCTCGACGACGTGCTGGCCGGGGTCGCGGCCGCGCGCGCGGCGGGGTTGGCTCCGGTGAAGATCAACTCGGTGCTGATGCGGGGCCTCAACGACCACGAAGCGGCTGGCCTGCTGTCCTGGGCGATGGCCGAGCGGGTGCACCTGCGGTTCATCGAGCAGATGCCGCTGGATGCCCAGCACGCCTGGCAGCGGACCGAGATGATCACGGCGGCCGAGATCCGTGATCGGCTGCATGAACGTTTCGACCTGGTCGAGGACCCCGACGACGCCGTCACCCGCGGCAGTGCGCCCGCCGAGTTGTTTCGCGTCGTCGGCACGGACTACTCGGTCGGGATCATCGCCGCCGTGACGAAGCCCTTCTGCGGCGCCTGCGATCGAGTGCGGCTGACCGCCGACGGTCAGATCCGTAACTGCCTGTTCTCGCGGGTCGAATCTGACCTGCGGGCCCCGCTACGTGGGGGAGCCAACGACGACGAGATCGCGGAACGGTGGGTGCGCGCGGTGGCTGGCAAGCGGGCCGGTCACGGAATCGACGACCCGTCGTTCCTGCAGCCGGACCGGCCTATGTCGGCCATCGGCGGTTAGCTCGCGAGTGGAAGCACTTCGCGCAGAAACCCCCGTGCGGACAGGAACTCGCTGAGGGAGTCCCGGTGGTCGTTGCAGGCCACCCAGTGCTTGCGCCGGTCAGAGGTGTGGATCTTCGGGTTGTTCCACTGCAGGTCGTACACGGCGATCGCCTGGCAGCCGCGGGCCGAGCAGATCGTCTCCTCCGGTCCATCGGACGGCATCGCGGGGTCGTCAGGCACTACGTCTCTCCTGTTGGTGCTTAGGGTGCTTGACCTGGTCGTAGCTAGCGTCCTCGACGACCGTACCGGGGATGATCTCCGGGCCCGGGCCGCCGTCGGTGATCTGGGTGGCGTCGGTTGGCTCGCTGCGTTCAACGGTGTTCGGCTTGGTCCGGGTGTTCGCCTGGTTGGCGAGCACCACGGCGATGTAGGGCAGGGACACAGCGCACGCGAACAGAATCCAGCGCAGCGCCCCGGGCGCGGGAATCATGCAGACGAAGCAGATGGTACGGAACGCCATGGTGATCGTGTACCGCTTCTGCCGCGACGCCTGGTCCTTGCTGGTGGCGGACTGGGCGTCGGTGATGACGGTCCGCGGGGCTCTGTTCGCTCCACCGCCCGAAGGTGCGTCGTGGGTGCCTGTCACCTGGTCAGCCTACGCCTGCTCGCCAGCGCCTGCCGCTGTCGGTAGCGTGACCCTCGTGACTCAGACCTCCGCGCAGACATCCGGCGAATCCGGCCCCTCCCGTACGGTCCTGGTGACCGGTGGCAGCAAGGGCATTGGCTACCGGATCGCGGAGCGGCTGGCCCAGTCCGGGCACCGGGTGGCTGCCACGTACCGCAGCGGTGAGGTGCCTGTCGGAGTGCTCGGTGTGCAGTGCGACGTCACCGATGCCGCGCAGGTGGAGGCCGCGTTCGCGCAGGTGGAGAGCGCGCTCGGACCGGTGGAGGTGCTGGTGGCCAACGCCGGCATCACCCGCGACACGTTGGTGATGCGGATGAGCGACGAGGACTGGGACGCGGTGATCGCCACTAACCTGACCGGTGCCTTCCGGGTGGCCCGTCGTGCCGCCCGGCCGATGATCCGGCAACGGTTCGGACGGATCATCTTCATCTCCTCGGTGGTCGGGCAGCTGGGATCGGCCGGCCAGGTGAACTACGCCGCCTCCAAGTCAGGGCTGGTCGGCATGGCCCGATCGTTCGCCCGCGAGCTCGGTTCGCGCGGGGTGACTGCCAATGTCGTCGCCCCGGGCTTCATCGAAACCGACATGACGGCGGAGCTGAGCGCCGACCTGGTCGCCAAGTACGAGAGTCAGATTCCGCTCGGCCGGCTCGGTTCGGTGGACGACATCGCCGAGACCGTCGCTTTCTTGTCCAGTGAGTCCGCCCGGTACATCACCGGGGCGTTGATCCCGGTGGACGGCGGCCTGGGAATGGGCCATTGAGGCGTCCCGCCGACTATCACTGCGGGCCGCACCCAAGAGTTTTCGTTGATCAAGAAATGGATCGGAGTAGGTAGTGGGAATCCTCGAAGGTAAGGCCATCCTGGTGTCCGGCGTGACGTTGGACACCTCGATCGGCTTCCATGTGGCCCGCCTGGCGCAGCAGGAGGGGGCGACCGTGGTCGTGTCCAACTTCGGCCGAGCGATGAGCCTGACCGGCCGGGTGATCAAGAAGTTGGATCCTGTACCGGCGCTGCTGGAGGTGGATGTCACCAACGAGGAGCACCTGGCCGGTTTGGCCGACCAGCTGCGCGAGCACGTCGACAGGCTGGACGGGGTGGTGCACTCGCTCGCATTCGCCAACCCCGAGACCGCCCTCGGAGGGAAGTTCCTGACGACGCCGTGGTCGGACGTGGCGACTGCACTGCAGGTGTCGGCGTTCTCGCTGACATCGCTGGTGATGGCCTGCAAGCCGCTGTTCGCTGACACGGCCTCAGTCGTCGGCCTGACCTTCGACGGCCGGGTCTCCTGGCCGGTGTACGACTGGATGGGCGTGTCGAAGGCGGCGCTGGAGAGCACCAGCCGCTACCTGGCCCGGTACCTCGGCCCGGAGGGTGTCCGGGTGAACCTGGTGGCGGCGGGACCGCTGGAGACGCTGGCGAAGCGGGCCATCGGTGGTGCGGACGAGTTCAACAACGTCTGGGCCGACCGTGCGCCGTTGAGCTGGGATCCCAAGGACATGGAGCCCACCGCACGTGGGGTAGTGGCGCTGCTGAGCGACTGGTTCCCCAAGACCACCGGCGAGATGATCCATGTCGATGGTGGCGTGCACGCGATGGGTGCCTAGGGGTGACCGAAGGGGCGAGCCTGGTCGAGGTGCGGTTGCTTGACGGGCCCAACCTCTACTTTCCTCGCCCGGCCGCCAAGGTGACTCTCAACCTCGGCTCGCTGCGGTCCCTGCCGCTCGCCCAGGCTCGGGAGTTTGCCACCGAGATCGGGCTCGGCCGGGCTCGCCCGGGTCCGCCTGAGTCGGCTTTCAGGCAGCGGTTCGCGGCCCGCGCGGTCGCGCATCTGGTACGCGAGCTGGCCCGGGCCGGTGGGGTCAGCCGGCTGGCGGTCCGCTCCCGTCCGGGCACCAGCGTGGACGAGCTGGTGGTGGCGTACCCGTGGCGCTACGGAGGCCGCGCTGAGGCGCTTGCCCGAGGTCTGGCGGATGCGCTGGACGCGGTCGGTACGGGCAGCGGCGCGGTGACCGCCGCCGTGGCGGCGGCGGGTGAGCGGCTGGCGCAGGCACCGACCGGGCAGCAGCCGCGGCTGATCCGGCCCCGCATCCCGGTGGTGGCGGTTACCGGGACGAACGGCAAGACGACGACCTCGCGGATGCTCGGCCACATCGCTCAGCGCAGCGGCCGCTCCGTCGGTTGGTCCAGTACGGACGGCGTCTACATCAACGGCGAGCTCGTGGAGGCGGGGGACTATTCCGGCCCCAGCGGCGCCGGCCGGGTGCTGCAGCACCCAGGAGTTGAGCTGGCAGTTACCGAGACGGCGCGCGGCGGCATCCTGCGGCGTGGGGTCGGGGTTGCGTACAACGACATCTCCGTGGTGACCAACATCAGCGCCGACCACCTGGGTCTGGGCGGTATCGACACCCTGGACCAGCTGGCCGAGGTCAAGGCGGTGATCACCAAGATCACCAAGCCGTCCGGCTGGTGTGTGCTGAACGCAGACGACCCGCGAACCTTCGCGATGCGGCTGGGTACCAAGGCGCAGATCTGGGTGTTCACCCGGGACCCCGACTCCCCGTCCGGCCGGGCCGTACTCGACGACGGCGGCCGGGTCACCACGTTGTTGGACGGCTGGGTCTGCGTTCTGAGGGCGGGCTCGGATCCGCTGCCCGTGGTCGAGGTTGCGGACGTGCCGATGACCCTGGCCGGGCTGAGCCGGGTCAACGTGGAGAACACCCTGGCGGCGACCTCGGCGGCGCTGGCGCTCGGGTTCACCGAGAACCAGGTCGCGGCCGGGCTGACAAGCTTCCAGCCGGCGCAGGACAATCCGGGACGGATGAACATCTGGTCGGTCCCGGTGGACGGCGGTGCGATCAGCGTAGTGGTAGACCTGGCTCACAACGAGGCCGGTTTGGAAGCGTTGCTGGAGATTATGAACGGCATCAGGCCCCCCGGCGGGCGCCTGTTGCTGGGAGTCGGTACCGCGGGGGACCGGACCGACGACGTGTTCGTCCGGCTAGGGGAGATGGCGGCGCTCGGGGCCGACGTTGTGGAGATCGCGCACAAGAGCGAGTACCTGCGCGGCCGTCCCGCCGCAGAGCTCGGAGCACTGATCCGCGACGGCGCCGCCGGAGCCGGGGTGCACATCAGCCGCGAGCATGACTCCGAGCTCCCCTGCCTGGTCTCCCTGGTCACCCAGTCCAGGCCCGGTGACGTAGTCGCCATGATGACCCACCAGGACCGTGCCCAGATAGACGACTGGCTCACCTCCCACGGCGGCACCCGCGACAACCCCGCCACCCTCCGCGCCAAAGCCCAAACCGCCCACTAGTCCCGTCTTCCGCCCCCCGGCCGGCGTGTCCCGGCAGACCGGACGCGTCGGCGTTGCCACGCTGCGGACCACCGACACCGCCGAGTAGTCCCGTTCTCCCCGCTCTGGTCGGCGTGTTGCTGCGGAGGTGACGCGTCGGCGTCGCTTGGTTGGCCTGGACCGACACCCCGAGTAGTCGCGTCCCCCGCGCCCGGGTCGGCGTGTTGCTGCGGACGCGACGCGTCGGCGCTCCTCGTTGGACCTGACGGGGCAACTGATGGTGGCGACTCTGTGCTGTCCGGGACGCTGACAACGACGCCACCGCCAGGTGAACCAGTCAACGTCATACCGGCAGGGATTCGAAGGGGCCACCGCGCCGGGATCAAACTCCGTGGCGGCGACTCGCCTTAGCCTTCCGGATTCACGCCGGATGCTTCTGCTCCACGCCTCGCCTCCCGGGGCCCGCTGTCGCCTCCGCCGAGTAGTCACCTCCGCCGCGACACGCAGCCAGGGAGGCGGAGGGAGTGGCTAGTCGCGGGAAGGGGTGGCGTCGGTGTCGGCGAGCAGTGCGCTGGGGACGAAGTCGGGGTCGGGGACGCTGTTGACCTTGCGGCTGCTTTCCGCTCTTGCGCCGGGCTGGGCGTGCCGTCCGTACGACTCCAGCTCAGCCATCACCGACGCATGCCGATCCACGCAGATCACGATCAGGTCGCCCGGGTTGGAGCGGGCGATGGCGTGCCGGGTGGCCTCCAGCTCGTCCAGTACGGTCTCCACCTGCTTGCATCGCACTCCCTCGCCCATCGCCGACCGCACGCCTTCAGCGACCAGACCGGCAACCTCCCCTGGGGCCCGGCCACGGGGGTTGTCGTCCTCCCGCACAATCACTACGTCGAAGTGGTGGGCGGCAATCTCGCCCAGCTCGCGCATGTCGGCGTCGCGGCGGTCACCGGCAGTCGCAATAACGCCGATCCGCGAAGCCTTGCCGAGCTCGGTGGTGGCGTCCAGCTGTTCTCCGGTCTTGTCCACAAAGTCGCCGAGCATCCGCATCCCCGGGGCGTTGTGGCAGTAGTCCACAATCACCGTCCGGCCCTCCACCTGGACCTCATTCAACCGCCCCGGCGACAGGTAGTAGTTGGTGGAGAAGGTACGCAGCCCCTGCCGGATGTCGTGCAGCGACGCCCCGGCGGCGAAGGAGGCGGCGGCCGCGGCCATCGCATTCTGTACGTTCATCAGCGCCCGGCCGCCAAAGGTGGACGGCAGCAGGTGGGTCCAGGCGACCTGCATCGACCGCCGGCCTTCCTTGACCACGATCATGTCGCCCAGGTCGGAGTGCTCGAGCACCACCGCGCGTCCGCCGCGCCGGCAGTGGTCGTCCACCGACTCACGGATGTCGCTGCCGGGCTCGGCCATGGTGAACCAGATGACCCGGCCGGAGCACTTGCTACGCATCGCCCGGACCAGTGGGTCGTCGGCGTTCAACACGGCGAACCCCGACCGCGGCACCGCCTCCACCACGACAGCCTTCACATCGGCCAGCTGCTCCAGCGTGTCGATTCCCCGCATACCGAGATGGTCGGGCTGGACGTTCAGCACCACACCCACGTCGTTGCGCTCGTAGCCCAGTCCCTCCCGGAGGATGCCGCCCCGGGCGACCTCGAACACGGCGAAGTCGACCCGCGGGTTCTGCAGCACCATCTTCGCCGAGCGCGGCCCGGAGGCGTCGGACCGGATGACGAGCCGCTCGTCCACCACCACACCGTCGGTGGAGGTCATTCCGACCTTGCGGCCGATGCCCTTGAAAATGTGGGCGATCATCCGCGAGGTCGTCGTCTTGCCGTTCGTCCCGGTGACAGCCACGATCGGGATCCGGCTCGGCGTTCCGGGCGGGAACAGCATGTCCATCACCGGCTTGGCGACGTACTGCGGGTCCCCGATGGTCGGATGGGTGTGCATCCGGAACCCAGGCGCCGCGTTCACCTCACAGATGCCACCGCCGGTCTCGCGCACCGGTTGGGTGATGTCGGGAGCGATGAAGTCGATGCCGGCGATGTCCAGGCCGACGACCCGGGCGGCCTCCTCGGCAATCTCGATGTTCTCCGGATGCGCCTCGAACGTACGGTCGATCGAGATCCCGCCGGTGGACATGTTCCCGGTCAGGGTCAGCTTGACCACCGTGTCGGGCGGCGGCACGTCGTCCATCGCGAAACCCTGGCTCGCCACCAGGTCCACCGCAGCCTGGTCCACCTTGATCCGGGTCAGCACCTTTTCGTGCCCGACACCGCGACGCGGGTCGGCGTTGGTGATCTCCACCAGCTCGGCCACCGTCGAGGTTCCGTCACCGACCACGTGCGCGGGCACCCGCTCGGCGATCGCCGCGATCCGGCCGTCGATTACCAGGCAGCGATAGTCGCGGCCGGTGAGGTAGGTCTCGACGATGATCGAACCGCCGCGAGACTCCTGCTTCGCGGTATCGAACGCGGCCCGTACCTGGTCGTCGCTGGTCAGGTTCAAGATCACGCCACGACCATGGTTGCCGTCCAGCGGCTTCACCACGACCGGATAGCCGATCCGATTGGCCACCCGTACGGCGTCTTCGACAGCCCGCACCGACTGCGACTTGGGTACGGGCAACCCGGCCGCGGACAGCAGGTTGAGGGTGAGCTCCTTGTTGCCGGCGATGTCCACCGCCACCGACGACGTACGCGACGTCATGGTGGCCCGAATCCGCTGCTGGTGTACGCCCTGTCCGAGCTGGACCAGGGAGGCGGTGTTCAGCCGCATGTGGGGAATGTCGCGGCTGACCGCCTCATCCACGATCGCCTGGGTGGACGGCCCGTAGGCTGTCCGCTCGCCGCGGACGATGAACCGCTCCAGCGCTGCCTCGAAGTCGAAGTCTGGGTCCGGGCGCACCAGCGAGTTGACCAGCTTGACCGCGAGCTCGCCGGCCGCCAGACCGACCGACTCGTCAGAGTAGGCGAAGATCACGTTGTAGCGCCCATGTTCACCCTTGACCTGGCGGGTCTTGCCGCGCCGCACCTCATGGCCCACGGACTGCTGCAGCTGCAGGGCGACGTGCTCGGCGACATGGCCCAGCCACGTGCCCTCGTGCAGCCGCTCGACGAATCCGCCACGCTTGCCCCGGCTACAGCTGTGGGTCATCAGCCCCGGCAGCGCCTTCACCAGGGCGTCCGCGAAGCCCGGAAGCTTGTTAGTCGGGTAGTCCTCCAGCACGCCGAGATCGACCACCAGCTGGATCACCGGTTCGTAGTGCCACACGTTCGGACCGCGATAGACCCGGCTGGAGAGGATGCGGAGCTCAGGGGCGGGTCCTGGGACTGGCTGATCACCTAGTGGCTCGGTCAGGCTCTCGGTCACGAAGGTTCTCCTCTAGTCGCGCGTGGCACGAGCATATTGCCCGCGGTATACATGGCTCGCTGTGCCTTCTGCTTGCTCCGCTCGCGCGCTTCTCGCTCGGATCCGCCGCCTTCGTCGCGATTGGTGAACGAAGAGCGTGTTCACCAATCGCTCCTGCAGACGGCGGCGCGAGAAGCGGGGAGTCCATCTTCAGTTTCACTGTTGAAGCTTGAGATGTGACTGTTTGGTCACCTAAGTTGCGGGTATGGGCGAGGGGGATGGCGATCTGGTGTTCAAGGCGTTGGCCGATGCCACCCGACGGGCTCTGCTGGACGCCTTGTTTGTTGCCGATGGGCAGACGGTGACGGCGTTGGCTGAGCGGTTTCCGACCATGACCCGGTTCGGGGTGATGAAGCACCTCGGCATCTTGGAGTCGGCGAGTCTCGTGGTGACCCTCCGACGTGGCCGGACCAAGCTGCACTTCCTCAACCCGGTGCCGATCGCTCAGATCGCCGACCGGTGGATCAGCAAGTACGCGGCCCCGTTCGCCGGCGCCCTGGTCGATCTCGATCAGCAGGCGAGCGGGCACCGAGCAGAGAGCAGGTCATGATGGCCATCACCGCGCACGTGTACCAGGTCTTCATCGCCGCCGACCCCGACCAGGTCTGGACCGCGATCACCGACTCCGAATGGACGAGCCGCTACTTCCACCAGACCTCCTTCGTCCAACCGCCGGAGGCGGGCCAGCCGTACCGGACCGTACGGCCGAACGGCGACCCCGCAGTCGAGGGCCTGATCGAGGAGATGTCGCCGCCCGCCGGCGGGCAGCCGGGGCGGTTTGTGCAGACCTGGCGGGTCCTCTACGACACCGCCATGGCGGAGGAACCGCCGAGCCGGGTGGAGTGGACGGTCGAGTCGGCTGGTCCGGGCCTTACCCGGGTCAGGCTGGTGCACGGTGATCTTGCCTTCAGCCCGCTCACCTGGTCGCGGGTGAAGGACGGCTGGGTCTGGGTGCTGGACAGCATGAAGTCCTTGATCGAAACCGGCCGGCCGCTGCCGGTCGCTGTTGATCTTGCTGAGCCACCGCCGGCTACCGGCGGCGACTGGCATCGCGCTCAGGCTGTGGAGTCCAACAACTCGGCCTGGGAGCTGGTTGACATGCAAGACCGGACCCCGGACCAGGACGAGGAACTGCTGCGCCGGGCTTATGCGGCGGCCTACCACTGGCAGCGGGCGGCCGGGGCGCAGCCGGCGAACGAGGCCAGGGCCAGCTACCTGATCGCCAAGGCGCTGCTGCTGACCGGACAGCCACGGGCGTCACTCCGCTCGGCCGACCGGTGCCTGGCCGTCTGCCGCACCAACCAGCTGGCCGACTTCGACCTTGCCTACGCCTACGAGGCCCGGGCGCGGGCGCTCGCGGCGTTAGGCCGAGCCGAGGAGGCCGACGACAACTGGAGGCAGGCCCGGGCCGTCGACATAGCCGACCCCGAGGACCGTGCGATCGTGCAGGCCGACTTCGCCGGCGTGCCCTAGTGCAGACCGACTTTGCGGCCCGGTGATCACCAGCCCGGCCTCACCGGTCAGGAGCTACGACTCCCACGACGGAGTCGGCGCGCGTAGTGGGACGACGAAACCCCCTCCGCGGCGATGTCCCGGGCCAGGTTCCGCAGGTCCGCCTCGGCGGCCCGGACCTCCGCAATCTCGCTGTCCGGCACGGTGATCGCCTGCTCCACCAAGGTGCGCGAGCTGAGGTCGAAGACGCTGCCGGCGGGCAGTACGTGCACCACCGCTCCCGACATCAGCAGCGGGGCGGTGCGGGTAGCCGCGTGTGCGTTGGTGATCAAGGTACGCCCGTCCACCACGGTCACTGCGCCTCGGCCGACCACCTCCAGCCGGCCAGGGTGCCGGACGACGGCGGCGGTGTCCTCGTCCACGCCGATCCCAAGCAGTGAGGGGGATTGCGCCACCAGCGACATCAACCGGCCGTAGCGGTTCCGCTGCTCGAAGTGCTGGTCGATCACTACGCCGGTGATCAGCCCGAGACCGACCGACAGCTGGCTCATCCGCTGTTTGGGCGTGGAACCGCCAGCGCCGAACGCGATCATGTGGTCGGCCAGGATGCTTGCCCCGGCGGACGTGCCACCGACTACAGCACCGCGCTGATGGGCGGCGTGGATCGCGTCCCCGAACGGGGTCCCGGTGATGTAGGAGCTCAGTTTGAGCTGGTTCCCACCGGTCATGAACACCGCACTGACGTCAGCCAGCTGGGCCACCAGGGCAGGACTGTGCGCGTCGGCCCGGCTTTCCGGACGGAGCGGGACGACCTCTCCGGCGCCCAGTGCGGCGAACACGGCCTGATAGACCTCCACCACCTCCGGGCCGAGCGAAGAGGCGGTCGGGACGACGGCGATCCGGGCGTCGGCGCCACCGGCTTCCGCGACGAAAGCACGCAACACCTGGCGGCGGCGCAGCTTGGCCTCGGCACCGCCGATAGCGAACAAGGCTCCCGGATTCATGCCCCAAAGGATACGGACCTCGTCGGGACCACCTTCACGGCGCGTCGATCCAGCTCACCGCGGCACACAGGGCCCCGATGCAGGCGTCCCGGACCGTACGCAGCTGTCGGGCACGGGCGTCCGCCTCGAACGCGGAGATGCTGCCCCCGTCGTCGAGCAGCGCCGTGTCACATGCCACCAGCAGTCGGGCGGCACGTTCGGCTGTCGCCTGCTGCCGGCTGCTGTACCCGGGTGCCAACCCAGCTGGGACGGTGAGCCGCGGCCGGACACCGGCGGCTACGTCCAGCTGCGCCAGTGCCTGCGCCGCGGACAGCACCGCCTCACTCAGCGCGCGCTCCGCTTCGTACCGGGTGGGCGGTGAGCCCGGACGATTAGCCCGGAAGACGCGCCACTGCACCGCCCGGCCGACCCGGTACGGCACCAGCGCCACCCCGCTCGATGCGGCCAGCACCGCCTCGCCGGTGTCGACCGCCGCTTCAGTGAGCTCACGGGGACCGCGGACGCTCCCGGGCACGCCGGGCAGTGGCAGAGCCAGGATCCAGTGCTCCGGTTCGACCCCGGCGAGCAGTGGCATGGCGTCGCCGAGGTCCGTTGAGCGGACCGGGTCGAGAACCCCGAGCACATTGTCGGGGTCCAGGACGTGGTGGGCGACGTCGTCCTCCACGACCGAGGCGGCCGCCACCTCCGCGCTGACCCGGCGGGCGAGCAGGGAGTTGAGATAGATGGTCATCCGAAGAGAAGCAAGCGACTCCACCGGGACACACTACCGACGCCGCCAGTGCCTAGCTGCGGCAGCGGGGACGGACCGGCAGGGTCCGGGCTGGCTCTTGTAGGTTCTACCCCATGGTGGCTGTGGTGGATCTTGCCGGTGTGAGCATCGTCCGGGGTGAGTCGACTCTTCTGAACGACATCACCTGGCAGGTGGACGAGTCCGACCGCTGGGTCGTGATCGGTCCGAACGGGGCAGGGAAGACCACGCTGCTGCAGGTCGTGGCGGCGCAGATCCATCCGACCAGCGGTGTCGCCGGCCTGTTGGGCGAGGTGCTCGGCACGGTGGATGTGTTCGACCTCCGACCCCGGATCGGTCTCACCTCGGCGGCGCTCGCCGAACGGATCCCGCGTGCCGAGCGGGTGCACGACGTGGTGGTGTCCGCCTCGTACGCGGTCGTGGGCCGCTGGCGCGAGGACTATGACGAACTCGATCATGAACGCGCCACCGAGCTGCTCGGCCAGCTGCGGATCGAGGGCCTCGCCGACCGCACCTTCGGCACCCTCAGCGAGGGTGAACGCAAGCGGGTCCAGATCGCCCGCGCGCTGATGACCGACCCCGAGCTGCTGCTGCTGGACGAGCCGGCCGCCGGGCTGGACCTGACCGGCCGCGAGTCGCTGGTGCGGACGCTGAGCGACCTGGCCCAGGATCCGTGGGCGCCGGCGTCGGTCCTGGTGACCCATCACGTCGAGGAGATCCCGCTCGGCATCACCCATGCGATGCTGCTCAAGCAGGGCTCGATCGTGGCCGCCGGTCCGCTGGCCGAGACCCTCACGGCGGAAAACCTCAGTGCCACGTTCGACATCCCGCTGACCCTGACCGAGACCGACGGTCGGTGGGCGGCACGCGCGAGCTGACAGTGATCATCACATCGGCACCCGATTGGGTCCGGTCTGGCACCATGGAGGAGAGGCGGCGCACACCATGGGGGTGAACTTGACCGACTGGCTTGGCGACAACGCATGGGCGATCTGGCTTACGCTCGCCTTCTTGCTGGCGGTGGCAGAGGTGGTCTCCCTCGATCTGGTGTTGATCATGCTCGCCGCTGGCGCGCTGGCCGGGGCCGGCGTGGCTCTGGTCGCCCCGGATCTGTGGTGGTTGCAGGTCACCGTCGCGGCCGCCGTGTCGGTGGGGTCGCTGGCGCTGCTGCGACCCACCTTGATGGAGAAGGTACGCAGCATGCCCGGCTACCGCTCGTCCGCCGCGAAGATGGTCGGAAGCTCCGGTGTCGCACTGTCCCGGGTGACCCGTAGCGGTGGCGAGATCAAGGTCGACGGGCAGAGCTGGACCGCCCGTCCCTACGACGCCGACCTGGTGATCGAGCAAGGCACCGAGATCGAGGTGTACGAGATCGACGGAGCCATCGCCGTGGTGTACCCCAAGCACGACCAACTGCCGTAGTTCCGCGAAAGGTTTCTGATGGATCTGACTGGGCTGATCGTCCTCGTCGCCGCAGTATTGGCACTCATCTTCATCCTCGGCAGCTCCGTCCGGGTGATCCGCCAGCAGCGGGTCGGCGTGGTGGAACGGCTGGGCAAGTTCAACCGGACCCTCGAGCCCGGCCCGCACCTGCTGGTGCCGGTGTTCGACAAGGTCCGCTACAACATCGACATGCGTGAGGCGGTCGTCCCGTTCCCGCCGCAGGGCGTCATCACCGAGGACAACCTGATGGTCAACATCGACTCGGTAATCTACTTCCAGGTCATCGATCCGGTCCGGGCTGCGTACGAGGCGCAGGACTACATCAAGGCCATTGAGCAGCTCACCATGACGACGCTGCGCAACATCATCGGCGGGCTCGACCTGGAGAGCGCACTGGTCAGCCGCGAGGAGATCAACCAGAAGCTCCGGCTGGTGCTGGACGAGGCGACCGGCAAATGGGGCATCAAGGTCAACCGGGTGGAGCTGCGGGCGATCGACCCGCCGGCCACCATCCGCGACGCGATGGAGAAGGGCGCTCGCGCCGAGCGTGACAAGCGGGCCTCGATCCTGATTGCCGAAGGTCAGCGACAGTCCCAGATCCTCTCCGCCGGCGGTGAGAAGGAGTCCGCGATCTTGCGGGCCCAGGGCGACCGGGAAGCTGCGGTGCTCCGGGCGCAGGCCGACCGTCAGGCACAGATGCTGCGGGCCGAAGGCGAGGCACAAGCCATCACCACCGTCTTCGGTGCCATCCACGCCGGCGAGCCGGACCAGGCGCTGCTGGCCTACCAGTACATGCAGATGCTGCCCAGCATCGCCCGCGGCGACGCCAACAAAGTGTGGATCGTGCCGAGTGAGCTGAACAAGGCCCTTGAGGGCCTGGGCAGTGCGGTGAGCGCGGCGACGTCGGCGATCCCGGGCGGAGTCAAGGGCTCGTTCAGCGCACCTGAGAAGGTGAACGTGCAGGAGGAGATCAAGAAACAGGCAGCCGCCGATCGGGCCGAAACCGAGCGCACGGTTCAGCAGGCGATCGCGGAGGCGCAGCAGCTGGAGAACGCGATGCCGAGAGCGATCGGCGCCGACAAGGCCACGGGACCGACCGGCGAGCAGCCGGCGGTGACCAGTGGACCCACCGACCAGCAGCCGGCCGAACAGAACTCCCTGTACCCCACGGAGTACCCGCAACAGCGCTGAATCATCCGATCATTCCGACCCTGCCATTCCGCGGCTACGATCCGGATGAAAGGGTCGGATCATGCACGATGACCGCATCTCGCTCGAACGTCGTCTGTCCCGGGTTCTCACCGAACGGTTGATCCCGGCGATCTACCCCCGCAGCGTCGGATTGACCGTCCGCCGCTGGGATGTCCCAGGTGAACCGGTCCCGGTGGCCGACGCACTCGCCGCGGACTACCGGCCGGCCGCCGTCGGAGAAGCCTGGGGACCGGCCTGGGGGACTACCTGGTTCGAGCTGAGCGTCGAGGTACCGCCGGAGTGGGCAACGGATGAGCTCGAGGGCGTGGTCGACCTCGGGTTCGAGCGCGGCGGACCCGGCTTCGCCGCCGAGGGGCTCGTCTACCGACCCGACGGTACCGCGGTCAAGGGCATTCATCCGTTCAACCGCTGGTTCCCCGTCGACGCGGGAGCGACCTCGGTACGCGTCTTTGTGGAGGCGTCCGCCAACCCTGAGATCACGATGCGGGTGCCGACGCTGGCCGGCGACGTCGAGACCGCTTCGGCGGACCCGATCTATGTGCTGCGCCGAGCCGAGCTGGCGGTTGTCGACCCGGAGGTCCGTGCCCTGGTGGCGGATTTGGACGTGCTCGGACAGCTTGCCGCCGTGCTGCCGATCGAGGAGCCGCGGGGCGCGCAGATCCGAGCCAGCGTCTCAGACGCACTGGACGCTATCGACCTGCGCGACATCAGCGGCAGCGCATCCGCCGCCCGCGCCATCCTGGCTCCGGTGCTGGCCAGGCCGGCGAACGCGAGTGCCCACCAGATCAGCGCCGTCGGGCACGCCCACATCGACTCGGCCTGGCTCTGGCCGCTCCGCGAGACCGTGCGCAAGGTGGCGCGGACCTGCTCCAACGTGACCCAGCTGATGGACGACCATCCCGACCTGATCTTCGCCATGTCCCAGGCGCAGCAGCTGGCCTGGATCGAGGAGTATCGGCCCGAGGTGTTCGCCCGGGTGAAGGAAAAGATCGCCTCCGGCCAGTTCGTTCCGGTCGGCGGGATGTGGGTGGAGTCCGACACCAACATGCCGGGCGGCGAGGCAATGGCCCGCCAGTTCGTGCACGGCAAGCGCTACTTTGCCGAGACCTTCGGCATCGACACCCAGGAGGTGTGGCTGCCCGACTCCTTCGGCTACTCGGCCGCGCTGCCACAGCTGATTGCCCTGTCGGGGTCGAGGTACTTCCTGACCCAGAAGATCTCCTGGAACAAGACCAACGTGTTCCCGCACCACACTTTCTGGTGGGAGGGGATCGACGGTACTCGGATTTTCACCCACTTCCCGCCGATAGACACCTACAACTCCGACCTGTCCGGACTCGAGCTCGCCCGGGCCAGCCGGCAGTTTGCCGACAAGGCGCGCGCGAACTACTCGCTGGCACCGTTCGGCTGGGGCGACGGCGGCGGCGGTCCGACCCGGGAGATGCTGGAGCGGGCCCACCGCACCGCCGACCTGGAAGGTTCACCGCAGGTCACTCTCGAGACGCCCGCCTCGTTCTTTGCCAAGGCCGAGGCCGACTATCCGCAGGCGCCGGTCTGGTGGGGCGAGCTCTACCTCGAGATCCACCGGGGCACGTACACCTCGCATGCCAAGATCAAGCAGGGCAACCGGCGGAGCGAGCACCTGCTCCGGGAGGCCGAGCTGTGGGCCACCACGGCGGCGGTCCGTTGCGGGGTCGACTACCCCTACGAGGCGCTGGACCGGCTGTGGAAGACGGTGCTGTTGCACCAGTTCCACGACATCCTGCCCGGGTCCTCCATCGCCTGGGTCAACCGGCAGGCCCGCGACACCTACCAGGCCGTGGCCACCGAGCTGGAGACGCTGATCGGCGACGCACTCGACGCTGTCGGCTCGACCGCCCACGCAGCGACTGCTGACGGACGCTCGGACGGGGCGCAGGTCTTCAATGCCGCGCCGTTCGCCCGGGATGGCATCCCCGCACTCGGATCGGGCACCGTCGGGGAGCTCGCGGCGACGGTGGTCGAGCGCTCGGCCGGTGGGTACGTCCTGGACAACGGCTCGGTGCGGGCGGTACTCGACGCCGATGGCCTGATCAGGTCGGTGGTGGACGCGGCCACCGGACGGGACGCGATCGCGCCGGGTGGCGTCGGGAACCTGCTGCAGGTGCATCCGGACCTGCCGAATGACTGGGACGCCTGGGACGTCGACGCGTTCTACCGCAACACCCGAACCGACCTGACCGACGCCGAGACGGTCCAGACCCTCTCATTGCCAGGTGGCGTCGGCGGAGTCCAGACGGTGCGCCGGTACGGCGACTCGACCTTCAGCCACCTGATCACGCTGGCGCCTGGAGCGGCTGCTCTGGAGATCCAGCTCGACGTCGACTGGCAGGAGCGCGAGACCTTCCTTAAGGCGGCGTTCGAGCTGGACGTCCGCGCTGAGGTGTCCAGCTCGGAGACCCAGTTCGGCCATGTCAACCGGGCCACCCACGACAACACGAGCTGGGATGCCGCCAAGTTTGAGATCTGCGCCCACCGCTTCGTCCACCTGGCCGAGCCCGGCTACGGGGTGGCGGTGGTCAACGACTCCACCTACGGTCACGACGTCACCCGGACGGTACGGGACGACGGCGGCACCACGACCACGCTCCGGCTGTCCTTGCTTCGGGCGCCGCGCTGGCCCGACCCGGAGACTGACCAGGGGCAGCACCGGCTGCGGTACGCCCTGGTTCCCGGCGCGACGATCGGCGACGCGGTCCGGGAAGGGTATGCGATCAACCTGCCGGTGCGCATCAGGGAAGCCGAGGGACCGGTAGCCCCGTTGGTGTCGGTGGACTCCGCCGACGTGGTGGTCGAGTCGGTGAAGCTCGCGGAGGACCACAGCGGGGATGTCGTGGTCCGGCTCTACGCCGCGACGGGTTGCCGGGCCCGGACCACCGTACGGGCCGACTTCACCGCCAGCGCGGTGGAGAGCGTGGACCTGCTGGAGCGACCGCTGGACATCGGGCAGATCTGGGACGACCCGGCGGCCGCCCTGGTGGATTTCCGAGCCTTTCAGATCGTGACGCTGCGGTACCGGCGCTGACCTACAGGGCCAGTGCGAGCGACCGGGCGGCCGGTAGCTGAGCGGCAGTGGCGCCGGTGCAGAGAATCTTGCTGCCCCGGATGCCGCTGCCGATCACAATCCAGGGTTGCGCCGCGACCCGGTCGTCGACCAGCACCGGCCAGTCCGCGGGCAGCCCGAGCGGGGTGATCCCGCCGTACTCCATCCCGGTCGTACTGACGGCGACCTCCATGTCGGCGAACGAGATCTTGCGGACGTCGAGATGCTTGCGGACCACCTTGTTGATGTCAGCGCGGTCGGTGGCCAGGACCAGGCAGGCCGCCATGGTGACGGCGTCCCCGCGCCGACCGGCCACCACCACGCAGTTGGCTGACACCTGCAGCGGCACCTCGTAGGCCTGGCAGAAGGCGGCGGTGTCGGCCAGTTCCGGATCGATCGGCGCGACGAAGCACTCGATGTCGCGCTGCGCGATGGTGGCCGCCACTGGTTCGGCGAGTAGCTCAGGGTGGTCGACGGCTGCTTGCCAGTCCAAGGTTCCGATCCGGGGCGCGTTCACGGCGACCAATGTAGCGATGCTTATCGAGTCGGCACCCGGGGCTCATCGGATCAGGGCCCAGGCGACTCCGGCGCAGCCGGCGGCCCAGCCGATGCTGGCGAAGGTGCCGATGATGAACCGTTCGGCGGCGCCGCTGCTGGGGCCGGTCTTCAGCTCGGGGTAGCGGGCCAGCCCCTTCACCGCCAAGATCACCGCCAGACCATCCGGCCAGCCGGCCAGCAAGGTCGCCACGATGCCGAGTCGTTCCAGGGCACCGATCCAGGCACCGCCACGGAGCACCGTTCGGCGTACCCGGACCCCGGTCCGGCGACTGGAGCCGTCGGCGAGGTCGAGTACGCATGAGGTGACGGCTCCTCCGGTCAGCAATGCGGCGGCCGCCGCAACGCTGATCACCACCCAGGTCAAGGGCCCGCTGACCGGCTCGCCGACGGCTCCTAGGACGGCAACGAGACCGGTCCCGACGACGAGGGTGACGAGCACAGCGACGAGCGTTGCGGTCCTGGCCAGCAGCGGCTTGCCGGCGCTGGGTCGAGTCGGCAGCCACACCCACAGACTGGCCACGGACAGCACCGACCAGAGGATGAGTGCGGCGATGGCCGATGTCGTCACGGGCTGATCCTGCCGGTGGAGACGCCTTCCGCGCGGTCCAGCAAACGGCCGATCACCGGGATCGAGTCCTTCTCGATCGACCAGTGCGCGGCCTGCAGGCGCTGCCCGACGGCTTGCCGGCTGACGTCCAGGGTCTCGGCGGCCTCGGCCATGGTGGCGCCGGTGTTCATCAGGTCGACCGCATCCCAGCCCGCTTCCGAGCGCTTCTCCCGCAGCGTGGCGAGCAGGTGCAGCACCACCTCGGCGTCCCGGCCGAGCTGCTCGGCCGGCGGACCGGCGATCACCCGGACATGGGTCGGGTCGTTCTTGGCCAGCTCGACGGCGCTGCGGGCGGCGACGAAGGCGGTGCCGCGTGCTTCGCGCGTGTCCGGAGGTAGCGGGGTCTCCACCGGGCCGATGCCCAGACCTATGTGCCAGTTCGCCATCCGCATGAGCTCGAGGATGGCAGTGACCACTGACAGTGGGTCGGTCAGCACGCCTTGGAACTCGTCTCCGACGGTCCGGGAGAAGTCGAGTACCGTGTCGATCGCGGCCAGACTCGCAATGGCTTCCTCGACTACGTCGGGTTGGATTCGGGATGCGATCTGGTCGACCGTCAGTACATACGGCATCTGACAAGGCTAATGCCTTTCCACCGAGCAATGCAAGGTTTGAGCCTTGCGCAGTTGGTGACCCGCCCCCGTAGACGCCGCTCCGAGAGGCTGCAGTATCGTCGGCAGAGTTATCCAGCAGCGGGTAGCGACGCCCAGATTCGGTCCAACACCGACGGTGGCGCGTCACGTCCGTCCCTGGACAGCGCCGCAGCATGCTGAGGTACGACCGGGTCTGTCTCTTGAGAGATAGGTGAACCCCACATGTCATCCGAGCCAGTCATCCCCGGAGCCCCCGCACCGGAGCCGCCGCCTCTCGCCGAGCCGGTCGAGCCGCGCGAGCCAGCGCCTCCAAAGCCGTCTCAGCGGGGACCCGAGCAGGTCTCCCCGACCGGTGTACCGACCGGCGCGCCCGTCACCTCCAGAAGTCAGAGCACCGCTTTTCTCACCACCTCTCAGGGGCTTCGGCTGCCTGACAGTGATCACTCGCTGAAAGCCGGGCCGCGCGGACCGGTACTGCTTCGTGATCATCACCTGCGGGAGAAGATCACCCATTTCGATCATGAACGGATCCCGGAGCGGGTGGTCCACGCCCGAGGGGCCGGAGCCCATGGCGTCTTCCGGTCCTACGGAACCGCGGCGAACCTCACCAAGGCTGGGTTCTTGGCTGCGGATGTCGAGACGCCGGTCTTCGTGCGCTTCTCCACCGTGCTCGGGTCCCGTGGTTCGGCCGACACGGTCCGGGACACCCGCGGCTTCGCCACCAAGTTCTACACCGACGAGGGCACCTTCGACCTGGTGGGCAACAACATCCCGGTGTTCTTCATCCAGGACGGGATCAAGTTCCCCGACGTCGTGCACGCAGCCAAGCCTCATCCGGACAAGGAGATCCCGCAGGCCCAGAGCGCCCACGACACGTTCTGGGACTTCGTCTCGCTGCACACCGAGGCGCAGCACCACACCATGTGGAACATGTCTGACCGGGGTATCCCACGTTCGTACCGGACGATGGAGGGCTTCGGCGTCCACACCTTCCGGCTGGTCGCCGCCGACGGGTCGACGAGTCTGGTGAAGTGGCACTGGAAGCCGAAGGCGGGCGTCCATTCGCTGGTCTGGGAGGAGGCGCAGCTGATCTCGGGCACCGACCCGGACTTCCACCGTCGTGACCTGGCCGACGCCATCGAGGCCGGCGCCTTCCCGCAGTGGGAGCTGGGGCTCCAGGTGGTCGAGGACAACGAGGAGCAGATGTTCGAGGGGATCGACCTGCTCGACCCGACCAAGATCATTCCCGAGGAGCTCGCTCCGGTACAGCCGATCGGGATCATGACCTTGAACGCGAACCCGATCAACTACTTCGCCGAGACCGAGCAGATCGCCTTCCACCCGGGCAACCTGGTGCCGGGCATCGATGTCACCGACGACCCGCTGCTCGCCGGCAGGCTGTTCTCCTATATCGACACTCAGATCACCCGGCTGGGCGGCCCGAACTTCGGCCAGCTCCCGATCAACCGGCCGCATGCCCCGGTGAACGATATGCTGCGCGACGGGATGCACCAGACCGCCGTGCACAGCGGGGTGGCGCCGTACAAGCCGAACTCGTTGGACGGCGGCTGTCCGTTCTTCGCCGGCGCCGACCTGGACGGCTACGTCGAGGTGGCCCAGACGGTGGCGCAGTCGACCAAGCTCCGGGCGGCTCCGGCGTCGTTCGACGACCACACCTCCCAACCGCGGATGTTCTTCGCCAGCCTGACCCCGGTCGAGCAGCAGCACCTGATCGACGCCTACACCTTCGAGCTGGCCAAGTGCTATGAGCAGCCGATCAAGGAACGCCAGCTGCTCTGCCTGGCGCAGATCGACTCCAGCCTCGCTGCAGCCGTCGCGGCCGGACTGGGGCTGCCGGCACCGGCGTCGCCGTCGGACCTGCCGGAGGTGCAGCCGAGTCCGGCGCTGTCCCAGGTCGGCAAGGAGTGGCCGGTCACCGGCCGGAACATCGGTGTCCTGGTCGGCCCGGGCAGCGATCTTGCGCAGGTCAGGGCGACGATCGCCGCGATCGACGCGCAGGGCATGCTCCCGCTGGTGATCGCCGACACCGGTGGGAAGCTAGGCCAGGGCACCGCGAACGAGGTGACGGTGCAGCGGACGCTGCTCTCCACCCGGTCGGTGGAGTTCGACGCGATCGTCGTCGCGGACGGCCGGCAGCCATCCCCGAAGTCGGTGCTGCTGGTGAACGAGGCCTACCGGCACGCGAAGGCGCTCGCTGCCTGGGGCACCGGAGCTGAGGTGCTCGGGGCGGCGGGCTGCCCACCCGAGGCGCCCGGCGTGGTGCTGGCCGCGGGTCCGGGGGAGGCGGTCGAGGGTCTGGTGCCGCTGCTCAGCAAGCACCGGGTGTGGGAGCGGCCGACGCCCTCGGACTGACCGGCGCCCCGACCCGGGTTGGTGAGGAGTTAATCCGACCGGGTCGGTGATCTTCTCGGTGTGTGGGCGAGGATGGTGCGGTGATCCCGACGCCGTCCTCGCCCCAGATCAGTCGAGTCACGGACCCGCACGATCCCCGGCTGGACGACTACGTGCGGCTGCGCGACACCTCGCTACGCAAGCATCTGGAGTCCGAGCGCGGACTGTTCATCGCCGAAGGGGAGAAGGTGATCCGGCGAGCGATCCAGTCCGGGCACCGGCCGCGGTCGTTCCTGCTGGCCGAGCGCTGGCTGGAGTCGCTGGCCGACGTGCTGCAGCAGTGGCCGGAGGTTCCGGTCCACCTGGTCAGCGAGGAGCTGGCCGAACAGGTGACCGGCTTCCACGTCCACCGCGGCGCCCTGGCCTCGTTGCACCGGGAGCAGCCGCACGCGGTGACCGATCTGCTCGCGGGCAGGCGGATCGTGGTGCTGGAGGACATCGTCGACCACACCAACGTCGGCGCCATCCTTCGCAGCGCCGCCGGGCTCGGCTGGGACGGGGCGCTGCTCGCGCCCCGGGCCGCGGATCCGCTCTACCGCCGCTCGATCAAGGTAAGCATGGGGGCGGTGTTCTCGTTGCCGTGGGCCCGGCTGACCGACTGGCACGGCACCCCCACCACCCTGCACGACGCCGGGTTCGCTACGGTCGCCCTCACTCTCGCGCCGGATGCGGTTGATCTTGGTCGACTGGCCGAGGAGCTACGACAGCTGCCGCGGAAGGTGGCGATCATGGTCGGGACCGAGGGTGCCGGGCTGTCCGAGCACTGGAGCAGTTCGGCGACGGTGCGAGCTCGAATCCCTATGCAGCAGGGGATCGACTCGCTCAACGTGGCCGCCGCCGCAGCCATTGCCTGCTACGTCCTCGGCGAGACCGGCCAGTCCGGAGGGTAGGTCTCGGCCGCCTTTTCATGGATCGAGTACAGCTTCTTCCGGGCCCGGCCGGCCAGCCGGTCGCCGAAGACGGTCCCGTTCAGGTGGTCGGTCTCGTGCTGCAGGCAGCGGGCCAGCAGGCCGTTGCCGGTTACCTCGATCGGGTTGCCGAAGGCATCCACGCCACGGCACGTGGCGGTGTCCGGCCGCGCCAGCTCCATGTAGGCGCCGGGAAGGGAAAGACAGCCTTCGTCAGCGGCATCGAGCATCCGGTCCTTGCCCTCCGGCAGCGTCACCACCGGGTTGCAGACCACTCCGAGGTGCCGGACGTTGTCATCGTCGGGGCAGTCGAAGACGAAGACTGCCAGGTCGACCCCTACCTGGGTGGCCGCCAGCCCGACGCCCTCGGCTGCATACATGGTGGCGAACATATCCCTGACCAGCTGGTGCAGCTCTTCGCCGAACTCGGTCACCGGCCGGGTCCGCGCATGCATCACCGGCGTGCCCCAACGAGTGATCGGCAGCACGGTGCCGCCCTTGGTCAGCTCGGACAGCGCGCTCACCGCTGACCTCCCGTCGCGCTCAGCTCGGAATACGGGTCAACCGTCACCCCGTGGCCGGCCGCATCGTCGAACTCGTAGACCTGCCTGCCCTCGATGATCACGGTCCGGGCCCGGCTCATGATCTCCAGCGGGTCGCCGTCCCAGATCACCACATCGCCGTCCTTGCCCACCTCGAGCGAACCGACGCGGGCGTCGAGGCCGAGGATCTCGGCCGGGTTGATGGTAATCGACCGCAGCGCGACCTCACGGTCAAGACCTTCCTTCACCGACAAGATGACCTGGTACACAAGGAAGTTGATCGGCACCACCGGATGATCCGTGGTGATCGCGATCTTGACACCGGCCCTGGCCAGCAGTCCCGGGTTCCGTAGGTCGCGCTGGTTCACCTCGACCTTGCTGCGGGAGGTGAGCAGCGGGCCGATGATCACCCCGATGTTGCGCTCAGCGAGTACGTCGGCCAGCAGGTGGCCCTCGGTGCCGTGGTTGATCACCAGCCGGTAGCCGAACTCGTCGGCCAGCCGGATGGCCGTTGCGATGTCGTCGGCGCGATGGGTGTGCTGGCACCAGGGCAGCTCACCGTCGAGCACCCGGACCAGCACCTCGGAGTTGGAGTCCCGCTCGAACGGCTTGTTCTCTGCGGCCGCGTGGTCGCGCTTGATCTTGTAGTCCTGCGCCTTGCGGAGGGCGTCGCGGATGACGGCGGCCACTCCGAGGCGGGTCGACGGAGTCTGCTTCTTCTCGCCGTAGACGCGTTTCGGGTTCTCACCCAGGGCCGACTTGACGCTGCAGGGTTCGGCGAAAACCATCTCGTCCACTATCCGGCCCCATGACTTCACTGCGACGGTCTGACCGCCTACCGGGTTGCCAGAACCGGGCTTGATCACGACGGAGGTGACACCGCCGGCCAGTGCGTCGCGGAAACCCTCGTCGGCGGGGTTGATCGCGTCCAGCGCCCGGAAGCGGGCACCCACCGGGTCGGTCAGCTCGTTGGTGTCCTGACCGGCCCAGCCGTTGCCCTCCTCGTGTACGCCGACGTGGCCGTGCGCCTCGACGAAGCCGGGAAGCACCCACTTGCCGGTGGCGTCGACCGTCCGAACGCCTTCCGGTACGGCGATGTCGCGGCCGACGGCGGCAATGGTGCCGTTCCTGATGACGACGGTGCCGCCCTCGATGACCTCACCCACGACGGGGATGACCCGGCCGCCGATGATTGCGATGTCGCCACCGGAGGCGGGTCGGCCGAGGTTCGGCGGCTGTCCAGGACGGTTGGTTCCAGAATTCACGCCAATTACGCTATCGCGGCCGTGTCATCGTCAATCAACACGATGCAGGCGGGGCTTGCGGTCGGGACAACGAAGTCGATCCGCGGGGCCTCCAGGTCGGCGCGGGCGATGACGACCACGGTGTCATCGGTCTGGTTCGCCACCCATAGATGGGAGTCGGTGACGACGAGGTCCCGCGGCCAGGACCCGCCGCAGTCCAACTCGACCCGCATGCTCAGCTGCGCGCCGGTGTCCGACAGGTTCGACCGTGCCCCTGCGTCTGACACTCGCGGCGGTGCCGCTGCGTCGGGAAGGTCGAAGACCGCGATAGTTCCGGACCCGCGGTTGGCGACGAAGACCTGCTCACCGTGGGCGACCAGGGCGGAGGGATAGATCCGCTCCGCCGGCTGCGCCGCGGAAGCGGGCACGCTCGTGCCGGAGGCCCACCCGGAGCCGTCCCGACGTGCCACCCACAGCTCGGCGCTCAGCTCACAGGCGACCACCAGATGCTCGCCGACGACAACCAGATGCCGGGGGCCCGACCCGGCCGGCAGGCTGACCGGAGCGGCGGCCCGGCTCAGCCGGCCCGCGTCGTCGATCCTCAGGCGGTGGACCAGGTCGGTACCGAGATCGGGGACCAGGATCTCGTCGCCGTCCAGCACCACCTGATGGGCATGCGGGGCCTCCTGCCGCTCGGTGTCCGGACCCGAGCCGGAGAGCTGGTACAGGTCCACCTCGGCGCCGAGTGACCCGTCCGCCCGGACCGGGAAGCTGCTCACCGACCCGGAGCCGTAGTTGGCGACCAGGACGAAACGGGCGGCGGGGTCCAGACACAGATGGCAGGCTCCATCGCCGCTTCCGCCGACCGGCGGCTCCGGGGTGAGAGTGCCGTCGGGGTCCAGGCGCAGCGCGACCACCGTAGTGGGACCGGACTCGGTGATGGCGTAGATCCACGGCAGGGTCGGGTGGCGGATCAGGTAGCTGGGTGACTCCAGCGGTACCGGCCGACCGGCCACGAGCTCTACGGTGTCGGCGTCGGACGCTGCTGCGGTGAAGGCGCTGACGCCGAGACCGCCGCCCATGGGCGCGGTGTAGGCCCCGACGATGAGCTGGGAGATACCCGGGGCACTACGCGAGGTCGACGGCATGGGATCTGAATATCACGGGACCGCAGGCCGGCTGGAAAGCGGCTACTCAGGGCAGCCGCGCGACCGGGAAGCCGGGCGAGAGCGTGCCGGGGCGGGCGCTCCCGGTCCGCGGCTTCAACACCCCGCCCGGCAGCGCAACGCCATCGCCGCGGCGGTACGCCCGGGTGGTCAGCCGCTGCTGGCCCCCGGTCCCAGCCGGATCCCCGTTGAAGGCGTACAGCACGTGGGTCCGGCGCTCCTCGGGACCCTGGGAGAACCCCACGGTCAGGACATCCTCGAACCCGGGACGAGTCAGGAAGGTCAGACCTTCCGGTTCGTGACCCCAACGGCTGGCCCCGAGATTGCCGAGATCCTTCCGGTACCACTCCTGCTCGGTGGCGAAGGAGTACGCAGTGATGACTGTCGGGTCCCGCCCATCACCCGTCCCGGTCAGCCGTAGGAGGGTGTCACCCCGGAGTGCGAACCCCTGCATGATGTGGCCGCCGGAGTCCAGGCTGCAGGACAGGGGCCCGATGCTGCCGTAGGTCCGGTCGATCCCGGCGAGCATCTCGGCGATCTTCCTGCGCCGGTAGGTCTCCACCTGAGCGGTACCGGAGCCATGCGTGGTGCGGATCGCCACAGTTCCGTTCCTCAGATCCAGTGCTGCGAGGCTGAGTGACCTGGTGAAGGTAGGCACGGCCCGCACGTTGACAGGGTCGTTGCGGTGCTGGGTCACGTTGTCTCGCCAGCGGACCCTGACCAGCTCCTTCCGGGTCACCGTGCCAGCCGAGTCGACTGTGGCGAACGGAGTCCAGACCCACAGCGCGCCGCCTTGGTGCTGCAGCTGGATCGGCACCCCGTGCCCTGCGTTCTGCAGAGCCATGGCGGAGATGATTCCGCCGTTGGCGTTCAGCCGAGTGATCATGGTGGTCTCCGCCGGGCCCGTGCCGTCGGTTGCCTGGCTCACGTACCACTCGCTGTTGGTGTCCTGCACGGCGTACTGCATGACGTTGGGTGAGATCAGCCGGGGGAACGCGGTCAGGAAGGACGGCGCCCGGCTAGGGATGCGGATGTCGAACCGGTCCGTCACGCTCGCGCTGGTCGGCAGGGTCGCGCCATTGCCGGCGACGAGCCCGGCGGTCAGGCCTAGCCCAGCAAGAAGCACCGATCGGCGGGCCATGACGTCAGGCCTCGGTGCGCTGGTCTGGGCTGTGCGCACGGCGTCGGTGCGTCGCATCGGCGGCTCCTCCGAGTCTGATCACCGGAGGTGTCAACAGGGCAACATCGCCCCCGCATGGCCATGCCGTGATCTCGTGGCGTCCGGAACATCTGGAGCGCCACCCGCACCCCGTTCCCGCCACTGGAAAAGATAGCCGACCCCACCAATCCACAGCTGTGGCTGATGCGCCGCGCCCGAATATTGGACGCGCTGCGCCGGAGTGGCGGCTTGCGGGACGGCGACCCGGCGTTCATGGTGAGGACGTGTCCGCCGCCGAGTCAGCCACTCCCGGCGGCGATCCGGGGCCGCTCGGGGAGGCCTACGGCTCGCTGCTCGAGGAGTACGTGCGCCATCTACGGATGCAGCGGCAGCTCTCCGAGCACACGATCCGCGCCTACCGGACGGATCTGACCGGGCTGCTGACCCATCTGCGCCGGCTGGGCGTAGAGCGGCTGGATGACGCCTCGATCCGGTCGCTGCGCAGCTGGCTGGCCAAGGAGCAGACAATGGGGCAGGCCAGGACGACGCTGCAGCGACGTGCCGCAGCAGCGAGGGTCTTCTTCACCTGGGCTCAGTCCACCGGCCGGTCGTCCTCGAACCCGGCCGCCTCGCTTCGCTCACCTCGGGCGGCACGCGCCCTGCCCGCCACGCTTGACCGGGGGGACGCCGAACAGATGTTGACCGAGGCGATCGCCGCAGCGGCCGCGACTGAAGACCCGGTGGGGCTTCGCGATGTCGCCCTGCTGGAGGTGCTGTACGCCACCGGAGTCCGCGTCTCCGAGCTCTGCGGGCTGGACCTTCGTGACATCGACCGGGACCGCCGGGTGCTGCGCGTCTTCGGTAAGGGCAGCAAGGAGCGCAGCGTTCCGGTGGGAGCTCCGGCTCTGCGTGCGCTGGACCGGTGGCTGGACCAGGGGAGACGACTCCTGACCACCGTCGAGTCGGCCGAGGCCGTCTTCGTCGGCGAGCGTGGCAGGCGGATCGACCCCCGGGTGGTCCGACGGATCGTGCACCGCGCACTGCGGGGAGTGGACGGCGCGCCCGATCTGGGCCCGCACGGGCTCCGTCACGCCATGGCCACGCATCTGCTTGAGGGTGGGGCCGACCTCCGCAGCGTGCAGGAGATGCTCGGGCACGCCTCGCTGGCGACTACGCAGATCTACACCCACGTCACCAACGATCGGCTGCGGCAGGCCTTCGAGCAGGCGCACCCGCGGGCCTGAGCAGCCATCACAGCTATGACCGCACCCACCGACCTCTCCGATCGCCTCGCTCAGGGCGGCAGCCAGGTCATCGGGTTCGACAGCTGCCCGTCGAGCCAGACCATCAGATGCAGATGGCACCCGGTCGAGTAGCCGGTGCTCCCGACGTACCCGAGCAGCTGTCCCCGGCGCACGGTCTGACCGGGAGCCACGACATAGCGTTGCGCATGGTTGTACGCCGTCGTGACCACCCGCCCGCCGATCCTGCCGTGGTCGACGAACAGCCGGTGGCCATACCCGCGGCTGAAGCTTGACCGGCTCACTCGCCCCGAGGCAGTAGCGACAACCGGGGTGCCGCAGGCCGCTTTAAAATCCGTGCCGTCATGCAGCTTCCAGACCTTCAAGATTGGATGGAACCGCATCCCAAAGCCGGAGGTCACCGGTCCCGGAACCGGGTGCATCAAACCCGAGCCCGCTGGCAGCGCCACAAATCCCGTCGGGACCGGCTCTGCGGCTGCCAGACGTGCGGCCTCCGCGGCCGCCGCCCGCAGAGCGGCTCTCTCCTCGGCCACCTCGCGGCTGGACCTGCTCAGGAGCCGGATCTGCGAGGTTTTGCGGCCGAGAATCGTCGGGTCAAGGTAGCTGCGGCCCTCCAGCAGACCCCAGTGAAGGCATGGCCGGGTGCAGTGGGCTCCGGCGGACACTGTCGCAATCCGCTGCCCGATCCGGACCGAACTGCCGACGTGAACCGCGGGGGACACCGGCTCATAGGTGGTGCGGAGCCGGCCGTGCTCAACGACCACCACGCCGCGGCCGGCCAGCGGGCCTGCGAAGGTGATCGTTCCGTCCGCAGCGGCCAGCACCGGTTGGCCGACCTCCGCGGCCAGGTCGATGCCGCGATGACCGCGGGCCCACGGCGCCGGCGGCGGCTCGAAGTCCCGGACCTGGTGGATCACACCGTCCAGCGGCCATCGGGACGGGGTCGGAAGGAGCGGCTGGGCGGCCGCCGGTGGGCTGGCGGGAGCAAGCGCCAGACCGGCCAGCAACGCAGTGAGGACCAACATCAACCGGGACGGATCACGCATGCCGATACTTTCGGTCTCCGACCGTTGATCGGGCTGGCAGCACCCGATGCTGTGCACAGCGGTACGAGACGACGGCAGACTGTGGACAGCCGCACCCGGGGCGATTTCCGCACGGCGGCCCTTCGCGCGTAAACTCGCCCGAGCAGCCCAGCAAATCTGGGTTGACTTCGCATGCTCGCCCGCCGATCCGCTGGATCGGGTGGCACGTGCGGTCCCGGTCCGGGCACTCGCCCACTGGCCGGGTCCGTGCCACGCGGGCATCAGGCGGTGCCGAATGGCTCGGCACCGACGAAACTGTACGTCGGCACGCATGGGTGCCGACAAAGAGAGGACACGGCCATGGCCGTCGTAACCACCCGCCAGCTCCTGGAGAGCGGCGTCCACTTCGGACACCAGACCCGTCGCTGGAACCCGAAGATGAAGAGATTCATCTTCACCGAGCGCAACGGCATCTACATCATCGACCTGCAGCAGTCGCTGACCTACATCGACCGCGCCTACGCCTTCGTCAAGGAGACGGTGTCCCGCGGCGGTCAGGTTCTTTTCATCGGCACCAAGAAGCAGGCTCAGGAGACCATCGCCGAGCAGGCCACTCGCGTCGGCATGCCATACGTGAACCAGCGCTGGCTGGGCGGCATGTTGACCAACTTCCAGACCATGGTCAAGCGGATCCAGCGGCTCAAGGAGCTGGAAGGCATGGACTTCGAAAACGTCGCCGCCTCCGGTCTGACCAAGAAGGAGCTCCTCGGCCTGCGCCGGGAGAAGGACAAGCTCGAGAAGACCCTCGGTGGCATCCGGGACATGGCCCGCACCCCGCAGGCCGTCTGGATCGTCGACACCAAGAAGGAACACCTGGCGGTGGACGAGGCCCGCAAGCTGCGGATCCCGATCATCGGCATCCTGGACACCAACTGTGACCCGGACGAGGTCGACTTCGCGATCCCCGGCAATGACGACGCCATCCGCTCGGTGTCGCTGCTGACCCGCGTGCTGGCCGATGCGGTGGCCGACGGTCTGATGTCCCGCTCGGGTGCCCAGACCGGCGCCGAGGCTGAGGTCGAGCCGATGGCTGACTGGGAGCGGGAGCTTCTTGGCCACGCTGACCAGGCCGCCGCCGCTGAGGCTCCGGCAACTGAGGCTTCGGCAACTGAGGCTCCGGCAACTGAGGCTCCGGCAACTGAGGCTCCGGCCGCTGAGGCTCCGGAGGCCGATGTGGTTGCGCCGGTCCCATCGGCGGAGACCCCTGAGGTCGCCACCGAGACCGCGGAGGCAGCAGCTGACGCAGCCGAGGGCCAGGCTCCCGCAGAGACCAACTGAGTACGTTTCACCCGATCAAGAAATCGAGGACTGTAAGTCATGGCGACCATTGCCGCTGCAGATGTGAAGAGACTCCGTGACGCCACCGGCGCCGGAATGATGGATGCCAAGAAGGCGCTGACCGAGGCCGAAGGTGAGTTCGACAAGGCGATCGAGATCCTCCGGGTGACCGGTCAGGCCAAGGCCGCCAAGCGCGGCGCCGAGCGCGAGGCCAGCAACGGCCTGGTCGCCGCCGACGGCGGTGCCCTGGTGCAGCTCGGTGCTGAGACCGACTTCGTGGCTAAGAACGAGGAGTTCCAGTCGCTCGCGGTGGACGCGGTCAAGGCCGTTGCAGCTAACAAGGCGGACGGGCTCGAGTCCGCCAACGCAGCCACGCTGCCGTCTGGCAAGACCGTCGCAGACGCGGTGCAGGAGCTGGCCGCCAAGATCGGCGAAAAGCTGGAGCTGTCGCAGGCTGCCTACTTCGACGGTCAGACCACCGTCTACCTGCACAAGCGGGCCTCCGACCTGCCGCCGCAGGTTGGCGTCCTGGTTGAGTACGAGGGCACCGACGAGGCAGCTGCCCGGGCCGCTGCGATGCAGATCGCCGCTATGCGTCCGCAGTACGTCAGCCGCGACGAGGTCCCGGCCGAGACGGTGGAGAACGAGCGCCGTATCGCCGAGGCCACGGCCAAGGAAGAGGGCAAGCCCGAGCAGGCTCTGCCCAAGATCGTTGAGGGCCGCGTGAACGCCTTCTTCAAGGACGTCGCGCTGCTGGACCAGCCGTCGGTGACCGACAACAAGACGACGGTCGGCAAGCAGCTCCAGGCGGCCGGCGTGACCATCAAGCGATTCGTCCGCTTCGAGGCCGCTGGGTCCTGAGAACCTCCGACATGCGCTACGAATGGAGCGATTCGTAGCGCATGTCGTGTGTCCGGCCCCAGAATGGCCCATCTAGCGCGCGACAAGGAGAGCACATGAGCAGTCCGTACAAGAGAGTCATGCTGAAGCTGTCGGGTGAGGTGTTCGGGGGCGGCAAGGTGGGCGTGGACCCCGACGTCGTCGCTGGGCTGGCGGCCCAGATCGCCAAGGTGGTCCGCAGTGGCGTCCAGGTGGCGATCGTGGTGGGCGGCGGCAACTTCTTCCGTGGTGCGGAGCTGCAGCAGCGCGGCATGGAGCGTGACCGGGCTGACTACATGGGCATGCTGGGCACGGTGATGAACTGCCTTGCGCTGCAGGACTTCTGCGAGAAGGCGGGCGCGCAGACCAGGGTGCAGACCGCCATTGCGATGGGCCAGGTCGCGGAGCCGTACATCCCGCGCCGGGCGGAGCGGCACCTGGAAAAGGGTCGCGTGGTGATCTTCGGCGCCGGGTCCGGGATGCCGTACTTCTCCACCGACACGGTGGCAGCGCAGCGGGCGCTGGAGATCGGCGCCGATGTGCTGCTGATGGGCAAGCAGGGGACTGACGGCGTCTACGACTCAGACCCGGCGAAGAACCCGGATGCGATCAAGTTCGACCACCTGAGCTACGACGAGTACCTGGCGCGCGATCTCAAGGTCGCCGACGCCACTGCCATCAGCATGGCCCGCGACTACGCGCTGCCGATGGTGTTTTTCAGCCTGGACACCGACGGCAACATCGTCCGGGTCATCGAAGGTGAGAAGATCGGTACCACGGTCCACAGCTGAAAGCAGGACCGGCAGCCGACACATGCACAGGTGCAACGAAAGTTCAGAAGGAGCCCGATCCCCGTGATCTCCGACATCATCCGCGAAGCGGACACGAAGATGGCCAACTCGGTCGAGTACGCCAAGGAGGAGTTCGCCGCCATCCGGACTGGTCGGGCCCACCCGGCGATGTTCGCGAAGCTGACCGCCGACTACTACGGCGCCCAGACCCCGATCCAGCAGCTGGCCACCTTCCAGGTGCCCGAGGCGCGGATGGTCATCATCAGCCCCTTCGACAAGGCCGCCATGGCAGGCATCGAGCGGTCCATCCGGGACTCCGATCTCGGGGTGAACCCGACCAACGACGGTGCCGTGATCCGAGTGACGATGCCGGAGCTGACCGAGGAGCGCCGCCGGGAGTACATCAAGGTGGCCAAGGCCAAGGCCGAGGATGCCCGGATCTCCGTACGCAGCGCCCGCCGGACCGCCAAGGAAGCCCTCGACAAGATGGTCAAGGACAAGGAGGTCGGCGAGGACGAGGCCGCCCGCGCGGAGAAGCAGTTGGACGCGTCCACCAAGAAGTACGTCGACAGCATCGACGACGTCCTCAAGCACAAGGAAGCCGAGCTCCTCGAGGTTTGAGGTGACCGATATCCCCGTCCAGCCGGTCCGAGATCATGGTCGCGCCGGCCGTGACCTGCCTGCGGCCATCGCCGTCGGTGTCGGGCTGGGCGCGTACATCGTCTTGAGCCTGCTGTTCTTCAAGCCGGCCTTCGTCGGCTTGGTCGCGGCTGCGCTGGCGATCGGCGCGGTGGAGATCCACCAGGCGCTGCAGAAGCAGGGGATGCGCTCAGCCATCGTGCCGATCGTGATCGGCAGCGTCGCCATCGCCACCGGCTCATACCTGGCCGGGAAGCAGGACCCGGCGGTGTTCTCCACCACCAGTGTGCTGCTGGGCTCCCTGGCGCTGACCGTGCTGGCCAGCCTGATCTGGCGGATGCCCGGCGGATCCACCGGATACGTCAAGGACGCCTCAGCCAGCCTGTTCATCATCGCCTACGTTCCGCTGCTCGGGTCGTTCGCCGCACTCATGCTGGCCGGGGGCAACGGGGGCACCCGGATCGTCACCTTCATGCTGATCGTAGTGATGAACGACGTGGGTGGTTACATCGCCGGCGTGCTGTTCGGCAAGCACCCGATGGCGCCCAAGATCAGCCCGAAGAAGTCCTGGGAGGGCTTCGTCGGCTCACTCCTGTTCGGTACGGCGGCCGGTGTCTGCATGGCCATCTTCGGGCTCGGCGTTCCGTTCTGGGTCGGCATCATCCTCGGCGTCGCCCTAGTGGCGGTGGGCACCTGCGGCGACCTGATCGAGTCGATGATCAAGCGCGACATCGGGATCAAGGACATGAGCTCGTTCCTGCCCGGTCACGGCGGCATCATGGATCGTCTCGATTCGCTTCTGATCGCCGCCCCGGTAGCCTGGCTCATCATGTACGTATTGGTGCCCGGAGGATGACCAAGACCCTCCCACTCGTTTTCGAAGCCCCCCGTCGCGGCCAACCGCCGCGGCACTGGGCTGATCTCACCCCGGCGGAACGACGCGAGGTCGTCGAGTCGGCCGGACATCGCGCCTTTCGGGCGCGTCAGCTGTCCGCGCACTACTTCGAGGGACTGCGAACCGACCCGGCGGAGTGGACCGACCTGCCGGCCGACGTTCGCGACGACCTGGCGAACGCGTTCATGCCGCAGCTGCTGAACCCCGTCCGGCAGACCATGTGCGACGACGACACCACGGTGAAGACGCTCTGGAAGCTGCACGACGGGTCCCTAGTGGAGAGCGTGCTGATGCGCTACCCCGACCGGGTGACCATGTGTGTGTCAAGCCAGGCGGGCTGCGGCATGGCCTGCCCGTTCTGCGCGACCGGTCAGGGTGGCCTGCAGCGCAACATGAGCACGGCTGAGATCGTCGAGCAGGTCGTCGACGGCGCCCGGCGGCTCTCCCGCGGCGAGATCGCCGGCGGTCCGGGACGGGTCAGCAACGTCGTCTTCATGGGTATGGGTGAGCCGCTGGCCAACTACAAGCCGGTCATCGGCGCCGTTCGCCAGCTCACCGCACCGACTCCGGACGGACTCGGGATGAGCGCCCGCGGGATCACCGTCTCCACCGTCGGGCTGGTGCCGCGGATGCATCAGCTGGCCTCGGAGAACCTTCCGGTGACTCTGGCCCTGTCACTGCACGCCCCCGACGACGAGCTTCGCGACGAGCTCGTCCCCATCAACACCCGGTGGAACGTCGATGAGGTGGTCGACGCGGCCTGGGAGTATGCCAAGGCGACCAAGCGGCGGGTCTCGATCGAGTACATCCTGATCCGCGACATCAACGACCAGGCGTTCCGCGCCGACTTGCTCGCCAAGGTGATGAAGCGTCGCGGCACCTGGGGCTGGGTGCACGTCAACCTGATCCCGCTGAACCCCACCCCGGGTTCGAAGTGGACGGCGTCGCGGCGCCGGGACGAGGACGAGTTCGTCCGCCGGCTGGAGGCCCGTGGCGTGCCGGTCACCGTACGGGACACCCGCGGGCGGGAGATCGACGGCGCCTGCGGCCAGCTGGCCGCCACCGAGAAGTGACCGATCCACCGGAGTAGTGGCCCTGTCCGGAACAGCGCAGCGGCTAAGAAGTGACCTATGTGAGGAGCGTCGATGACCACCCCGTACGACAGGATCGGCCAGACCGAGTCGTTCCAGCTGACCAGCAGCGACATCGCCGAGGGCGAGGAGTTCGGTACCGGCCAGATCAGCGGCAAGATGGGCTACGAGGGGACCGACACCTCGCCGCAGCTGTCCTGGAGCGGCTTCCCCGCCGAGACGCGAAGCTTCGCGGTCACAGTCTTCGATCCTGATGCGCCGACCCCTAGTGGGTTCTGGCACTGGGCGGTGGCCAACATTCCCGCGTCGGTCACCTCGCTGCCGGCAGGTGCGGCGGAGGGAGGGCTGCCCGAGGGTGCGGTGCAGCTACGCAACGACGCCGGGTTCGCCGGGTTCGTCGGAGCCGCCCCGCCGCTCGGCCATGGTCCGCACCATTACGCCGTGGCCGTGCACGCACTCGACGTCGACCACATCGACCTGGGCGAGGACTCCACACCTGCCTTCCTCTCCTTCAACATGTTCGGTCACACGCTGGCCCGGGCCGTGATCACCGGCTGGTGGGAAGCCAAGGGCGACTGAACGACCCGGACGCCTGCATCGGCGGCTCAGCCGGGCACGGCTGCGGACTCTGCTGGGACGTGTCACTTGTTGACACGCCCTAGGGGTTTTCGTACCTTCGGCAGTGCCCGGGCGCGCCGGGCTCATTGATGACGAGGAGCCCGCACGTGGAACTGGACCCGGCGCTGCGCCAACTGGCCGACGCACACTCGATCGCCACCGAGTACTGGGACTGGCAGGGTGCCCATGTCGTCGTAGCCAGGAAGACGATTGTCGACGTGCTGGCCGCGGTCGGGGTTGACGCCTCGACTCCCGAATCGGCCGACCGCGCGCTGGACGAGCACCAGCGGCAACCGTGGACGCGAATGCTGCCGTCCTTCCTGGCCACCATGGATGGCCGAACCGCACACGTCTGGGCGCACGTGCCGCACGGCGAACCGGTCCAGGTCTGGATCGAGCTGGAGGACGGCGGGGTCCGCGAGCACCTGCGGCAGCTGGAGAACTGGACCCCGCCGCGAGAGATCGACGGCAAGCTGGTCGGTGAGGCGTCGTTCGAGATCCCGGCGGACCTGCCGTTGGGCTATCACACGCTGCGGGCCCGCTCCCGTGACCTGGAGGCCTCGATGCCGCTGGTCATCACCCCGTCGTGGCTGGGGTTCCCGGAGCGGATGGGAAGTCGTCGTGGTTGGGGGCTGGCCACCCAGCTCTACAGCGTCCGCTCTCAGCAGTCGTGGGGTATCGGCGACCTGACCGACCTGACCGATCTGGCCGTCTGGTCCGCCGCCCAGCACCGCTCCGACTTCGTGCTGATCAACCCGTTGCATGCGGCCGAGCCGGTGGCGCCGATGGAGCCGTCGCCGTACCTGCCGACCACGCGCCGGTTCACCAACCCGATCTACCTGCGGATCGAACGCATCGCCGAGTACGCCGAAGCCAAGGCGGGTCGGCGGGCGAGGGTCCAGGCCGTCCTCGAGCAGCTGCGCAAGAGCGGCGGGATCAAGAAGCGGATCAACCGGGACGCGGTCTGGGCGGCGAAACGCCGGGCGCTGGGCATCGTGTTCGAGCAGCGGCGCAGTGCCGGCCGGGAGCAGGCGTTCCGGGCCTACTGTGCCCGACAGG
Organism: Propionibacteriaceae bacterium; assembly: GCA_025965155.1. Classification (GTDB taxonomy): domain Bacteria; phylum Actinomycetota; class Actinomycetes; order Propionibacteriales; family Propionibacteriaceae; genus Microlunatus. The sequence goes on from JAOPXN010000070.1 coordinate 224,071, forward strand.
GCGGCGGGCTGGAGAACTACGCCACCTGGTGCGCACTGGCGGAGACGCATGGGACCGACTGGACCACCTGGCCCGACGGGCTGCGGCACCCAGCCGCGCCGGACGTGGCCGCCTTCCGGGCGGAGCACCAGGAGCAGGTGAACTTCCACCGCTGGATGCAATGGCTGCTCGACGAGCAGCTGCGGGACGCTCAGGCCGCTGCGCTGGACGCAGGCATGGGGCTCGGCGTGATGCATGACCTCGCCGTCGGCGTGCATCCGCAGGGAGCTGACGCCTGGGGGCTGCAGGACATCTACGCCAACGGCATCACCGTCGGCGCGCCGCCGGACGCGTACAACCAGAACGGTCAGAACTGGACCCAGCCGCCGTGGCGGCCGGATCAGCTGGCCGAGACCGGATATGCCCCGTTCCGCGAGCTCGTGTCGACCATCCTGCGGCATGCCGGCGGTATCCGGGTCGACCACATCATCGGGCTGTTCCGGCTGTGGTGGATTCCCGCTGGTGCGGCGCCCACCGAGGGCACCTATGTCCGGTATGACCACGAGGCTCTGATCGGCATCCTCGCGCTCGAGGCGCACCGGGCGGGTGCGCTGGTGGTGGGGGAGGACCTGGGGACGGTGGAGCCGTGGGTCCGGGAGTATCTGAAGGCGCGCGGGATCCTGGGCACCTCGATCCTGTGGTTCGAGTTCGAGCACGACGGCAGCGGAGCGCCGCTGCGGCCCGAGTGGTGGCGCGAGTACTGCCTTGCCTCGGTCACCACGCACGACCTGCCACCGACCGCGGGCTACCTGACGGGTGACCACGTACGGCTACGCGAGGAGCTGGGTCTGCTGACCCGCACGCTCGCCGAGGAGCTGGCGGTAGACGAGTCGGAACGGCAGGCGTGGCTGGACAACCTCGTCGCGCACGGGCTGCTGTCCGAGGGCGCTGACCTCGAGACGACGGTGCAGGCGCTGCACAGCTATCTGACCCGGACGCCATCCCGCCTGCTCAGTGTGGCGCTGACCGACGCGGTCGGCGACCGGCGAACGCAGAACCAGCCGGGCACCGTGGACGAGTACCCGAACTGGCGGGTGCCGTTGACCGACCCCGACTCCGAGCCGATGAGCCTGGAAGACGTCTTCACCAGTGCACGCGCCGCGGCACTGCTCACTGTGGTGGAGCAGGGCTTGCGCTGAACCCGAGCAGCCGTTGTTGATCTGAACCGGGCAGAGCCGTGTTGATCCGAACCGGGCAGAGCCCGGGCCCGCTGAAGGGGGTCGACGGGTACGGGCCCTGACCGGGGTTCAGTGTCAGCGGTGGCCGCCAGCGTTGATGACCCCCTTCTGCACGGCCTTAGTGACCGCATCGGCCTCGGCCTGGGTCAGCGTTCCAGCCTTCACCGCCGCGTCCAGATCGTCCTTCAGCGCCGCTGCGCGGTCCGCCTGCCGGGCCGTCTGGATCTCATCTAAGGCAGCCTTGACCTTCGCCTGGTCGATGCCGAGCTTGTCGGCCAGCTGGCTGACCAGCTCGGCCTGCCGAGCGCCCCGGTCCGGCTCGGCGGAGCCGGTCGTCGGCTTCGCAGTCGGCCTGTTCGCCTCTCGGATCGCCTGTAGCGCCTCGCTGACCTTGGCCTCGGTGACGCCGAGCTTGTCGGCCAGCGTCTGAGCCAGCTCGGTGTCCCGCTCGCCACGCGGGCCTCCGTGACCGTCCGGCCGGTTGCCGCTGCCGCCACCCGTGCTCGGCTGTGCGGTGCTGGAGGCCGACGGGGTGGCTGTCGGGTCGGCCGAGGCGAGTCCGGCCACACCCACGCCGGCACCGAGAGCCATCATTCCGGCGGCCACTGCTACCACGGTCGTCATTCTGGATCGTGTTGCCACGTTCGGTACTCCTCATCTGCCGTCGGTCGACGGCGCTGAACTTGTCATCGGCACGGTCGGCGCCGACTGGGCACAACTCTGCGGCTGCGGTCTGATGATGGACTGGCAGCCACCTGGCAGGAACCTGGGAAAGCCTGTGAGGCGGTGGCCGCGACCCTGGACTATCGTCGACGGGTGAGCGCAGCGGACAGGCCGCCAGTCAACGGAAGTCTGCTGACCGTCCTGATCGCCTTCGTGGCGAACCTGCTGATCGCCATCGCCAAGTCGGTGGCTGCGTTCCTGACCGGTTCTGCCTCGATGGTTGCCGAGGCTGCGCACTCGTGGGCGGACGCCGGCAACGAGATCTTCTTGTTGGTGGCCGACCGGAAATCCGAGCGTGAGCGGGATGTCCGCCACCCACTGGGCTACGGCCGGGAGGCGTACGTCTGGTCGATGTTCGCCGCCTTCGGACTGTTCACCGCCGGCGCGGTGGTCTCGATCATGCACGGCGTGCAGGAGCTGATCCACCCCGAACCTGCATCCGACTTCGGTGTCGCGTACGTGGTGCTGGCGGTTGCCTTCGTCCTCGAGGGGATCTCCTTCACCCAGGCTTGGCGCGAAGCGCGCAAGCGGGCACGTGAGGCCCACCCGGAGACCGTCGGCCGTAGGCCGCTGCGGATGGTGCTCGAGCTCATCCTTAACACCTCCAACCCGACGCTGCGGGCGGTGTTCTTCGAGGACGCAGCCGCACTCATCGGCCTGCTGATCGCCGCACTGGGTATCGGGCTGCACCAGGCCACCGGGTCGGCGCTGCCCGACGCGATCGGGTCGATCCTCGTCGGTCTACTTCTCGGCGTGGTTGCGGTGGTGCTGATCGACCGGAACCGAAGGTTCCTAGTCGGACAGGCTGTGCCGGCCGACATCCGGCAGCGGATCCTGCATCTGCTGCTCGAGCGTTCGGAGGTGGAGCGGATCACCTACCTGCACCTGGAGTTCGTCGGTCCGTCCCGGGTCTTCCTGGTGGCTGCGGTGGACATGGTCGGTGACCAGCCCGAGCACGACCTGGCAGTACGGCTTCGCCGGCTGGAGCGCGACCTGGAGACGCAGGACTTCATCGAGGAAGCCGTACTCACGCTGGCCACCGCCGACGAGAAGTCCCTGCTCGTGCCGGAGCAGCGCGGCAGCTAGTCGGCCGGGCCCAGCAGCGCACTCGCCTCCTCGATGCTGTCCACGCAGTGCACCGCCCGTTCCATCGCGCGGCCTCGGGCCAGCTGCCGCAGCAGCGGGTAGGCCGGCAGGGTCTTCGTCCAGTACTCGACACCCACCAGGATCATCGGCGCCACCTGGAGCGCGGAGGCGGCGTAGAAGTTCTCGGTGCAGGCCTGGAAGATCTCCTGGACCGTCCCGGCCTGCCCCCTCAGATAGACGATGCCGCCCCGGCAGCGGTGCAGCAGGGTGTCCTCGCGCAGCGCGTTGGCGAAGTACTTGGCGATCGCGGTCGCGAACACGTTGGTGGGCTCGTGCCCGTAGAACCAGGTTGGGATGCCTAGGCTCTTCCCGGCTCGCTCCACCGGCCAGCGGGTCCGGACAGCCCGTCCGGTCTGTATCCAGTCCTCCATACTCGGCCGGTACGAGGGCGCCGCAGACAAGATGGCCAGCGCCTCGTCCACCGCGTCCGGCCAGGGACTGAGGTAGGCACCCAGGTTGGCTGCCTCCATCGCGCCCGGTCCGCCGCCGGTGAGGACGGTCCGTCCCGCTGTAGCCAGCCGGTGGCCCAGCTCGACGGCCCGCCGGTAGTCGTCCTCACCGCGAACCAGTGCATGGCCACCCATCACGCCCACCACGGTCCGCGGATCGACGCCAAGGGTGGCCTCGTCCAGGGCGTCGGTGATCGCGTGGTCGTGCAGCGCCGCGGCCAGGCTGTGCTGCAACGTCGGCGCGGGCCCGGCCGCCTGGGACCAGGCGTAGACCGCGGCGTCGGTACTGGCCTGATAGCGACCGGAGCCGTACAGCTCGGCTGCGTCGTAGAGCCCGGGTCGGTACGGGTCGAACGGCGTCTCGGGCAGCCGGGGGAACAGCAGCGCACCCCGGTCGCGCAGGCTCGACTCGATCTCCGGAGCGAACCTGCAGCCGAGGAAGACCGCGCCGCGCGGGTCCACGCCGGCCAGCGTGGCCGATCGGGCGGTCAGGTCCACCGACTGGACGAACCACCCGTTCAGCCGGCGGCCGCCCTGCCGGATGTGGGCGTCGAATGCGGCCAGCGTCTCGACCTCAAGCGTCCGCCGGGTCATCGATCAGCGATGGGCGGCGACGGCCAGGTCCGGGCCACGGGTCGGGCCCAGTGGCGCCGTAAGCCAGCGGCAGTCCACGACACCGGTGGCGACGTCGGCGACCAGGCGCAACCGGTGTGGGGTCTGGGTGTAGGCCACCTCGGCAGTGAAGGTGGTTGGGCCAGTCCAGCCACCACAGGCGGCCGTCGTCAGCCGGCGGTCGCCGAACTGCTCTTCCCCGGTGCGCCACTGGCCGTGGCCGCAGGGCACCTCGTACCGGAATGCCTCGTCGGTGATCTGCAGCACCCAGCCGGAGCCCTCCGCTGCCTCGGTCACCACCAGCGAGCGGACCGCCTGCTGAGGCTCCGTCGCCCCCGTCGAGGCCACCGACTCTGTCGACTCCGCCGTCGCGGACGTCGCCCACGGCGAGGGCCCTCCGGCGTCGTCCGGGTTGGCCGAGCCCTGGACCAGCGGCAGCATCAGCCCGGCCAGCCGGTCGGCCAGGGCGGAGTCGGTCGGAAGCGACGTGGCTCCCCGGCTGAACGCCGGCAGCACATGAGTCCAGGCAGCATCCAGGATGGCTTGCATGTTCTCGCTGGCCGCGGTGGTGACGAGCACCACCTCGTGCTGGGGCAGGACCACACAGAACTGCCCGTACGCACCGTCGCCGCGGTAGCCGTCGTGCCGGCAGCGCCAGAACTGGTAGCCGTACCCCTGTCGCCAGTCCGGCTCGGGCTCCCGCGGGTTGTCCACGTGAGCCTGGGTTGCCGTGGTCACCCACTCGGCCGGCAGCAGTCGCCGCCCCTGCCAGACCCCGCCCTGCAGGTAGAGCTGTCCGAACCGGGCGATCGCCTCGGTGGCCAGGTGCAGACCGGAGAAGCCCTGGTCGTAGGACTCGGTGCCGGACCAGTACGCCTCACCGATGCCCAGCGGATCAAGCAGCCGTGGGCGAAGGTACTCCAGCAGCCGTTCGCCGGTGACCGCGGTGACGATCAGCGACAGCATCAGCGTGGCCCCGTTGTTGTAGGTGAACCAGCTGCCCGGCTCCTCCTCCGGCACCAGCGCCAGGAACGCGGCAGCCGGGTCGTCGCCGCGCAGCTTGTCGAGGGTGTCGTCATGGTGACCGCTGGCCATACTCAGCAGATGCTTGACCTGCAGCCGCTGCACCCGCGGGTGCACGGTGGCGGCATCGACTTGTGGGAAGAACGAGGTGACCAGGTCCTCAGGGTCCAGCCTGCCCTCGGCCACCGCCAGACCGACGGCCGTGGAGGTGAAGCTCTTGCTCAGCGAGTAGAGCAGGTGCGCCCCGTCCCGCGTGTACGGCGCCCACCAACCCTCGGCCAGCACCTGGCCGTGCCTGAGCAGCATCATCGAGTGGAGCTCGATCCCGCCCGCCTCCAGCTGGTCGAGGAAGGCGGCCACCGCGGCGGAGGGGACCCCCTGCGACTCGGGGGTGCTGCGCGGAAGGACGGAGTACGACGTCGTGGGTGAGGTCACACCGGGCACCATATCGCCACCGCTGAATCGTCCGAAGGTGTGTTGTGGCTCGGGGGCTGCCACACTGAAGGCGTGCGTGACGTGGCGATCCTGGGCAGCACCGGCTCCATCGGAACCCAGGCATTGGAAGTCGTAGCAGAGCACCCGGACGACTTCCGCGTCGTCGGGCTGGCGGCTGCGGGTTCCCAGCCGCAGCTGCTGGCCCAGCAGATCCTCGACACCGGCGCCCGGCTGGTGGGAGTGACCAGGTCCTCGGCCGTGCAGGATCTGCAGCTGGCGCTGTACGCCGAAGCAAGCCGTCGCGGCTGGTCGTCCGGTGAGTTCCGGCTGCCGCGGATCGTGGCCGGGCCGGACGCCGCCACGGAGGTCGCATCGATGACCTGCGACGTGGTGCTGAACGGGATCACCGGGTCAGCCGGGCTACGGCCGACGCTTGCGACGCTGGCGACCGGGCGCACGCTGGCACTGGCGAACAAGGAGTCGCTGGTGATCGGCGGTGTGCTGGTCACCCGTGCCGCGGCCGACGACCAGATCGTTGCGGTCGACTCCGAGCACTCAGCGCTGGCTCAGTGCCTGCGCGGCGGCATCACCTCCGAGGTGGACCGGCTGATCCTGACAGCGAGCGGCGGGCCGTTCCGTGGTCGTACCCGCGAGCAGATGCGCGACGTCACACCCGAAGAGGCGCTCGCCCACCCCACCTGGGACATGGGCAGGGTGATCACCACCAACTCCGCCACCTTGGTGAACAAAGGTCTGGAGCTGCTCGAGGCGTACCTGTTGTACGGGGTGCCGCTGGATCGGATCGACGTCGTCGTTCATCCCCAGTCGATGGTGCACTCGATGGTTCAGTTCGTTGACGGCTCGACCCTGGCCCAGTGCTCGCCGCCGGACATGAAGCTGCCGATCGGTCTCGGGCTGAGCTGGCCGGCCCGGCTGCCGCGGCTGTCGCAGCCCTGTGACTGGTCCAAGGCGTCCAGCTGGACGTTCGAGCCGCTGGACATCGAGGCGTTTCCCGCCGTCGAGCTGGCCCGTCGCGCCGGCCGGCTGGGCGGCACTGCGCCAGCGGTGTTCAACGCCGCCAACGAGCAGTGCGTCGACGCGTTCCACGACGGGCAGATCGGGTTCCTCGACATCGTGGACATCGTGGCGGACGTGCTGGAGGAACATTGCACGTCCTCGATTTCCGGCTCCGACGTAGGCTCTGCGTTGGTCACCTCCGATGAGATGGATGTCGACACGGTGCTCGCTGCGGACCGATGGGCTCGCCAGCGGGCCAGCGAACGGGCCGAGAGGCACATCGTCGAAGCAGCAGGGATGGAGAAGGCGCACTAGATGGACATCGTGATCTACCTCGGCGGTGCAGTCCTGTTCTTTGCGCTGGTGATGGCCTCCATCGCCCTGCACGAGGTCGGCCACCTGGTGCCCGGGAAGATCTTCGGCGTCAAGACCACCCAGTACTTCGTTGGCTTCGGCCGTACGCTGTGGTCCCGCCGCAAGGGCGAGACCGAATACGGCATCAAGGCGATCCCGCTCGGGGGGTACGTCCGCTTCGTCGGGATGTACCCGCCAGGCAAGAAGGCGCCTGCGAACACGGTCCGCGCCTCCCGGACCGGTATCTTCCAGTCCCTGGCCGACCAGGCCCGGGCCGCCGAGTGGGAGGACATCAGGCCCGAAGACGACGGGCGGTTGTTCTACCAGAAGAAGTCCCGGCAGAAGCTCATCATCATGGCCGGCGGCCCGATGATGAACATCCTGCTTGCCTTCCTGCTGTTGCAGGCCGTGACCAGCCTGTACGGCATCTACCGCCCGCAGCCGATGGTCGAGCGGGTCCAGGAATGCGTCGTGGCCGTCGATGCGACCGACACCAGCTGCACCGGCAAGCTCAAGACTCCCGCCTACCTCGCCGGGATGCAGCCGGGGGACCGGATCGTCGGCTTCAACGGGGCCGCCATCTCCTCCTGGGACGAGGTGTCGACCGCTATCCGGGACAACCTGGACCGGCCGGCCCAGATCACCGTCGAGCGCGGAGGTCAGCGGGTTGAGCTAGCGCCCGTCAACACGGTCATCACCGGCGTCCCGGACACCTGGGATCCGTCCAAGCGGGTGGCCGCCGGCTTCCTCGGCGTCGAGCCCGTGGTGCAGCGCGAACGCGGCGGACCGCTCGTCGTGCTGGCGGACATGGCCAAGATGACCAAGCAGACTGCGTACGCACTGGTGCGTTTCCCGGCGAAGGTCTACCACACCGCGGCGAACCTGATCACCGGGAAGCCACGTGACGTCTACGGCCCGATGAGCATCGTCGGGGCCAGCCGCGCAGCCGGCGAGGTGGCCGCCACGAACCAGATCAGCGCACCGGACAAGATCGCGACCATGTTCGTGCTGCTCGGCTCGGTGAACCTGTTCGTCGCCTTGTTCAACTTCGTGCCGCTGCTGCCATTGGACGGCGGGCACATCGCAGGGGCGCTCTACGAGGGCATCAAACGGCACCTGGCCCGGCTGTTCCGCAAGCCAGATCCCGGTCATGTGGATACCGCCAAGATGCTCCCGGTCGCTTATGTTGTAGGGAGTGCGATCGCGATCTCCGGTGTGGTGCTGATCTTGGCCGACATCATCGATCCGATCCGACTGTTCTGACCCGGCACCACCTCGGTCCCCGTACTCGCGCAGAAAGCAACGAGCAGAAACAACGATGAGCATCTCTTTGGGCATGCCGACGCTCCCACCCGAGACCCTCGCGCCCCGGCGCGCCACCCGCAAGATCAAGGTGGGCAAGGTCTTCGTCGGTGGTGACGCACCGGTCAGCGTGCAGTCCATGACCACCACCCTGACCTCCGACATCAACTCGACGCTGCAGCAGATCGCGGAGCTGACGGCGACCGGATGTGACATCGTCCGGGTCGCCGTACCCAGCCAGGACGACGCGGACGCGCTGCCGGCGATCGCGCAGAAGTCGCAGATCCCGGTCATCGCCGACATCCACTTCCAGCCCAAGTACGTGTTCGCCGCCATCGACGCTGGCTGTGCGGCCGTCCGGGTCAACCCCGGCAACATCCGCGCCTTCGACGACCAGGTGAAGGAGATCGCGCGGGCGGCCGCCGACCGCGGTACGTCCATCCGGATCGGCGTCAACGCCGGCTCGCTGGACAAGCGGCTGCTGGCCAAGTACGGCAAGGCGACCCCCGAGGCGCTGGTCGAGTCGGCGCTGTGGGAGGCCAGCCTGTTCGAGGAGCACGGCTTCCGCGACTTCAAGATCTCGGTGAAGCACAACGACCCCGTCATCATGGTGCGCGCCTACGAGCTGTTGTCGGAGGCCTGCGACTACCCCCTGCACCTCGGCGTGACCGAGGCGGGACCGGCTTTCCAGGGCACCATCAAGTCGGCGGTGGCCTTCGGGTCGCTGCTGTCACGAGGCATCGGCGACACCATCCGGGTCTCGCTCTCCGCACCCCCGGTGGAGGAGGTCAAGGTCGGGCTCAAGATCCTGGAGTCGCTGAACCTTCGTCCCCGCAAGCTCGAGATCGTCTCCTGCCCCTCCTGTGGCCGGGCCCAGGTGGATGTCTACAAGCTGGCTGACGCGGTCACCGCCGGTCTGGAGGGGCTCACCGTGCCGCTCCGGGTGGCGGTGATGGGCTGTGTTGTGAACGGACCGGGGGAGGCGCGTGAGGCCGACCTCGGGGTAGCGTCCGGCAACGGCAAGGGGCAGATCTTCGTCCGTGGTGAGGTGATCAAAACGGTCAAGGAGAGCGAGATTGTGGAGACCCTGATCGAGGAGGCCATGCGGTTGGCCGACGAGATGCCGGCGGGTGACGGCGCCCCGACAGTCAGTGTGAGCTGACCCATGAATGAGGCCGCCGCGGTGCGGGGCGACCAGCGGGTCGGCCGGAGCGGCCTCGTCCGGATCCTGAACCGGGACGACCTGGCCTCCACCGTTGCCATCTTGTCCAGCAACCCGGTCGAGAACGTGTTCGTGGCCGCGCGCGTCCGCAGCGCCGGGCTGGAGCCGGCCAGCCTCGGCTGCTCCATGTGGGGCTTCGAGCGGGACGGGGTGCTGCGGGCTGTCTGCCACGCCGGCTTCAACCTGGTACCGGTCAACGCCGACCCGGAGGCGGTCGCA
>JAOPXN010000069.1 GCA_025965155.1 Propionibacteriaceae bacterium
CGCGGCCTTGGTGTAGGCGCTGACGTCGTGCGTGACCTCGAACCGGCCGAATGCGCCACCGCCCTTGGCGTGCGGTTGCCGTTCGGGCACCCGTTCGCGGTTGAACTGTGCCATCTGCTCGATGAGGTAGTGATCCTGCAACAGGATCGGGCCGTCCGGGCCGATCGTGAGCGAGTGCTCGTCGCTCTCGACCGGGATGCCGGCATCCGTCGTAGTCGGGTTGGGCTGTGTGCTGGCCATGCTTTTACCTCCTGATGTGGGTTGAAGACCCCGGGGTCGTCCGGGATGGCCGATTGGGGTGTGGTGTTGCCCGGCTGGATGTGGTGATCTCGGCCTGATCACTTGTCGTCGGGCCTGATCACTTGTCGTCGGGCCTGATCACTTGTCGTCGGGGTTGAGCACGCGGAAGGTGAGGCCTGCCGCGATGCCAGCCACGGCTTGCACCACGATGTAGACCCACAGCGTCGACCAGGCGAATAGTCCGCCAATGGCGGCGCCGAGCGACACTGCCGGATTGAACGCGCCGCCGGAGATACCACCGACGGCGAACGCACCTGCCAGGACGGTGAAACCGATCGCCAGGCCGAAGAAGGAGTTCCCGAGCTGGTCCTTGCTGGTGGCGACGTTGAGTACCACATAGCAGAGTGCGAAGGTGAACAGGAATTCGACCACCGCTGTAGCCCCGAGGGCATGACCGGCGGGGTGCAGAGCCACAACCGTCGGTGGGTTCACGACCGCGCGGGCGACCAATGCGGCGATCGTGCCGGCAGCCAACTGCACGATCCAGTACGCAACGGCATCGGTCAACCCGATCCGGCCACGCAACAGGGCCGCAATCGTCACGGCCGGGTTGTAGTGGCCGCCCGAGATATGCCCACCGGCATAGATCATCACCATGAGCACTGCGCCGACGGCCAGCGGGGTAAATGTGCTTTGGGCAAGCACACTGGCTGTCACCGTGAATACGAGGAAGAACGTGCCGATCGCCTCGACGACGTACTTCCGGGTTGCTACCCCCCATCGGGCGGATTCCTCCGATCGGTGTGCAGCCACCTCTTCCGATTCCGGTCTGCTTGTGACGACGTCCGTCATCTGCTTCCTCCTTTGCTCCGAGAGCCCGAAGCGGCGTGACCAGGCGCGGACCTAGCCGCCGCGGCTTATCCGGTGCAGAACCGCCTACTTTCCCCAGCCAGGCGGTGTTGCAGATCGCCTGCTGGCTTGATCTCCTTTGACGCATTCAACGATGCCGCGCTGGTGGTCTCGCGGCATCGCTGCCAGCGGCCATCTATTCCCCCGGCTACCCGCACCGACCGAACTGCGGCTACCTGCAACCACACCGGTGACCCGGATTCCTGCTAGCCGGTAGTGGGATTGGCCGCCTGCCGGGCAGACCCGGTCACGCAGATACGTGATCGTGAGTGACTAGACGGCGGCGCGCGTGCCGGTCACCCGACAACGTGCCGGTCACCCGACAACGAGAGGCAATGATGTTCACCAACGGACAGATAGCGGCCAGAGTGACGGTACCCGACACAAAGCTGGCACGCGGTGCCACGGACCTGGTCCGCGATTGCACTACCGACCTGATCTACCACCATTCGCGCCGAGTCTTTTGGTTCGGCAGCTTGCAGGGCCGAAACCGCGGTCTCAGCGTCGACCCTGAACTGCTGTACATCGCTGCGATGTTCCATGACATCGGCTTGAACGAGCAGTTCCGCGGCAGCGGGCGGCGCTTCGAGGTGGACAGCGCCGACGAAGCCCGCCGCTTCCTGCAGGGCCACGGCGTGCCCGAGGACAGCATTCGCCGGGTGTGGACGGCCATCGCGCTGCACACCACGCCGGGCATCCCGGAGTTCATGGAACCCGAAGTCGCACTGGTCACAGCGGGAGTCGAATACGACGTGCTGGGCATCGGCTACCACGACATCACCGACGCCGACCGCGCCGAGATCACCGCCCTGCACCCGCGGCCGGACTTCAAGCGCAGCATTCTGGAGGCGTTCACCACCGGCATCGCGGCCAAGCCGGAAACGACCTTCGGCAACGTCAAAGCGGACGTCCTGGAGCGATTCGTCCCCGGCTATCAGCGCGTCAACTTTGTCGACATCATCGAGAGTTCGGACTGGCCGGAGTAGGGGCCGCGGCCGGCGTAGGGCTTGGCCTTGGTTAGCTTGCCGCCACCCCGAGCAGCACACTGACGACCGCGATGATCGCCCCGCCCAGGGCGATGGACGCAAACGAGCGCAGGAAGCCCGTGTTGAAGAGGCGCCAGCGAATCAATGCAAGCGTTAGAAGCTCAAGGGCGACGGTCACGAATGCGACCACCAGCGCAACGCGGTATTGCGGAATGAGGAATGGAAGTGTGTGCAGGATCCCTCCCAGGAACGTGCCGACACCGGTGATCGAGCCACGTAGATAGGGATTGCCTCGACCGGTCAGGTCCCCAGTATCGGAAAGACCCTCGGAGAAAGCCATGCTCACCCCTGCCCCGATAGCGGTGGCCAGTCCCGCGACAAACGCATAGTGCGGCTGGTGGGTCGCAAAGGCTACGGCGAAGATCGGAGCCAGCGTCGACAACGATCCGTCAATCAGCCCAGTCATCGCTGGCTGAACTCTTTGCAGCAGGAAGGTTGACGACCGGGCACGACCGGTGCTCGCCATGTCACTCAGGGTTTGTGGGGTTTGCATGCCTACAAGCCTTGCAGCTATGCGGCGCTTGGTCTGCCCTGCCACCGGCCGTTGGTGTTACTGGCTAGCGGCACCAGCAGATGGCCGCTAGCAGCGGCGACCGATGACCGGTTCGCACCATGCTTGACGTTGACAAGACACGTTGCTGATCACCGGGCCGTGCAACACGCGCTCTCGCAGGCTGATCGAACCGAGAACGTAAGGCCTTGCGCACGCACCGGACACCCACCGACGAAGCTGAAGCACCGCGGCCGCCTGGGCTCGCAGGAGCAATCCTGTCCCTGGGTCTGCTGGTATGCGGGTGTACCGCCAACCAGACGTCGAACGCGCCCGGGCCGGCGAATTCCTCACCAGGCCTGCAGAACACCTACGTCAGCACCGTCATCGAGGTCAACGCCACGACCCCGCTCACACCCGCCAAGTTCACCAACGCCGGCACCCGACCCAGCTCCTGATGTTGATCTTCGGTCCGAATGAGTCAGCTCCCGCGGCGCGGTGGGTGTGCCTAGGGCCGAGTCACACCACAGTCTCTTGTAGTGGTGGACTCTCGAGGTGATCCTGGATGCGGCGGTCGATCGATCGGGTTAGTGGAGCCAGTGCTAGGCAGGTAGTCGACAAGCGACGTCCCTGCCCGGCCTGGAGAAGCCGCCCGAGCTGACGGTTGCCCTCACGCGGCTAGCTGGCGCCGACGACCTTGAAGTCCTGGTTGACGAAGATGTGGTGCGGCCAGTTGACGCCGATGTAGTGGACCTCGTACTCGCCGTTGCTCAGCTTCACAACACGGTCGACGACGCCCCCCGGGTAGGCGGCCAGCGCAGCCACCGTCGCCTGATTCGCCGTCGTTCCGCTCACGATCGTCCCCGACCCCTCAGTGTAGTTCGCCGGGATCTGACCGACCTGCTTTGACGGGCTCGGTGCACCGCGCTGGAACGGGACCACCCCCGCCGCGGACGAAGCCGCAGACCCGCCGCCGACGGTCGGTTGCACAGCGACCTGCGTGGCCGTGATGGTCGTTCCGTTGACAGTCCCAAGTACCACGACATTTTCGCCCTGGGCAATGGTGCTCGCCGAGATCGAGCTCGTCCCCCTCCGGTACGTCGTCGCGGACGCCTCGTCGACGGTCACCTTCTGACCCGCTGAGGTCGTCATTGTGAAGCTCGACGTGGACACGCTGCCGACCGTGCCGGACGATCCCCCTGAGGCCGGCCCAGACCGAGCGTTGGAGCCCCCGCCGCCGGCGGCGCCGCTGCCGGACCCGGGGTGCCCCGACGCTGCCGAGGGGGACGATGTTGCCGAGGGCGACGTGGGTCCAACCGAGGGGGACGTGGCGCAACCGGCGGCAAGTCCGATCACCGCAGCGGCCATGACCCATCCAGTTCGGCTGTTCGACAGCAATCGCCGTCCCCTTGACCAGCGTGCCTGCTTGGCCATGGATACCGAGGCCGACTGGCCCGGCGAAGACGCTGGCGGCGGACCTGTCGTCGCGCTCGTAACGGGGCGAGCGGGAAAGGGCTCGTGGGGGCTTGTTGGGTCGTAGTCGTTCATGATGGCGTTCCTCTCGCTTGGGCCACTACACAGACTGCAAGCCGCTCCTGTGCGTTCCATGTTGTCGGTCTCTGATGGGACTGTGCGGGCTCCGAACCCGTCTGTTCGCTCGTTGGCCCGGAAGCTCGTTTGGGTTGCTGTAGGTACGCGCAGCGGATCGCTACACGACTGCTTCCTTATTGATCTTGTGATGGAGAGATCAGGTTTCATTGGACCGCGCTTGGAGTGGAGGGCTCGTCGGGTCGTTCGACGAGCTTGCCGTCGATCATCACGGTCACATCCCCAGAGGTGGCAGAGCGGTACGGTGCCTGGTGACCGGATCGCTGTCCTTGCCGTGCCAGGTCCACGATGGCCAGCGACAGTGCCAGCACCATGAAGCCCGCGGCGTACAGCAGGGTGTGCGAGATCGCCGTGGGGTACACGGCGTCGGCCTGGCTGAGCTGGTTGTAGAAGATTGTGACGAGCACGGCGGAACCGGCAGCGGCCCCGATCCGCTGGGCGGTCTGCAGGGCGCCGCCGGCTGCCCCGGCCATCGCTACTGGCACGTGCTGCAGGGTCAGCGTGAGGTTGGGCGAGGTGACCATGCCGCCGCCGAACCCGGCGGCCAGCAGCGGCGCCGCAACCGTCCAGGCCGTCGCGGTGCCGGTGGCGTGTGCCAGCAACAGGGCGGTGGTGACGAGACCCATCACCGTCGTGGCCAGCCCGATCACGGTGAGCCACCGCCCGAGGCGGGGCACCAGACGGCCGGCTATCGCTGCCGCCGCGGCCATGCCTAGCGCGAATGGTGTAACGGCGAGTCCGGAGCGCAGCGGCGTGTATCCAAGCCCATGCTGGAAGAACAGCGCCAGCACCAGCCAGACGCCGGTGAATCCGATGAAGTAGACACCGCCGATGACCGACCCCGGGGTGAAACCGGGCACGCGGAACAGGCCCGGGGGCAACAGCGGCTCTCGTCCTCGGCGTGCCGTCCGCGCCTCCCACCAGGCGAACGCGGTGAGCAGCAGCATGGCGACCACGAACAGCCAACCCAGCTGGCCCACGCCGCCGCTCTCTGCGCTCACCACGGGCAGGAGCACGCCCAGCACTCCCCCGCCGAGCAGTAGCGCGCCGACGACGTCCAGGTGAACTCGCCGTGGACCGGCAGTGTCAACGGCCGGCACGAAACGCCTGGCGAGCAGCAGCGCGATAAGGCCGATTGGCACGTTGACGTAGAAAACCCAACGCCACGCGTGCGGCCCGGTGAAGGCGGTCAGGATCAGTCCGCCCGCCACAGGACCCGTCGCGGTCGCGAGCCCCACAGTGGCTCCGAGGATGCCGAACGCCCGGGCTCGTTCAGCGCCCTGGAACAGCTCCTGAACCAGCCCAGAGTTCTGTGGGATCAGGATGCCACCCGCCACTCCCTGGAGCAGCCGGGCGGCGATCAGGAGGCCGGTGGTCGGTGCCATGCCGCTCAACGCGCTGGTGAGCACGAACGCCGCGAGCCCGATCAGGAACAGGCGCCGCCGCCCGAGGCTGTCGCCGAGGCGGCCGGCCGGTATGAGTGCCAGCCCGAAGGACAGCGCGTAGCCGGACACGACCCACTGGGCGGTCGCCGGTGCGGCGTTCAGATCGCGTTGGATCGACGGCAGCGCCACGTTGACGATGCTCACATCGAGCAGCGCCATGAACGCGGCGATCTGGCTGACCACCAGCGCGTGCCAGCGCCCCAGGTGCGCCGCCGCGCGCGGTGCGAGGGGCAGCGTCGCGGTCACGCTCAGCCCCTCGGCGCGGCGGCGGCCTCGGACATCGCGGCCTCGGATGCTGGCGGCGGTGCCACTAGCGGCACAGGCTGGGGGCGGACTGCGGCGTGCCTGCGCCAGCGGAGGACCAGGATCGCCAAGCCGACCGCGGCGTTCACAAGCAGCAGCGCCCAGTTCACGGCGGTATACAGATGCACCTGGGTCTGCGTCGCGCTCGGCGCCTGCCCCTGTCCGATCAGCGTCCACTGCGTCGGTGTCCCGGTGAGCAGCAGTGTCAGCCAGTACGCGATCGAGCCGGAGGCATCCCAGAGCGCGTGCAGCAGCACGACCACCACATAACAGCCGACCAGCGAACCGCGCAGCCGCGGCCGGCCACGGCGGGACCGCGCGGCGGTCGCGAACAGGACGCCCCCCAAGATCGCGGTCCACAGCCCGTGCCCGAACGGCGTCAAGATCCCACGCAACGCCTCGGTCTCCACGAGGTTGAGCAGCGACAGGCCGCTCGAGCCGAACAGGGCGGTGAACGCGTAGCCGGCGCTCTCCAGAGCCGCGAAGCCGAAACCCACCGCCGCGCCAAGCACCATGCCGTCACGGGGCGTGTACCGGGGCAGACGCCAGGCCAGCACCCACAGCGCGGCCAGCTTGACCGCTTCCTCGATCAAGCCGACGCCGAGGTACGACAACAGCCCAGACCGCTGCCCCAGCAGCGCCGCCTCCAAGACCGTGGCGCCCAGCACACCAAGCACGCCGCCACAGATGAACGCCGTGAAGATCCGCTGGGCGGTCAACACCTCGTCGGCGCGTCCGAACGCGTACACCACGAAGGTTACCGGGATCAGGAAGCTGCCTAGCAGGATGATCGTCGGTACCAGGTTGGCGTTGCCGGTAGCGAACGTGATCACCACGGTCGCCACCCACAATGACAGGCCGCTCAGTAGGACGCGAGCCCAGGCGGGCACGCGATGCCGCACGTGTGGCTGCGGCGCAGCGAGGTAAACACCCATGGATTAAGGCTCCCTGCCGGACACCCGCCGCGCAGCACCGTCAGCCAGAATTTCGCGTACCGGCTAGCACCACCGCCGTCGGGGCTGTCCCGGACCGCGTCGCCGAAACTCCTGGCAGCAGGGATCGCTGATGGCTGCTAGCCACCACGACATCGCGCCGCCGGAAAGGGATCCTTGCAAAGGACAGAGCACCTCACGACTAAGGACAGGACCGCTGCGCGCCGATCTCCGAGACCTTGCCTGTGCAACCGTTTTGCCATCAATACAAGGAACCTCGCGTGGCCGCTCGGTCTCTAGTGTCAAGAGGGCATCGGGTGGCCACAACCCAGCACGGAAAGGGTGCCGCATGATGCGCTCACCGTCGGCCCAGCCGAGCAACGCTGCCACTCGAAGGAGAGATATGCGTGAACGTAATCTGAACGCGGCGCCCTCGGGGGCCTCCAACCCCTCACGCCGCGCATTTCTCCGTGGCGGCTTGGCCGCCGCCGGAGTCACCCTCGTCGGCGGACTCGCCGGGTGTGGCAGCGGCAGCGCCCTGTCCGCCGGAGTCGCGCGCACCCAGCTTGCACCGGGCACGCTGACCTACTGGAACCTGTTCGGCGGCGGCGACGGCGCCCGGATGCAGACCATGGAGCAGACCTACCAGGCGGCGCACGGTGCGTCCTCCCTGCAGGCGGCCACCTTCACCTGGGGGAATCCGTACTACACGAAGCTAACCCTGGCCACCCTCGGTGGCGCACCGCCCGATGTCGCAATTTCCCACCTGACACGGGAAACCAACCTGGCCCGAGCAAATCTGCTCACTGAGATCACCGACGACATGCTGGCTCTGGTCAACCTCAAGCCCACCGACTTCAATCCGAAGCCCTGGGATGCGCAGAAGGTGGACGGGAGATCCTACGCAGTTCCGCTCGATACGCATCCATTTGTGCTCTATTACAACCTTGATGTGTGCGAGAAGGCCGGTCTGCTCGATTCGAGCGGGAGCTTGAAGACGATCACCGGTACGACTGAGTGGGAGGCGGCGCTGGCGGCCGCCAAGAACGTGACCGGGGCCTACGGCGCCTCCGTCTCCACCATCGGCGACCCGGCTACAAGCTGGCGCTGGTTCCAAACGCTCTACTCCCAGCAGAACGGCCCTGCCTGGCTGGGGAACGGCGGGCAGCAGCTGACCTACGACCCGGATATCGCCCTGAAAACCCTGTCCTATATCCGCTCCCTGACTCAGAGCGGGTTGATGCCGGAGAACGCCGACTACGCCGGGGCCGAGACCCTGATGTTCACCGGCAAAGCGGGCTTCTATCTGGAGGGCGAGTGGGAAATCACGACCGCAGAAGCGGTCAACGGCCTCACGTTCGGCATGGTTCCGGTTCCGACCTTGTTCGACAAACCGGTCGCGCAGGCGGACTCCCACACGTTCGTACTGCCGAGGATGAATCGGAGCGAGGAGCAGCTGACCCAAGCCATGCGATTCATCAAGGCGATGCTTGACCAGAGCATGACCTGGGCCTAGGGCGGCCACGTCCCCGCCTACTTGCCTACCCTTCAGACCCAGGCCTACAAGAACCTGACGCCGCAGTCCAACTATGCGGCCGCGGCTGACACCGCCGTCTACGACTCGCCCGCCTGGTATTCGGGCTCCGGCTCCAACTTCGAGAACGTCGTCGGCGCACAGATCGGCCTGGTCCAGCAGGGACTGGCCTCGCCGGCTGCCGCCCTGGCCGGAGCCCGCTCGCAACTGCTGACCTACGCCAACACCCCGAGCCCGCTGTGAGCCGGGCCACCCGTCCCTCCGCAGCTCGACAGGAGCAACACTCATGACCGCCCAGACACTGGCGTCACCCTGGTCCATGGCGGCGCGGCCCACCGCCGGCCGCCGTCGACAAGGCGCTGCAAGACCGGCCTGGTTGTTCATCGCGCCCTTCGGGATCTTCTATCTGCTCTTCCTGGTTTGGCCGGTTATCTACATGATCATCACGAGCTTCTTCAACACCACCCTGGTCAAGAACGGTTTCGGCAGCTTCGCCGGGTTCGCCAACTACCAGGAGATGCTCACCAAGCCTGAGTTCTGGTCGGGGCTGTGGCACACCATCCAGTTCACGCTCTACACCGTGCCGCCGCTGGTGATCTTGGCGTTCATCTTCGCGATTCTGGCCAACCGGGTGCAACACGGGCAGTGGTTCTTCCGGCTCGCTTTTTTCGTACCGTTCATCCTGCCGTCGGCCGCCATCGCGCTGATCTGGTCGTTCATCTACACCCCGACCAGCGGGTTGTGGAACGCGTTCCAGACCTGGCTGGGTAACTCCAACCCGTCGCCGGTCCTCGGTACCCCGAATCTCGCAATGATCGGTGTCGCGATCACCACGGTCTGGTGGACGATCGGCTTCAACTTCGTACTGTATCTGGCGGCCCTGCAGGACATTCCGCGTGAACTGTACGAGGCGGCCTCCGTCGACGGCGCAACACCATGGCAGCAGATCCGATTCATCACGATTCCCCTGCTGAGCCGCACCACCACCCTCGTTCTTTTGCTGCAGATCATCGCCAGCCTCAAGATCTTCGACCAGGTGTATCTGATGACCGCCGGCGGTCCGGGGATCTCCACCCAGGTACTGCTCGGGCTGGTCACCAACACCGCCTTCACCGACTACCGGACCGGGGCTGCCTCGGCAGCATCCGTGCTGCTCTTTTTCCTGATCTTGATCATCGCGGTTACCCGTCAGGTCATCGAAACCATTCAGCAGAGAAGGGCGGCCCTGATATGACCAGCACAATCGCACAGCGAAGCAGACGTCGTACCCGCAACGGAGTCTCGGCAGCGGCACCAGTCGCCAGAGTCGCGACCAGGCGGTCCGACGGCTCGGGCCGCACCTTCACCATCGGGTCCGGGGTCGTTTTGATGGTTTTTGCCGCCCTGTGGTTGATTCCGAGCCTGTGGGCGATTAAGACCTCATTGACGTCTAATGCGACCTCGGCCATCGGCGCCGGTCCCATTCTGCGCGACTGGCGTCTGACCTTCGGGTCCTACAGTGCCCTGCTCCGCGGCGGGGACATCTGGGACTGGTACCTGGCCAGTGCCTTCACCTCGGTGGTGACGGTAGCGCTGACGGTGTTGTTCGCCTCGATGGCCGCCTACGCCTTGTCGAGGCTGCGGTTCCGGGGACGCCGCTTAGTGTTCTGGTTGATGATCGGCGGCATCATGATTCCACCGCAGGTACTGATCGTGCCCGTCTTTCAGGAGCTGGAGCTGGTCAAACTGCTGAACACCTATTGGGCGGTCATCCTGCCCCAGGTGCCGGCCGTGATCGCGGTCTTCGTGTTCAAGCAGTTCTTCGACGGGCTGCCGCGGGACTTCGAGGAGGCGGCCCGGATCGAGGGGGCCGACTTTTGGACCATCTACCGGTTGATCGTCATGCCGCTGTCCAAGCCGGTCATCGCGGCCATGTCGATCGTCACCTTCGTTGGGGTCTGGAACAACCTGATCCTGCCGCTGTTCGTCCTGTCCAACCCCAAACTGATGACGATCCCGGTGGGACTGGCCACCGTGCAAGGATCCTACGGTCAGCGTCTGTCCGACATCCAGGCATCGTCTATCCTCGGCGCACTGCCGTTGGTGATCTTGTTCCTGATCTTCCAACGACAGATAGTGGAGGGTGTGGCCGGGACGGGCGTCAAGGGTTGATCGACGCTCGCTGACGGATCTGCAGTTGCTGCTGCTCACCAGTGCAGCATCAACGCGATCAACTCGGGGCAGAGACGTGTGTGTCTCATGCCAATGATCGGTAGGCTCGATTCGATCCGTTCTGTCGTGGCTGTTCTGTGGTCGGCCCTGATGGCGGAGCCGCCATACCCATTCCCACTGACGGACAGCGACCAACACATTCGCGACGCAATGGAGCGATCCCGTACGCAGGCCCCGAACAAACGACGTAACGAGAGGCGCAGGCGAGTCAAGCAATGTTCAAACCTCAGAACTGGTTCGATCGGGTCTTCGAGATCGGCATCATCGGCAAAGGCCTCAACGGGGTAGCCGAGCTGGTCGGCGGTATGTTGTTGCTGTTCCTCAGCCCCGACCGGATCCACCGCATCGCCGTCACCTTGACTCAGGCTGAGCTGTCGGAGGACCCCCGGGACTTCATCGCCACCTACATCCTGCACACCGCCAACGGGCTCACCGGAAACTCCGTCCTCTTCGGGGCGGTCTACCTACTCGCGCACGGCCTCGTCAAGGTTTCCCTCGTGGTCGCGATTCTGATGAACAAGATCTGGGCTTATCCGTGGCTGATCGCCGTCCTGATCCTCTTTATCGTCTACCAGACGTATCAGATTGCCCTTAACCCAACCGCTGCCCTGATTGCGCTCACTGTCTTCGATCTGATCATTGTTGCGCTGACGCGCCGGGAGTACCGGCAACAACGGCAGCGCCGAAAGGCGCCATCCGAGGTCGAGTGGCGCGTCGCCGGGCCAAACGACATACATTCGTGACCGGCTCGACAGTCCACGCCCTCGCCCAGTTCGGGACTGGTCGCCGCTGTGAGCGGTGGGGGTTCGGGATGGTTAGCCTGGCTGCCGACGATCGACAACGACAACATGGTCCTACGCGGCAGAGCGGTCGATCACCGGGCCGACGCTCGCCACACTAGGCCTGCGCGGCCTTCGTCGGGCTGGTCACCGACCCTGAGCCTGGCGGGTACCTAGTCACCGCGGTCTGCGTACCGGCACTGAGATTGCCGTGTTGCCGGGCAGGAAGATCGCCGGCTGCCGCAGCACCGGTGCCAGGCGTTCATGCCGCCTGAGCCACCGATTCGGCCGATAGGGCCAGCAGGTACCACGCGGCGCTGTCCGGCGGGAGCTTGTCCCCTGCTTCCTGATGGCTGGCGAGCAGCAGTTCGCCGTCCACCGGCGCCGAGACGACCCGCGAGGAGCAGTTGACGACGCAGACGAAGCCGTCGCCTCTGCTGAAGGCCAGCACGCCGGGTTCGGTCTGCAACCAGCGGAACTCGCTGGCGGCCAGCGCGGGAAGTCGCCGCCGCAGCGCGAGCGCCTCGCGGTACAGGTGCAGCATCGACTCCCCCGAGCTCAGCTGCCGGTCTACGGCGTGGTCAGCGAACCAGTCGGGCTGCGGCAGCCAGGGATCGTCGGGGGAGAAGCCAAAGCCCTCCTGGGAGGCGGCCCAAGGCAGGGGCACCCGGCAGCCGTCCCGACCGCGCCGCGCCCCATGGCTGCGGTGGAACATCGGGTCGGCCAGGAACTCCACGGGTAGGTCCGTGACCTCGGGCAGGCCGAGTTCTTCGCCTTGGTAGACGTACGCCGCTCCCGGCAGCGCGAGCATCAGCAGTGCGGCCGCCCGCGACCGGATGGTGCCGAGATCGATATCGCCGGCGCCGATGCCGGGAGCGCCACCGCCATAGCGGGTCACCGACCGGGGCATGTCGTGGTTGTTGAGCACCCAGGCGACCGACGAGCCGGAGTAGGCGATCGTGTTCAGGCCGCGATCCACCACGTCGTACAGGGTCTGGTCATCCCAGCAGGCACGGAGGAACTCGAAGTAAAAGCTCTGGTGCAGCTCGTCTGGGCGCTGGTACAGCGCCAGCTGCTGGGTGTCCAACACGCCAACCTCTCCGATCAGCACGCGTTCGCGACCGGTGTTCGCGGTGTACTCCTCGGCGATAGTCCGCCACCGCCGCCACACCTGGTGCACCTCGGGCCGGTTCCACGCGTAGGGGTTGAGCGGGTCGCCGGTGAGCTCGTCGTCCATCGCACTTTCGTGGTCGGGCAACCCGTCGGCCTTGTGCAGTCCGTGTGCCACATCGATCCGAACACCGTCCACCCCCCGCTCGAACCAGAAGCGCAGCACCTGCTCGAAGTACGCCGCCACGTCCGGGTGACGCCAGTTGAAGTCGGCCTGCTCGGGGGCGAAGCTGTGCAGATACCACTGTCCCAAAGATCCGTCCGGTTCGGTGACGCGCTGCCAGGCGGATCCGCCGAAGATGGAGCGCCAGTTGTTCGGCGGCAGCATGCCGTTCTCGCCACGGCCGTCAGCAAAGTGGAACCGCTCCCGTTCCGGGCTTCCTGGGCCGGCGGCCAGTGCGGCCGCAAACCAGCGGTGCTCGATTGAGCAGTGGTTCGGGACGATGTCGATGAGCACCCTGATATCGAGCCGGTGCGCGTCGTGGACCAGCTGGTCGAAGGACTCGAGCGTGCCGTACTCGGGGTGCACCCCGCAGTAGTCGGACACGTCGTACCCGTGGTCATGCTGCGGCGAGGGGTAGAACGGGTTGAGCCAGATGCCGTCGACGCCGAGGCTCCGCAGGTACGGCAGCCTGGCGCGGACACCGGCAAGATCGCCGACGCCGTCGCCGTCGGAGTCCTGGAAGCTGCGCACATAGACCTGGTAGATAACGGCAGTTCGCCACCAGCCTGACCGGCGCCGGCGGCTTGCTGCGGTGGTGAACGGCGCCGCGCGGTCGACGAAGTCGACGCCAAGTGGTTGACCGTCAGGTCGCCTACCGCCTCGATGGTGCCAGCCATCCCGGCGGGCCTGCCCGGCTTTCAACTCTGACATCGACCTTCACTCCCCTCGACCTGCCGCTCGGCGATCCTGTAGCCACCATCCCGCTCCGGGCACACTCAGGTCTTCACCGCCAGCGCCCAACTCCGCTACCCGCTAGCCGCAATCTCGGGGAGCCCGCTGACCGGCGCCTATCCGCGCGGCACGCCCTCCGTGACCGCGCGGGCTTTCGGCGTGACAGCTCCTCGTCGGCGTCAGCGGGCCTCGAGGAAGGTCACCACGGCTAGCACCCGACGGTGATCGTCGTTGGTCTCGGGGAGGCCCAGCTTGCCGAGGATGTGCCGGACGTGCTTCTCCACGGTGCCCTCTGTCACCCACAGCCGGCGGGCAATGCCGGCATTAGACCGTCCCTCTGCCATCAGCGCCAGCACCTCATGCTCACGCGCGCTCAGCTCGGCCAGCGGGTCGTTGCGCCGGCGGGCGCTGACCAACTCCTGCACCAACGCGGGGTCCATCACCGAGCCACCCCTGAGGATCCGCTCCAGCGTCTCGATGAACTCGCCCACATCCGTCACACGGCTCTTCAGCAGGTAGCCGATCCGCTGACCAGTGGCCAGCAGCTCCATCGCATGCTCGACCTCGGCGTGAGCCGACAGCACCAAGATGCCGATCGCCGGGAACTCCTTACGGATCTCCCGAGCCGCGTCCAGCCCCTCGGTGGTATTCGTTGGCGGCATCCGGATGTCCAGCACGACCAGGTCGGGCTTCAGGTCGCGGACCAGCGGAACAATCCACGCACTGTTGCCGGTCTGCCCGACAACCTCGAACCCCGACCGCTCGAGCAGGCTGGCCAACCCCTCGCGGAGAAGAACGTCGTCCTCGGCCAACAGGACACGTGCCATGGCCCCACCCTCGTCGCCGCTGTCCGGGCGATGGCCCGACGGCTGCATCGTCATGCCAAAGACTATCGCCAACGCCCCGCCGTCCGCTTTGCAATGAGCCCACTTTGGCCGTCAGCACCCGTCGGCGTCGACCGACCGGAGGCCGAGATCAGATGGCGGCCGGCTCGGCGTGCCGCGACACGAGCGGCGCCGCCGAGTCAGGCGGCAAGGCGTCGTCCATCTACGGGAGGCTGCATCCGCTCCCTCAGGGCGCTCCGGCCACGATGCAGGCGCGACATCACGGTTCCGAGTGGAACACCGGCGATTCCGGCGATCTCCTTGTAGGTGAAACCCTCGACGTCGAACAGCAGGACCACCCTCCGGTACTGCTCGGGCAGCGACGACAGCGCCTCCCGAAGCCGCTCGTCGAAGATCGAGTCGATCACGGTGGCTTCGGTGGACGCCTCGACGTTGCGCAGCGCGCTGTTCCCGTTCCGGCACCAGGTTTCCGGAACGGTCTTCGGTTCGCGGCGGCGCTTGCGGCAGCGGTCGACAAACGTATTGCGGAGGATCCGGTACAGCCACGCGGTCAGGTTCGTGCCGGCCTGGAACCGGGAGAAGCCGCGGTAGGCGCGCAAGTATGTCTCCTGCAGCAGATCCTCGGCGTCGGCGGGATTCCCAGTCAGGCGCAGAGCTGCGATGTGCAGGCGAGGAAGGAGCGGAACCGCCTCGGCTTCGAAGCGGGCCTTCAGGTCCTCGGTATGGCAGGGGGATTGCACAGCACGAGCATTGCTCCGGAGCGGCGGTGCTGTCGTCGGCGTGAGCACCCAGAGCCCGGGCCCACTGGCCGGAATCCTGAGCTACCTGCTAGCAGGAATCGCCGGGCACTCGCGCCATGGTCCAGCGGCGTCTACTGGCCGCCGTCCTCGCTACCTCGAGGGGCGTTGGAGCCCCCCCTCTCGCCGAGGATCTGGCGGATGGCGTGCCCCGACAGGCGTGACTTGGACAGAAACGCCGCGACCGGGGCGGCGGTGATCAGGTCGCGGAGGTCCTCCTCGGCATAGGTGGAGATCAAGATCACCTTCGATCGGTCCAGGCTCGTTTCGCTTTGGAACCGCCGGGCGAGATCGAAGCCGCTCTCATTGCCGAGGTCGACATCGATGAGCACGACATCTGGTTTGACGTCCTCCACTCGTCGCAGCGCCTCCGCGGGCGTGGAGGCAACGCCAACCAAGGCGAAACCTTCCCGTTCGAGGAGGGATTGTGCGGCGTCCAGGAAATGAGAACTGTCGTCGACGATGAAGCAACGCAGGGCCATGACACAAGCATCGCGTGCGCCACTCCCCGCCGCATTCCCGCTAACGGGACACTTCGGCGCTGACTGCTAGGCGCCATCCCGACTCCGGGAGGGCCACTGATATCCCTTCACCCGTGACCTGCGGTCTTGTATCGTCGCTCCAAGGAGTCTCGGTGGCCATCTCACCGAGCGGAGCGCTGATGCGCCTGCTCAATTTCACACGGAAGAGGCCGACGTGAGCGGGATAGCTCGCCGCGTGGTCATTTCCAACGGTCTGCTGGTGCTCCTGGCTGGCGCGGCCTTCGCCGTGATGCTCTTCTCGGTCGCCGATCTGCGGAGGTCGGAGCGGCTTGTCCTGCGCTCGCAGGAGGTGCTGGCAACCGCGAATGAGATGGAGCGCCTTGTGGTGGACCTGGAGACCGCCCAGCGCGGCTTCGTCATCACCGGGCAGGCACTGTTCCTCGAGCCGTGGTACGCCGCCAGGCCCCTTCTGCCCGCGCAGGCCCGCACCCTGGAACGGCTCGTCGAGGACAAACCGGCACAGCAGAGCCGGGCCCGCCGCATCACCGCCCAGACAGAGTCCTACGTCAGCGACTACGCGGAGCCGCTGCTCGCCACCGCTCGGCGCGACCCGGCCTCGGCACGGACCCTGGCGGTCACCGAGGAGGGCAAGCGCCGCGTCGACGCACTGCGGGCCGAGTTCGACGACCTGACGGCGACCGAGCGAACCCTGTCCCTGGGAAGGGAGACGCAGTCCGACACGATCGCCCGCCGGGCTGCCGTCGCGGCCGCAACCGGCCTCGGGGCATCGGTCCTGCTCATCCTCGCTTTCGCGGTCTACTTGACGCGGGTGATCGTTCGACCGGTACTGCGTACGACAGCCATGGCGGAGCGGGTAGCCGGCGGCGATCTCTCGGTCCGAGTGCCCGAGTCGGGGGTGGCCGAGATCCGCACGCTGGAGCGCGGGTTCAACACGATGGCAGGCTCGCTCGGACACGCCCGCGCTCAGCTGGCCGACTCCCGGGCGCGGATCGTCACATCTTCCGACGAGACCAGGCGACGGATCGAGCGGGACCTCCACGACGGCATCCAGCAGCGGCTGGTGTCGCTGGCCTTGAACCTGCGCGCCATCCAGGCGAACCTGCCGGCCGAGCCTGCCGAGACCGGCACCCAGCTGGACCGCCTCGCGGACGGCATGGAAGGAGCGCTCGACGAGCTCCGCGAAATCTCGCGTGGTATCCACCCAGCGATCCTGTCCGAGGGCGGACTCGGCCCAGCGCTCAAGGTGCTGGCCCGACGCTCCGCCATTCCGGTGGAGGTCGACCCGATGGTCGAGTCACGGCTCGCGCCGCAGGCCGAGGTCGCCGCCTACTACGTTGTCGCCGAAGCACTCACCAATGCGACCAAGCACGCGCGCGCCTCGGTCGTCCACGTCACTGTCCAACCGCGCGACGCCCGACTGCATCTGTCAGTCCGCGACGACGGCTGCGGCGGTGCCGACCCGGCCCGGGGCACCGGGCTCACAGGGCTCACCGACCGAATCCAGGCGCTGGGCGGGACGATCACCATCCACAGCCCGAAGGGCCAGGGCACCACCCTGCGGGTCGAGCTCCCGATGGTGCCGTCCGTCAACCGACCTCCGGGCTTGCCGTAGCCGAAGGCCGCTTCAACGCCGCCCTGCGCACCGAGGGGCTGGGGCGCCTCCCCGGCTCGTAGACCGCGTTGCCGGCGCTTCAGCGATCACGGCTCATGGGATACCCCGAGGACCACCAGTCCAAGTCCGGCCTTGACAGCAACGACGCTGACTTGGTCCGATCCGTCCAGGGTGATCGTGGGATGGTGCGGCGAGCAACGCCGTGAAAGCCGGATCCCGGTCCGCGGGCGGTGGCGCACTGGCTGGCACAAGGCTGAAGCGCATCAACCGTCAGAAGGCACGGTGCGGGGTCGTCTGTCCTGTGCTGGTTGATATGCGACAGTCGTTAGCCTACTGATCCCCGCAGGAGGCCCCGAGTCCGGACCTTCTGCTACCCGGAGCGACGGCGTTGACATCGAGGACAAGCCGCGATCTTGTGCCCTCGTAGCCGAAGCCTCGCTTCCCGCAGGGGTCCTGGGGGCTATCCCCCAGTTCGATTTGCGGCTAACCCGAAGCGCAGATGGACGCTGGCCCTGCCGACACTCAAGGACGGCCCGGCAAGCATTGGAGTTCCACAGCAACATGACAAGGAGCCCACATGTCCCTCAAACCGTACGTGCACCCGCGCACTTGGCTTGCTGGCGGCGCCGCTGCCGTCGCGCTCGCCCTCGTTTCCCTGCTGGTAACGGGCGGAAACGCCGGGTCGGTCGAGAAGGCCGCCGCGGCACCCGCCGCAGCGCAGGCGCCCGATCCGAATCTCTACCCGTTCGGCGCTCCAACCGGAAACGGCGACTTCAAGGTTCCGCCGCCCCCGGGGGCACCGACGCTCGTGCCGACGATCGGTACAAAGACGACACAGCGCCTCTACGGCACGACTCCCTTCGAGGAAGCAGTCTCGATCACGCAGCACATCTGGCCGGCCGCGCTAAAGGAGAACACACCGGCAGAAAGCTACACTCCCGACCGGCCCTGGGGGCTGACCCTGCTGACACCCGACGACCCGCTGACCGCGATCACCGCGACGCCGCTGATCCACTTCCCGGATGACGCGCCGGTTCTGTACGTCAACAAGGACGGCATCCCACAGGTGACCCTGAATGAAATCAAGCGGCTCGGACCAACCGGCATTGCGCGCTACAACAAGGTCCACGTGTTCCTGGTCGGCGCTGCGGCCAACTCCGCCGTCGAGAAGCAGCTCAAGGCCATCGGAATCAAGTACGTCGACGTCACCGCGCCGAGCGTGCCTGAGCTCGCCGACAAGGTCGACCAGCTCTACGGCTCGATCGAGAATCCCGACACCGGTGTCGCCAATATGAGCAACGGCATGGAGAACGTGATGATCGGGTCGATGGACGGGAAGGACTACCAGTATCTACTGCCGGCCACCCACTGGGTATCCCACATGGCGACAGGGCTGCTGTGGACCACCAAGAACTCGGTGCCGCAGGCAACGGTCAACGCGCTCAAGCGTCGTGACGGCATGGCGCGCATCTACCTGTTCGGCGGCGCGCAGCAGATCTCGTCGGCGGTCGCGAAGCAGCTCGCGCAATACGGGACGGTCATCCGCATCACCAACGATGACCAGGTCGCCTTCAATACCAGCCCCACGGACAACCCGATCGACACGTCCATCGCCTTCGCCAAGATGTGGGACCCGATGGGCATGGTGGGCTGGAAGATCACCGGTCCCGGTCACGGCTTCACGCTCGTGAACATCAACGACTGGCAAGGCGCGGTCGCATCGTCTCCGCTGTCGCACCTCGGCTTCCACGCACCGCTGCTTTTCACAGACAGCGCGACACAGCTTCCGCCGGCCGTTGACGGCTACTACCGCTCGGTCGCGCCGACCTTCCTGACAACACCGGCAGACGGGCCGTACAACATGACCTACGCGATCGGTAGCTGGAGTCAGATCGGCTGGCCGGTCCAGACCCACGTCGACTACATCTCCGAGATGGCCAACCGGCGGCTCTGGGCCCAGACCACCGGCGGCCGTTACGGCGACTCGTCGCAGTAGGCGGGCCGCGGGAGTCACAACGGCCATCGCCCGCGCCGGGTCGCGCCACGCGACTCGGCGCGGCGCCGCCATCAAGCCCGCGTCCGCGAATGCCACTACCAGCCCCGACAATCCCGCGATCTTCCTCACCGACACCAAGATCACCTCGCAGCGGCGCCCTCGAGCGCCTGCGCACACTGATCCCGACACGAGCCCTAATCCTGCACACCGAGTACTGGGTCGCGGCGGTCGGCGAGTTGGCCGGCGCTACGCCGAGGCGCGCAACCGGGGGATTGCCGCCAGCACCCGCTACAGCCACGGCGACGAATACACCGACGACGAGCTGGACGAAATGCGAGACGCCCCAGCGAGAGCCGAGGCGATGAGCTTCGCCGCGGACCTCGAACAGCGGCTCGGCTCCACCGTCTGCTGCAGGCCAGCTTCGTCCTCGAGGTCGCCGAACCCACCCCGATCGGTCTCAGCGACACCTTCGTCGGTGGCTTCGTCACCACCATCTCCCCGAAAATGAACACATGGACATAACCCTGCTGCCCTCCAACCGGCCACCGGAACGGTTCTACCGAGGGGGCCGCAAGATCACCGACTTCCGTGGGGAACCTCCGGCAGGCCCCCGCGAACCCGAGGACTGGGTCGGCTCCACCACCGCGCTCGCCGGCGAGACATGCCTGGGCATCACAGTGCTCCCCGACGGCCAGACGCTCGCCGACGCGGTCGCCGACCAGCCCGAGGCGTGGCTGGGCCGCGCCCACCTCGACCGGTACGGACCCGACGCTCGGCTGCTCGTGAAGCTGCTCGACGCCGGTCAACGGCTACCCGTGCATGCCCACCCGCACGGCGACTTCGCCGGCAAACATCTCGGCAGATCGCACGGCAAAGCCGAGGCGTGGTACATCCTCGACGGCGGCGAGGTCCACCTCGGCCTCACCCACGACGTCACCCTCGACCAGCTCCAGTCGCTGGTGAACAACCAGGACGTCGACTCCTTGCTAAGCCTCCTGCACCGCGTGGAGGTCCAGCCCGGCGACATCATCTACGTCCCACCGGGTGTGCTCCACGCAATCGGCGAAGGCGTGTTCCTCGTCGAGCTGCAAGAGCCCGAAGACCTATCCATCCTGCTCGAGTGGCGCGACTTCGAACTCGACGGCGAACAGGACGGGCACCTCGGACTCGGCTTCGACCTGGCCCTCCACGCGATCGAATGCCGCGGCCGTAGCGCCGAAGAGATCCGCGAACTGGTACGACCCGCCGGGGTCGGACCGTCCGTGTTCCCCGCCGCGGCCGACCCCTACTTCGTGCTCGAGCGGGTCGTGCTGGACGGCGAGAGCTGCCTTGAACCAGGCTTCGCCGTGCTCGTCACGCTCACCGGTCAGGCGGCACTGGATGGCACCGAGCAGCAGCTCACGGCCGGTACCACGGCCGTCGTGCCGCATGCCTTCGGAAAGCTTCAGCTCCGCGGCCGGGCCGAGATACTCATCTGCCGGCCGCCGGACGTCGACCGATGAACCGCCCGCCCAACGACGCACAGCACACCGCCGATCCAGCGATCATGATGAGCGCTGGATGAGCGACCGTTGAGCCGCCCATAAGCCGGCTCTGGACCATGGATCTGTCTTTGACGTAAGCCCAACTCCAGCCAGGAGAGCAGATCGTATGTCCACCGCCGTAGCCACCTATGTCCACGCCCGCGACCCAATCTCCCAGCCGATGTTGTGGCCCAACTGCGGGTGCGTCCGGAGATCCGCGTGGTAGAGACGGCGCCGGATGCGGCGGTCGCGGTGATGATCGCCGACTCGGTCGACGACGCGACTAGTGCTACAGCGAGCGCACCGTGAAGAACGTGCTGCCGACCTCACCACCCGACTTCAGCGTGCGCAACCGAACGCATGCCGTCGCGTAAGCCTGGCTGCCGGTGGGCGCGGCACTCGCCGAATACGGAGTGGGGGTCCTGAATGGGTGGCTCTACTCGCGGCAGATCTTTGATCAAGTAGCCCGGAACGGTTTCGGCGCGCTGCGCCGCTGCCGGGACTCGTGGCTTTGGACGACGACGGCGACGCCATCGAAGAGCTGGCCGGCGAGACTGTCGCATCCGCGCTGAACATCTTCAAGTTCAAAGTGCGGATGGAGGGGAAGTGGAAACGCGGCGAAGGGGGCTAGCTTGGCCACCTACTTCGCCGTGAAGTCGGCATCGAACAGCACGATGAAGGGCTGCCTGTCCCACCCAGAGGACCTGATCGTCTCCTCCGACATCGTGACCGACCCGCACTCCTGCATCTTCGACTCGGGGCTGACCACGGTGATAGGCAACCAGGTGAAGGTGGTCGCCTGGTACGACAACGAGTGGGGCTACTCCAATCGTCTGGTAGACCTCGTCGCCCTCCTTCGCGCCTGCGTCTGACGACTTCCGACTCCTGAGTAGGACCGAGACCACGGGGCGCCCTCAGGGCCCGCTCAGGTCACCAACACGGCCCAGCAAGGTGTTTACACTGGGTGGACCCGTCGACCAGTGAGCTGGGTGAGCGGAATGCGGAGGTAGAGCGAGCGCGTTCCCGCAGCCCACGGCTCGGGCGTCTCTCCTGCATCCATGGCTCTGAGTGAGGCTCGTGGGAGGTCCTCGGCGGTCCCCGAGATGAGGACGCTCCAGCCGGACTGCTGGAACTCGTCGACGTGGTCCACCTCGAAGGCGACTCTGTGATCACGGGCGAACCGCGCCACCTCGTTGTCGGAAGAGGTGCGGAACACGAGGTGCTCGTCGACGACGACGTAGTTCATCGGCACGATCCGCAGCTGATCCGGCGTGCTGTATCCCAGCCGTCCGACGCTGGTCGTGATCAGCAGCCGTCGGCACTCGTTGACCTCGAGGTTCTCCAGCCGGCCGCCGCGATAGGCGGGCTCCCACCAGGTCCCTGCTGCTGAGCTCATGTTCGTCCCCCCGAGTCATTGCCGGCACTGTCGGCTCCCTTGATCTGCTCAGGGTAACGACCCACTCCGGTTGTGCCAACGAATCAACTCTACGAGCACGGCACATCGCTGCACTGCCTGGACCACCGGTCAGTGGACGAGCACCTTCAGGGCGTCGTTCGCGGCGGCGTTACCGAACACATCGTAGGCCTCGAGCATCTGGTCGAAGGAGAACGTGTGGGTAACGAACTTCTCAGCCGGCAGCTTGTGCTCGGCCACCAAAGTCAACAACATGCCAAGGGTGTTGGTGTTGACCAGACCGGTGGAGATCACGATGTTGGCGATCCAGAGCTCGTTCAGGGCGAGTTCCACCGGCTTTCCGTGGACACCGATGTTCGCCACGTGCCCGCCGGGCCGGACGATCTGCGTGGCCATCGTGAACGTCAGCGGGATGCCGACCGCCTCCATGGCTACATCTACCCCAGCACCGTCAGTGAGACCGAGCACCTGCTCCTGCCAGTCCGCCTCACCAGAGTTGACCGTGTCCGTCGCCCCGAAATCTTGAGCCCGGGCCAGACGGGAGCCGTCGAGGTCGATCGCCACGATCTTGGACGGACCGTACAGGCGAGCAGTCATCACAGCGGCGAGGCCCACCGGCCCGGAGCCGACGACGGCGACCACATCGCCTGGTTGGACGTGGCCATACTGCACCCCGATCTCGAAACCGGTGGGCAGGATGTCGGACAGCAGGATCCCCTCGGCGTCAGTCACGCCATCAGGCACCTTGTAGACCGAGTTCTCCGCGAACGGCACACGCACGTACTCAGCTTGTGTGCCGTCGATCATGTAGCCCAGGATCCACCCGATGCCCGCAACGCCCTCAGGATGCAGGCAGTGACTGTAGAGGCTCTTTCGGCAGTTTGAACACTGCCCGCAGGAGCTGATGCAGGCGAGGATGACGCGGTCGCCGACCTGCAGCCTGGTCACCGCAGACCCGACCTCGGTGATCACGCCGACCCCCTCGTGGCCGAGGATGCGCCCCACCTGGACCTCAGGGACGTCACCCTTGAGGATGTGGAGATCCGTGCCGCAGATCGTGGTCGCGGCCATCTTCACGATGACGTCGGTGGGTTGCAGGATCGCGGGATCAGCAACCTCTTCCCAGCTCTTCTGCCCAGGACCGTGGTAGACAAGCGCCTTCATTGCCGCTCTTTTCTGTGACCGGCTGCCCGGGCCATGGTTGGGCGGCATCTTCGTCGACCGCCACGCCAACGAACGCTACACCTGTCCACTCCACCGGGTGGTGTGCTGACACGGGCCGGCAGGGGACACTCGTCACGTGACCGTGATGATAGGCGCCCAGATGCGCCGTCGGACCCGCCCGGACTCACCTCTTGCCTGAGGCGTTGCGGCAGGTTGACATCCTGGTGGTCTGGAAGTGTGACCGGCTCGGCCGGAACCTGCGCCACCTGGTCAGTACCGTCCACGACCTCACTGCCCGAGGTGTCGGGTTGAAGGTGCTCACCGGGCAAGGGTCCGCCTCGTCGCCGCGGCCATGGGGCAGCCCGACACCAGGGTCGGTGACCTCTGCGCCGGACTCGGCAACACCCGGCGAACGCTGTACCGGCAGGTTTCCCCGACAGGAGAACTTCACCCTGACGGTCTGAGACTTTCAAAGCGTCACTAGGTCACGGCGGTGCTGACGCCACTCGTGAACCAAGATCTGTGCAGCACGGAGTCCCGCCAGCTGCTCGCTGGATCCGCGGACTCGCACGCGTCACACCACACCGACCCGTTCAGCTTGGGAAAACCGCTGCGGGGCCCTCCGCGGCCAGCGCTGTCCGCACCCGTGTGCCGAAGACCCCCAACGTCCGGGTGATCATCTTGATCGGCCCCGGACCCGGCTCATCACCGGACTTGAGGGTCGACGCGGATTCACGCGGCGCTGGTACGCCCGGAAGACCGCTTTGCCGACCTCGAGGATCAAGAACACCACCACCGCCAGCCCAAGCGGGATGAGCCAACCGGCCAGCCCAAGCGGGGCGGATCTGAACCAGGCGTTCATGAAGGGCAGGTAGACGAATAGCAGCTGCAGACCGAGCAGCACCCCGAGCACAATCCAGA
>JAOPXN010000077.1 GCA_025965155.1 Propionibacteriaceae bacterium
ACTCAACGACCGCGCGCTGGCCGATCTCTTCGCGGCGCTGCTAACCCCCCAGAAACCGTCCGTGTTGCGACCTTGGATTCAGGTTGTCGATGCAACAGATTCGGTTGGGTGGGACAATAGTCGCTCGAGGGCTTCGGCGGGGGTTTCGAAGTTGGGGCGTTTGCGGGGTCGGGCGTTGAGTTCGGCGGTGACCTGGTGGAGCAGTCCGGGTCCATAGAACGATGGGTCGGTGCTTTTGGGTGCCTCTGTTCCTGGGTGGCGCGCAGCACGAAGACGACCTGTGGGTTCAGCCTGACCTCTCGTTGGAGGATGGTCCAGGGTGATTTTCCGGTGACCCCGGACTGATGCGAGTGGCACACTTGGGAACGCGGCACATGAAGAGATCTTGGAGGATTAATTGGCCGAGTTGCCTGGCGGCTGTTCCACCGCCGCAATCGGGTCGGTGAAACTGTTGTGTCGGCAGCTACGCGAATCCCGGCCATGACCGCCCCTGCCCTCCCCGCGATCGGAAGCCCCGGCCTTGAAATCCGGCGCCGGCTGACCGACGTCGACCTCGGCCACCCGCTCGGGCGTCCGGTCGACTCCGACAACCTCAGTGCCGTGGCCGCGCTGAACGGGTTGTACCGAGCAGTCAACGCGGTCGACGACCCGGACCAGCCGCCACGCCAGGTCGCAAAGACCCAGGCCCGACTGCGGTACGGGTCGGATCTCGAGCCCGGCACCGTGTGGCTCTACCAACCGGATAGGACGGGCGAGCCGATCGGGGCTCTCCAAATCGATCTCATGGATCCGCCAAACGATGTACTGGCGTTCGTCGGCGTCAATGTGCACCCTGCGTATCGTCGCCGCGGGCACGGAACGCTCCTGCTGGCACACGGCCTCCGCGCGCTGCCAGCAGCGGTTCGTACCGTCATCGCCGGCGGCCGGCACACCGCGGCGATGGCAGGGTTCCTTGAGCGGCACCGGTTCCGGCTCGGATCAACCGATGTCCCGCACATCCAACACCTCGACCAGATATCGTGGGCCGACATGGATGGGCTCGAAGCCGAGTCCGCCGCTGCATCCGCGGGCTACGAGCTGCAGCGGCTAACCGCGCCCACATCGCCCGAACTGCTCCTCGAGCTGGTCGCTGTTGCAGCAGCGATCGACGACGCCCCCGTCTCCGGCGACCTTACCCAAACTGAATTCGCCCACGACGTAGCGCAACTGCAGCGCGTCGAAGCGGCAACCCTTGGCCGGGGTGATCAGCAATACCGGGTGATCGCACGCCACCGCAGCACCGGCGTCATCGCCGGCCACACCGTCGTCACCGTCGACCCGGACAACCCCACCGCCGACCAGAACGACACCGCCGTCCTACCCGACCATCGAGGCCACCGACTTGGACTCGCCATGAAGATCAACATGCTGCACTGGCTCACCGACACCCATCCCACTCTCCGTCAGATCGTCACCACCATGGACGCCAACAACACACCGATGATCGAAATCAACCACGCCCTCGGCTACAGCCCAGGCCCGCCGAACGCTTCCTACGAGCTCGCACGATAAGCAGGCTGGTCTGTCGCCTGCCCACCCACCTACATTCCCGGGTGAGTCGGCCGAGTCCGGGCAGGAACCGGCCGGCGCGGAGGTGTAAGTCTGGTATCTGCTGCCGTGCACCCGGGTCAGGTATGGCTCCTCGACCAGCCGGACCTGCAATTCACACTCAACCTGGAGTAACACCACTCAGACGATGGACAGCCAGGTCGGAGCTATGAGCGCGGTGCCGGCCTGGGCGTCGATCATGGCGGTGAAGATGGGGTTCCGGGCGTGGGCGAACCCGCCGTAGGTGACCAGTTCGGTCTACTCGCCCTGGTCGACGCCGATCCGCCAGGAGACACCCATCGCGTTCTGCGCCACCACGGCAGCGGTGAACGCAGCGGCGGTCAGCAGCAGATCGCTCCATACCCCCGGTCCGGCGTTCCAGTTCTGCGGTGGTCCACTGACGTAGCGAACCACCTGGAATGCGGCCACGAGCGGTGCGAGCATGCCGAGGACAACCGCGCCAACGAAGCAAATCCCCGGCCGGCCGCCATCACGTCTGGGTCTTGGTGAACCCGTTGAGACCGGAGCTGCCGGTGGCGATCTTGTGCTGGCGGGTGCGGATGACGAACGACATGACCAAACCGCACCGGCAGAGCGCGGCCGCACCGGCGGCACCGGAGTAGGCGCTCATCGCCGGTCCGATCGGGCAGTCGACCCGGGGTCTCGGTGGGGCGGTGCCACGAGAGTGATGGGTTGCGGCTGAACGTTGTCATAACTGCTATTCGAGTCGGTGGGAGCGCAGCATCCGTCTGTGCAGCCGTCCTGACCGCAGCGGTCGTCAAGGTCGGCGTCCGTGCCGCCGAGGAGGGCGCTGGGCGGGGTACAGCACGTGTCGCCCCGCCAAGCCTCAATCCCTTCCTTGACTGCGACACCAGCGATGACCAGGGCAGCGACCGGGTCGGCCCAGGACCAGCCGAGGGCGCTGTTCAGGACCAGCCCGACCAGCAGCACCCCGGACAGGTAGGTGCACAGCAATGTTTGTTTAGAGTCGGCGACCACGCTGGCGGAGCCGAGCTCACGACCGGTGCGCCGTTCGAACCAGGACAGGACCGGCATCACCAGCAGGCTCGTCCCGGCCAGCACGATTCCGACCGTGCTGTGTTCGGGGTCTGCGGACGCGAGCAGGTTGAGCACGGACTCGACGCTGACGTAGACGGCGAGGGCGAAAAAGGCGATGGCGACCGTGCGCAGCGCCACCTTCTCCCGCTTCTCGGGATCGGTGGCTGAGAACTGCCAGGCGATCGCCCCGGCGGACAGCACCTCGACACAGCTGTCCAGCCCGAACGACACCAACGCGGTGGAGGAGGCGACGCTCCCGGCAGAGATTGCCACCATCGCTTCAACCACGTTGTAGCCGATGATCGCGGCCACCACCAGCCGGACCCGCCGATGCAGCACCTTCCGCCGGTCCACGTCCGGTCGAGCGGTCAGCGCGGCTGCGGGGCCGCTCATGGACGGTCCGTAGCGTCGTATCCGCTGGTCGGGCACAACGCGACGGCGTCACCGGTGACCGCCAGCAGTCGTTCGGCGGCGCCGAGCAGGTCCATCAGTTCGCCGCTGACCGCCAGTGTGTAGATCGAGGACCTACCCACCGTCCGCGACGAAACGAGCCCACAGTCGCGCAGGCAGGCCAGGTGCGCCGAAGTGGTGCTCTGCGCTAGGCCGAGGTGCGTGGTCAGGTCAACCACCCGATGCTCACCCAGAGCGAGGTGGCGCAAGATCGCCAACCGTGCCGGGTCCGCCAGGCTCCGGAACAAGCACACCGCGGCCGCCGGGTCCGCCTCCGCGGACAGATCCGCTGCGGTCCCCAGCTCCACCCCGACTGCACCATCTTTCATCGTCATAGGTCGATGACATCGGGCGTTGGCGCTACTGTCAAGTCGTGGATCGGCTAGGAGCAACATGCCGTGCGAGTCTCGACCACCGATCGGCCACCGCGGTCGATGCCCGGTGCCGGCGTGGGACCTGCGGTGTCGCCGGGGCAGCGGCGTCATCTGAGCCGTGTCGGCGGTACTCCGTGATCTCGCTGTGGTTTGGATCGTAGCGGCGCGGCGACGTCCTGTCCGGCCAGTTACGACACCGACCAGCTCTCTCGCTGACGCGGATTCCACCGCGAGCGCAAGCAGGAGCCTGCGCTCTCTGCAGCGGACCATCCGAGCCAACGCATCGGTGGGCTCGATATCTCCACCGAGCAACAGGGTGGGTGAAATCACCCAGTACAGAAGTTCCTGAGCTCAGCAAGTTGCACTCGGTCCGTAAACGCATGGCTCGACGGTTTACTTGTAGCGTTCGCTGGTGCGCTCTGCTCGAGTCGGTGGACAAACTGAGCGATGGGGCATGCTCACGACGTTCACGCGCTTGTCTATAGGTTCTGTGCGCGCAGGCGTAGGGCGTTGGCGATGACGCTGACCGAGGACAGGGCCATGGCGGCGGCGGCGATCATCGGGGACAGCAGTAGCCCGAACGCAGGGTAAAGGACACCGGCTGCGATAGGGATTCCGGCGGCGTTGTAGATGAAAGCGAATACAAGGTTCTGCCGGATGTTCGACATCGTCGCTTGGGACACTTTCCGGGCTCGGACCATTCCGGTCAGGTCACCTTTGAGAAGGGTGATTGCCGCACTTTCGATTGCTACGTCAGTTCCTGAACCCATCGCGATACCGACGTCGGCTGCGGCCAGGGCGGGTGCGTCGTTCACGCCGTCGCCCGCCATTGCGACGACGCGGCCTTCCTCGCGGAGGCGCTTGACGATGTCGCTCTTGTGATCGGGCAGCACCTCGGCCTCGACCCGTTCGATCCCTAGGCGGCGTGCGACGGCTTCGGCGGTGACGCGGTTGTCCCCGGTGAGCATGACCACCTCGATCCCTTCGGCGCGGAGCGCTTCAAGGGCGGCGGGGGTGGTGTCCTTGACCGGGTCGGCGATGGCGATGAGCCCAGCGAGCTTGTCGTCGATACCGACGAAGATCACCGTGGCTCCGTCGGCGCGGAGCTGGTCGGCCTCGGCGGTGAGGGGACTCGTGTCGAGTCCTTCGCTGGCAAGGAGGTTGGCGCTGCCGAGCAGGATCCGACGGTTCTCGACCGTCCCCATGACGCCCTTGCCGGTCGGGGAGTCGAAGTCGGTGACGTCTGGGATGGTGAGCCCGGCGAAGGTGGCGGCGTTGACGATCGCCAAGCCGAGGGGATGTTCGGAGGCGCGCTCGACGCCTGCGGCGAGCCGGAGCAGGTCGTCCTTGTGGAACCCGGCTGAGGTGATGATCTGGGTGACCGTCGGCTTGCCTTCGGTCAGAGTCCCGGTCTTGTCCACGACGAGCGTGTTGACCTTCTCCATCAGCTCGAGCGCTTCGGCGTTCTTGATCAACACGCCCACACTGGCACCCCTTCCGACACCGACCATGATCGACATAGGCGTTGCGAGGCCGAGCGCACATGGGCACGCGATGATCAGGACGGAGACGGCGACGACCAGCGCGTGGGCAAGGCGGGGCTCGGGTCCGATGGTGGCCCAGACGATGAACGCGACGATGGCGATGACGATGACCGCGGGCACGAACCAGGCGGCGACCCGGTCGGCCACCCGCTGGATCGGTGCACGGGAGCGTTGCGCTTCAGCGACCATCTGAACGATCCGGGCAAGCATGGTGTCGCGACCGACCTTCTCAGCGCGCACGATCAGCGAGCCGGTCTGATTGATGGTGCCGCCGATGACGGTGTCCCCAGCTGTCTTGGTGATGGGCATCGACTCGCCGGTCACCAGCGACTCGTCGATCGAGGAGCGACCCTCCGTGACGATCCCATCAACGGGAATCGTCTCGCCGGGCCGGACCCGGAGCGAGTCACCGACCTGGACCTGGTCGAGCGTCACCTCCTCCTCGATGCCGTCTGGGTTGATCCGGTGCGCGATCTTCGGAGCCAGGTCGAGCAGGGCGCGGATGGCCCCGGAGGTCTGCTCGCGGGCGCGCAGTTCCAGCACCTGCCCGAGGAGGACCAGGGTGGTAATGACAGCGGCTGCCTCAAAGTAGACATCAAC
This sequence comes from Propionibacteriaceae bacterium, assembly GCA_025965155.1. GTDB lineage: Bacteria > Actinomycetota > Actinomycetes > Propionibacteriales > Propionibacteriaceae > Microlunatus. The sequence continues at coordinate 5,615 of JAOPXN010000077.1, forward strand.
CGTGCCGTCCATCCGGAAGGCGTCGGGGAAGATGCCCGGTGCGACGGTAGCGACGACGCTGAACAGCCAGGCGACGCCGGTCCCCATCGCGATCAGCGTGAACATGTTGAGCTTCATGGTCCGAACCGAGGTCCAGCCGCGCTCGAAGAAGGGCCAGCCGGCCCACAACACCACCGGTGTGGCCAGGACGAGCTGGATCCAGGCAGACGCCTTCGGGGAGATGACATCGTGGATCGCCGGAAACTCCCCACCCATGCCCAAGATGAGGACCGGGACCGAGAGGGCGACCCCGATCCAAAACCGGCGGGTCATGTCTGCCAGTTCGGGACTGGGGCCGGTGTCCGCGGTCACTGTCACGGGTTCCAGGGCCATCCCGCAGATCGGGCACGAGCCCGGCACCGGCCGCCGGATCTCCGGATGCATCGGGCAGGTCCACTCCGCCATCTCACCGGGCGCCGCCAACGGACCAGCCGCCTGAGGACCGTGGAGGTAATCGTGGCGGTCCAGGTAGGTCTCAGGGCCGGCCTCAAACTTCGCCTGGCAGTGCCCAGAGCAGAAGTGGTAGGTATGCCCATCGTGCTCGGAGCGGTACTCGCTCACGGAGGGGTCAACGTCCATCCCGCAGACGCGATCCTGCACAACCGGTGTCGTCATCGATGACTTGCGATCGGTGTGGTGCCTCATGCCACCCACTATCCCCCCATAGACACGGCCGGGGACCTCCGCGCTCGGCGGGAAGTCCCAGGTCGAGCTCAGCCATCACGCAGCGGCTCAGCGGCAGTTCGGCGGGGGCGGTCCGGCGTCACGCTGCGCGTCAATGCGGTTGCTCCTTCTGACCCTCATACCGCACCATCACTACCGGCCCTGTCCGCACACCATGCTCCGGTTCACCAGGCGTCACAATCCGTAGCGCGAGCGAGCCGCCCGGCCAAAAATGACCTGACCCATGACCGCTTGCTGGCTCGGCAAGGCTGGTGAGACGCTCCGCCGAACCACGTCTCGGAGTCTCAGACGTTGACAACCTTGTAGCCGGCCCCCTTCAACCGCCGCACGCACACTGGTGGCATCAACGGGCTGGTCGGTGTTGACCGTGACCCTGCCCGAGCCGACGACCACGGCGACGTCCCTGACGCCGCTGATCTCTTCGCCTCTTCCGTAACCGAGCTGGCGCATGGCCGCACGTCATACCCGATCCGAAAGGTAGCGGGTGCCGTCAGGTCCTTTCAGCTGATGGGGAGGGGTGCGAAGGTACCCCCCGGGGGCTTCTCAACGCTACCCCGTACGGGTAGCGAGTCCGGGCCGGCGAGACCATTAAGAATGCTGGAGAGGTTGCTACGGTGGACGCCATGTCCGCAGGAGCGCGAGGTCTGCCGGCCGCCTGGTGGCGCCGGGCCCTACTCGCTGCGGGCGTCGTCACGATCGCGTTGTGCATCATAGGGATGGATGCATCAACTCTCCCGCGACCATTCCTTCGCCACAGCGGAACTTGATCACAGTGCCCATCAGCACCCGGTGGCGATTCAGGCGAAGCTGAGTCACTTCCTCGATTCAGCGGCGCTTGCCCTGAACATCACCGCATCTGTCGGCCCGCCGACGGTTGCCGTCGCTCCGGTACCAGAGCCGGCGGTCTCCGTAGCTCCGGAACCAGATAGGCCAAGTAGCCAGTCTGTCGCTGACAGGTGCGGTTCCTGTGGCCACCAGGCCATGCTCTTCGCCTCATGTCTGCTAGCTCTGACGCTGCTAGTGCTGAGGTGGCGCCTCGCGCCACCAGGATTACGCCGGATCGCACAGGCGTGGAACCTTTGGGTGCCGTCGGTAGCCACATGGGGCCGGTTGCGGCCGCCGCTGTCGCTGGTTGAGTTGTCGCTGCGGCGAACCTGACAGATCTGTGCAGTCTGCCCCCACCAGGTTGGTCGAGAGACGCCGATCGACCCAAACGTTACGCCAACCGACAGCACAGAGAGTCGTACTCACATGAACAAAACCATACTGAAGTCTGCAATCGCAGCCATCGCACTGATCGGGACCGTCGGTCTGGCCGGCTGCTCCGACCACACCGCCATGCCCCTGGGCAACAGCACCTCGCGATCGCAGTCACCGGCCGGCTCAGCCCCGTCAAGCATCTTCGGGGAGTTCAACGATGCCGACGTAATGTTTGCCCAGATGATGATTCCGCACCATGAGCAGGCGGTGACAATGAGCGACATGCTGTTGAGCAAGTCCGGGGTGAACACCGACGTCGTCGCCCTGGCGCAAGACATCAAAGCCGCCCAGACACCCGAGATCAAGAAGATGAACGAGTGGCTTGACGCTTGGGGCCGCCCAGTCCGCACCACGGGTGATATGAACCATGGCGGCGGCGAGAACGGCATGTCAACCGTCGAAGAGATGGAGAACCTCGACAAAGCCGATGGGGCGACCGCGCCGAAGATGTATCTGAGCATGATGACAAAGCATCACGCAGGCGCGATCGAGATGGCGCAGACCGAGATCAATGACGGCAAGAATCCCCACGCGGTTCAGATGGCCAAAGAAATCTTGACGACCCAGCAGGCGGAGATCAAAATAATGCAGGACCTCCTAGCCCGGCTGTAACAGGCCCCTGGGCTGTCACCGGGCAAAGTCGGGCCGCGCTCATCTAGGGCCCCGGCCCGACCCGATGTTCTGACCGCGACTAGGGACGGTTTCCAATGCTCCAAGTCAACGCAGTAGAACTTAGAGCCGATGTTCAGGATGCCTTCGGGCAGCGATCCGGGGTCGCGCCGGCCATTGGCTCTGAGCCCTGAAGGCGTCGCTGAGCACTTCATAGCCTCCTACGAATGTCCAGCGTGACGGATGTGCCTCTGCGCGATCGATGGCGTTAGTGGCTCGAGCGCCGCCAGGACAGAGCTGGTTTCGGGAGCGATCGCTGTGGCGTCTCCCGAGCCGGCAGTCTCGGCAGGACGAAGCGATGAATGAACATGCGTCGCGCGGCAATCTCAGGGGAAGAAGCAATCGCCGGGCGGTCGAACGCCTCGGGGAGAAGCTGGCGTCGGTGCGTTTCGAGGTACAGTCGGATGATCTTGCCTTGGTGGTCGCCCTGGAGGCCTGACCCATCCGAGCGCGTCCCCTGGGACGCCGGCGATGCGCAGCCACTGCACCCGCTCGGACGGGGTGAGGGCTGACCATGTTCGAATAACTCGGCTCCGTAGGGCTCGGAGGGCATCGGTTTGGTGGCTGACGTCGGTAACCGTAGACACGACTCCTGCCTGGCCAGCGGCGAGGCGTCTGTCGACGTCGGTGGTAAGCGTGTTCTGCGGGGTGATCAGTGGGATGCCGTCGCGGCCGATGAGTCGTTTGACTGTTCGACGACGATACCGACGCGGCCGTCGACCGGCTCGACAACCTACTTGGCGCCGGAGTCATGCGTCCCTGACGCGGGTCGAGAAGACCGAAGCGATGACGACGGAGAGAAGGGAGGGGGCGTTTCGCCTAGTAAACGCAGTTACGTGAAGTAGCCCCGACGGGATTCGAACCCGCGCTACCGCCTTGAGAGGGCATTCCGCCAGCTTTGTCGAAGTTCGCCGAACCTTGTCGGCCACCCCCGAAAGCCTCGTTGACTAGGCTCGATAGCCAGCTCACGCTCGTCAATGACTCGTGTCATCTGCCATCGCATCTCGTCCCTCTGCGCCCCAGATGCGCCCCTCGACCAAGATCACGAATCGGTCGTGTCGTCGAGGCGAGCGAGATAGGGCCGAGCTCAGCGGAACCTCTGTCTGACCGTCTGCAATGCAACGATGACTCCAGATATTGATGATTGGGAGTGTGGGTTCACGCGGCCGATCCAGCGGAAGACGCACACCGAGCGGACCCACTTGCAGAGCCTGAGCGAGCCTCGGGGTGATCGACTTCGAGGTGCATGTCGAGGACGTCGACACGCTGAGCAGCGGCAGAGCAGTTTGGATCCGCAGTCGGGCAGGAACCACTCTCGAGGACCCGCACCTCGACCTTGTGACCGGCGGCCGTACTGACGAACCGACCAGTGGGCACGACGCGGCGACCACGCGCGCGCGTCGCTCCAACCGGTCGCGGATCGCTTCGGCGAGCCGGGCGCGCTTCACGCAGGCCCCGAGGCTGAAGGATGACTCCAACTCCACCGCGCGCTCCTCATTGATGCCGGCAAATGCGCGGGCGTACTCGCCGACAATCGCCTCGCCGAGGATCGTGTGCTGCGCGGTGTCGTGAATCCACCGCATCCGCCCCCACGGGTACGGGTTGAAGTTAGGGAACTCGGTGTCCATGAGCTCCTCGTACGGGTCGATGATGTGCCGGACACCGGCGTCGGTGGACCCCCAGTGGTCGACGCCCAGACCTCACCGGGCCCGGTCCCCGACCTCCCGCCGGATCGGGCAGCGCCTGCTCGAAGTAGCCCAGCGCGGCTTGCTCGTCGCCTCGCTGTAGTGCACCTCGCCGATGTTGGTCAGCACGGTCGCCTCACCGCCCTCGTCGAAGGAGACCGAGCACATCTGCCCCCAAGAAACCCCGTATCCGATCCCCGACCTCCCGCCGGATGCTCAGCGCCCGCTCGTAGTAGTCCAGCGCGGCCTGCTCGTCGCCTCGGCTGTGGTGTACCTCGCCGATGTTGGTCAACACGGTCGCCTCACCGCCCCGGTCCCCGACCTCCCGCCGGATGCTCAGCGCCTGCTCGTAGTAGTCCAGCGCAGCCTGCCCGTCGCTTCGGCTGTGGTGCACCTCGCCGATGTTGGTCAGCGTGGTCGCCTCACCGGCCCGGTTTCCGACCTCCCGAAGGATGCGCAGCGCCTGCTCGTAGTAGTCCAGCGCAGCCTGCTCGTCCCCTCGGCTGTGGTACACCTCGCCGATGTTGATCAGTGTGGACGCCTCACCGGCCCGATCCCCCGTCTCCCGCCGAATGGGCAGCGCCTGCTCGTAGTAGTCCAGCGCGGCCACGTCGTGTCGCCGGGAGCCGTGCACGGCCCCGATGTTGGTCAGCGTTGTTGCCTCACCGGCCCGGTTTCCGACGTCCCGCATGATGAGCAGGGCCCGCTCGAGGTGGGCCAGCGCAGCCTGCCCGTCCCCCCGGGAGCCGTGCACGGCGCCGATGTTGTTCAGCGTGAGCGCCTCACCGTCCCGGTCCCCAACCTCCCGGCTGATGCGCAGCGCCTGCTCGTAGCAGTCCAGCGCTGCCGCACTGTCCCCCCACACGTCGCACGCGGCGCCGATGGCGTTAAGCGTGTCCCCCTCACCGGCCCGATCCCCGACCTCCCGCCTGATGGGCAGCGCCTGCTCGTAGTAGCCCAGCGCCGCTTGACCGTCCCCCCGGCGGTAGTGCACCAGGCCGATGTTGGTCAGCGTGGCAGCCTCACCGGCCCGGTCCCCGACCGCCCGCTGAATGGGCAGCGCCTGCTCGTAGTAGCCCAGCGCGACCTGCCCGTCCCCCCGGCGGCCGTGCACCCTGCCGATGTCGGTCAGCGTAGCCGCCTCACCGGCCCGGTCCCCAACCTCGCGAAAGATGCGCAACGCCTGCTCGTAGTAATTCAGCGCGGCCTGCCCGTCCCCCCGGCGGCCGTGCACGATGCCGATGCTGGTTAAGGTGATCCCCTCGACGGACCGGTCCCCGGCCTTCCGGCTCATCCGCAGCGCTTGTCGATAGTAGACGAGCGCGGCTGACGGGTTCCCGGTGACGTCGTGGGCTTCACCAGCGAGCAGCAGCGTCTTGGGACTGGTCTGGACCTGCAGTGACCGGGAAGTGATTGCCTGCACGTCTTGGAACCGGGACACTGCCAGCCAGAGGTCGGCCAACCGGTCACCAACGACGCGCACAATGTCTCGATCGCGCGCAGCTTCGCCCAGACGAAACACCTCCCCCAACTCAACCTCACTCGCTCCCATTTCCCCCCCAGCCCGTGCGAGACCGGCTAAATCAGCATAAATGTCCGTCCCACCCGTGAAGATAGGCAAGTGCGCAAACGTTATGTGAGTAGAACTTCGCGGGCTTGAGTCGGTGGAGAAATACCTACGGACGACAAAGCATCGTCCCCGGTCAGTTGACCGGCTATAGCGGCCGTGCAACGCGTCCGAGAGTGCTGGCATGCTTCACCATCCCGGCGCCCAACGAAGGATCCTCCGGTCCTTTGCGAGCACGGGTTACCGACGCACAGTGGCTCTAGGGCAGGTATCGGCGAGTCGTGGTAGAGACGCCAAGACCGCTTCTCGCCAGACAGAAACTCCGGCTTCGTCCCGTTCCGGACAGGGCGACCTCTGGTCGACAGATGCGCCTCCACACCGTGGGTGCTTGCAGAAGCCGCCGCTTCGCTTCGCGATCAGACGCAACGCTTCAGCCGTCCCCTGCGCCCCACCGGCAAGATCGCACGGCAAGCCCGCCACCGAGTTTCAGCCGACAGAGCCGGACTGCCTGCCAACGCATCCCCGATCTGGCCGTACAACTCGCATTCGCGTCAGACACTCGACGTGCGCCTGCCTCCGAGTGGCCGCCAGCCGTTCCTCAGACTTTCCTTTGGTGCGACTACGGCGCCAAGCAAGGTGCCCAAACCGCAATAGCGCTATCCACGTCACTACTGCTCAAGCACAGCAGAATCAGGCCTGATCCGGACGCCCTGCGTTGAAGTAGCTCGCCGCGCCCGTCGCCGACGGTAGGACTGTCAGGAAAAGCTGTGGAACCGGCTGGTCTGATCCGAGAGGAGAAGACCATTACTGACACGCTGGACAGCAGAAGAGGAACTGGGCTACCAACTGCTCCGGGCGATGGCCAAGGAGTTGTTCGGGGCGCTGCGCCGGGCGATGGCCAAGGCCGGCTACTCCGACCTCAAGGAGTTTCAAAAGGGTGGGCTCAGCATGCACGCCTGAACGAGGGACGGCCCAACGGCCCGCGCTGAACAGCCATGATGCGCCGCTAATGGTGTATCTCGTCGCCTTGTCAGCACCTCTGATCTGTAGACGTCGCCAGCTTGCGCCGCCGCCCGAAGGAGCCCTGATGCTGCAGGAACAGCCGAAACCACCGGAACCGCCGTGGAGAGGATGCTTCACCGTTTCATCCCCAGCGCTCGCAGCGTCCGTTGGCTCAGGTGACGGTCCAGCCGACATCTGGTTGGCCCAGTCTCCGGGCATGCCGGGGTAATCCAAGTTGGCTCCCGTCCGGCGTATCAGCCGGGAGTGGCACAGCCCCGGTAAGCAATGAAGGGAGAACACAGTGACCGCAGGCACGATCAGGGAATGGAGAGGTATCAAGACCTTTCTTTCCCGATGCGGCAATAACGGGTTCGTCAGCATGGTTGCGCAGTCGGTGATCATCACGAGGCGAATAGAAGACTTCGCAGACGAGTTGAGAAGATTCACAGACCCGAGCAGGAGGTGACGATGTTTAGTTTATAGAGTGCTACCGATCGAGTCCTCCCTGCTCGACTTAGCCTCGGGTACGCCATTCAACGCTTGGCAACCAGAGGTGTAAAAGCGTCTCCCGTCAGCGCAGCCCTCCGCTAGGTGTGCGAGGTACGAACGCAAACGTCCGGAAACTACTTTGCGTCGCGCCGCACTGAGGCAGCCGGAAAAGATTGTCCGTCAGCGCAAGTTTTCATATATCAAAACACAACACTCCAAAGGAGAAACCATGAAGTATCTCAGCTCCGGCCGCGCGGTAATGGCAGGTCTAGCCGCTACCGCACTCATGGCCAGCATCGCAGCCACAACGTCGCCGGCCATGGCGAAGCCGCCCAAGCCTGAACCCACCATCCCGGCCGCCGCCCAGGCTCTTAACACAGGGCCCAAGGGAGCCACGGCTGGCACGAACGTCCACACTGGAACCCCGTCGGGCAAGTGGGCGGCAGTGGGAAGCCAGGATGGGTTGTGTGATGTCGGCGACCTGTGTCTCTACTATGTCAGTGCACCTACCTACGGATCAGGATATGACACAGCACACAACGATCAAAACCTGTTCAACAATCGCTTTATCTTTGCAGGTTCAGGTCAAGGAGCGATCGTAGGTAATAACGCCGAAGCGTACTGGAATAGGGATCCGCGCGCCTTTGCCTACGTGTGCACCGAGATCAACTACGGTGGCAGCTGCGGGTGGTTGGCACCGAACAGTTTCGGCAACCTCAACTCAACCTACTCGAACAAATCCGACTCCGTTTTCTGGGGGGATTCTACGAATCTTTGAGTAGGCCGCCGGTGCTAGTTCGTTGGACGAAGGCGGAGTCCGAGCCGCATAGGCTCGGGCGCCGTCTTTGCGCGCTCCGGCAGTGTGCGAAAATACGCGCATATTGTTCACTAGGTTTCCGTTCGCTAGCTCGTAACCCCTCTTTTCCAGCGGCTAAGAAGTTGGCGGGCGAACCTCAACTCCTCGTGCCGCACTAGCAGAAGCCCCTTCGGCCGGTTTGGAAGTGTCCGATTGCGGATTCCCAGTGGAGGTCAGGGTTCCGATTGCACCAAGTGGAGGAACGACCTCATTAATCTGCGCGGTCGCAGCGGTTTGAGACACCTTTGTTGTCGTGCCAGGCGGTGGTCCCACCTCCGGGACGTCAGCAGTGGCCGACCCGGCCATGAGCAGTGCGCCACCGGTCGCCAGGCCGACTGTGGCGACTACCTGCCATCGTAGAACCTTAGCCTTATTCATGTCCTGAGAATATCCCGCTGGTCAACCGAAACTTCGGCCACGAATTTGCGGAAACGGATCGCGGCCACTTCCAATGCGGCAAGGTCGCGTTCGGCTACTGCGGCCGCTCCGAGCCACACCTTGGCTCCACGGGCACGTCTGCTTCCGCAGCCGACTGCTACAACCCGACGGACGTCCCTAAGCCTCGATTCACCGAGGCCGGCCGCGTCAGTGATCTAGCTCCAAGCTTGGCTGGTTGGGGGCTGGTCATGCTGGTTCGCCGGGCCTCCCTGACCGGCATGAATTCCTCCCGATATGGGCGTCGCTGCACTCTGCCTAACGATATCGCTTGGACTGACCGCAATCGCCGGGTCTGGCTTGTAATGTCTGGGTCAACCGCCGGTATTGGCTTTCCATGCCGGTGCTGCGCGCGGTGGGTGCCACCGTTTCGGCAATCGTGTGTGCTTCACCACGGCGTCCCGCGCGGAGAAGCTCCGCCGCAAGATCGGCGCCAGTCCACACCAGCCATGTGGACGATCCCATCTGTTGACACAGATCAAACGAGGCGCGGAACAGGCGACAAGCGTCATCGTGTTTACCTCGCTGTCCAGCGAGACCGCCCAGAGCCCGATCGACGGGACCGAGCGTTGCCGTCGTTGCGCCGAAGACCTCAAACTCACCGCGTCGCGGGATCAGCCGATCCCAAAGTAGTGTGGCTATGTCCGGTCCGGCGTCGAGTTCACACGCCAGTTGGGTGGCCAGCATGAGTTGGTCTGACCAGAACTCTGCATCTGGGTCGAGTTCAGGCAACATGTTGGCGAACCGGTCAAGCGTTTGACGCGCCGCCTGAACGTCATCCGATGCGCTCGCAGCAAGCGCCGCGCTTAAGGTCCAGGAGATGAGGTCCGGCCGCGACGCCGCGAACGCATCGATCTTCGGCCGAAGTTCGTCAAGCCGGCCCTGATGTAGGTGGATGAAAAATTCGTGTACAGCGAACACCATGCCCGCCTCGGCGACTTCGAACTTCTGGCCCGTCGCCAGAGCACGCTCGGCGGCGGCTTGCGCATCGCCGAAGCGCCCGAGCAGCCGGCCGATCGCGGCGGCGGCAACATCAGCATGCCAGAGATAACGGGGCACCCTCGTCGACTCGGCCAGAGCCCGATACCGGCCGTACTCGGCTTGTGCGTCATGGGCGCGGCCGAGCCGAAACAAAAAGCTCATCCGAGTGAGCCGAGCGCGGGCCGCACGACTCGGATTTCCTGCGGACTCGGCCTGCTCCAAGGCTTCGGTGGCGACAGCGAGCCGCTCGCTCGGGCTCGCGACCGCGTTAGTACAGGTCAGCCAGGCAAGCAGCGCCTTCGAGAGGGCCAGCGGATCGGCGAGCCGACGGGCGCTAACAACCGTCGCATCAGCCAGGGCTCTTACACTTGCAGATCCCCTGGAGAGTGACGCCAACGACACATAAGCACTGGCTACCGCGATGTGCAAGGCTGAGTCCTGCTCCCCCATTGCCCTGAGTGCCTCCTCCAGGAGGCTTAGCCGGGCAGGTGAGGGAGTAAGTGGTCGGGTGTCTAGGTCGTCACCGAGTGCGGCGGTGGCCAGCCTCGTCGGATCGTCCAGCGCTCGCGCAACGCCGGCGGCGGCTACGAAAGCCTCGTCGCTAGCCGCGTTTTCACCTCGATACGAGCGGGCGCGGCCCAGGCGAATCAGAAGGTCGAAGTTTGCGGCGTTGCTAATCGACGGGTTCGACCCGCGTAATTCGAGCGCGCGGAGGATAACGCGGGCGGCTTCTTCGAACGCCAACCGTGCCAGCGCTGCATCGGCGGCATCAATGGAAGCGAGCGCAGCGGTCTCGGGTGGGCACAGCGGCACCGCCTCGATGAGGTGGAAGGCCTTCGCCACCACAGAGCGCATGTCGTCTCGACCGTCAAACGCCCGTCCGGCATCAAAGTGTGCTCGCACCCTTCGGCTATTCGGCATCAGGCTGTGAACGGCCTCGCGCAGCAGGGCATGTCGGAACGTGTACTGGTCGATTGAGTTCGGCACCTCGTTCACAAGGCGCGCTGAGTGGGCCTCATCAAGCGAGGCCAGGGCGACACGCGCACTGCACCCCGCAACGACAGCAACGTCATCCAGATTGAAGTTTTGTCCGAGGACTGCGGCAGCGTTGACCACATCATGTGTTGTGGGGCTAATGCTGTGCAGGCGCTCGATGACGGCAGCGAGCATGGACCTAGGTACTGGGATCTGGTCCGGTCCGTTCTGACCCGCTCCTGACATCTGTAGTGCAATCTCGCGAACGAAGAGCGGGTTCCCACCTGTCACGGGAAGAATCCGTTGTGCGAGCGCGTCGACGCGTTCGGCACTGAAATCAGGAACCACATCTGTGATGATGCTGACAGCCGCATCGGGGGTCAATTCGGTGACCTCGACCAGCGAGCAGCTTCGTAAACGCTGGAGTTCATCGAGGGTTCGGGCCCACGCAGCCGTGTGCTCACCTGGATCGCTGCGGTAAGACGCGAGCAGCAGAACCGGGTGATGGGCTGGCTGGCGCACCAGAAAGCGCAGCAGCGCCGCCGATGACGCGTCAAGCCAATGGATGTCATCGATCGCCAAGAGTAGCGAGTAGTGATAGGCGGCCTCGTGCAGAAGGTTGGTCATGCCCTCGAAGTACCGTAGGCGGTCGGTCTCAGGGTCGCTGCGTTGATGGCTTTGATCCGCTTCGGTGAAGAACCTAGCGACTCGGTCAGCGGCCTTCGTCACCGACGAAGGCCAGATGTCCGCTGTGTCCCTCTCCACCATTGGCCGGAAGGCTTCGGCCATGGGTCGAAACGGGATGATCGCTTCCGGATCGCACCAGCCGGCCAGTACGCGTACTCCACGATCCATCATCCGTCGAGCAAGTTCGGCAAGTAGCCGGCTCTTGCCGACCCCGGCCTCACCTCGGAGGAGAATGATTTGCACGCCGGCGCTTTCGTTGTCTTGCACGCCCTTCTCCGCGATCTGGCTCGTAAGGTCGCCCAGCAGCCGTTCTCGGCCGAACATCGTCGTATCCAGTGACGTCTCCAGCCACCATGGAAGTCGCCCCGCAGCGGAGCTAAGGAGCGCCGAGGTCGGCTCGGGGGGAGCCAACAGCTGGAGCGACGAGTCATGTGTGAGTACTGCTCGCTGGATAGCCTGCAGTTCCGGACTCGGTGTCAGACCCAGTTCACTGTCGAGCATTCGACGAAGGCGACCGTACACATCGAGCGCCGCCGCCTGACGTCCACACCGATACAACGCAATCATTAGCAGCCGCGTCCGGCGCTCGCGCAGCGGTTCATTGCGAACAAGCGCCTCCAACTGGGCCGCCGCCGCCTCATTCTCACCCAGCTGCAGCAGGACCTCGGCACGGTCCTCGAGTGCGGCTTCGTATAGGCCGCGGAGCCGCTGCCCCTCAATTCGCAGCAACTCATTGTCGGACATGCCGCCGTAGGGGTCACCACGCCACAATGCAAGCGCATTCTCCAGCCGAATGAGCGTCGCTCGTGGGTCCGCTTCCCTAGCGGCGCTAAGAAGCGTGCAGAAATTCACCGAATCAACGCATTCAGCACAAACGTCTAGCGCGTACCCAGGCGGCCGATGCACGATCTGAGCCACCGACGGCCTCAGGCTGGCGAGTAGCTCGCGCAACCTGGCGATGTGAACACGCAAAGCTGTCTGCGCGGTGGCTGGCGGCGCCTCGCCCCATAGAGCATCGACGAGCCGGTCAGTCGATATGGTCCGTCCCGGCGACAGCGCTAAGAGCGCCAGGAGCAGCTGCTGCTTGGCACCGTGAGCAGGCACCGACTCGCCTCGGTCGTACACGCAGACGGGACCCAGGAGACCGACCGCCGTCGTAGACCCAGGTATCGAATCGTCACCCACGTCACCCTCCAGTGGATACGCCAATGCCATCTACCCTCAAGCAGCGTATCGGCCGGACCGTGCCTTGCGCACAGGTCATGCAGGCGGGCCGAACAGCAGGTCGGCGCGGCCTGCCCGCGCCACCTTGCGACCCATCGCCTGCGCGGATGTCTGGGCCGGTGTGGGTGCGGATCGGCGGCATCTCCAGTCCGCTCATCTGCAGATGCCGTGTTACGGGGATTTAGCTCTGCCCTTACTCGTCGTCGAGATGATTCAAGTGGTTTCGACATAACAAGCAAATGCCTCACTTCCTATTACATCGTCGAGCGATCGAGCAGAGGCGGAAATGGAATTGCGAGATGGTCCCATTCGGGCTGATACGGCCAATCACGGAGGGAACTGGAACGTCTCCTGCACCAAATTCGGAGCATGGCGCGACGCCTACTCCAACAAGGCGCCGCCGCAAAAGCTAAGTCACGGATTGAGCGGCACGGAGCGGCTGTACGAACTTTGATCACCAACTCGGCGGGAGCGACGCACTGAACTGCGCTCTGACGCAAGAGTCTAACGATATTCGCCGGACAGATATGAACCATCCTTGTGAACAATAGAAGAGGTTGATAATGATGATCGATTTAGAAGCTGTTGTACAGAAAGCAGCAACCGGGGACGAGGCAGCATGGAATGCTCTTGTGGACCGCTACGCTGGAATGCTGACAAATATCGGGCAAAGCTTTCGACTGACGCCCGAACAAACTCAAGACGTCATGCAAGATACCTGGCTGGAGCTGCTGCGACATATCGGCAGCGTCCGCGAACCAGAGCGAATCGGCGGCTGGCTGGCAACCACCATGAGACGCGGCTGCCTTCGGGCACGCCATCGCCGCGACCGAGAGACTCCTTGCACTGACTGGATCGAATGGTCATCTGTCGGCGCCATCGAGGACATCGACGAGCAACTCCTGCAAAAGGAACGCCAAGACATTCTATCCCGAGCTGTTGACCGCCTACCCGAGCGGCAGCGCGACCTCCTAACGGCACTAGTGAACTACGAGTCGTACGAAACTATAGGAACCATCCTAAAGATTCCAGTGGGCTCCATCGGGCCAACGCGCGCCCGGGCAGTACATCGACTGCGATCAGATCTGGCCGCAAGCGGCGAGGGCACCGATCTGCTCGACGCATCATGACAGCACCATTGGCGACAAGATCTGAATTCGTGCCGGTCAAATCCTAACCACACCATTTCAAATAGTCCGATCAACGCTTACCAATTCAGACTGGAACTAACATAAAACGTTACGTTCTTGCGCTCACCGTCGCCGGAATTGAGGACAGAATCGGACAAGCTGACGGCCGACGCCGCGGCGAAGTTCAGCGCCGCTACCCCCAGTGCCGTCCACGTTAGAGGGCGGCGCCGGCGAGACCCGCCACCGCGCCCCGACCACTAGGCGAGCCCCCAGATACCACTAACGGTCCCCGGCATTGTCGGCGGCAATGCGGCCGAGCGAAACCAGTTCGGCGCGGACCTGCGCCAGCATGACCGTGTCCGCCTTCAAGGCTGGGCGCTGCACCGCCGCGTCCAGCGCCACCACCAGCTCCAGCTCAGCCACCGCATCTACCAGACGGCCATTGCCACGATGCACCATCGCAATCTTGGTCAGCGTGGTCGCCTCACCGGCCCGGTCTCCAACCTCCCGCTGGATGGGCAGCGCCCGCTCGTAGTAGCCCAGCGCGGCCGGCCCATCGCCCCATCCGTGGTGCACCTCGCCGATGTTGTTCAGCGTTGCCGCCTCACCGGCCCGGTCCCCGACCTCCCGCCGGATGGGCAGCGCCTGCTCAAAGTAGCCCAGCGCGGCCGGCCCGTCCCCCCATCCGTGGTGCACCTCGCCGATGTTGTTCAGCGTGATCGCCTCGTCGAACCGGACACCGAGCTCCCGCCAGATGTACAGCGCCTGCTCGTAGAAGCCGAGTCCGGCCGGCCCATCCCCCCGGTTGGC
>JAOPXN010000093.1 GCA_025965155.1 Propionibacteriaceae bacterium
GCCTCCCAGATCTTGGCCTGTTCCGCGGCGCCGTGCGGGTCGGCGGCGATGATCGCGGCGCCGAGCAGCGGCTCGAACCTCGCCCACGGCACCGTACTGATCGCGGTGGCGACGGCCCGGTCCACGAACCCGGCCGCCTCCGCGGCAGCTGCCGGGTCGCCTGGGCGACCTTGCGGGCCTGCCAGCCGCGGACCTGCCCGGCCAGCACCCGCCGCCACAGCAGCGGCAGCCGATGGCGGAGGTCGAGCGCGTCGGCCATCTGTCTGGTCGCGGCGGCGGTGCTGGTGTGTTGCAGGGTGCCCAGCTCGGCGGCGGCGAACTCCTTCACCGCCGGCGTCCCCACCCCGCCGATCCGGCGGCACTCCTCCACCCCCGCACCCACACCGGACCGGGAGCAGCGCGGATCGGTCAGGTCGACACTGTGCAGGTCGGCCCAGCGCGCGGCCAGCACCAACAACGCGGTCTCCGCCTCCACCTGGGCGCGGTAGCTGTCGGCGACCAGCGCCGCGACGGCACCACCCGACAACCCAGCCAACCCCTCCAAATCGAACATACGTTCACACTAGCCGCGCCGTCTGACAATTTTGCGGCACGCCTCAGAACCTCCCGCCTCCGGCGGGCGTGCGTCCGCTGCACTCTGTCATTCATAGATCTTCTGCGCATCGGCTAAACGTGCAAGCATAGTTAGTCGAGGGCAGCAGACGTCCAATGGCGTTCTGTGATCGCCCGGGGGTGAAGTAGTCACGCGAGTCTGCGATCCGGTTTGACGGAAGGGTCTCGAGCAGGGGCACTGTCGAGGGCGCCTGCGCTTGGCCTACCACGCCGCTTCGCGCACCAAACGCGGCCCAACTCGCTCTAGCTTCCGAGCACGTCTGCGACGGCGGCTGCCGAGAGTGCGGCACAGAGGGGGCTGCGGTGAGGTTGCGCTTGTCTCGCTGGGCAACTACCCGTGGCAAAGCCGGGGTTGTGGATCTGCTCCGCCGGATGGTGCGCTGGCGGGTAAGGGCATCCTTGTATTCGCTTGCTTTCCTGCTTCCTCGGCGTCGCGATCGCGGGATGGCAGCTGCCGCTGATGGCAGCAGGGCGGGTCGACTTCTCCGACACAGTGCTGATCTTCGCAGCAGTGACCGTCTTCAACTGGGTGTTCAACAACACCAACGGCAGCGTGCTGATCATGCTGATGCACGCCGAACAACTAATGCCGTCTCAGCGAGCTTCTTCAGAACAGGAAGACTTTCGCGCCGTCGGCGACCGGGGAGCAGCGGGCGGATCCGCACGGAGCAAAGCAGGAAGTGACCTCGGCGGCCGAGGTAGTCCACCAAAGGAGTAGCAATGTTTGCAAATGCCGTCAAAGCAGGCGGATTCGCTGGAGTCTGGCAGGACTGCTGTTCGTGCTCTCAACGGTCCTTGATCATATTGCCCCGGTGCAGTCGGTCTACGAGTCCTCCACCGACTACCTCTACCAGTTGATCACGCTCCTGGCTTTCGTCGGAGCGATGGTCGCCGTCGTCGGCACCCGAGCTCTGCAACAGCGCACCGGGCGATTCCTACGTCTGGGCGCCGTCGGCACGGTGTTGACGCTTGTGGGCTACGGCGTAGTGGTTGTGATCAACGCTCTCAGCATGATCCGGGGGGAAAGGTCTCTGGTGAATCTTCGCATCGCCGGAGCGACTGCCTTGCTCATCGTCGCGCTCCCACTCGGCGACATCTCTAACGCTGTGTTCCGCGGCGGAGAGGGCATCTTGCTCGGTCTGCTGTGGGGATCGGTCGGGTTCGCGCTGCTCGCCCGAGCCGGCGCGGCGGTGGAACGGGACGTTGGCCAACCGGCTCACGCCAACTGAAGGTAGGGAGAGTCCGTCATGCCATCACCTCTTGTGAACAGCCTCACGCGGCACGAGCTTGCGGTGTTCTTCGTCCTGGCCTACGCCATCGCGTGGGCCTTCTGGCCGTTCGGCTCGTTCGGGGCGTTCGGTCCATTGATCGCGGCCCTGATCGTGGTTCCGCTGACCCGCGGGCGGGCCGGGATGCGGGAGCTTGTCTCACGCGTCCTCCGCTGGCGCGTCCGGTGGTACTGGTACGTGATTGCTTTGGGTGTGCCGCTGGCCGTCCACGTAGCCACCGCGGGCACCCACATGGCGGCAGGGGATCCCGCCCCCTCCCTGACTTCCGCCTCAGTGACCGCTGTTCTCCTCGCATTCGCGGTGCGGCTGGTTAATCCGACGGACGGTCCGCTCGGAGAGGAACCCGGCTGGCGCGGATATGCCCTTCCCGTCCTCCAGGGTCAAGGCCGCTCTCCGCTGGCGGCCACTACGGTCATGGCGGTGCTTATCGCCGGATGGCACCTTCCCTTGTTCTTCATGGAGCCAGGGGGTTTGCAGACCCGCACTGTGGTCACCGGTCTGGTAACCACCGTCGCGGTGACGTACTGGTACTCATGGCTGTTCAACCGCACCGGCGGGAGCGTGCTGCTGGTCCTGCTGGCTCACAACGTCGAGGGCAGTCTGCAAGCCGAGGGGTGGATCTACATGATCATGTGGTGCCTGCTGGCGATGGGTTTGCTGGTGCTGGACCGGAACTCCTGGCGCCCGCCCGCGGCTGTCACGACGCCGCCCGTGGCGTCGCCGCCGGGCCAGCCCGCGGATCTCGGTCACGCGGCGGACCGGTGATGGTGAGACGGTACCTGCTGGCGGCGTGCGGTGTGGGGAGCGGGTACCTACCGACATTCCTTATTCGGGGGATAGCACGGTACGGGCGCCCCTTAATTGCCGTCATGATCTTGACGATGGCATAGTCCGTGTGTTGATCACCTCGGTCTTCCTGCCACCGCGCTTGAAGTCCTCTGCATCCGCGAAAAATATGGGGAGTCGTAGCCGTTCGTGCGCTCGGCGGAGCCTCTAGCCTGAGTCCTATGGGGCTTCACTCGATGGAGAGCAATCCCAACCCCTACATCGTGGTTGGGGTCACCAGGCGACAGCCGGAGCCGCTGCTACGACATGCGGCTCGATTCGCACGTCAGTTCCATGCGGTGCTGGTCTGCGCCAATGTTGACCAGGGAAGCTTCGTGGTGGCGGAGCATCCGGATGGTTCGGTCGAATCGAGGCCGATCGACCCAGACCTGCCGGACTGGAATGCAACGGCCTTCGACGAGGAACTGGCCAGCCGCATTCAGGCGGTGGCTGGTGAGCAGCAGGTTCAGGTGGAGTTCCGGGAGCTGGCCGGTGACATCGCAGACGCTCTTGGTCGCCTCGCTGAGGTTCTGAACGCAGAGATGGTTGTGGTTGGCACTCGTCGGCATGGCCTTCGGTCGAGCGTCCACGACTTTCTCGGTGGATCCGTTGCCGCTCACCTGGCTCACCAGCAGCACCGGCCGATCGTGGTGATCCCACTTTCACCCTCAATCACCTGAAGTCGGTCTGTAGGAGCAAGGGGTGTTCGGCGGTCTACGACGAATCGGTCGACGGTGTGGCAAGGAAGCTGTCAACCTGACGGCACGTCCAAGCGACAATGTGATCCAACAGGGCATCGGCGCGGCTCAGATCACCGGTACGCGGGTCGGGCCCCATCACCCCCCAGAGCGGATGCTCGGGATCGTGCCGGTGGTCGTAGCCCGTAGCGCCCACCGGATCGGCGGCCGGCGCGTCAGTGATGGTCGGGAGTTGGTCCAGCCGTACCCGTCCGGGCCACATTGCCGCCAGCAGGGTGGTCTCGAAGATCCCAGCGTGGTCCGGGGCCACCGTCGCGTCGGTTCGGTTCACCGACAGCGCCAGGACACGCAGCGGTGAACGGGACGCGTTCCATTCTGCCGCCACGTTGTCGATCATGGCGAGCTGCTCGTCGGCGAAGTGACCGGTGAACAGCACGGCGACGCGTACGCCGAAGCCCGCGAGGCGCCGGAGGGACGTCTGGAGCAACTCAGCCAGCGGGGCTTGCGTTGTGGCCATGATCGTCCACGGATAGGTCGTGTGGCCGCCGCCGGTGCCGTAGTAAAGGGTCGGCAACACGATTCCCCCGTCCCGCTCGGCGGCGCGCACACAAACCCCGTGTGCGTTGAGCCCGTCGAGGCCGATCGGCAGATGACGGCTGTGGTACTCGATACTGCCCAAGGGCAGATACACCACCGAATGCTCCGCCAGCGCGGTCTCGATCTCGTGCGGCACCAACAGCTCGGCTTGAACGATCATCGTCTCGCTCACTTGTAGAAGTTTCTCGGCCAGTTGTGGCCGCCGAGCTGGGCCGCCAGTTCGGCCGGGAACTCGGCGCCGTCGGAGTACACGACGTTCAGGTCGACCTCAGACGGATTACTCATTCCGGGGATCACTGTCGTGACCTCCGGCGAGCTGAGCGCGTACCGCATCGCAGCCTCGGCCAGTGTCGGGTAGTAGGGGGCGCAGATCTTCTTCAGCTGCTTCATACGGCCGAGCGTCTCGGTGAACCGGTCACCGCGAAAGAGGGTGTGCGGTACAGAGCCGGGCTCCCAGGTGTCGTAGGTGTCCGCCGTCCAGTGTCCGATGAGCGAGCCCGAGTCGAAGGGCACCCGGGCGATGAACGCGGTGTCGGTTGCTGCCCCGGCCGGGAACAGCCGCTCGGCCGGCCGCTGCTCGAACAGGTTGAACACAACCTGGATGGAGTCCACCAGCCCGAGTGTGGCAAGGTCCACGCCTTCCTCGGGTCGGTAGTCGCGGATCGAGACCCCCACCCGGTCCACCTTGCCCTCGACCCGTAGCTGGTTCAGCGTCTCCAGCCAGTCCAGCTCTTTGATTCCGGAGGGCATCCAGCAGTGCAGCTGCAGCAGGTCAATGCGGTCGACCTGAAGCCGCCGCAGGGCGTCCTCGACACTGGATCGCAGATACCACTCCGGGTAGCGGCCACGCATCTGCGGCCGGTCGTCGTCGGGATCGGGCCAGATCACGGGCTGGACCTTGGTCGCGACGTAGATGCGGTCGCCTGACCACTGCTGCAGAGCTCGGCCGATGACGACCTCGCTGTGCCCGGCGCCGTAGAGCTCCGCGGTGTCGACGAAATTGATGCCGCTCGCAAAGCTGTGGTGCAGCGTCTTGATGGAAGCGTTGTCATCGACGGCGCCCCAGTCGCCGCCGAGCTGCCAGCCACCGAACGCGATCTCACTAACCTGCCAGCCGGTCCGGCCGAGCATTCGATACTGCATCGACGGGTCCCTTCCTACAGGTTGAGCACGAGTCGGGAGGTGCAGGACCTTGAGACGCAGATCATCATGCAGTCGCCGGCTTCGCGCTGATCTGCATCGAGGACCGAATCCCGGTGATCCGGTACGCCGTCGAGCACGGGGGTCTCGCAGGTGCCGCAGGTGCCCTCGCCGCATGAGGACAGCACACCGATACCGGCCTCCTCGACGACGGAGAGGATCGAACGGTCAGGTGGCACCGTGAGGGTGATGCCGCTTTGCGCCAAGTGCACATCGAATGCTTCGGTCAGGACCGGCTCGGTGAGCGGCTTTGCGACGAAACGCTCGACATGCAGGGCCCGCTTCGGCCAGCCTACGCTGCCTCGCTCGACTGCGTTCAGGAGCGGTTCGGGTCCGCAGCAGTAGATCAGCGTGTCCGGTTGTGGCTCACCGAGGAGCTGGTCCAGGGGAAGGAAGCCACTCTCGTCCTGCGGCCAGACGACCACCCGGTCGCCGTGGGATGCGAGTTCGTCCAAGAAGGCCATCGAAGACCGTTGGCGGCCGCCGTAGACCAGCTTCCACTCGGAACCGGCCGCCTCGGCCGCCCGGATCATCGGCAACATCGGAGTGATCCCGATCCCGCCGGCAATGAACAGGTACCGCGGTGAGGCGGTGAGTGGGAAGTTGTTGCGGGGCCCTCGGACCCGGACGATGTCGCCTTCCTGCAGCTTGTCGTGCACGTACAGCGATCCGCCTGTCCCGTTGGGGTCGCGGAGGATGCCGAGACGCCAGGCGTGCTGGTCGGCGGGATCGCCACACAGCGAGTACTGCCGGGTCGCCACCCCGTCGATGATGAGGTCTACGTGAGCGCCCGGCTCCCATTGCGGAAGTGGCTGCCCGTCGATGTCGGCCAACGTCAACGCTGCCACGCCCTCGGCGACGGTTTCCTTGACCCCGACCCGGACGACCGCCTCGAACTCGCGGGTCGTCACCGTCAGCCGGGTGGTCCGGTGCTGCACCACCTCGGTATGCGTGGGGGCGACCGAGGCGAGCCGCATCGAGTTCGGCGGAGAGTCGGCGACGAACTGCGCGGGCAGGCTGGAGAACCCACGAACCATCTGTTTCGCCCACCGTTGGGGCTGTCCGACCAGGCGCAGCTCTACGCCGTCGTCGAGGGCGCCGACTAGCTCCTCCATGGCCACCTGGGCGGTCAGCCGGGCCAGCGGCGCACCCATGCAGGAGTGGATGCCTTCGCCGAAGGTGAGGATCTTGTTGTCGGCGGTGATCTCGCGGAACAGGTCGAAGGAGTCCGGGTGGTCGTAGACGCGTTCGTCACGGTTGGCGGAGCCCATTAGGACCATCACCCGGGAGTTGGCCGGGATGGTGACCCCCGCGACAGAGATCTCTGCTGTGGTCTGCCGGCAAAGGTTCTTAGCGGGGCCGTCGTAGCGCAGGGTCTCCTCGACGAACGCCTTCACCATCGACGGGTTGTGGCGAAGGTATTCCTGCAGCTGGGGGAGCTTGTCGAGCACGGCGATGCAGTTCGTCAGCAGGGCCGCTGGCGCGTCGGTGGACGCGGACAAGATCAGGTGCGCCAGACCGATCCGTTCACCCTCCAGCAGCCGGCCGTTGGCGTCGGCCAGCAGGATCTGGCTGATCACGTCGGGAGTGTCGGCCTCGGCACCGGCCGCGATCTCGGCCTCGCGCTGGTGCATCAGATCATCTAGATGCGCCTCGTCTTCTTGGTTCGACGCGACGGCGTCGGCCGGGATACCGAACTGACCGACCGTCCGCACCATCGAGCGCATCAGGTGCTCCTCCCAGAACCGGGAGTCCGAGCTGTCGATCCCCATCAGCCGAAGAGACACGCCAAACACCAGCGGAATGGCGAACTCGGTCGCGAAGTCGCCTCCGCCACGTTGCTGCAGCTCGGCGAGCAGCTGCCGCGCGTGCTTGCGGGCATGCTCCTCCATGGCGAAGATCTCGCGCGCGGCGAACGAGGGCCGCACTACAGTCCTGAGCACGCTGTGCCGAGGCTGGTCCTGCGCGACCAGGTTGCCGGTTCCGTACGAGTCGTGGGTCCCGTCCATGTCGTTGCCCAGCGCGTTGATCATCTGCTCGTGGTTCTTCAAGCACGCGCTGACGTCGGCGTACCGTGACACCACGTACAGATCCCGGCGGGCGTTGTAATAGACCGGCGCACGCTCGCGCAGCTGTCGATACACCTCGTACGGGTGGTCGTAGGCGGCGTAGGACAGCGGGTCGTAGAAGAGCTCCACACCGTCTGCCCAGTCAGTCGAAATGCTGCTGGGGGTGACCAATGGGGCCTGGGTCTGGGTCATGGTTCGCCTTTCGATCGCTGATGCCGTCTGGAGGGGTTGGATTGCGGCGTTGCGCGGAGTTGAAGTGCTGGCCGGCGCGGCTGGCGGCGCAGATCCGGTTACTGCCCCGAAAGGTGGGGGCAACCCGTCGCCGGGGCCGGTCTTCGCTGTCCAAGTGGGACGAGCAACTGGGACGTGACGTTGACGCCGTCAGCCGGTGCCGGAACCGCGACGGGTTCGGCTTCATGGCAGCTGAGCCGAACCCGCAGCGGAGCTCAGCGGCCGCCCGCCTCGGCGTACTTCTGGACGGAGTCGACGTTGGTCTTGTCGATCACCAGTGGCCCGGTCGGAATGGACTGGTTGGCGCCGAGGATGTTGCCGTTCTTCTTGTAGTACCACAACGCGTCGATGGCCAGGTATCCCTGGAGGTAGGGCTGCTGATCGATGGTGAAGGCAATGCCGCCGTCCTTGATCAGGGGGTAGACCTCCTTGTTCATCGCGTACGTCGCGACTGCCACCTTGGCGCCGGAAGCCTTCACGTCGTTGGCCACGGCAACACCGAGCGCCGGTCCGAGAGTCACGACTGCGTCCACGCTCGGGTCGCTCTGCAGCTTCGCTTTGATGGTGGAGACGTAGCTCGAGGTGTTGGTTCCGTCAGAGAAGAGCTCCTCGACCTGTCCCTTGAACTTGCTCTTGATCCCGTCGCAAC
This sequence comes from Propionibacteriaceae bacterium, assembly GCA_025965155.1. GTDB lineage: Bacteria > Actinomycetota > Actinomycetes > Propionibacteriales > Propionibacteriaceae > Microlunatus. Next base: position 8,171 of record JAOPXN010000093.1, read on the forward strand.
GATCTTCGAGCTGCACCTGACCTTGAGCCTGGACCACACACAGTGCGTGCTTGTAGCCACCCTTGTTGAGCTCTTCACCGGCCGCTTCGCCGGCCAGCACCTCCGGTTCGCCGAAGAAGGAAAGGGCTCCGGTGGACTGCCAGTCACGGTCGCCGGCGTTGTAGGCGATGACCGGGATGCCGGCGTCCTTTGCCGCGAGAATGGTCTTCCGCAGTGCATCGGCGTTAGGGATGCTCACCGCGATGCCGTCGACTTTGCTGTCGATCGCAGCCTGGATCAAGCTTGCCTGCTTGGTGACGTCGCCGTCGGAGGAGTACTGCACCTCGATGTTGTCCTTGGCGCCTGCGTCGTTCGCCCCTTTGATGATGGTGTCGAAGAAGGCGTCGCCGAGCGGTGCATGGCTGATCAGGGCAACCTTCATCTTCGGCGTGTCGGCAACTTGGCCCGCTCCGACGCCTCCGTCACCCGTGTCCGCCGGTTTGCCGCCACCGCTGCAAGCTGCAGTTGCAATCACCAATGCGAGAGCCGGTACGGCCACCAGGGTGCGCTTGGGAAACTTGAACATCTTTGTTCCTTCCGTAGGGATCCAAGCCCACCATGGACCGGATCTGGCAAGTCGACGTGTACGAACGTCTGGGCCTTGCACGTGCTAGTTAGTAGCACGTGCTAGTGAAGCACCTGCGGCGTGATCTGCACAAGGGGTTTGTCATAACAATCTTTGGGACCGGTCAGACTGTGCGGTCCCGCAACCAGCTAGGCGTGGCGGGCAGCGCTGCTGCGCACGATCAGCGAGGGCTCGACGACGGACAACGACGGGCGTAGCGCGGGTCGGTCAATCCGTCGTACAGCCGCGGACACGGCGGCTTCGCCCATCTGCTGGGGATCTTGGCGTGCGGTGGTTAGGTCGACCGACGACAGACTTGCCAAGCGGCTGTCGTCGAAGCCTGTCACCGAGACCTGTCCCGGAATGGCGACCCCGGCGCGCGCCAGGATGAACATCAAGCCGACGGCTTGCTGGTCGTTGCCGGTGACCACGGCAGTCGGCAGAACGCTGCGGCCGAGCAGCTGCCGTCCAGCGTTGGCCCCTGCCTCTTCAGTGAAGTCCCCGCCGGTGGTTGTCACAACGTCGGAGTCGAGACCGGCGTCGGCGACGGCCCGCAGGTAGCCCTCCAGCCGTAGTGCCCCCGGCGGCATCGCCGCTCCGTGGACGTAGCTGATCTGGCGGTGTCCCAGCTCGACCAGGTGCCGCACCGCGAGCTCGATGCCGGTGTCACCCGCCGAACGGACCACATCGAACGCCGCGTTGCGGTTCCCGGCACCGACGACGACGACTGGCACCGTGACGCGCTTCGCGAGCGCCCGCAGCTCCTTGTCTGTCAGGTCCGTTCCGAGGATGATGACCGCGGCGCAGCGGTATCCCAGCAGCTCGTCGACCGCTTGCAGGGTGCTCCGGGTCGGTGTCTGCGCGCTGAGTACGACCTGGTAACCGTGCTCGGCGGCGGCGGGATAGATTGCCGCCACGATGTCGGGCTCGGTGGCATGAGCTGGCGCGAACGCCACGCCGATGTGTCGCGACTTTGCCTGGCGGAGGGTACGGGCGCCGATGTGCGGACGGTAGCCCAGTTCGTGCGCAGCCTGCATCACGCGGGTGCGCGTTTCACTGCTGGCGCCCGGCATGTCGCGCAGGACAATGGACACTAGCTGGCGCGAGACACCGAGGTGCGCGGCAATGTCGGCCATCGTGGGCTCTCGCACGGCATCTCCAACTGCGTCCTTAGGCATAGCTCGCCTTTCGGGTACGGACTTCGCACGGTAGCACGTGCTAGCGACGGACTCTCGCTCGATGCACTCGTCTGGTTGGGTATGAAGCCAGCATGCGCGACGTACGGTCCAACGTGAGCGCAACAGAGTCGATCGTCAAAGGAATCCGGAATGCGGAGAACTGCCTACACCTTCAACAGGGCAAGAGTCATCCCGGCTGCGGTAGTTGTGGTGCTGGTCCTGGTTGGATCGCTGCTGCCCTACCTAACGCTGGGCTACGAGGACTTCGCCTCCGAGCGGGTCCGGCCCACTCACCCGTTGTGGCCGGGCGCCGACCTGATGCGGCGAGTCGACCTGCTCTACCTGACCGCTGGTCCCGGTGTCACGCTGGACCAGCTCCAGCATGCGGTCGATGTGTTGGTGGCCGGGGCGACAGCCCAGCAGATCGGGGTAGTGGTGTCAGTTGTCACCGTGGCCGGGCTGTTCAGGGACGAGGTGAACAAGTTCCTCTGGTGGCCGCTGCATCTGTCCGGCTGGCTGTTGTGTCTTGGTGCCGTCGGCGTTCTCGTCGGTTCCGCTATGTTGCGGGACCTGGGTGTCGACGTCGTGCTCGGACCTGGCTGGGCGCCGCTGGCGGCCGCGGGGGTGGTCGTGCTCATCCTGACGTTCAGGTCCAGGTCCCGGATCGACTCCTACCGGGGCATCTAACGAGATCTCCCTGCCTGCGCGCTTCACCACGGCGTCTCCGGTGTGGCCACTTCAGTCACACCGGAGGGGTGAGGGTGGGTCAGGCCGACCCGGTGCCTGCCGTGGTTGTCGTGCCACCGGTCGCCTGCCCACCAGTGGTTTGGGTGCCGCCTTCTTCGTCGCTGGCGGGCGCGGCATCTGCAAGTTGGCGAACCAGCTCCGCGGGATCGTCGTCGTCGAATCTCTCGATGATCTCAAGCGCTACTCCGGTCGGGATGAACTCGTCCGTGTCGGGGTCGTAGAAGCCCTCGAGGCGTTCGACCAGAACCACAAGGTCCGGATCGTCGCCTGACTCGACGTTGTCGGCTAGGTCGTTCAGCACGGTGCCCGAGCCGCTGCCGCCCGTGTCGTCGCTGTCGCGCTTGGACTGAGCCTTGCCCCGTAGAAATCTGGAGAATGCATCGCGTAGGGCCATGATGGGAATCCTTTCCTGGGATCGGAGAACAGGCGTGTGCCCTTCATGCCATGGTCGTCCCCGCACATTGTGGCTGCATCCCCCGAATGCGGGAGCGCCCAAGCCGGCTCCCGCAGCGGCTATCAGGAAGCCGCCGGAGGGAGCAACAGGTTCTTCCCTGCCCACCGGTCGCCGCAGCTCAGGCAGGCAACGTCTCCGGTCCGCCAGCTTCGGAAGAACTCTCTATCCGTCCGTTCATGACTGCACAGCGGGCTACCGTCCTCCACCCACCGCTGCTGAATCTTCGTAACCTCTTCCACTTGAATCATGGGAGGAATTTAACCCTGCAGGTCCGCACCGCCAAATCCCTCGGCCGCCCGCCTTCACTTCGCCTCGCGGCTCTGCACAGCCATGTTGTCGCGCAATTTCTTCAGGCAGCGCGCTCTTGTCGGTCCGATGCTTCCTGTCGGTACGCCCAGCTGATTACTGATGTCCTGGTAGGAGACCGGCGGCTCGCTGACGAGCAGGATCATGAGAGCGCGTTGCTGCTCCGGCAGTTGGGCGAGGACTTCTCTGACCATGACCTGACGCTCGGCCCGCAGCAGCCGGTCGTCGACGTCGACGCAGTCCGTTGCGGCCCGCGGATCGTTGGCAGACGTTCCCGACTCGTACGCACGGGAAAGGACCTCTGGGTCAACTGGAACGGTCCGCTGCCGGGATCGCAGGTGGTTGAGGCAGTGACGGCTGGTTGTCGTGGCAATCCATCCGGGCAGTGCCTGTGGGTCACGGATGGCGCCGACATGTTGCACAAGTTGCAGCCACAGACCCTGGCTGACGTCTTCGGCATCAGTCGGTCCGAGACGGTACTTGCGGATGATCGAACTGACAAGTGGTTGGTAGCGCTGTACCAATGCCGACCACGCGTCCTGGTCACCTTTGATGGCGTCCTCGACAAGAGGACGGGGATTGTCGAGAGTTGAGGCCCCGTGTGCTGACATAGCTCAACGGTCGCGGCGGCGCTGTCCCGCCCGCTGTCCGAATGTCCCGGTCGAGCCGGGAACATCCGGAAGGAGGGCGACCCAGAAGTTCAGGTGCCTGGAGACGTATCAGGAGGGGTGCGCGGGCATCTGTGTAATGCAACACAGCCAGAGGAGAATCCGTGCACGCCATATCACCGGCCGATGCCGTAGCTCATGATCATGATGGCCAAGGTGGAACAGACAACATCGGTACTCACCAGCCGGTGCCGTGTCGATCGGTCGACCCCAACTGGTTCTTCGCTGAGTCCCCGATACTTGTCGATCGCGCCAAGGAAGTCTGTCTGGGGTGCTTCGCACGAACGATTTGCCTTGCCGGAGCGATGGAGCGGGCAGAGCCATGGGGTGTTTGGGGTGGGGAACTGTTCATCGACGGCGTCATCGCGGCGCAGAAGAGGGCCCGGGGACGTCCGCGAAAGCACCCGTTCGCTGCACCAGCCCCGCTGCCGCCAGGCCTCGAGTCGACGGCGTCGAACGCCGAAAGAACCTCAGCGGCCTAGGCGGTATCGCTTTGGAGGTTTCCCAGAGTCCACGGGCATAGCTGGCGACCGGGCTTGGAATTGCGGCGGGTGAGTCCGGCCCGAGGAATGGTTGGATTGGCGTCATGGCAACTCGGGCGCTGACGGAACGGGAAACCGAGGTCCTGGTTGTGGGCGGCGGTACCGGCGGGGTCGCCGCCGCGCTGGCTGCCGTGCGCTCCGGCCGTCGGGTCATCCTCACCGAGCAGTACGGCTGGCTCGGTGGACAGTTCACCAGCCAGGCGGTGCCCCCGGGTGAGCACCGCTGGGTCGAGCAGTTTGGCACCACCCGTAGGTACCGGAAGCTGCGAGAAGGCATCCGCTTACCGGATTCGAGGGCCGCACCCAGACCGGAGAACCGAGCGCGCCGGAGGAGGCTCAGCCAC
>JAOPXN010000116.1 GCA_025965155.1 Propionibacteriaceae bacterium
ACCGAGCCGGCGCCGTGGGGGATCTCTCGGTGGTCGACCTGAACTACCCCTTCGTCGGCTTCGAGGGCACCCTGGACGACGTCAAGGAAGCTTTGGCCCGGAACGGCCTGCGTGCCATCGCCATCACCCCCGAGATCTACACCCGCGACTTCATGAAGGGGTCCTTCACCAACCCTGATCCCGCGGTCCGGGCGAAGGCACTCGAGCTGATGCACGACGCTACCGCGGTAGCCAAGGAGCTCGGCTGCGACTACGTCAAGCTCTGGACCGGCCAGGACGGCTGGGACTACCCGTTCCAGGTCGACTACCACGACATCTGGAACCTCGCGCTGGACGGGGTCAAGGAGCTGGTCGGCGCTCATCCCGACATCAACTTCGTGATCGAGTACAAGCCGCGCGAACCGCGAGTCAAGATCATCTTCCCGAACGTCGCCCGTACCCTGCTCGCGATCGAGAAGATCGGGCTGCCGAACCTCGGCATCCTGCTCGACTTCGGCCACTCCCTGTACGGTCTGGAAACGCCCGCCGACGCGGCTCAGCTAGCGATTGACTACAACCGGCTGTTCGCGATCGACGTGAACGACAACATGCGCGGCTGGGACGATGACATGGTGGTCGGCTCGGTTCACCTGGTCGAGACCTTCGAGTTCTTCCACACCCTGCGCAAGAACGGCTGGCAGGGTGTCTGGCAGCTCGACCAGTTCCCCTTCCGCGAGGACAGCGTGGAGGCGGCCCGACTTGCCATCAGGTTCCTCAAGGCGATCCACCGCGCTCTGGATACGATCGACGACGAGGCGCTGGCCGTCGCACAGCGCAACCACGACGCGCTGGCCGCCCAGCGGCTGGTGCAGAACGCCTTGCTGAGTTCGATGACAGCAGCCGAGGTGTCGTCGTGAGTGCCCTCAGCGCTGAACATGCGACGATCCCGGTGATGGGGCGCCTTGCGCCGCATACCGGGCGAACAGAGCTGCTCGCCCATATTGCGGAGGCGGCCAGACAGATCCGAATCCAGGACCTGAAGCTGGTGCACTACGCGGGTGCCGGCCACATCGGCGGCGACATGTCCGCGATCGACATTCTGGCAACCCTCTATGGTGCAGTGCTGAACGTCGGCCCCGACAACGTCGAGGACCCGGAGCGGGACCGCTTCATCCTCAGCAAGGGCCACGTCGCGGGTGCCCTGTACACCACCCTTGCCGCCTTCGGGTTCATCCCGGTGGAGCAGCTCGCCACCTTCCTCAAGCCGCTGTCGGCTTTGAACGGCCATCCGAACCGCCGCAAGGTGCCGGGGATCGAGGCCAACACGGGGCCACTGGGCCATGGCCTGCCGATCGCGGTGGGTCACGCGCTGTCCGCCAAGCTGGACGTGTCGCCGCGGCGCACCTACGTGCTGGTCGGAGACGGCGAGCTCCAGGAGGGCAGCAACTGGGAGGCCATGATGGCCGCATCCCAGTACCAGCTGGACCGGTTGACGGTGGTCGTCGACCGTAACCGGCTGCAGCAGGGGGCGACAACCAAGGAGACCAACGATCTGGATCCGCTGCAGGACAAGGCGGCCGCCTTCGGCTTCGCGGTCGTCGAGGTGAACGGCCACGACCATGGCGAGCTGCTCGACGTGCTGTCCTCGGTGCCGTTCCGTCCGGGCAAGCCCACCTTCGTCATTGCGCACACCCACAAGGGGCACCCCATCTCCTACATGAGCAACAATGTCGCCTGGCACCACAAAGTGCCGTCCACGGCAGAGTTCGAGCTTGCACTTGAAGAGCTGGAGGCGGCCGCCCACCCTCGCTTTGCTAAGGAGCTGTGATGACCGAAATCCTGACCAGGAACGAGTCGCTGCGGGACAGGCCCAGGTTCGACTGCCGCGACAGCTACGTCAAGACCCTGTCCGAGCTGGCCGAGCACGACCACCGGATCGTCGGCGTGGTGAACGACTCGGTCGGATCCAGCAAGCTGGACGCCTTCAAGAAGTCCTTCCCGGACCGGCTGATCAATGTGGGCATCGCCGAGCAGGACATGGTCGGAGTTGCCGCCGGTCTGGCCAACGGGGGACGGATACCGTTTGTCTCCGCGGCGTCCTGCTTCCTGACCGCTCGAGCGTTGGAGCAGATCAAGGCCGATGTCGCCTACTCCAACCGCAATGTCAAGCTGTGTGGGATGAGCCCTGGAATGGCCTACGGCGACCTGGGGCCGACTCACCACTCCATCGAGGACATAGCCTGGCTCCGCGCCATCGACAACATGACGATCATCGTGCCGGCCGACCCGGTGGAGACCGCGGCGGCGCTGCGTTGGGCTGCCGAGTTCGACGGCCCGGTCTTCATCCGGGTCAGCCGGATGGGGGTGCCGCAGGTCAACGCCGACGACTACGAGTTTCGTCCCGGTCGCGCGGTGACCCTGCGCAACGGTGGCGACGTCACCGTAATCTCGAATGGAACCGTGGTCTGGCGGGCGCTGGTGGCCGCGGAGCTGCTCGCCGATCAGGGCATTGAGGCCAGGGTGATCTCGATGCCGACGGTGAAGCCACTGGATGTCGAGGCGATTGTGGCGGCCGCCGCTGAGACGGGCGCCATTGTGACCGCCGAGGAGGCCACCAGCAAAGGCGGCCTTGGAGGTGCGGTGGCGGAGGCGGTTGTTGAGAACCATCCGGTGCCGATGCGGATCCTCGGCGTCCCCGAGTTCGCCCCGACCGGCTCCGCGGGCTTCCTGCTTGACCGGTACGGCATGTCGCCGGAGGGCATCGCCGACGCGGCCCGGGCGACGATGGCCCGGGTCCGCTGACCCGAGTGGTAAGGCGCTAGTCGTGGCGCCGCTTGCGTACTCGCTTGACGGCGGCGCAGGCGGCGCCGGCGGCCACCACCCACGGGCCCGCGACGATGATCGGGTCCAGCCACATGTGCTTCAGATCAGCACGGTTGTGACCGAAACGGGACCGAATACCGTGCCGGGTCAGCTCACTCAGAACGCCGGTCTCGGTGATCGGGTTGTCGGGATGCAGAGTCGCGAACGAGCGGAGGTGGTTCTCCACCGCATCGACCCTGTCTGCAGCCAGCAGGATCAACCAGTGCGCGGCGCGTCCCTCGCTGTAGCCGTAGGCGTACTTCCGCATGGCTCCGGACACACCCTTGGGCGGACAGGCGGTGCCGAACACAGGGGTGAGGAACTTGTGCTCGACGGACCGCTCCCGCGGCCACTTCTCCTCCTGGCGCTCCGGAAAGTCCCAGTGGGCACCGGTCGGCTCGAAGCGTTCCCTCGGTACGGAGGGGCGGTCCCTCGGGTCCAGGTCAACACCCCAGCCCGGGATTTTCGCTCGTAGCTCATCAGTGGAAAATGAGATCTTTGGCTTGTCTGCGGTGTACGGCATGATCCTGCTCCTCACTCGGCGCTGGGCACGACGAGCGTCTTGATGCACTTGTCGAGCTTTGACGAGAACATGTGATAGCCCTCCGCGATGTGCTCCAGCGGGACGCGGTGCGTCACGACCTCGCTCGGCTTGAGGTAGCCGTTCTGAATGTGCTCGAACAGGCGGGGCCACTGGCGCTTGACCGGACACTGGTTCATGCGGAGCGTGAGCCCCTTGTTCATGGCGTCTCCGAACTTCACAGCGCTGAAGATCGGCCCGTAGGCACCCACGACGGACACGGTCCCGCCCTTGCGAACCGAGTCGATGGCCCAGTTGAGCGCCACCGGGGAGCCGCCCTGCAGCTTGAGCTTCGCGGCGGTGACCTGTTGGGTGAAGTTGCCGTCGGCCTCAGCCCCGACCGCGTCGATGACTACATCTGCTCCGAGGTAGTCGGTGACCCGCTTCAGGTGCACCACAATGTCGTCGTACTCGGTGAAGTTGTAGGTCTGGGCGTGGGCGAAGTCGTGGGCCTTCTCAAGCCGGTAGTCGAGGTGGTCGACCACGATGACTCGCCCGGCGCCCATCAGCCAGGCCGACTTGGCAGCAAACAGCCCGACCGGCCCAGCCCCGAATACGACGACGGTGTCGCCTTCGACGATGTCGCCCAGCTGCGCTCCGAAGTAGCCGGTGGCGAGGGCGTCGGTGCACAACACGGCGTCATCGTCCTCCATCCAGTCAGGGATGATGCTGGGCCCCACGTCTGCGAACGGTACCCGGACATACTCGGCCTGGCCGCCGTCATAACCACCACAGGTGTGGGAGTAGCCGTAGATGCCTCCGACCGCCGTCGCGTTCGCATTAACGTTATGGCAGTTGGAGTACAGACCTCGGGCGCAGAAGTAGCACGAGCCGCAGTAGATGTTGAACGGCACCATCACGCGGTCTCCGCGCTTGAGGTTCTGCACCGACGATCCGACTTCATCGACAACCCCGATGAACTCGTGGCCGAAGGTCATGCCTACCCGGGTATCTGGCATCATGCCGTGATAAAGGTGCAGATCCGAGCCGCAGATGGCCGCTAACGTCACCCGGACAATCGCGTCATTTGGATGCTCTATCGTGGGCATGTATTTTTCTTCGGCCCGGACCTTGTATGGCCCCCGGTACACCATCGCTAGCATTAACGCCTCCGAGACCTGGATCCCTGCGAGAACTGCTCACTGTCGGCAAGCGTCACACGGTCCGGCGGACCCGGTCAAGGTCTTGTGTACCTAATGTTGGGTGTCAATAGTTGCCCAGCCAGTCGGTAGCGTGAAAGGTTCGTGCCATGCTCAGGTGCACGCGAAGGAGGCCCCCTTCTTCTCGCGGACCTGTGTTGCGACTCCAGATTTCGATTGCGAACACACCGATAATCCCCGGTGGAGATCGCTACTCCAGGGGGGACCTCATTCCCACTGATGATCAGCTTCAGCACCAAGATCAACAGACGAGAAGCCGCTCACTGTGAGATGAGCGGCTTCTCGGCGTTGATCAGTGAGCGGCGTGGTAGGCGGCTCTCACCTCTCGGCTGACGCGACCACGAGCTGACACTTTGTACCCGTTCTGACCCGCCCACTGTCGAATCGAGGCAGGGTCCTCGGCGCCCTGTGCAGCGCCACGGTTCGAGCGCCCGCCGACGCGCTGGGCGCGCTCGATATACGGGGAGAGGGCAGCGTCGAACTTCGTTGCGTTCTTGTCGCTGAGGTCGATGGTGTAATCGACACCGTTGTAGCTGAAGGCGACAGTCTGCCCTCCTTCCGAAATAACCTTGCCATCGATGTCGTCGATGAGCACTACCTGTGTGCGTCTGGACATTCCTGCAACCCTCCTAGTTTCCCCGAGTACCTGACATACGGCATCTTAAAGCCGCTGGTGCACACTAGCGCCAATATGGGTAAATTACTAACTCGTTTCACCCGAAGTTTGGAGCTGGGCATACCGCGTAAAGGGGCCAGGGTCGTACCCGAGCTCATCTAATGTGAGTGGGTGCCGCCGATGGGAGCGCTCCAAGCACCTGCTTGCGAAAAGTGCCGCCGTCCTCCCGGCTGTTCGGGGCGCTTCTCGGCGGGCCCCCCGCTCCTACCAGAGTAGAAATGCTGTGCGCACCAGCCCCCTGTTGGACCACAACCAGCCAACGGATGTCATCCCACAAGCCACAGTTTGAGCCATCAGGTGAACTGGAGAGCTTGGACCGCTCTGCACCGTCGGTGTGTTGTAACGTGGAATGATCATGATCTTCGTAACAGGTGGGACCGGCACTGTCGGCTCGGCACTCCTGAGCAAGCTTCGCCAGCGCGGTGCCCGAGTCCGCGCTTTGGCGCACTCAGCCGATGGGCGGGCGATGATAGAACGTGCTCAGGGCGAGGCCGTCCCGGGCGACTTGGACCGGCCGGAGAGTCTGCAGACCGCCATGGCGGGATGTGACCGCATGTTCCTGCTCTCTCGGGCCCATCTTGATCAGCCGGCTCGTGAAATTGCCGCCATTGACGCCGCACGGCGGGCGGGAGTCAAACACGTTGTCGCCCTGTCCATAATGGGCGCAGACGCTAACTCGACTGCCGTGTTCGCCCGTTGGCACGCCGAGATCGACGACCATCTGGTTCGCTCCGGGCTCGACTACACGATTTTGCGGCCGGCGGGTTTCATGCAGACGCATCTGTGGCCGGTGAGAACCGTGCGGTCACAGGGGCGCTGGTTTGGCATGAGCGGTGACGGCGCGGCCGGATTCATCGATGCTGACGACGTCGCTGCGGTGGCGGCCGAAGTCTTGACAAGCCCGGGGCACGAGGGTTCCCTGTATGAACTCACCGGACCTGCGGCGACCAGTATGCCGGAGGCCGCCGCAGTGTTGTCTGACGTCATCGGCCGCCCGGTGACCTATGTCGATCTGCCGGCCGAGGAGTTCCGCGCCCGGTTGACCGGTGGCGGTATACCCGATTTTGTCGCCGACGCCGTGGTCAATCTGTATCAGGTGATTCGAGCAGGCCACGCGGCAACTGTGACCAACTCGGTACAAGAGGTGCTGGGGCGGCCGGCACGGAGCTACCGTGAGTTCGCCGAGACCCACAAGACTGCCTTCCGCACGATGTGACAACCGCGCTTGACCGCCACCAGCTGCGCGGTCGGCGGATCGGTTTCCCCGTGTAAATTGGGGATTGCATCGTGTCAGCCTTTCGTTGATGCTGGTTCTACAGCGGGCGGTTTCAGGGGATCCGCTGTTTCTTCCGGGGGGAAGCATGGACAGACGTGACCTGATCAGGTTCGGCCTGCTTGCGGGCGCCGCTGCTGCGGTGCCGGTGGGGCGGGCTTCGGCAAGCGTGTCGGAGTGGTTCTTGGAACAGCCGGTGGACAGTCCCCGGGTTGCTTCCTTCACAGTGCCGTTACGTATACCGCCGGTGCTGCAGCCGACACGGAGCGATGCGACCACCGACTACTACGAGATCACGCAGCGAGAAGCGAGCGTACAGATCATTCCAGGGCTGCGCCCGACGCCGGTGTGGACCTACAACGGTGTCGTGCCCGGCCCCACCATCGTGCAGCGACAGGGGAGGGATGTCCGCGTTCGACAGCACAACGCGTTAAAGGTGCCAGTAAGCACTCATCTGCACGGAGGCGACGTTCCGGCCACCAGCGACGGACACCCGCTCGATCTCATCCAACCCGGCAAGTACAAGGACTACTACTATCCGGGCCTGCACGCGCCGGCACAGTTGTGGTACCACGACCATTCCATTCATGACACCGGCCGCAATGTCTACCTGGGTTTGGCCGGGAACTACCTAGTTACCAGCGACGCCGAGGATTTGCTACCACTGCCCAAGGGCCAGTTCGACGTGCCACTCACAGTGCAGGACAAGTTCTTCCTCGCTGACGGCTCGATCGTGTACCCGCGACACGACGCGCTCCGTCCACTTGATCAAGGCGTCTTCGGTGACGTGATCTTGGTGAACGGCACACCCAAGCCCTTCTTCCGGGTGGCGCGGCGAAAGTATCGCTTCCGGTTCCTGAACGGCTCCAACGCCCGCGTCTACCGCTTCAAGCTGAGCACCGGCGAGCCGTTCACCGTTGTCCAGACCGAAGGCGGCTTCCTGCCGCATCCGGTGTCCGTGCCCGACTTCGAGCTCGCATCGTCCGAGCGGTTGTCAGTTGTGGTTGACTTTTCTCGCTATCCCGTCGGGTCGAAGATCGTGCTACGCAATGTGATGGGCGACGTGCCGGGCGACCCGTTCGGTGAGGACAAGACTCGCGAGGTGATGCGCTTCGACGTCGTGAGCGACGCAGCCGATCCGAGCAGGGTGCCCGCCGATCTGCTCCCGCTGCCAGAGGATATTCGGCCGGAGGAGTCGGTCGCCACCCGCACGTTCGAGTTCGCCCGCAACGGCGGGCAGTGGACGATCAATCACAAGCCCTATGAGGAACGCCGCATCGACGCGTTCCCGAAGCTCAACACAGTGGAGATCTGGCGTTTCGTTAATGGTGGTGGTGGATGGTGGCACCCGATCCACGTACACCTGGTCGAGTTCCTGGCGCTCTCTCGGACCGGGCGAGGGCTGCAGCCCTATGAACGCGGGCTCAAGGACACTTTGCTCCTGAGATCAAACGAAACTGTCACGGTCGCGATGCGGTGGAACCACTTCAAGGGTCTTTACGTCCTTCACTGCCACAATGTCGAACACGAGGACTTCGACATGATGGCCAACATCCAGGTCGTCTGAATCATGGCGAACCAGGTTGTCACTGCACCGACAACGAGACCTAGACTGCGTCGGCTTGCTGCGGTTGCATGTTTACTCGGTGCTGAAGCCATACACGTAGCTGTCCTGGACGAGCACATGGAGGAGTGGCTGCCGGCTGGACTGTTCTTCTTCTGCGTCGCTGTCCTGGAAGGAGCGGTCGCGGTCGCGCTGCTTACCGCGACCTCGTCCCGAGTAGAGCGTACGGCGATCTGTCTCAGCCTTGGCACGCTGGCGTTATGGCTGACCTCCCGAACCGTCGGGCTACCGATAGGGCCGATGAGCGGCCATCCGGAGCCCGTAGGCCGAGCAGACGCTGTTGCCAGCGCGCTCGAACTCACAACAGCTCTCGTACTGCTGCGGACAACAGTCGTGCCGAAGGCAATCCCATGGGGACCTTCGAGCTACCTCCGCGCCGCCTTGATAATGGCAGCCGTCACGGCGTCTACCACCCTCGGCGTGACCTCAGAACACGGACGACTACACACCCCACCGGACCTCACGCCCGCGGTGCCCCCGCAGGCACGATCGAGGTAAGGTCCGGCCGGCGCGTCGGTCCTCAGGTAACGGCGGGACCGCTTTCATCGCTGCCCGAGAGCCGCTTGATGAACTCGTGACACTTCGACGCTCGGTCGGAGTCCTCCTTCATCACCTGCTCGAAGAAGTCGGCGATGTCATCCTGCTTGGCATTGCGGGCGTCACGGACGTACTGCCCGTAATCATGTCCCGCCTTCAGGGAGTGGTACTGGACACTGATCAGGTCGTAGGTTACGTCATCGAAGCCGGTTTCACCGGTGGCCATGATGCCTCCTTTGGATGGGTCTGTATTCAGTATGGTCACCTCCGACAAGGTTGGCCAGACCCTTCTGGGGCAACTATGGGTCGCTAGAGATGAGGTTTCAATAACCTGCTATCGAGGTAGGTCCAATAGGTGGAGAACATCGTCGAGGTTGTCGTCGAGACGCCGCGCAGCAGCAGGAACGTCTACGAAGTGGACGATCGTGGCCAGGTCCGGTTCGACCGTCGCCTGCCCGGCTCATTCGCATTTCCAGCAGATTATGGCTACATAATCGGCGCGACCGGGTCCGATGGGGAACCGTTGGACGCCCTGGTGCTCATGCCGGAAGCGACGTATCCAGGGGTGCGCGTCCGGGCTCGGGTGGTTGGAGTGTTCTGGATCATGACCGGTCACGGCAGGGAGGCGAAGCTGGTCTGTGTCCCGGACGGCGATCCCGCCTACCGGGATGTGACGGAGCTGGCGCAGTTGCCGGAGCACCAGCTCCAAGAGATCGGACACTTCTTTGACATCTACCGTGACCTCGACCCGGGTAAGGACGTCCGATGCGATGGCAGAGATGACGCGGCCGCGGCAATCGCTGTGGTGGAACGAAGCAGCTGAACCGAGCAGCGAGCGACCGGCTCAATGAGCCGGTCGCTCCTACCGCACGATTGTGGTGTCCACCCGGCAGACGCCTCTCGGCGAGTGGCGCGCTCGTAGCGGCAAAGGGTGAGGCCCGGGGTCATGGACCGAGTGGCACCGCCAGGTATAAGGCCTCCGCCCATCCGTCTATTCCGGATTGGCCAGAGATTTTCGGCTCAACGCTCGACCACGACGTGCTCGTTGGGCACACAGTGAGTCATGGTCAGGCCCTCGACGTCGCGTGGACCGTTCTTGCCGAGGTTGCTGAGGCGCTCCAGCTCCTTGTCGTTCAGCGTCTGGGAGGCCAGTGGCTCCAGCTGCCGCACATCGTCGGGCGAGATACCGAGCCCCTCACCCACCCGCAATCCGAGTTCGTCCTCGACCATGAGGAAATGCCAGACCATCCTCTCCTGGACCTCCCGGGTTGCCTCAGAGATGAGGGTGACGAAGTTATGAACGAGGTCGTCACGCTCCCAGTCCTGCATCAGCCGGAACCGCTGACCCGCCTGCTCGTAGTCATTAGTGCGCGGAATCCGCTTTCGGGTCAGCCGGCCGACGATCGTGGGACCCTGCTCGTCGTGCGTGGGGTATGTCCCCTCTCGAAGCCCACCCATGGTGGACGGCTCGTAGTTCACGTGCGGGTTCTGACCTTCGCCCAGGTCGACGCCGTAGGACATCTGACCGCCGCGCTGGTTCGTGGCCACGCGGGCGTTCTTCGGGCTGTTCACCGGAAGCTGGAGGTAGTTGGGCCCGACCCGATAGCGCTGGGTGTCGCTGTAGCTGAAGGTCCGGCCAACCAGCATCTTGTCGTCAGAGAAGTCCAGCCCGTCGATCAGCACGCCCGTGCCGAACGAGATCTGCTCGTTCTCGTTGTGGTGGTCGCTGACGTTGCTGGTCAACGTCATCGTGCCGACCAGCTTGGGTACGAAGTCCTGCTCGGGCCACGTCTTGGTGTCATCCAGCGGGTCGAAGTCCAGCTCGGGGTGCTCCTCGTCGCTCATCATCTGGACGTAGAGGTCCCACTTCGGGTAGTCGCCGCGCTCGATGGCGTCCCACAGGTCTCGAGATGCGTGGCCAAGATCGATCGCCTGGATGTTGGCTGCGTCGGCTGCGGTGAGACTCTTCACTCCCTGATGCGGCTGCCAGTGGTACTTGACCAGCTTAGTCTCCCCAGCCGCATTGACCCATTTGTACGTGTTCACACCGAATCCCTGCATGTGGCGGTAGTTCAGCGGGATGCCGCGCGGGCTGAAGAGGTTCACGATCATGTGCATCGCCTCCGGAGTCTGCGACATGAAGTCGAAGATCCGGGCCGGCTCCTGCCGGAACGTGATCGGATCCGGCTTGAGGGAGTGGATCACATCCGGAAACTTGATGGCGTCACGGATGAAGAAGACTCCAAGATTGTTGCCAACGAGGTCCCAGTTGCCGTCTTCGGTATAGAACTTCACCGCGAAGCCGCGCGGGTCCCTCGCTGCCTCCGAGGAGTCCCGACCGCCGATCACGGTGGAGAAGCGGATCGCCAGATCAGTGCGTTTCCCGGCCTCGGCGAACGGCTTCGCCCGCGTGTACTGAGCTATCGGCTCGTCGCCCCATTGGCCGGTCGCTTCGAAGTATCCGTATGCCACTGCACCGCGGGCGTGCACCACGCGCTCGGGGATGCGCTCCCGGTCGAAGTGGCTGATCTTCTCCAGGAACTGGTAGTTCTCCAAGGTGGCCGGACCGCGGGCGCCTACGGTTCGCTGGTTCTGGTTGTCGTAGACCTGGTGACCTTGTCTGTTCGTCAGGACGGGGCGGTCGTCGCCAGGATCGGAACTCTTGCTCGCTACGTCAGTCATTGCAGTTTCCTTCATCTGAGTTGTCGTGTAGGGGTACGGCCGGCCGCGCAGTGCTGATGGACGGGTCAGCACCCGCCTTTCAGCTCGTCCGACCGGGTGATCGGGCTGCGCCTCAACCAATCCCTGTACCCGTCGGCCGGTGGTCGAAACAGCCCAAGCCGATTGAATTGTTATTGGGTCGAGTCTGGTAAATGCTTCCGCGCCCAGCTGGCTGCGCTGGTGCGGTTGGTCACGCCGATTCGGCGGAAGATGTTGCCGACGTGCACCTTGACGGTCCTGGGGCTGATGCCCAGTCGGTGACCAATCTCCTTGTTGCCAAGCCCTTGGGCCACGAGTGTGAGCACTTCGCTCTCACGCGCAGTCAGCGAAGGATCTTCAGCCGTGCCCTGATCGGGCCTACTGGGAAGCAGCGCCTCGGCAACCCTTGGATCGAGCGTGGCGGACCCCAGTGCAGCCGCCCGCACGGCGGCAATCAGGCTCTGCGGGTCACAGTCCTTGAGAAGGTACCCGATGGCGCCGGCGGCCAGAGCGTCAACGACGCGGTCTTGTTCGAAGAAGGAACTGAGGACGACGACGCGAGTCTCGGGTCGCTCGGCCAGCAGCCGTCGGGCGGTCTCGGGCGCCGCCTGGTGGGGCGTTGACAGATCCATCAGCACTACATCCGGTTTCAGGTCGCGCGCCAGCTGCACCGCCTCGTCAGCGTCCCCGGCTTGACCGACGATGTCGAAGGACTCCGCTGCCTCCAGGAGTGCGGCCAGTCCGGCGCGCACGAGCTGATGCTGGTCGACGATCATCAACCGGATCACGAAGGAGCCTGAGGCCGCCGGGAGCTCAGTTCGCCGCCGAGTGCCGGCTGGCCCGAGACGATCGGTGACATTGGTCATTCCCGAGCCAGCCCGGTACCAGAGCAAGCCTCGAACAGCTCAGCGCCGGAGCGCCGAACTCTGCCCTCGGATGGACACCGTTGCCACCTCACTGCTGGCCCCTTGGTCGTTGGTTGACGTTTGCAGCCTTTACCAGCCAGAGCACTACTCGCAATGGACCTTTGGTTCTAGTACCCGGCATGAGGGACATCGTTGACGAACGTTGCTTGATGAGGCGGTCGCAGCCCTAAACATTGACTAAATGTCAAGGCGTGGATGAGTTCGTACGGTCTAGATGCCTCTGGAAGGGAGGGCGACTTTCCGGGAGCCACAGCTGCCGCTCATGACAGAGGAAAGCCTGGAGCGCTCGGCCGAGTCGACACTGAGCCGCCAGCGATACTTCACCTGCACCCACTGGATGGCGTAGGTGCACTGGGCACCTACCCGTGGCGGTAGCCACGCCGCTGGGTCCCGGTCGCCCTTCGACTGGTTGACGTTGTCCGTTACTGCCACCAGGCTCGGCCAGAAGGCCAGGTCGTTGGCATAGCGGCTCCGGTTGGGAGCCGACCACTTCCGAGCACCGGACTCCCACGCCTCCTTGAGCGCAACCACGTGGTCGATGTCGACGTCTGACGCCTTGGTCCAGGTGGCGCCGTCGTACGGGGAGTACCACTTGCCGGTGGCCACCGTGCAGCGTCGGCTCGAGCCGTATCCGGGGGTGCCGGTCGACTCGCTGATCAGGATCTCAGCGCGGGTGTCTTGGCAGTCGCCGTCGGCGTCGATCCAGTGCTTGAAGTAGCTGCGCTGATAGCTGGTGTGACCTTGCTCGGGTGCCACGGACAGTTTGGACATCAGTGTCCGCGCGCTGATGGTGCTGGCCGACGCGGGGGCCGCGCTGGCCAACGACGGCAGCGAGGCGCTGACCACCGCGGGCAGCGCGGCCAGGACTAGTGCCCCGGCGAAGCTGGCAACGATCTTCAGACCTAGGGCCGACCCGACGGTGACCCGCCGCCTCAACGCTTCTCGCAGGCAATGCCGTCGTTGTCGCGATCGAGGTCGTACTCGCGTCCTCCCGCCTTATGCGGGCCGTTGTTGAGGTTGTAGATCTTGGTGCTGATCTTGAAGTTCGTGACCTTTTTTCCGCTGGTTTTGTCAACGGCGCCTTGCTTACCCACGCCGTGAGCGTAAACCTTGTTCAGAGCATTGCAGTTTCGATACGATTTTGCCCCCACAGCCTCAGCCGGTGGGGCAACAGATCCGAAAAGAATGGCCGTGACGGCGGTGCCGACCAAAAGGGGCCGTATGTGCATGATGCGCTCCAGCGGTTAAGGTTTCGCGCTGAACCATAACCCAGGCGGATCTACTGACAAAATCGCCCCGATTTGTTAGCGGGCCACCCAACCGAAGAACTTGCGCTTCGCTGGCGCCCAGTCCACAACATCGGGCCCGCGGTACTCGTAATGGCCTCGGACCGAGACGCGCACGGAGCCCGGGTTGTGCATGCAGGAGCGTGGTACCGAGATGGAGACCCGGTCAGGCGTGAAGATGTCGGCGTTGGCGCGCAGCCCGGGGCAGCCCACCAGCTTGCCCTTGTCGCGGAAGGAGCCAACGCGTACCAGGCCGAACCCGTCGCTGTTCGGGTACACCTCCACCTTGTACTCAGGGCCGCGGTTTTTAGGCACGGTGTCGAGCCAAAAGCGGAAATAGTCGCCCGACTTCAGCCGGCCGGGCCGAACCACCACGGTGACGCGGTTGGCGCCGTTCTTGACCCGGACAGTCGTGATGTCCGCTTTAACGCCTGTGTCGCCCGCCTTGTCGCGGAACGTCTCGGTATCAGCCTGCGCCGGCTGCAGGACCGCCACCGACGCCAGGAGCGCCACCGCACCAACGGTGACGCCCCGCCGGATATGAACCACCATTGAGCGCCCGGGTTGCTTATGCCGAGGCGGCTCAGGCGTGATCGGCACCATCATGTTTCTCACCCTGTACAGATGGTCCGGACCGTCGGTTGAGCGAGCTGCCTTGCCGCCACCGCGCAAGATTCTGTCGGGCGGCCTGCTCGCGACTCACGATCTCGGCGAAGTGGTTGACCGCGAGGTTCTGGCTGTGCACTGAGTTGATCATGACAACGCTCCTCCATGCCGGTCAGTAGTGCTTACTGATGACAGAGGAGGCGCAGCGCCCGGAAATACCAACCGTTGGTGCTGAATCTTGGCCGTAGGGCATCGTCGACCGGCATCGATTGGGTCGGAGGTCGATCGGTACTCGCGTCGTCGGTGAATGGCCTCGGTCGTGCACGCAACGACTGGCGGGCCTCACGTGGGCAGTGCTGGCTAATCTCTTGGTCATGTCTTGTCCCCCCCGGAACCGGGTCTCAACTTGAGACCTTATTAAAGACAGTATGACCCCGAAGGCTCCCGCGTAATGCGCATTTAAGGGGTACCGGCATCCCCAAATGTGAGGGTGGGTACCCGCGTGCCGGCCAAGTCTTATTTTTGCAGCTCCGCACCGCTGACGGTGGAGGTGCAGATGGCGCGGCTGATGACGCCGAGCTGTTTGATCTCGTCGGCCGTGAGGGGGTTGAAAAGATGCCGCCGGACGGCGGCGACATGCTGCGGTGCGGCGGCGACGAGCACGCTGAGTCCCTCATCGGTGAGGACGGCAAACTGCGCCCGACGGTCGGTCGGGTGAGACTCCCGGCGGACCCAACCGGAGGCTTCCATCCGGTTCATCGCATGGCTGATGCGGCTGGCGGAGGAGTGGAGCCTCGCCGCAAGCTCGCCCATTCGGAGCGTCCGCTCCGGCGCCTCGGACAAGGTCACCAGGATCGAGTAGTAACCCAGTGGCATCCCGGCGTCATTTTGCAGCTGGCTCTCCAGGGCTGCGAACACGGCTCGTGTGCTTTCAAGGAAGGCCTGCCAGGTCGCCTGCTCCGTGGCATCCAGCCACTGGGCGTCGAGACCCGCAGACCGAGGCTTAGGTGGCCTGCTTGCGTTGTCACCCATAAAGGCTTACCCCCGGCAAGTCGTATCTGGCCGCAGCGCCGCGCTGCCCGCCACACCAGGAGTCCAGAGAACGTCACGGTGATGTAACAATGTTAACGATCACACCGTTGAACGTGCAACTTCTGACTATTGAGGTAGCACACATCACAGAGCCAGTGGCCGGTTTAAGGGTTCGGCTCAGTCGCGGCCCCGCGTGCCAGCGCCACTGTCGTTTCGGTGAGCCCCAAGCCGCTGTCGATCCGGTAGCCACCGCCTGAGCCGCCCCCGTTTCCACTGGGACAGCCCGACAGCAGGAACGCTAGGGAGGCGACGAGCACCACCAGGGTCTTGGACCTTGCGCTGCGCCGATGCAACATCGCAACACCCTCCCTCTCAGCTATCCGAGTTTAGGTCCGTGGCGACGCCAGCAGCAAGGCCCTCGACGACGCGGTCAGTTAGTAGTGATATGCAGCACGTCGCCGGTTGCGCCGGGTTCAAACACCAGGGCGTACAACTCGCGTGAGGCGTCCTGGCCGAAGCCGATGAGCTGGACATCGAGCGGACCCTTCCGCAGTTCAACCACCTTGTGCGGACCCGTCTTGGTGCCGGAGGTGGCGAACAGCCGACCGTGGGCATTGTTCAGCCGCCGGGAGGTGTCGCCGAAGATGTACTGCCCTGCCAGCGCTGGGGACTCGGTGCCCCGGTAGACATAGCCACCGATGATGGCGGTGCCGTCGTCATGGTCATACTGCGCCACCGGGTCGACGAAGTCTTTGAGGCCCGGAGCGTTGCGGGACACGAAGGCGTCCGAGCGAGCACCCTTGAGGTCGAACGCGGAGGGCTGGAACACGAAGCTGCCCTCCTTGACCCGCCAGCCGTAGTTGCCGCCGGCGTGTACGACGTCGACCTCCTCGATGTCGTTCTGGCCCACGTCACCCACCCACAGCTCTGGCAGCGCCGGGGGCGTGGGTGCAGGGTCCGCCGCGTCGAACGAGATCCGGAACGGGTTGCGGAAGCCCATGGCGAAGATCTCCGGCAGCTCGCCCTTGGGGTGATCATGCACGAACGGGTTGTCGGCGGGAATGCCGTACTGCTTGTTGGCCGAGTCGTTACCGCTTGGGGCGATGCGCAGAATGTCGCCGAGCGGGTTCGTGGGGTTCTGCCCGTTGCCGTCAGGGCCGTGGCCGAACATCGGCTTGCCGTCGAAGTTCTCCTGGCAGTTCTGGTCATCGGCGCCACCGCCGTCACCGAAGGCGATGTAGAGCATCCCGTCCGGCCCGAATGTCATGTCTCCGGCGTTGTGGTTGGCCTGGGGCTGGTCCACGGTGAACAGCACCTTGGATGCCGCCGCAGCCTCAAAAGTTAGCGGGGAGGTGGTGGCCACGTCCCATTCGCGTACCACGCTTCGGTGGTCTGGCTGGACGCCCTTGAGGTCACACTGTCCCTGCGGATCGGGTGGCAGCGGGAAGGTTGCCGGTATCCCGGGATCAAACGCTTCGGATGTGTAGGTGTAGAGGTGGGGAGTGTTGCTGGTGGCAAAGTCGGGGGAGAAGGCAGCCCCAAGGAAACCTCGTTCGTCCTTCGGGTCGACAGGCCCGACCAGCAACTGGCTGACGTCGAGCACCGTGGGCACCGTGGCTACCGGACGTCGCGCCTCCAGGTCCAGTTCCTTCAGCCGACCCACCTGGTCGACGAGATAGAGCATGGTCGGCCTGCCGGGCGCCGTGATCCCGGCAAGTGGAGCGATGATGTCACGCGTCACCGACTCCAGGCCCACCTGAACCGGTCCCTGCGGGACGTCAGGCAGCGGATCGCCGATCTTGTCGGGCCCCTTTGCAGCCGCGGGACCAGCCACCATCAGTGCCGCGGCAAGCACACCGACTGAGGCTCCGGCGACGCGGGCCTTCTTTGGCAGAGACGAGCTGCCGGGTGGCTTCGGACGGCGTACGGATGTGTTCGGCATGAAGGTCTCCTCGGGCACGGGTGCTGGAGCATGCGTCGTATCTCGGCGACATCCCCTCACGCCGCGTGCTGGAGCACAGAATTGTGGTTGAGATGAGCAACACGGCTCCCCATCAGAGCTCGCAGCCTGCTCCGCTTATCCGAGCATCGGCTGCTCCTCGAACGGGGCGCAATAGTGCGATGGTCGTAGTACCTGCTCAATCGGCGCGCTTCAGTCCGTGGCGACGGGGTAATTCACCGGGACCGTTCGCCGCATTCGCAGGGAGGAAAGTTGCTTACCCTGAGCCCTCTGGTGTGGGCGGTGACTATCGGTCTGATTCTGGCTCTTCTTGCGGTCGACCTCGTGCTCGCCGCGGTACGGCCACACCGGGTCGGCTTTCGTGAAGCGGCAGCCTGGTCGATCTTCTACGTCGCCGTCGCCGTCGCCTTCGGCATCTGGTTCACCGTCGCCTACGGAGGAAACTTCGGCACCCAGTTCTTCGCGGGCTACATAGTCGAAAAGAGCCTGTCGGTCGATAACTTATTTGTGTTCGTGATCATCATGAGCACGTTTGCCGTGCCTGAGGAGCACCAGCACAAGGTCCTGACCTTCGGCATCATCTTGGCCCTCATCATGCGTGCCATCTTCATTGCCGTTGGCGCCGCGCTGCTGTCGCTGTTCTCATTCATGTTCTTGCTGTTCGGGCTGCTCTTGATCTACACCGCGGTCCAGCTGTTCCGACATCGCGATGAGGATCCCGACGTTGAGGACAACGTGGTGATTCGGACCGCCCGCCGGGTTCTGCCGATAACGCCGACGTACGTGGGAGGCCGCCTGCTGACGCGGGTCGACGGTCGGCGGATGGCAACCCCACTGGTTCTTGTCCTGCTTGCGATCGGCAGCATCGACCTGCTGTTTGCTCTTGACTCGATCCCGGCGGTGTTCGGGGTCACGTCCGAGGCCTACATCGTCTTCGTCGCGAACGCATTTGCGCTACTCGGCCTGCGGGCGCTGTTCTTCCTGGTGAAGGGCCTATTGGACCGCCTGGTCTACCTGTCCACCGGCTTGTCCATCATCTTGGCGTTCATCGGCGTGAAACTGATCCTGCATTGGGCCCACGTCGACATCGACCCTCGGGTACCGGAGATCTCCATCACCGTCAGCCTGAGCGTCATTGTTGGAGTGCTTCTCATCGTCACCGTCGCCAGCCTGGTCAAGACTCGCCGCGACCCTGCCGCCCGGGCTCACGCCGGATCGCTGCGAGCGTCCGACCCGAACGTCGATCACCCAGATCAGTGAGCAGTTTTGAGGAAAGACTGCGGGTTCGCTGAGCATCCGGTGCGGGGCAGCAGCGCGACTCGGAAGGTTGGCCCCTGAGGCTACCTGCATGACTAACTATCTCGGGCGGACTGGTGCGGCGGCGAAGGGGAACGGAGCCCGGCGTGTATCACCTGTGCCGAGAAGCGGCACCCTACGGCTGGTTACGTCTCCGCCTAACCGCCGCCTTCAGCTCCACACCCAATGACGGGAGAAGCCATTCATGTCTGTCGATTTCGTGGTCCCGCAGGCCACTGCCTCCAGCCCCGGGCACGGATCCCTGGTCCCGCTTCGCCAGCCCCACACCGTGCTGGACGGCCAGCAGGCGTTCATCAGCGACTGCGCGAGGGTCATGCTGAAGGCGAGCGCAAGCGGTCAGCGGCTGGTGGTGGCGCTGTACCTGGCGCTGACCTATCACGTCGCCGCCGTGAGCACCGCCGAGGACGGCACTGTCCATCTGACCTGCTGCGAATGTCGTTCGGACGGTCGCGAGCCGGGGGCCCAGTACCCATGTCCGACCGCGCAGCAGGCGTTCTGGGCGCTGGATGCAGTGCTGAGCTGAGGGGTGCACGCTCGCCGCGAACTGTGATCCAGCTGTCAGACCACCGACTCGGTCGCTGCCTTCCTGCGGGAATCTGCGGTGGCACGGAGGGGGAGCAGGATGGCGAGGCCGAGTGCGGCGACCCACAGGCCCCAGCCGGAGCTGCCCAGCAGACCGGCCAGGTCCCAGACCGGGAATCCAGGTACGGCCGTGGCGAGGACGTCGCCCTGGTTCAGCAGGTACAAGGCGCTGACCAGCAGCCCCGCAACGCCGACCCACCGTGGCAACAGCCTGTCGCGCAGAATCAACACACTGATGGTGACCGACCAGGCCACCGCCAGCAGCTGGCCAAGGTGCTCGCCGAGGAGCGCGCCGCCGAACTGGTGCTGTGCAGTCCAGGCGGCGTCCACGGCTGCCTTCGTACTGGCGTCTCCGCCGGCGTAGGACTGTGCCAACGGTGGGACTACGAACACCCAGCGCAGAAACCCGGCCAGCGAGAGGACCACCGAGGTGGCGCCGACCCAGGTAGCAGCGCGCATCACGGGGTCCTCAGCCCGCCCCAAAGCCGCCGGAAGAAGCAGCACGGGGACAGCCAGGATGGCGTACGTCCACGCCGTGGCAAACCAGGTCCAGATCAGGCTCGTGCCACCGGCGACGAAGCTTGGTAGCACCACACTCGCCGGCTCGCGAAGGATGTCGGGCCAGTCGAACGTCGAGGACAGGACCGACGCCGCCACTGCGAAGGCGACAGCGCCGAGAATGAATAAGACGCCCGTTGTCCGGCGAACGTTGCTGCTCGCGTCTGTCGATGTCATGGCTTCCCCCGCCGCCAGCCTAACCGCTTCGGACGGCTCCGTCCGAGAAAAGTTTGGTCGAGCTGGGCGGCATTGCTTCAGCGGGCCCCCTTTTGGGCCTAGACTGCCGGAAGGCAATGATGCCTGAGAGTTTCCGGGGGGAAATCGGCAATGAGTGAGAACTTCGTTGGCAACCACGCGTGCGGTGAGGTGCCCGCATCCCAGATAACGACGATCGTGATCGTTGACGACAACGCCATGTTTGCCAGCCTGCTGTCTGCGGCGCTGAACAGTGCGCCTGATCTGCGGTGCGTCGGCACGGCATCGACCTCGGCGGAGGGCATCAGCGTGACTGCCGCCCTCAAGCCGGACATCGTCATCATGGACATTCAGATGTCCGGGCAGGACGGACTGGTGGCGACCAGCCAGATACGTGAGGCCGCTCCTGACACCGTGGTTGTCGTGGTGTCCGCCCACCACGACGCAGCCTGGGTTGCCCGTGCCGCCCAGGCGGGCGCGGCAGCATTCGTCGCGAAGAACGGCATGCTGAAAGAGATGACGGATGTACTCCGGCGCGTGAGGTCAGGCGAGAACCTCCTGGACCCTCCGCGAGCAGCCCGACCGAGCCTGGCGGCCAGCCCGAAACGTGAACCCGTACCCGCCCTCGACGCCCAGCCCCGTGGCGCTACGCGTGTTCCTGGCAACAGCAGACACACCGGTCGTGGCCTCACCAGGGCGCTCCGCTCCAAGCTGCACGCGGCCATGAGCTGAGGCTGGATTCACCTTCGAGCAGTCGACGGTGTCGGGCTGAGGTCATGGGTTGATTGCCCAGAAGATGAAGGCCGCCAGCAAGACGAGATGAACTCCGCCCTGCAGCCGGGTCGCTCGACCGGGCACGACGGTCAGCACGCTGACAATGACTGTCAGCGCCAGCAGCACCATCTGTGTCGGACCAAGACCGAGCAGCAGCGGCCCCTCTAGCCAAATTGTGGCCACAGCGATGGCCGGGATGGTCAGCCCGATGCTGGCCATCGCGGAGCCGAGCGCGAGGTTCAGACTGATCTGGATCCGGTTCTGCCTCGCGGCCCGAACGGCTGCGAGGGTCTCAGGTAGCAGGACCAGCAATGCGATGACGACGCCGACGAATGACGGCGGGAAACCCACGGCCTCCACGCCGGCCTCGATAGCCGGGGACTCCACTTTCGCCAGCCCGACAACGGCTACCAGCGAGATGACCAACAAGATCAAGCTTGTCCGGGCAGCGTGCGCGCTCGGAGGCTCCGCATGCTCATCAGCCGCCACCGTCCCACCGCCCGGCGCCACCGGGAGGAAGAAGTCACGGTGCTGGACGGTCTGGGTGACGACGAACATCACGTACAGCAGCAGCGATGCCACCGCGGCGAACGCCAGCTGGGCGGGAGAGAACTGCGGCCCTGGCCTGCTGGTGGTGAAGTTCGGAAGCACCAGGCTCAAGGTGGCCAAGGCTGCCACCGTGGCGAGGGCCGCGCCGGTGCCCTCGGCATTGAACAACGTCACCCCGTATCGCAGCGCGCCGACCAGCAAGGAGATGCCAACGATCCCGTTGGCCGTGATCATCAGCGCAGCGAACACCGTGTCCCGCGCAAGCGAGGCGGTCTCAGGTCCCCCGGACACCATCAAGGTGACGATCAACGCCACTTCGATCAACGTGACCGCGACGGCGAGAACGAGAGATCCGAAGGGCTCACCCACCCGATGCGCAACGACTTCAGCGTGCTGAACCGCAGCCAGGACTGCGGCTGCCAGGACCACTGACACCGCCACCACGAGCACCGGACCCAGATGGCGCCCCCAGGTGAGCCCCAACACCACTATCGCGACGATGGGCACCACCGTCGTCCAGGAGATTCGAGGCATGCGCTTCTGGGTGACCATGCACCAACCTTTCCAGATCGGCCTCCTAGCCCGACGAACCGGCTGGTCGATCCCGCTGCTGCAACCGCCGTGCCGCCGCGTCCAGCAGGTCCACCACCTCATCATCAGTGGTCTGGGAGAAGTCGCGGTAGTGGCAGCCCACCCCGACGAAGTGCGCCGGAGTTGAGACACAGACCACCTCATCGGCACCCGGCAACCCACGTAGCGCGTCGGCCGGGGCCACTGGTGCGGCCAGAACCACTTTGGTAGCGCCCAGCTGTCGCGCGACCATGCAGGCCACCCGGGCTGTTGAGCCGGTAGCAATGCCATCGTCGACTATGACGGCGACGCGGCCGTGCAGGTCGACCCGTTCCCGGCCTGGGCGCAGCCGGGTCACCCGTTCCTGCAGGCGGACGGCTTCTCGTGCTTCAACTGTGCGCAGCTCCTGTTCGCTGACCCGTGAGCGCGCCAGCAGGTCGGCGTTGTGGATTCGAGCCCCTCCTTCACCGATCGCGCCCATGGCGAGCTCAGGCTGGCGCGGGAACCCGAGCTTGCGGACAATGATGACGTCGAGCGGTGCGTCCAGAGCCTTGGCCACCTCGAAGGCGACGCGCACTCCGCCGCGCGGCAGACCTAGGATGACGACCGGTTCACTGCGCAGATAGTCAAGCCGCCGTGCCAGCTGACGACCCGCGTCAGCACGGTCCACGAACTTGGTCATCCTTTGATCGTCCAAGCAGGCCCGGTGCGGCGCAAGTGTCTGCAGTCCGGACCCTAGCTGCGGCCGATCAGTAACCGACGGCGAGATCCACAACGTTGGTCATCGGCTCGTCGGCGGCAAACCGGCGGATGTTGTCCACAAACAGGCGAAGCCCTCGGTCTCGCCCGGCGGGGGAGGAGCCTGACATGTGAGGGGAGACGACCATAGTTGGCAGAGCCCACGCAGGATGATCGCTCGGCAGCGGCTCCGTCGTCCAGGCGTCCAGCGCCGCGCCGCCCAGGGTCTGCTCGCGCAGCGCCTGCACTAGAGCGTCCTCGTCGATTGTTGCACCGCGGCCCACGTTCAGCAGCCAGGCGCCAGGCTTGAAGCTGTCCAGCTCGGGAGTGCTGATCATCTTCGTGGTTTCGGCAGTGAGCGGGAGAGTCGATACGACGAAGTCGGCGTCGGGCAGCAGGTCACGCCACGCGTCCCCTTGGACCACCCGTTCGGTGTGATCGACCGGGCGGCCCTTGCGGTTGGACCCCCAGATCCGCATCCCGAAGGCCGCTGCACGGCTAATGATCTCCTGACCGATACCCCCGGTGCCGAGCACGAGCAGCGTCTTGCCGTAGAGCTCATCTGCCGGTATGTCGTCCGCCCAGCGGCGCTCGTGCTGGGCCTCCCGCACGAGATGGGTCTGCTTAACGGCGGTCAGCATGGTGGTCAGCACCCACTCGGCGATGGGGATGGCGAAGACGCCGGCGGCATTGGTCAAGGTGATCTTCCGCTCGGCCAGCTCAGCCAGCGGCCATCGTTCGATCCCCGCGCCAGGGCTGTGCAGCCAGCGCAGCTTCGTCGCTTGGTCCAGCAGCGTCTGGAACCCGTCGTCGTCGAGGTCCCATCGGATAGCGGCGTCCGCCGCCGTCAGATCGGCACCGGCCGCCTTCGAGTCAACCGCCAGCAGCTCGACATCGGCAGACCCTGGGCGGGTGCGGCTGTCCGGCACCTCGTCCAGCAAGGACTGGATGTCATCGACGATTGACTGGCTGACTACAACCCTGACCATGCCGGGAGCATATCGACGGCCGCTTCGTTCAGGGTCACTTGTCCAAGGGCACACCCCGCCGTTCGGGCAGACCCCAGGTGGCGAGAGCTGCGACGCCGAAGAAGACGGCGAACACAGCGAAGACCACCGTGTTGCCGCCTAGATCGCTGAGCATCGGCACCGACAATGGCGCAAGAATGGAGCCAATTCGGCCAAACCCGGTGGCCCAGCCCGAGCCCGTCGCTCGGAAGGCGGTCGGATACACCTCCGGAGTGATGGCGTACAACGCTCCCCACGCACCAAGGTTGAAGAACGAGAGCGCGACGCCACCGGCCACCATCGTGGTGGTGCTGTCAGCCGTGCCGAAGACGATCGCCGACGCGGCAGATCCGATCAAGAACACCGACAGTGTGGGCCGCCGCCCCCAGACCTCCACCAACACCGCGGCGGCTGCGTAGCCCGGTAGCTGCGCCAGGGTGATGAGAAGTGTGAAGCCGAACGACCGGACCAGGTCCAGCCC
Source organism: Propionibacteriaceae bacterium (assembly GCA_025965155.1). Lineage (GTDB taxonomy): Bacteria > Actinomycetota > Actinomycetes > Propionibacteriales > Propionibacteriaceae > Microlunatus. Next base: position 23,973 of record JAOPXN010000116.1, read on the forward strand.
GGATGCCACCAGCAACGTGGGCAGCCAGATGAATGCTCCGTAGTACGAGAAGTTGATGCCGAACCAGACCAGCCACAGGCAGGCGGTACGCGGACGCAGTGCGGCGCGCCAGAGCACTCGCGGACCGGGAACGGGCTCCGGCTCGGTCCGCTGTGCCGCGGGCGGGCTCTCCGGGGACGCAACGCCCGCCGACCGCTCGAACCGCCGCACTGCCTCCTCGGCCTCGCCCAGCCGGCCGCGCGCTTCAAGAAAGCGCACCGATTCCGGGAGCCCGAGCCGCACCACGACCGCATAGACAGTGGGGGCTGCTCCGAGGGCCAGGGCCCACCGCCAACCGTTGGGTGACGTCGGGATGACGAAGTAGCCGATCAGCGCGGCGAAGACCCATCCAACCGCCCAGAACGCCTCCAGCAGCACCACCACCCGTCCACGGATCTTGGCTGGGGCGAACTCACTCACCAACGTTGCCGCAACCGGAAGTTCGGCACCGAGGCCGAGTCCGATCAAGAACCGGAAGACAAGGAGCGCCGCCACCGACCAGGACAGCGCTGCTGCTCCGGTGGCGAGGCCGTAGATCAGCAGCGTGACCGCAAAGACCTGACGACGCCCGATCCGGTCGGCGAGTAGACCGCCGATGCTGGCGCCGATCGCCATCCCGATGAAGCCGATGGAGCCGATCCAGGACAGCGTGGTGGTATCGAGCTTCCACTGGACGGCCAAAGCCGCCATGACGAAGCTGATGAGCCCTACGTCCATCGCGTCGAGCGCCCAGCCGATGCCTGACCCGACGACCAGCCGGCCGTGCTGTCTGCTGAACGGAAGTCGCTCGAGCCGCTCGCTGCGGCTCAGTCTCAGCTCAGTAGGCGTGCTCATGTAGGAGTTGTACCCCGAGACCGGGATAAGACATCAGCGGCCCAGAGCTCAGCGACGCCGCCAGCCGATCAGGGCCCGGGTCACCGCCAGCAGCACGAAAAGGAGCTCGGCTACCAGTGTCACCAGCTGCGGGCCGTCCCAGATCTGCTCACGTACCCCCGGCATCGGTCCGATCTGCGGAATACCGGGCCCATGGGCCACGATCAGCGCTCCCGCGGTGCCCGCCATCACAAGCGCGCCCACCAGCCAAACCAATGGCGTGTCTCTAAGGAGCAGCCATACCGCAACCGCGGCGGTCAGAATGGCCTGGGCGACGAACTGTTTACCCAGGTTGAGCCCCGGCTGACTGGCGCCATAGGAGGGTGCCAGCACGCCGTGCACCACCGCGGACACCAGCAGGGCGGCGACGCCTGCGTACCGAAGCACCCGGACGGTCGCGCTGGATGAGCCGCGCTGGCGAAGCCGCTTCGCGGAGCTGGTTTCGGTTGACATGGATTCCTCTTCTCGCAGCGCGGCCCCCGGCAGGCGGGCCCTCTAACTCTCAAGACGAACGGCGCGGTCGCGGAGTTCACACCGGGCTACGCTTTGTCCGTGGCAGGGCCTACGCTACCGATACGGATCGGCACCTCGGGCTGGTCCTACGACCATTGGCAAGACGTCTTGTATCCAGCTGGACTGCCGCCCCGTGACCGGCTTGCCCGGTACACGGCCGCTTTTGACACCGTCGAGCTGAACGCCAGCTTCTACCGCTGGCCCTCCGCCAGCACGTTCGCGTCGTGGCGCCGCCGCCTTCCTGAAGGCTTCGAGCTGACCGTGAAGGCGCCGCGAGGGTTGACGCACGGGAAACGTCTCTATGCGCCGGAGGCATGGGTCCAACGGATCGTGGCCTGCTGGCACGAGCTGGGGGATCGGCGCGGCGTGCTGTTGGTGCAGCTGCACCCACAGCATGTCCGCGATGACGCTCGGCTGGACTACTTCCTGAGGTTGCTGCCGCCGTGGGTCAAGGTCGCTGTGGAGTTTCGGCATCCGAGCTGGGTGGATGACACCGTCTTTGAGCTGCTGGTCCGCCATCGCGCGGCGTACTGCGTCATGAGTGGCGCCGGACTTCCCTGCGTCCTGCGGGCCACGACCAACTGGGTCTATCTGCGGTTTCATGGCCCAGACCACCAGCATCTGTACGCGGGCTCGTACAGCGACGCCGATCTGTCGTGGTGGTCTGACCGCATCGCGGAATGGCGGCGCAGCGGGCTGAGCGTGTACGCCTACTTCAACAACGACGGCGGCGGCAATGCGGTGCGGAACAGCCTCCGGCTGCGCGAGCTCGCCGCCGCCTGAGGAGCCCTAGACTGACCGGGGGACCGCTCATTCTCAATGAGGAGGACTGTTCGATGCCTCGAACTCGCACCCGCACTGTGGTGGCCACGGCGCTTACCACCAGCTCGGTCCTCGTCGCCGGTGCCCTTGTCGGCGTGACGACGCCGGTCGCCGCGCAGGCGGCGCCGCGGGTCAAGGTGACCCGGGTCGTCGGCGGCCTGTCGATTCCCTGGGACGTCAGCTGGATCGGCAGCCTGATGCTGTTCGACCAGCGGGCCGGCGGCGTCTGGTCAAAACGGGGCAGCGCCGGCCCGAAGAGGGTGACGATGGCGTTGCCGCGCATCTTCCACCAGAGCGAGGGCGGCATGATGGGGATGGTGGCCGACCCGCGCGCGTCCACGAACAAGCTCTTCTATACCTGCATGGCCGTCGCCCGGGCGAACGGTAGCCCACTCGACGTAGAGGTGTGGAAATGGAAGCTGACCGGCGACACGAAAGCCGTGCGGGTGAAGAAGCTGATCACGGGTATCCCACTGAGTACCGGACGGCACAGTGGCTGCCGGCTGCGGTTCCGGTCGGCCCAGATGCTGTATGTCGGCACCGGGGACGCAGTCCGGGGAACCAACCCGCAGAATCTGCAGTCGCTCGGCGGGAAGATCCTGCGGGTCCGTAGCGACGGGTCGATCCCCAGAACCAATCCGTTCTACAAGCGTGGCGGCAACGCCCGCTACGTCTGGAACTATGGTCACCGCAATGTCCAGGGTCTGATCAAGCGGCCGGGCAGGAGCGAGCTGTGGTCGGTCGAACACGGCCCGGCCCGTGATGACGAGATCAACCTGGTCTGGAAAGGCAACAACTACGGCTGGTCCCCGACGCCTGGGTATAACGAGTCTCGTCCCATGACGGATAAGAGGCGCTATTCCGATGCCAACGGCGCGAAATGGAACTCCGGCTCCCCGACGGTGGCCACCAGCGGTGGCACCTTTATCGGCGGTTCGCGCTGGGGGTCTTGGAACGGCAAGCTGGCGGTGGCCATGCTCAAGGGTGAGGGCATCAAGCTGTTCTCGATCAGCAAGGCCAACAAGATCACCACGGAGCAGACCGTGTTCGGTGGCTACGGGCGAATCCGTACGGTTGCCCAGGGACCCGATGGTGCTCTGTACTTCACCACGTCGAACGGTTCCAACGACGGGATCTATCGGGTCGTGGCCAATCCCTAGAGAGCAACATCACGCGCCGCGGGATGGGTCCGAGGACCCATCCCGCGGCGTAGCTACTGCGTGGCGATCACTCGGCGGGGATCCACACCCGCATTGCGCCCTCTTCGCGGTTGCCCCAGAGGAAGTAGGGCACAGCCGCCAAGGTGGTGGGCTCGGTTCCCGAGGCAGCCTCAGTCGCCGGCGCGCCGTCGACGCTGTAGGGCCACCAGGAGCCGTTGGACCGAGGCCGGCCCACCGCCTGCGCCTTGATGGTGGTTATTCCGCCCAGCAGAGTCTCATCCCGCTCGACCACCGGGTCACTGCTGGTGTCGATGATGATGTCATCGAGCCGCTGGCCCGGGTTGTCGACCGCCTCCAGGCAGTACACCAACGGGCCCCGCTCCAAGGCCACGGCACCACGTGCGGCATCGACCCGCGGGTCGGCCCGGGTGAACCGTACGTCGAGCGGAAGGTCGAGCAGAACCTCGTCTCCGGCAGCCCAGTCACGCGTCACGGTCAGCCAGCCGGCCTTCTGCTCGGTTGCCACCGGCTCACCGTTGACCTGCAGCGTGCAGCTGGTCGCCCAGTGCGGTACGCGGAGGCTCAGACCCCAGGTGCCACCTGGAGCGGACTCGGTCACGATCCGCACCCGCCCATCCCAGGGGTAGTCGGTGTCGACACGCAGACTCGCCTCGCCGCCGCCGACCGCGGCAGAGTAGGTACCGGGGATGTACTGGTGCAGCCGCACCTCTGAGGCGCTGCTGAGCACTACGTAGTGCTCGAGTGAGGCGAGGGTCCGCATCACGTTGGGCGGGCAGCAGGCGCAGCGGAACCAGGTCTTGCGGCTGTAGTCGCCATCATTGCCGCCCACCATGTGCCCCTCACGGACCTGCAGCGGGTTCGCGTAGATGAACTTCTGGCCGTCGAGGGAGAGTCCGCCCAAGAACCCGTTGTACAGGGTCCGCTCAATAAGGTCGGCGTAGCGGGCTTCCCCGGTGATCATCAGCATCCGCCAGGAGAACATGATCGAGGCGATGGCCGCACAGGTCTCGCAGTAGCTGCGTTCGTTCGGCAGCTCGTACGGGTCCCCGAACGCCTCATCCGTGTGGTGGGCTCCCACGCCGCCGGTCAGGTACGTCTTGGTCGCGACCATCTCGCTCCAGAGCCGCTCGGCCGCCTCGCGCAGCGACTCGTCGCCAGCTTCGACATAGAGGTCGGCGACACCGGCGAGTAGGTAGAGCTGGCGGACCGAGTGACCCTCGACCGACTGAGCTTCCCGTACCGGTGAATGGTCCTGCCAGTAGTGCATTCCGAAGCGGTCTGGACCGAGCAGCCCGTGGCCGCGCCGGTCGATGAAGTACTGTGCGGTCTCCAGGTAGGAGTCCTTACCGGTCTCCCGGAAGAGCTCGACAAGTGCGGTCTCAATCTCGGGGTGGCCGCAGATCCCGTCGACCTTCCCCTCGTCGGTGCCGAAAGACTGCACGATCAGGTCGGCGAACTTTCCGGCCACGTCCAGCAGCCGGGCATCACCCGTGGTGCGGTGCAGTGCGATCGCGGCCTGGATCAGGTGTCCGGCGCAGTAGAGCTCGTGTCCCCACTGCAGATGGATGAAACGCTCGCCGGGAAACCGCACCTGGAAGTGCGAGTCCAGGTAGCCGTCGTCCTCCTGGGCGTCAGCCAGCAGCTTGTACGAGGCCTCCAGGAACTCCTGCAGCCGGGCGTTTGCGGCGTCGCTCAGCTCGGGGTCTGCCAGCGTCCATCCGATAGCCTCGAGCCACTTGTAGAGATCGCTGTCGAGGAATGGCAGGTCGTTGACGTACTCGCCGCTCGTCTGGCCCGCGGCCAGCTCGAGGTTGTGGAAGTTTCCGGCCTCATGCAGGTGGTCCCAGGCTTCGAGCACACTGATGTCTCGGTTCACCTGCCGGCGGTCGGCCCACAGACCGGCCGAGATGACCCCCTGAGTGGCGGGCCGAAAGGCGACCCGGCTGTTGTCGGTGAGCTGGATTGGTCCCGGCTGCGATGAACCGCGGTCATTCATGGGCATTCCTGTCGTTGTGGTTGTCGTTTTACTTGTTGTGCTGGTCATTTACTTCAGTGCTCCGCTCAGCATGCCGCTGACGTAGTAACGCTGGAGCAAGACGTAGATCACGATGCAAGGGATGATGGTGAGGGCGACGCCGGCCTGGAGTGAACCCCAGTTGACGGTGCCGAACTGGCCGCTGGATACCAGGGTCAACGTCACGGGCAGGGTGAACTTGTCCTGGTCGGTGATCAGGATCAGTGCAGCAAAGAACTCGTTCCAGCTCGCGAAGAACGTGAGCAGTGCAGTGGTGATCACCCCGGGCAGGACGATGGGCAGCAGGATATGGCGTAGCCCGCCGAAGATACCGCAGCCGTCCACCTGGCCAGCCTCCTCCAAGGTGTGCGGCACGGCAGCGAACGAGTTACGCATGATGAACAGCCCGAAGGGCAGGTTGAACGTGACGTAGACGATCACCAACCCGAGCAGGGAGTTGTTCAGTCCCAGCGTCTTGAGCACCATGAACAGCGGCGTGATGATCGCCTGGAACGGGATCATGAAGGTAGCGAGGATCAGGAAGAACAGAATGCCGCTGCCGGGAAACTTGGCGCGGGCCAAGGCATAGCCGGCCAAGGTGGCGACCAGAACGGTCCCCACGGTTGCGGCGAGCGTCACGACGACGCTGTTCGCAACATTGCCGAACACGTTGAGACCTTGGACACTCGCCAGCCGTGAGAAGTTCTCCAGGGTTGGCGCATTCGGGAACAGCGTCGGCGGGATCAGCCCCTGCTCGGCCGGCCCCTTGAGAGCCATTCCCAGCATGACGTAGATCGGGTACAGGAAGACCAGCGCCAGACATACGCATACCACCCACCAAGCGATGTGGGGCATGCTCGATCGGACATCTTTCATATAGCGCGTCATCGACAGATCCTCGCCTCAGTGGTGGTCGGTGTTACGGAGCAGGAGCATCTGGAATGCACTGACGACTGCCAGGATGGCCATCAAGAACACCGACAGGGCAGCTCCATAGCCTAACTTGAACGAGATGAACGAGTTTCGGTAGATGGAGTACACCGCGGTGATGGTCTGGTTCGACGGGCCGCCGCCGGTCATGATGAAGAACTGGTCGAAGGCCAGCAGCGAGCCGGCCACCGAGAAGACCAGCACCAGGGCGAGGGTCGGCCGCAGCAGCGGCAGCGTGATGTGCAGGAATGACTGCCAGCGGCCGGCTCCGTCGATCCGAGCGGCCTCCACGACCTCGTCCGGGATCGACTGCAGTCCCGAGAGCAGCAGCAGCATCTGAAGCCCGACGACCTTCCAGGTCACCATCGCGATCACCATCAGCAGGGCTGTCCACATACCGGCGAAGATGTTGGAATCGCGGTCCACGATGCCAGCTCTACGTAACAGGTCGAACAGCGGCCCGATCTGGGACTGCCCGAGATAGAGCCAGAGGAAGGAGCCGGCCGCGAAGCCGATACACACCGGCATGAAGAAGATGGACTGGAAGACTCCGGCGGCTCTGACCTTGCGGCGAACCAGCATGGCCAGCCCGAGGCCGAGGACGAACAGGATCGGCGTGATCACCAAGGTGTAGAGCAGGGTGAACTTGAGCGCCGTACCGAATGCCGGGTCGTTCAGTGCGCGCTGGTAGTTGTCCAGCCCAATGAAACGGTGCTTGCCGAGCAGCGGCCAGTTGTGCAGTGAGATCCAGAAGGTCATGATCAAGGGCACCAGGAAGAACGTACCGATCAAGATGATGGCCGGACTGGCCATTGCCAGTCCGATCAGCTGCCGTTTCCGACTGGCCCGAAGGCCTCGCCTGCGCCTCGGCGTACCGACGGCAGCGTTGGCTGGTTCAGTGACAGCCAGCCCATTTGCTATTGAAGTCATGGTTTCTCCACTCGAGCCGATCATCTGGTGGGCCGGTGCGACCGGGGCGGCGCAGTGAACGGCCGCCCCGATCGGTACTGACTAGCCGCCGTCGATCAACGCTTGGGCGGCCTTCTGGCCGTTGGCCTGCGCGGCGGCGATGTCTCCGCCGAACACAGCATCGTTGATCATCTTGATCCAGGGACCGTTGTTGTCGTTGAAGATCGGGTTCTCCACCACGCTGTAGGGGGTCTTGCCGATGCCCATCAGCCGCCCGAACACCGCATAGTGCTCGCCTTGGGTGTTGTAGATCTTCTCGACCAGGTCGGTCCGGACCGGCACGCTACCGTTCTTGGCCAGGAAGCTCTGCGCTTCCTCCTCGGTCGCCCACTTGACGAAGTCCTTGGCGCCGGCCTCGTTCTTGGTGCCGGTGATCACCGAGATGACGTCACCGCCCGCGAAGGACCCTTCGCTTCCGTCCTTGCCCGGGATCGGTGTGACTCCGAAGTTGACCTTCGCCTTCTCCATGGTTGGGATCGCGAAAGCTCCGAGCGGGGTCATGCCAACCTTGCCGCTGGTGAACAGCGGGATCTGTTGGGTCCCAGCGTCGTTCTTGGCGGCGCTGGGGATCGACCCGTCGGTCCACATGTCGCGGTAGAGCTGCAGAGCGTCGGTGACCTGTGGGGAGTCGAGCGTTGCTGTCTTGCTGTCCTCGGACAGGACGTCGCCGCCGCTGGCCCACACATGCGGGGTGAACTCGAACACGTTGCAACCACCGCAGGCTCCGGCGAACGTGAAGCCGTAGTAGTCGCTGCCCAGTGCGCGGATCTTCTTCGCCGCGTCACGGATCTCAGCGAACGTGGTCGGGGGCTTCTCCGGGTCGAGTCCGGCCTTCTTGAACAGATCCTTGTTGTAGTACATCGCCGAGGCCTCTGCCGTGAACGGCAGCGCGTAGGTGACGTCCTCATAGGCAGACAACCTGCGGTGGGAGGGGCTGAGCGCGTCCTTGTACGGCAGCGCGTCCGCCATCTCGGTGATGTCCTCGAGGGCTCCGGCCGAGGCGAAGTAAGGCGCATAGACCAGGTCGATCGATGAGACGTCGGGGCCTGAGCCCGACGACGCAGCGGTACCAAGCTTCTGGACAAAGCTCGACGCGGGGATGATGGTGACCTTGGCCTGGACCTTGTGGTTGGCGTTGTAGAGCTTGACCAGTTCGCTCATGAAGCCCTGCTGCGAGTCGCGAGCCCAGATACTGATCGTCCCGGTGGGCTCGGCATCGCTTGATGCGCCGGCGTCTCCTCCTTCCGATCCTCCGCATGCCGTGGCGAGCATCGCGAGACTCGCGACCACGGCCGCGACTCCCAAAACTCGGTTTCTCATAACTGGGGCCTCCTGGCGCCGTCGTTGCCGCTGGATACCGTTGTCTCGCTGTCCTAGGATGGAAACACACGGAAATCCATTTCTGTGGTTGACAGTACTGCTTCGGCCAAGCGCTGGTCAAGGCGGTTGTGGTAGAGATTGGGCTCACATTTCCGGACCTTTGGAGGTTGCCTTGCCCCGCACGGAGTCCTCCACGCCCACGGTCCGAGACGTGGCTCAGCTGGCGGGCGTCTCGCCTGGCACCGTGTCGAAGGCGCTGAACGGTCGCGGACAGCTCCGCGAGGAGACGCGACAACGCGTTCAAGATGCTGCGGACAAGTTGGGCTTCCACCCGAACCAGCTGGCCAAAAGCCTGATCGAGGGGCGTACTTATACCGTTGGGGTGCTGACAACGGCCAGTTTCGGCCGGTTCACCATGCCCTTGATGACAGGGATCGAGGACAGCCTGGGCGCCGGTAAGGTCTCGACCTTGTTCTGCGACAGCCGAGGGGATCCGCTCCGTGAGCGCCACTATCTCCAGGAGCTGCTGAGTCGCCGGGTAGACGGCCTGGTCGTCACTGGTCGGAAGCCCGACCCCCGGCACTCCCTCGGCCGGTTGCCCATCCCGGTCGTCTATGCCCTCACTCAGTCCGAGGACGATGGCGATCTGTCCATGACCTACGACGACCGGCAGGGCGCCGAGCTAGCCACGAACCACCTAATCGCCGTCGGACGGAAACGGATTGCCTACGTCAGCGGCCCTACCCGCCACTTGTCCACCCGGCTTCGTCAGCAGGGGACCGAAGACGCGCTGGAGGCAGCGGGGATGAAGCTGGACCCCCGGGATGTGCTGCTCGGGGAATGGAGTGAGGCGTGGGGACGTACCGCGGCGGGGATCCTCATTCGACAGGCCGAGCCCATCCCGGTGGACGGCATCTTCTGTGGCAGCGACCAGATCGCACGGGGAGTTGCCGACGGGCTCCGCGAGGCCGGGGTGGACGTTCCGCGCCAGGTGGCGATCGTCGGATTCGACAACTGGGACGTGATGGTCCAGGGCTCGCGCCCGCCCTTGACCACCATCGACCCCAACCTGACCATGCTGGGACAGCTCGCCGCTAACCGACTGCTGAACGCTATTGACGGCGGCGAACTCGGCTCTGGGCATATTCTGCGACCGTGCGACCTGGTCCTGCGGCAGTCTTCGATGTCAAGTTGATCGAGCAGTCAGTGGCCCGAATTGCCGCGGAGTCGCAGTTCTCCGGGGCGGTCCGGGTGGACCGTGGTGCGCAGACCGAGCTGGCTACCGCCTTCGGGTATGCAGATCGGCGCCACAAGATCGCCAACACGGTGCAGACGCAGTTTGCGATTGCTAGCGGTGTGAAGGGCCTCACCGCACTGGCGGTCGTGAGCCTGATCCAGGACGGGCTGCTGTCGCTGGACAGCAGGGCACGCTCGGTGCTTGGTGCGGACCTGCCGCTGATCGACGATGCGGTAACCATCGAGCAGCTACTCGCGCACCGGTCAGGCATCGGAGACTACTTCGACGAGGACGCCGACCAGGAGATCACCGACTACGTGTTGCCGATCCCGGTCCACCGACTGGACCGGACCGAGGGATACCTCTCTTTGCTCGACGGGCTACCGGCCAAGTTCCCTCCCGGAGAGCGGTTCTCGTACTGCAACAGCGGCTACGTCGTCCTGGCGTTGGTCGCCGAGCGGGTCAGCCGCGTGCCGTTCGCCGACCTGGTCCTGCAGCGGGTCTGCCAGCCGGCCGGAATGGAGGACACGGCGTTCCTCCGGTCCGACGAGCTTCCCGGTCGCGCGGCGGTCGGCTACCTGTCGACGGGGGATGCCTCGCGGACGAACGTCTTGCATCTGCCGGTTGTGGGCAGCGGCGACGGTGGGATCTACTCAACCGTCGCGGATCTGCACTCCTTCTGGACCGCACTTTTCGCCGGCAGGGTGGTCTCGACGGACTGGGTGTCGCAGCTGATCCGACCGCGTAGTGACGTGCCGGCTGAGTCGATGCGATACGGGCTGGGCTTCTGGCTGCACGCCACGGGCGCCGCGGTGATGCTGGAGGGATACGACGCCGGGGTGTCGTTCCGGACCGTTCACGATCCTGGCGCCGCCCTTACCCATACGACGATCTCGAACACCTCCGACGGCGCCTGGCCACTCACCCGGCACCTGGACCAGTTGCTCTCCAATGAGCCAAATGCAGATTAGTTGACCGCCGCAATAACTCAAATCGTCAACCAATGCTTGCCGTTGGAGGCGCCCCGGGGTCGACCAAGTAAAACGGTATAGCAACGGTATGTGACCAGGATCGCATTTTCCCTTTACCTGGATGGACCGGAAGCCCTAGCCTCAGGTTCTGGCGTCGGCGCGGACCGGCGATTTCCGTTTTCGAGGGGGGAACCTCGTGAGTCGTACAAGGCAGTGCTGTTCCGGTTTAATGGTGACGTTATTGGTAGGCGCCATGATTATTGTTGCCGCGCCGACGACCAGTGCGAAGCCGGCAGCCAAGCCGCTCACCGCAGGAGAGCAGCAGGCGTTGAGGGCTGGCCTGCAGGTGGCGCCGAAGGGCAGGGGGATCAAGTCCAAGTTCTCGTTGGCCCAGCCGAACCCCTACCTGGCCAATGTGGTCGACGTGCGGAAGGTTGACTACTCGGTGTGGAACCGCCGGCTGGGCGTCAAGGGCGACCTGCGGGCCGCCTCGGCTAAAACCAAAGCGGCGAAGGTCAAGGCTGCTGGTCACGCACTGGCGGCCGCAGTGGTCCATGACGAAGAGGAACCTGCAGGCACCCTCGGAGCCAACGACTCGCAGCCCAACGCCGAGCTGATCACAGGCTTCGGCACCGGAGCGGGCCGCAACGCACGCGTCCGGGTGCTTGGTCAGCTGACCGACCTGACGCCGTCACCGAGTGTCCTGGCTCCGGGCAAGGAGGACGACGGGCAGCTGGACCGGGCCGTTGACACCAAGATCAGCGACTTCGGCTCCGTCCGCACGACAGGCGTGCTCGGCGACGGGCCGCACGGCAAGAATGGTGATGCCAGCAACGACTTCGACTTCTACACGCTGACGTCGGTTGCGGGATCGACCATCACGCTGGACACCTCAGAGGCCTCAACTGCGCCCACCGACACGGTTGTCGCCGTGTACGACGCGGCGGGGAAACTGCTCGCCTCCGACGATGACGGCGGCACCAGTCCAGCCAGCAGCCGGCTGGCCTTCAAGGTGCCAACCGACGGCAGGTACTACGCGCTGGTGGCGGGTTTCTCGGGTAGTCCGTTCCCCGCCGACCCGAACGACTCGGGTAGCGGCACCGGAGGTGCGGCCCAGGGACCCTACAGGCTCACCGTGTCCTCGGCTCCGGCTGACCTTGACTACTTTGCGATGGACCTCAAGCAGGGAGATGTGGTCGGGGCCACGGTGACGGGCACAGCGAACAAGCTGACCATGTACCGCATCGATGGAACCCAGATGGTCGGCAATCGTGGAGTCGACGCCTCTGCCTTGTACCCCCCGCAGTCGCCGCTGCCCGGTGGCGGCAATGCCACGCTGGCCTATGTGACGGAGGAGAGTGGCCGGTACGCGATCGAGGTGGATGGCCGGCCGGGCCTTTATGACGCGACGGTGGAGGCGTACCGTCCCGGCTCGGAAATCGACAGGTCACGACGGATCCAAACCCTGTTTCTCGACTTTGACGGGGAGCGGGTGAATACCGGGATCTGGGGTGGCCCCGGCGTACGGACGTTGTCCCCGTTCTCCTCGTTTATCTCCAGCTGGGGAATCAGTCGTTCTGAGGAGGCGAGCTTGGTCAAGAAGATCACGGCCGGCGTTCGAGAGAACGTCCAAAAGGACCTGATCAAGCGTGGTCTCAACAAGAACCTGGCCGTACGAGTAATCAGCTCCAGAAATCATGCCGACCCGTTCGGTGCCGCGAACGTGTCTCGGGTGATTGTGGGCGGCACCAGTCAGCAGTCGGGGATTTCAACGATAGGAATTTCGCAGTTCATCGATCCGGGCAACTATGGGCATGAGGACAGCGCGTTGGTGTTGCTGGATATCGTCAGCGGGCCTGCCGCAGGGGAAGCGTCGCTGAACCACTACCTGAAGCCATCGAGCAACCGGGTCGCTTTCGTATCCCGGGCGATGTCTAACGTGATCTCGCACGAAGTTGGCCATCTGATTGGTAACTACCACACCGATAACATGGACCCTCAGCACTCGCTGATGGACGCGGGCGGTGTCGGCTTCGCCAACCTGTACGGCACTGGCCCGGACCTGGTCGGCGGTACTGCGGATGACGAGGACGTCGACTTTACTGTGGACACCTACAGCCCTACGGAGCCTTTCACGGGCAAGGAGAACACGCTTAACGTCTCGGCATGGGCGTACGTCCGGGGTAGTCGGGTCGCTCAACCGTAGGCTGGCAAAATGGACCTACCTTCATCTGATTCGCAAAGTGTGAAACCCGCGTAGCGTCGAAGTATGACGGGGATCGTCGATGCGCAACGCCTGGTCAAGACCTTCGGCCGGGTACGAGCTCTGGACGGCCTCGATCTCTTCGTGCAGGAGGGGGAGGTGCACGGCTTCCTCGGACCCAACGGGGCAGGAAAGTCGACCACGATTCGGGTCCTGCTCGGCCTGCTCCGGCCGGGCGGAGGCTCGGTGTCGGTTGTCGGCCTCGATCCGTGGCGTGATGCGGTCGAGGTGCACCGTGAGATCGGTTACGTCCCCGGGGAGGTGGCGCTGTGGCCCAACCTAAGCGGGGGGGAGGTCATCGACCTGCTCACCTCACTACGCGGCGGAGCCGACCGGGGCCTCCGCGCAGAGCTGCTTCGCGACTTTGACCTCGACCCCCGTCGCCGGGCGCGGGCGTATTCCAAGGGGAACCGACAGAAGGTCGCGCTGGTTGCTGCTTTTGCACGAAGGGCGCGGCTCTACATCCTGGATGAGCCGACGAGCGGCTTGGACCCATTGATGGAGTCGGTGTTCCGCCGACAGATTGAGCGGGTCCGAGCCGAAGGTGCGACGGTGCTGCTGTCTAGTCATATCCTCAGTGAAGTCGAGCAGCTGTGCGACCGCATCACCATCGTCCGGGCGGGAGTCGCGGTCGAGACCGGCACACTGGCGGCGATGCGCCACCTGACCCGTACCAGCTTCCGGGTCCAGACGGCGGCTACGGCGGAACGGATAGCCGACCTTCCCGGAGTGCACGACGTTCGGCGCGAGTCTGAGCTGCTTACCTTTGACGTGGACACTGAATGCCTGGCACCGGTGCTACGCGAGGTCGCCTTGTCCGGCGTCACCGGACTGTCGGTTGCGCCGCCTTCCCTGGAGGATCTGTTTCTTCGGCACTATGGCGACTCCGGTCGGCCTCGGTCACGGACGAGGGTCTAGTCATGTGGCGACTGTTGTGGGCGGACGCGCGGCGTGACCGACGGCAGCTCCTGATCTGGCTCGTCGGGATCGCCTTAGTGGTCGCAGGCAGCGCGGGCGCAGTGTCGTCGGAGTTCAGCTCCGAACAGGCCCGGGCCGGCCTACTCGCGGTCGCACTGGCGACCCCGTCGCTGCTGGCTCTGCGGGGCCTTCCCAACGGTTCGGGACTAGGCGCGCTGATCTTCTTCCAGATCTTCGCGTTCGTGGCAGTGGTGGTGGGGCTGCTGAACACCTTTCTGGCCACCCGGCACGGACGTGCTGACGAAGAGCGCGGTCGGCGCGAGCTGGTCGCGGCCGCGCCGCTGCGGCGCACGGCACCGGTCACGGCAACGCTCATCCATGGCACTGTGCTCAACGCCGTCGTTGCGGCGGTGGCTGCGGGCGCGCTCATTGTCAACGGTCTGGACGCTGTGGGAGCAGCCGTGACTGGTCTCGCCGTGGGCGTCACCGGGTTCGTGTGTCTTGGCTTCGGTCTTCTGGTCAACCAGCTGACGCCAACGTCACGGGCTGCGAACGGAATCGGCGCCGCATTCGTCGGTTCCGCCTATGCCGCGCGGGCAGCTGGTGACGCCCTCGGGTCACCGGACCTCGCCAACCTCAGCCTGCGCAGTGCCTGGCCGTCGTGGATTTCGCCCATCGGGTGGGGGGAGCAGACGCTTGCGTTCAGCGACAACCGGCTGTGGCCGCTGCTGCCTGGCCTCGGCCTCGGCGCCGCCACGGCGGCGGCTGCCTTGCTCGTACAGTCGCGTCGAGACATCGGTGCCAGTCTGCTACCCGAGCGTCGGGGTCCCGCCGCGTCCGGGGCGCTTCGCGGCAATCTTGCGCTCAGCTGGCGGCTCCAGTGGCCATCACTGGTCGGATGGGTAGTCGCTGGCGCGCTGCTCGGGCTCCTCACCGGAGGCCTCGCAACCGCCGTGGCCGACGCCACCCTGGGCAACCCCCAGATCACTGACGTGTTGCAGAGCCTGGCACCAGGTGGTGGCGGCGACATCACCGGCATCTTCATCGCCGCGCTCATTGGCCTTGTCGTGATCTTGGCGGCCGCGGCCGGCATGCAGGGTGTGTTGCGACTCCGGGATGAAGAGGAGGAGGGTCATGCGGAGCTGGTGCTGGCCACCGCGGTCCGGCGCAGTACCTGGCTGCTCGACGCAGTCATCGTCGCAGTGGTGTCGGTTCTTCTCGTACTCGCCGCAGTCGGGTTGACTGCTTCACTGAGTTTCCTGCTGAACGGTGACCGCTCGCACGCCCGCGCGGCAGTCAGCCAGGCAGCCGCCGGCGTACCGGCCGCCCTCGTGTTCGTCGGCCTGGTGGCGCTGCTGGTGACCGTGCTGCCGCGGTTCGCGGTCGCGTTCGGGTGGGGCCTCTTCGGTGTGGCGGTCGCCATAGGCCTGCTCGGCGCACTACTCCGGCTGCCCGCTGCGGTCCGAAACCTCAGCCCTTTCAGCCACGTACCTACAGTGCCTATCGAGAGCTGGACTTCGACGCTGCTGCTTCTGGCGCTGACCGTGGCGCTGACTGCGCTGGCGGTGGTCGCGGTCCGGCGAAGGGAGCTGGTCATATGACCTCCGACGACATGCTTACAGACCTCGTGGATCGGGCAGCCAGCGAACTGGCCGCGAACGGCTTTCCGGCCATGCCCGCCCGCGTCATTATGGCGCTCACCGTGAGCGAGGAGGGACGGCTCACGGCTGAGGAGTTGGCTGAGCAGCTAGCGGCAAGTCCGGCATCGATCTCCGGCGCGGTGCGGTATCTCGGGACCGTCGGATTCCTTCGTCAGACCACCGTCCCGGGGTCCCGCCGCCATCTCTATAGCCTTCCGCTCACTCCCTGGTACACGGCCTCACTCACCAAGCCGGGTCTGTATCGCAACGTTGCCGAGCTCCTCGCCTCGAGTTCCTCGCAGCTGCCCGACGATTCGGCGGCCCGTGCGCGGCTGGAGGAGATGGCCGACTTCTTCATCTTTGTCGAGCGACGACTTCCGATGCTGCTTGAGGAGTGGCACCAAGAGCGCGTGTCAGCTAACGCCGGAGAGCGTCTCGAACCGCCGCCAGCCACGCAGTGACCGCCACCGCCCCTGGATCGGGATGTCCTTCGACCCGGTCCCCGAGATAGCTCGACCGCCCCCGACGTGCACGCAGCGCCCGGGTGGAGTCGGCGCCCCGCTGGGCTGCGTCGACGACAGCATCCAGGCCGTCCGGTGCCGCTTCGGCGGCCGGCTGCAGCGCGTCGACCATGGTTCGGTCGCCCACCGAGGCGCCGCCGAGATCCCGGACGCCGTCGACACCGGCGGCAAAGGCGTCCGGCCAGGACGCACCCGAGGCCAGGGACTCCGCTGCACGGAGGAGACCGACGGCGTACAACGGACCAGAGGTACCGCCGATGTCCCGCCGCGCGTACTCCGACAGCCGCCGTAGCTGCTCAGCGCCCGAGCCGTCGACGGGCTGCGCCGCCCACGCTCGGGCTCCGCGCGCCAGCGCCGTGCCCAGGTCGCCGTCACCGACCACCTGGTCCAAGCGGGTGAGTTCTTCCTCCTGGTCTAGGACCGCTCGAATGGCCGCATCGATTGCGGCTCGGACCACGGGGTCGTGACCGGTGGCATCCAATGGCTCCGGAACGACGCCCGGCGCAGGCACCAGCTGCAGATGCGGAATCGCTCCGGGGGGACGGCCGGGCCAGGCGCGGGAGGCGGTCGGCGCATCCAGCAGCGCCAACAGATCCGACCCGATCTCATCGTCGGGCAGTCGTAGCAGTGTGATGGAGACGCCGGCCATATCGAGGCTGGTCATGACCAGCCCCTGCCAGACCCGGACGAGGTCAATGCCGCGCGCCGCCAACTGTGCCGCTACGGCGCGAGTCACGATGCTGAGCTCCATGGGCGGGGTTGCGCCCGCTGACCCGATCAGCGCCACGACCCGGTCGCCGGCTCCGAGCTGGCGATCGGTGATGAGGAGCTGGACCAGTTCCGCGACCAGTTCGTCGGCTGGCCGCAGCTTCTCCCGTCGGACACCGGGCTCGCCGTGGATGCCGAGACCTACTTCGATCTCGTCCTCACCGAGGGTGAACCCCGGGCCGGATGCGCCGGGGACGGTCACGCCGCTGAGCCCCACGCCGATGGTGCCGAGCCCGGCAGACACGGTACGGGCGATTGCGGCCACCTCCTCCAACGACCGTCTCGCATGGGCGGCAGCCCCGGCTGACTTGTGTGCCAGCACGGTGCCGGCCAAGCCACGCCTTCCGGCATTTGCGTCGGACTCGGTGATCGCCACGTCGTCGGCGACAACGACCACCTCCACCTTCAGCCCTTCGGCGCGAGCGAGCTCTGCGGCGAGCCCGAAGTTGAGCCGGTCTCCCGTGTAGCTCTTCACCACTACGAGGCATCCGGCGTCGCCGGTGACCGCGCGGATGCAGTCCAGGACTACATCGACGCTGGGGGAGGAGAACACCTCCCCGGAGACGGCGGCGGTCAGCATTCCCGCAGCCACGTAGCCGGCATGTGCCGGTTCGTGGCCGGCTCCTCCTCCGGAGATGACCGCTACCGGCACGCTGGATCGGTTGTCTGCGGTCACCACCTGCTCGGGACGGACGACGATGAGCCGGTCCTTCATCAACGCCGTCCCGGGCTGGGTCAGTACCAGGCCCTCCAACGACTCGCGCACCACGTTCCGCGGGTCGTTTATCAGCTTCTTCGCCATCAGATCCCTCTCGCCTCGCTCCACGGTACAGTCGGGCAATGGCTCCCCAGCGACCGATCGGATACTGGCTGAAGCTCCTCGATCAGCTCATCAACGAGCAGTTCGACAGCATTCTGGAAGAGCACGGTGTGACCAGACGGCAATGGCAGATGATGAATCTGCTGAGCAGCGGCCCGGCCAGTCGCGGCCAGCTGGATGAGGCGCTAGCGCCGTTCAGCAGTGGGTCTGAGCCGGACACCCTGGCCGAACAGCTGTCTGAGCTCGTCGACAGCGGGTGGGTGGTCGGCGGCGAGGACACCTTTGCCCTGACCGAACACGGCCAGACCTCCTTCGGTCGGCTCGGTGAGGTCGTTGGTCGGAGCCGGGAGACACTCTCACAAGGTATCTCGAGCGAGGAGTACGCCCGCACTCTCGAGGTGCTGGAGCGGATGTCGCGCAACCTGGGATGGGATGATCCGGCCGACAATCGCTTCCCCGAGAATCTGCAGAGCTAACGCCATGGAGCTGCGCTGGATTGACGCCGCTGGACTGCACGACGCTCAGCTGTCCGAGCTTTCGGCGCTTCGTACGCGTCCTGACGGGTTCCTCTGGCTGGATATCCCGATCTGGAGCGACGAGGCGGAGGAGATTCTCAGCCAGGAGTTCCGCTTCCATCCCATGGCAATCGCCGACTCCCGTGAGCGAAACCACGTGCCCCGGGTGCATGTGTACCCCGATCACCTGTTCATGGTGGTCCATGCACCGGAGATTGGTACGAGTGGGCACGTGCACTATCTGGAGCTTGATCAGTTCATCGGTGAGAAATTCCTGGTGACGGTGCACGGGCCGATCAACCCCGCCGTCCCGATCGAGGCAGCGCTGCGCGAGACCCAGGATGTCGTACGCCGGATGAAGGCCGGCAGGCTTCACCCGACATCCCCCTTTGGGCTGATCTACGCCATCGTGTCGACTGTGGCGCGCAGGGAGGCGGCGCTGGTTGCCGACCTGGCCCGGCAGGTGGGTCTGCTGGAGCAGCGGGTGATGGCTGCCACCGATGACGAACCGCAGATTTTCCTCGGTCAGCTGTTCACGGCGCGGCATGAGCTACTGACGATTCGCACCATGGCGTCTCAAGGCGGCGAGATCTACCGTCGGGCAATCAAGCTGGCCACCTTCGCTCCGCCGGAGGGCATTGCGCTGCTGACCGATCTGCTCGACCAGTACAACAGGGTCGCGCACATCAGTGAGAGCCAGCTGGACTTCTTGATGGGTGTCACCGAGTTCTATCGGGCTCGGACCGACACTAAGATGACCATCGCCGCGGAACGCCTGGCCGTGATCGCGGCCGTCACACTGCCCATCACCGCGCTCTCGTCGGTGATGGGGATGAACGTGATTGTGAACGACCGCAGCCGGTGGCTGCTGCTGGGCATACTAGTCACTGTCATGATCGTTACGTCAGCTCTGGTGCTGCGTTGGGCCAGACGCCAGGGGTGGTGGTGAGAGTGGACGACCGCTTCAACCTGCAACGGTTCGTGGAAGCACAGGAGAGTGGCGGCACCTACGAGGCAGCCGTCGCCGAGCTGCGCCGGGGGCGGAAAACGAGCCATTGGATGTGGTTCGTCTTCCCCCAGATCGCCGGTCTCGGACGAAGTCCCATGGCGCGGACGTACGCGATCAGCTCGATGGCCGAGGCCAAGGCGTATCTCCAGCATGAGGTTCTCGGCCCTCGGCTGGTCCAGTCAGCCTCGATCGTGGCATCCAGCACCGGAGTCGATGCTGAGCAGATCTTCGGCGCCATCGACGCGATGAAGCTCAAATCGTCGATGACCCTGTTCTCACGCGCCGCCCAGGATGAGCCGGTCTTTCGGGATGTCCTCGATCGCTTCTTCGATGGCCAAACCGATCCGGCCACCGAAGAGCGGCTGTGACTCAGACGGATGGCTTTCTCAGGACGACCTGAGAGCGCCGGATACCCCCGCTTTGATCATCTTCTTGCCGATCAGCGGCAGCAGCGCACCGATCAGCTTGCCCTTGATTCCCTTGCCGTGGCGTTGAAGGGTGATGTCCACCCGGGTACCGCCGTTCTCGGGCGTGAGGTTGTAGTCCCACCGGCTCCCCGGTCCCCACAGGTTGGAGTCGTTCGTCACCGCGGACACCGTCCCGGCAGCGGCGTCCCAGACGTAGCGTTCGCGCTCCCAGCCGATCTTGTTGCCCTCGGTCACGTCCGCCCAGCCGTCCCCTTGCTCATGGACCTTCAGGTGATCGTCGTCCACACCGGCCCACGCCTTCGCCCGGGACGGTCCGAAGTCGGTGAGGATGTGCAGCACTTCCTCGGGAGGAAGGGGCGAGGAGACCGATACGTTCACGGTTGGCATGGCGGCTCTTTTCGCGAGTTCTGGACCACCCACACTAACCAGTGAGCGCCCCGCACGGCACGTTTGAGCCTCAGGCGCCGAGCGCGGTCCAGGTCTTCTTTGTGACCACACCGGTGGACTTGATGCCGTGAGACCGCTGGAAGGCTTGTACCGCTGCCTTCGTCTGCGGACCGAACCAGCCGTCGGCAGTGATGCGCAGCCGCTTCTGCAACGCCTTGACCGCGGCGCCGCGGGAGCCGACCTTCAGCACCTTGGTCTTGTACTTGGTCAGGGTGCTCGCGGGCTTGGTGGTCGGGGTTGGTGCCGGCTTGGCGGTTGCCGCAGTGACGGGCTTGGGGGCATTCGCCTTGAGCAGCGCGCGCCACGTCGTGGCGTTGACCACCCCTGTGGCCTTGATCTGGTGCGCGGTCTGCCAGCTGTTGACGGCGGCCTTCGTAGCCGGGCCGTACCTGCCATCGGCAGTGATGCCGACCGACCTCTGGACTGCCTTGACGACCGGACCGGTAGACCCGACACGTAGCTCCATGCCCGAGAACGTGGTCAGCGTCTTCAGGGTGGACGACGCTCCCTTGGGTGCCGTCACCCTCGGATAGCTGATGCAGCGGGCCGAGTTGGCGGTCTTGTACGGCGCAGCCCAGTTCAGGTCCGCAGGCCGGCACGGTCCGTAGTCAGGTGCAGCGAGTTCCTTGCTCCAGAAGGAGGTCCGGCCCATTGCACCCTCCCATGACAAGGAGATGTGGACGTGGTTTCGGTGGCAGCTTGAGTCCCACCCGACCGATGGCTGGGTGGAGCAGCTGGAGTAGGCACGCCATCCACGGTCGGCGGAGTAGGCGCCCCAGATCTTGTTGTTCCAGATGATGTACATCACTCCGAGGCGGCGGGCGTTGGCGTACTTGTTGCCCGCGCTGTCGGTCGCCAGCAGCCACTTGATCACGGCGTTCGCCTGGGCCGCCTCCTTGGGCTTGCGCACCGAGACCATCCAGTCAACGGCGCGGCCTTCGTAGTGCTCGGTGGTGGGAAGCGGGTCGACACCGCAGGTGCGGTCAATCCCGTAGCTCGTGCCGGGGTCGGAGCTGGTCAGCAGCTTGCCCAGCTTGGCCGCACCTGGCTTCGCGACCGGGTTGCAGGAGGTCGCCGGAACGTATCCCGTCAGGGGCTCGATGCTGGTCGGCAGATCGATCGGTGTCGCCGGCGCCTTGGCTGTGGCAGCTGCAGCGGCGGTGGGCAGGAGGGCGGACGGTGCGATGGACGAGATCGCCAACGCGAACGCAGCGACGAGACCGGTAACGACGCGGGCGCCCACCGTCAATGGGAGTGAGGTCATTGGGGTTCTTCCGAAGTAGTTGCGGTTACCACACGCGCCGAATGCGTTGACAACCGGGTTCGCCCCGAGACCAAGCAGAATCCTAGGCGAAACTGTCGCTAGTTCCAATTCGGCGGTTGAGTGCCCTTATGCTGCCTAGATCCGGCGGTCATCCTTGCGATACCTCCGCAGCCAGCGGTAGCCGTAGCCCTCCAGCTCAATCTCAGTGGCACTGGATGCGTCCACCTCGCAGCTCTCGCCGCCGAACAGGTCATGCAGAACCTGTCCGGCCGCATCCGGCACCTGAAGGGGTACCTTGACCGCGTCGGGGCCCAGGTTGTGCACCGCGATCACCGCCCGCCCTTGCCAGGTACAGGAGTGGGCCAGGACGGCTCGGTGTGGCTGGTCGATCACCTCGAACTGTCCCCAGCCGAGCTCCGGGCAGTCCCGGTAGCGGTGGATCAGCCGAGTGACAAAGGCCAGCATCGAGCCCGGATCGCTGCGTTGGGCCACCACGTTCACCTCGGCGGGCCCGAAACCGTCGGTCGCCATTGCGGCATGCAGCCGGTTCGCCGGAGCAGTGGAGAACCCGCCGTTTTTTTCAGAAGTCCACTGCATCGGGGTACGCACGGCCGAGCGGCCTTCAGCCTTCAGGTTCTCACCCATACCGATCTCCTCGCCGTAGAAGATCACGGGTGTCCCGGGCAGGCTGAAGAGCAGGCTATAGACCATCCGCAGCCGCTGTGGATCGCCATCGAGCATCGGAGGGAGTCTGCGCTTAAGGCCTCGGCCGTAGAGCTGCATCCGCTTCTCCGGTCCGAACGCGTCGAAGACCTCCTCCCGCTGGGAAGGGGGCAGCTTGTCCAAGGTGAGCTCGTCGTGGTTGCGGACGAAGGTGGCCCACTGCGACTGAGCCGGAATGCTGGGGCGCTGTTTGAGAGCGTTGACCACGGGTTCGGAGTCGGCCCGCGCCAAGGACAGATACAGATTCTGCATGCCGACGAAGTCGAACATCATCGAGAGCTCATCGCCGTCCGAGCCGAAGAACTTCAGCTGATGTTGGTACGCCAGGTTCACTTCCCCGAGGAGGATCGCCTCACCGTTGCGCTGGTTGAGGAAGGAGCGCAGTGACCGAAGATAGTCGTGAGGTTCACCGAACCCGGAGATGGCGTCGGCGGTGAGCCCGGTCGTCTCGATCAAGAAGGGGACGGCGTCCACCCGGAACCCTGACACGCCCAGCTGCAGCCAGAACCCGATCACCTTGAGGATCTCGTCGCGAACCTTCGGATTGGCGATGTTCAGGTCGGGCTGCTGCTTGTAGAACCGGTGGAAGTACCACTCACCGGTCTGTTCGTCGAGCTCCCACAGGCTGCCCTCCTGGTCGGGGAAGACGACTTCGGCGGAGGTGTCCGGCGGGGGGTCGGACCGCCAGATGTAGAAGTCGCGGAACGGGGAGTCCTTCGACGACCGTGCGGCCTGAAACCAGGGATGCTGCTCGGAGGTGTGGTTGACCACGAGGTCCGCGATTACCCGGATCCCGCGGTTGTTCGCAGCCCGGATCAGCTCGACAACATCGCCGATACTGCCGAGCCGTGAGTCCACGCCGAAGTGGTCGGTGATGTCGTAGCCGTCGTCCCGGTTGGGCGTGGGATAGAAGGGCATCAGCCACAGACAGGTGATCCCGAGTTCGGCGAGGTAGTCAATCTGCTCGTGTAGTCCGGGAAGGTCGCCAATCCCGTCGCCGTCGGAGTCGAAGAAAGTTTCCACGTCGAGGCAGTACAGGACCGCATTCTTCCACCAGAGGTTGCTGTTTTCTACCTGGCTCATGATGCGCATCTCAGCTGGGGAAGGACGTCAGCGCCGAACCGGTCAATGAACGGCTGCTGTTCCTGGCCGACGTGGTGCAGGTAGATTTCATCGAAGCCTAGTTCGGCAAGATCGTGTAGCCACTCAGCGTGTCGACCAAGATCATCGGAGATGCTTACTACCTTCGCTACCTGCTCCGAGGTGACCTGCTCGCTGACCACATCGAAGTGCTCCGGCGTCTCCAGATCCCAACACACGGGCGGCGGGAAGATGTTGCTACGCCACTGATCATGAGCGATCCGCGTCGCCTCCGCCCGGTCCGGGTGCCAGGACAGATGCACCTGGACTGCGATTGTTCCGCCGCCACCGGCCGACCGATAGGCGTCAAGTACGGATCGTAGGACGTCGGCGGGCTGGTTGATGGTAATCAGCCCATCCGCCCACTGGGCCCCCTCGGCGGCGGTGGCCGGGGTGACCGCAGGAGCCAGTAGCTTCGGCCGCTGGTCCGGGAGGGTCCACAACCGCGCACGGTCCACCGACACCAGCCCCCGGTGCGAGACGGTGTCCCCGTCCAGCAGCCGTTGGATGACCTCGACGCACTCGCGCAGCCGCGCCTGCCGTACCTCCTTCCGTGGCCAGCCATCGCCGGTGATGTGCTCGTTGGAGTTCTCACCGCTCCCCAGCGCCGCCCAGAACCGGCCGGGGAACATCGCGGCGAGGGTGCCAATCTTCTGGGCGTGCACGGCCGGGTGGTACCGCTGACCCGGCGCGGTGACCACGCCCATCCGCAGTGTGGTGCTGGCCAGTGCCGCGCCGAGCCAGGCCCACGCGTAGCCGGAATGTCCCTGCCGTTGGCTCCAAGGCCCGAAGTGGTCCGAGCACATCGCTGCATCGAAGCCGGCGGCTTCGGCCGCTTGCACGTCGCGGAGCAGTTGGGCGGGATGGATCTGTTCGTGCGAGGCGTGGAACCCGATGAGCGTCATCTGGCGGTGAACCCTCCTGAGTGCGTCTGGCTGGACACGGTCAGCATTCCACGAGCCTGGAGCTGGCCGATGGCGAGACCGGCGCACACGGCGCCTAGCGTCCCGAGCGCGAGGTCTCCCAGTGTGTCTGTGTAGGCAGTTGCTAGCTCTGGCGATCCGCGGACGAACGCCACGTACTCGCCCAGCTCCCACAGCACAGCCGCGGTGACGCCGAAGCCGAGCGCGCACATCAGCAGCACTCCCCGTGACAGCGCCGGCCGCTGGAACGTTCCCACGAGCAGCGCCCCGGCGGTCAGCAAAAGCCAGTTGAGGAAGTGCATCAGGTCGTCCCACCAGACGACCGTGTCGAAGAGGTTCAGCCGGTTGCCCAGCAGGTCAAGGAACCAGGGGAGCGTGATCAGCAGATCGGCTGCCCACGGATACCCTCTCGCCGGCGTCGATCCGTCGGCCACGGCCCGCCGACGGCCGGACAGCCGCCACCACACAGGCACCACGGCCGCACCGAGCGGATAGATCACCAACCGCGCGGTGCCGGCCTTCTCCTTAACTCCGGAAAGGTCCGGCCAGACTAGAGCGGACACGAGCAGCGCCAAGAGGAACACCTTGGCGGCCAGATCCGCCCACTTGAGTACGCGCACCTCTCAGATGCTGGCACATCTCCGGCTCCGACGATGACGACGTCGCCATCTACGCCGGTTGGCTACGCAACAATGGCGATCATGGACGACTTAAGAAGGGGAGCAGCCGGTGATGAGCTCCCGAGCTTGGGCCTCGGCGTGGTGGCGCACGGGGCCGGTGATCTCCGGGTGCAGCAGGTACAGATCAGACCACCCGGTCCGGACGAGGCACTGGTCGAGATCGTGTACGGCGGAATCTGCGGCTCCGATCTTCATTACTGGCAGCACGGCTCGTCTGGCACCTCCATCCTTCGGGCGCCGATGCTGCTCGGCCATGAGATCGTCGGACGGGTGCTGCGGCCGGCCCGCGACGGGTCCGGTCCGTCGGCAGGTACGCCGGTGGCGGTGCATCCTGCCCGGCCGGACCCCGGAGACGGCAGGGTGCGCTTCCCGGCGGACCGGCCGAACCTGTCCCCGGCAGGCACCTATCTGGGGAGCGCGGCGCATCTGCCGCACACCGATGGAGCCTTCGTGAAGTATGCATCGCTGCCCGGGCGGATGCTGAGACCGCTGGATCGTGAGCTGCCGATGCGGACCGCCGCCCTGATCGAACCAGCCGCGGTGGCCTGGCACGCAGTCGCCCAAGCCGGCCCGGTCGCCGGCCGCCGCGTTCTGGTGATCGGTTCCGGTCCCATCGGCGCGCTGGTTGTGGCGGTCCTGAAGCGTGCCGGCGCCACCGAGATCGTCGCGGTGGATCTGCATGAGCATGCGTTGCAGATCGCCCGTAGGGTTGGGGCCACTCATACGATGCTGGCGGCCGACACCGCAGCAGTCGATGCGGTGGACGCCGATGTGGTGATCGAGTCGTCGGGCAGTAGGCAAGGCCTGGCCTCGGCGATCCGCGCGGCTACCCGCGGCGGCCGGATCGTGATGGTCGGCATGCTGCCCTCAGGCGACCAGCCGATCCCCGTGGCGACGGCGATCGTCCGGGAGCTGCAGCTGGTCGGCTCCTTCCGGTTCAACGACGAGATCGACGAGGTGATCGCCGCCCTCGAGGACGGGTCCCTGCAGATCGATCCCGTGGTGACGCACGAGTTCGATGTGACGGACGCTCTCGAGGCGTTCCAGACCGCGCTCGACCCCGCCCGCTCGGGCAAGGTGCTGCTCCGGTTCTAGCGATATGTTGATCAGATGACCGCTGACTCGCTTCTCACGACAGCCTCCGCCGACGTGGCGACACCGGACTACGACCGGACGGCCCTGACGGCCGGGATTCTTCATTTCGGCGTGGGGGGCTTCCACCGGGCCCACCAGGCGCTGGCCATCGACCGGCTCCTCAACGCCGGCACTGCCCAGGAGTGGGCGATCTGCGGGGTCGGGCTGATGCCCGGCGACCGGCGGATGGCCGACGTCCTGCGTGCCCAGGACGGGCTCTACACCCTGGTCGAGAAGCACCCGGACGGGCACCGCGACGCGCGGGTGATCGGCTCCATCGTGGACTACCTCTTCGCACCGGACGATCCAGAGGCCGTGCTGGAGCGTCTAGCCGACCCGGCTACCAAGATCGTCTCGCTCACGGTGACCGAGGGCGGCTACAACATCTCCCCGGTCACCGGCGAGTTCGACCTCCGCAATCCAGCTGTCGCAGCTGACCTTGCTGGGACGGCCGCGCCGCGGACCACGTTCGGCTTGATCACCGAGGGGCTGCGCCGGCGCCGGGACCGCGGGATCCCTGCCTTCACGGTGATGTCCTGCGACAACATCCAGGGCAACGGACATGTCGCGCAGCGGGCTTTCGGCGCGTTCGCCTCCGCGCTCGATCCCGAGCTCGCGCAGTGGATCGAGGACAACGCACGCTTCCCGAACTCCATGGTGGACCGGATCACGCCCGTGACTACCGACACGGACCGGGCCGAGATCCGCGAGCAGTTCGGCATCGACGACGGTTGGCCGGTGGTGGCCGAGCCGTTCTTCCAATGGGTCCTGGAGGACTCGTTCGCCGACGGTCGTCCGCCCTACGAGGACGCCGGCGTCCAGGTGGTGGCTGACGTGGAGCCGTACGAGCTGATGAAGCTTCGGTTGCTAAACGCCTCGCACCAGGCCCTGGCGTACTTCGCGCATCTGAGTGGATACCAGTACGCGCACGAGGCCGCCGCCGACCCGGTGTTCGCCAAGTTCCTGCTGGCATACATGCACACCGAAGGGATACCGACGCTGCGGCCCGTGCCGGGCATCGATCTGAACGACTACACCGCCACCCTGATCGAGCGGTTCTCCAACCCTGAGGTCAAAGACACCGTGGCCCGGCTTGCAGCGGAGTCGTCCGACCGGATCCCCAAGTGGCTGGTGCCGGTGATCATGGACAACCTGGCCAACGGTCGTCCGGTGCGGCTGTCCGCCGCCATCGTCGCCAGCTGGGCTCGGTACGCCGAGGGTGTGGGCGAGAACGGGGACCCGATCGTTGTGGTGGACCGGCTGGCTGACCAGCTGACGGCTACCGCGCTGACCCAGCGAGAGGACCGGACGGCCTTCATCCGCAACCGCGAGCTGTTCGGCGACCTGGCGGACCAGCCTCGTTTCGTGGAGGCCTACCTGGATGCGTTGGACTCGCTCTACGCCCGCGGCGCTCACGCCACCGTAGCGGCGTTGGCCCGAGCCTGAACAGCTTGGAGTGTCAGATGCGGTGACTACCATCGCTGCATGGCTGGGTCATGGCGGGCGTTGCTCGACAACGACGCCATCGTCGCGATGGCAGGCCACGAGGCGTTCGCCCGTGGCCTCGTCTACGCACGCTCCGGCCATGTGATGGGGGTCGGCTACGACCCCGAGACTCAAGTTGTCACCGGACGCGTCCGCGGCAGCCACCGGGAGGCCTACTCCACGTCGGTCCGGCTCGCCTCGGACGAGCCGGGCGCGCCACGGGCTCACCGCGGCCACTGCAGCTGCCCCGTGGCACTGGACTGCAAACACGCTGTTGCGGTTCTGATCGTGGCCCGGACGGTCGAGCAGGTCCAGCAGCAGATCGACCGGGCGCCCTGGGAACGCGTGCTCGGCAGGCTGGTGGCGGCCCCCGATCCGGTGCCGCCGGCCGCCCGCGTTCCGCTCGGGCTGGAGTTTGAGGTGCAAACGCTACCGGGGCTGCGGGGCTACCCGGGGCGCCGGGAGCTTAGGGTCCGACCGTTGCAGCGGGGCCGGAGTGGCCGATGGGTCCGCAGCGGCGTGTCCTGGGATGAGCTCGACGTCTCCTCCGGCCTGCATCCACCCGAACAGCGCGAGTTGCTGCTGCAACTGCGATCCGCGGCCGGACCGGCGGCACGCTTCGTCTATCCGAAGACCCCCTGGATGACAATGAACACCGTGGGAGGCAGCATCTGGTCGCTGCTCGCCGACGCCCGTGAGATCGACCTGGCTCTGATCGGGCCGGGGCTCGAGCAGCCACCGCTGGAGGTCGTCGAGGAAGCGGCGGTGGTGGAGCTGGAGGTGAACCGCGCCCCGCAGGGCGGTCTCCAGCTGCAGCCGGCCCTGCGGGTCGGCGCCCAACCGATCTCGCTGGCCGCCATCGGGTTGCTGGGGGAACCAGCGCACGGGCTGTTCTTGTCCCACCCCGACGATCCGCTGCGACTACTCCGGCTCGAGTCGCCGCTGGGTCACGAGCTGCGACAGCTGGTGCTGGACTCACACCCGGTACGGATCCCCGCCGCGGACGAGGACCGGTTCCTGTCCGACTACTACCCGCGGCTACGCCGTAAGGCGAGCGTCGTCTCGCACGACCCCACAGTCCAGCTTCCGGAGTACGTAGCGCCGGTGCTCCACCTGAAGGCTTCCTTCCGGCCAGAGCATCGGATCCGGTTGGACTGGTCCTTCCGTTACCGAGCGGGTGATTCCAGCCGGTTCTTCGACCTCGACGCGAGTGTGGACAGCCGTACCGTGCGGGACGCCGCGGCGGAACGGGCGCTGGTCACCGGTCTGCCGCTGCCGTACCGCCGGATGCCGCAGCTGGCGGCGGACGGATCCGGCTCGCCGCGGACGAATGCGGAGTACCTGCCGGCTGCTCATGCGCTGCTGGCGGACCTGGATGCCGTCCACTTCGTGGAAGAAGTGCTGCCGGGGCTGGCGAAGTGCGGTGTCGAGGTCGAGCTGATCGGTGAGGTGCCCGACTATCGACGGCTGGACGACGCGCCGCTGGTGGAGCTGTCGACCAGCGACGACGACGGTTCCGACTGGTTCGACCTGCACATCAAGGTGTCCGTGCAAGGAGAGGTCCTCCCGTTTGACCAGCTGTTTGTTGCGCTGAGCCGTGGTGATGACCATCTGATCTTGGACAGCGGGGTCTACCTCGAGCTGGATCGCAAGGAGTTCAGCCGGCTGCGCACCCTGATCGAGGAAGCGCGGGCGCTGCAGGAGGGCGACGACACTGAGACGCTTCGCATCAGCACGTACCAGGCAAGTCTGTGGGAGGAGCTGCTCCAGCTGGGTGTCGTCGTGGAGCAGGCAGACCGCTGGTCGAAGACCGTCAGCGGGCTGATGGATGCGACCCTGGTCGAGCCGGTAGACGTGCCCGCGACTCTGCAGGCCGAGCTCCGCCCGTACCAGCTCGACGGGTATCGGTGGCTGTCCTTCTTGTACGACCACGGTCTGGGTGGCATCCTGGCCGACGACATGGGCCTCGGGAAGACGCTGCAGGCGTTGGCTCTGATCTGCCGATGCAAGCTCCTTCGTCCCGACGGCGGGCCGTTCGTGGTGGTGGCGCCCACCAGCGTGGTGCCCAACTGGGCCAACGAGGCGGCTCGGTTCGCTCCGCATCTTCGAGTGGTGACGGTCGGGGCGTCGCAGGCCAAGAGCAAGCAGAAGCTGTCCGAGCTGATAGCCGGCGCCGACGTGGTGATCACCTCATACACCCTGCTTCGGATCGACTTCGATGGCTACCAATCGGCCCGATGGGCCGGAATGATCTTGGACGAGGCACAGTTCGTCAAGAACCACCGGGCCAAGACATACCAGTGCGCTCGGCGGCTGTCCGCCGGATTCAAGCTGGCCATCACCGGCACGCCGCTGGAAAACAGCCTGATGGACCTGTGGTCGCTGCTGTCCATCGTCGCCCCTGGGCTGTTTCCTCATCCGGACCGGTTCTCCGAGCACTATCGCAAGCCGATCGAGCGAGGCCACGACGCCGATCTGCTGGCGCAGCTGCGCCGGCGGATCCGACCGTTGATGCTGCGTCGGACCAAGGACCTTGTCGCGGCGGACCTTCCTCCGAAACAGGAGCAGGTCATCGAAGTCGTGCTGGAACCGAAACATCTACGGCTGTACCAGACCTATCTCCAACGGGAACGGCAAAAGATCTTGGGTCTGATCGATGACATCGACACCAACCGGTTTACGATTCTGGGTTCGTTGACCCGGCTGCGGCAGCTGAGCCTGGACCCAAGTCTGGTGGATGAAGCCCACGCCGGCGTTCCGGCCAGCAAGATCGACGTGCTGGCGGAGCATCTCAACGAGGTAGTGCAGGAGGGCCACAAGGCGCTGGTCTTCAGCCAGTTCACCGGGTTTCTGCACAAGATCAGGAAGCGACTTGAGGTCGAGGGAATCAGCTACGCGTATCTGGACGGCAGCACCCGGAACCGCGGTGCAGTCGTGGAGGAGTTCCGGTCCGGGTCTGCGTCAGTTTTCTTGATTAGCTTGAAAGCCGGCGGGTTTGGGCTGAACCTCACCGAGGCTGACTACTGCTACGTGCTGGACCCGTGGTGGAACCCGGCCGCGGAGGCGCAGGCGGTCGACCGGACGCATCGGATCGGCCAGACCAAGACGGTCATGGTGTACCGCCTGGTGGCGCAGGGCACCATCGAGGAGAAGGTGATGGAGCTCAAGGCACGAAAGTCCAAGCTGTTCGACTCGGTGCTTGGCGACGATGCGCTCGGCGGTGCCGCTCTGACCGCGGAGGAGATTCGAGGTCTGCTCGGCTGAGATCTGTTCTCATCACCCCCAAAAGGGGCCGGAGAAGCCGGATCGTGGCCGCTGTCACAGGTAGGAGTGGGAGGGCTGAACTAGAATCAAGTCTTGTGGAACTGCGTCAGTTAGAGCACTTTATCGCCGTTGCGGATGAGCAACACTTCACCCGCGCGGCGGAGCTGCTCCACATCTCCCAGTCCGGGCTTTCCGCTTCTGTACGGGCGCTCGAGACCGAGCTTGGGACCGACCTGTTCCTCCGCAGCACCCGCCGGGTCGAGCTCACCCAGGCCGGCCAGGCTTTCTTGACCGAGGCGGTCCGGACCGTGCACAGCGCCGCGGCTGCTCGCAATGCGGTTGAAGCTGTCCGTGGCGTGCTCCGTGGGACGATCAGTGTCGGCACCGAGCAGTGCCTCGGCGTGATCAACCTGCCGAGCGAGCTGGCGGCGTTCCGTTCGCGGCATCCCGGCGTCGAGGTGCGGCTGACCTTCGAGGGATCCAGCACGCTTCTCGATCGGCTGCTGTTGGGGCAGCTGGACCTGGCGCTGATCGCCGTCTGCGGGGCCAACCCACGCGGGATCGAACTTGCTCCGCTGTGGTCGGAGGGCTTTGTTGTCCTCTGCCATCCAGGCCACCGGCTGGCGCACTACCCATCGCTGGCGCTGGAGCAGCTGGCGGGGGAGGTGTTGGTAGGTTTCCTGCCGGGGTGGGGTGCACGGGTGCTGACCGAGCAGGCCTTCGCCGCCGCCGGAATCAAACACCGAGTGGCCATGGAGGTCAACGACGTGAACACTCTGCTCGACCTGGTCGGGCACGACCTAGGTATCGCCATCGTGCCGGAACACTTCGCCCGTAAGCGGCCGGCCACTCTCCGGGCGGTCCCGGTGGCGGGCGATCTGCTGCAGTGGCAGGTGGCTGCGGCGATGCCGGTGAAGGCGAGCGCTGCCGCGGCCGCACTGATGGACCAGTTCGCCACCTCGCAGGAACCGACTGCGGCTGCGTAGCGCTTATGGCCGCGGGGCTTCGGAAGGACGCGGGTCTGGAACGTGGCTGCGTCCACTCACCGGTGTGATCCCATCGGCGATCTTTTGCAGCCCGACTCTGAGCGGGGCCAGGTCGTCGGCGTCAAGGATGTCGAAGATGAGGTCGCGGACATACTTGGCGTGCAGCGGTGCAAGACGAAGCACCGTGTCCAGACCGGCGTCGGTGAGGAACGCCAGGGTGGTGCGACCGTCATGGGGAGAGGGCTGCCGTACTACCCACTCCCGTTTTTCCAGCCGGGTGATGATGTGCGACATCCGTGAGGCCGACGAGTTCGTCCTCGCCGCGAGCTCACTCAGGGTCAGCGTGCGATCGAGGTTCTCCGACAGCATTGCCAGCACCAGGTATTCGGCGAAGGTTATCCCGCCGTCTCGTCGCAGGTGCTGGTCGAGGTTGCCTTCCAGCCGCATGGCGACGTTAACCAGTGCTATCCATGTTTCCTGCTCAACCCTGGTGAGCCAGGGAGTGTCCGCCATGCAATGACCCTATCGAAGGTCTTGACACAACACGCGCAACTAAGTACCTTACTTGAAGGATCAAGTCTTCGATCATCGAACGAGATTTTGTGTCGTCGGGGAGGGGTTAGTGCCTCCCGCTCTGGGGAAGCGGGAGGCACTAATCGTCAGCTAGCTCGGTCAACTACCAGGCGTAGTCCTCGGGCGCCGGCTTGTGACCGGGAAAGATCTCATCCAGCCGAGCCAGCGCGTCAGCGTCCAGCTTGACGTGGACTGCCCGGATTGCGGCGTCTAACTGCTCCTGCGTACGCGGGCCGATGATCGGGCCGGTGACGGCAGGCTGGTGCAGCAACCACGCCAAAGCGATGTCGCCCGGCTCATGGCCGAGCTCCTCGGCGAAGTTCTCGAACTCCTCCAGCTGGTCGCGGTGCTTGGCGACACTCTCCGCGGCACGCCCCTCCAGCCGGCGCTTGCCTTCGTTGGCCTTCTTGATCACCCCGCCGAGCAGGCCACCCTGCAACGGAGACCACGGGATGACGCCCAGCCCGTAGTGCTGCGCGGACGGCAGTACCTCAAGCTCGACGTCGCGGACAAGCAGGTTGTAGATGGACTGCTCGCTGACCAGCCCGGTGAAGTTTCGCCTCGCCGCGGCGGCCTGAGCATCGGCGATGTGCCAGCCGGCGAAGTTGCTACTGCCGGCATAGACGATCTTTCCTTGCTGGACTGCGACCTCCATGGCCTGCCAGATCTCGTCCCACGGCGTCTCCCGGTCGATGTGGTGGAACTGGTACAGGTCGATGTAGTCGGTCTGCAGGCGCTTCAGGCTGGCGTCGAGCGCCCGCCGGATGTTGAGAGCCGAGAGCTTGTTCTCATTGGGCCAGGTGCCCATCTCGCCGTAGAGCTTGGTGGCCAAGACAGTCTTCTCCCGGCGGCCGCCGCCGCTGGCAAACCACCGGCCGACGATCTCCTCGGTCCAACCGCGGTGGTCGACACCGCCGTACACGTTCGCAGTGTCGAAGAAGTTGATGCCCTGGCTGTGCGCCGAATCCATGATGCTGTGCGCGTCGGCTTCTTCGGTCTGCGGGCCGAAGTTCATAGTGCCGAGGCAGAGGCGTGAGACTGTGAGGCCGGTCCGGCCAAGATGTGTGAATTCCATGTCTAGCAGCCTGGTTCATCACGGCCAGGAATGCCAACAGTAGTTTTCCATGGCATTAAGAAGCAGCGTTGCATAATGGCTGGCGACCAACGACTGCGAGGATCGCCGTGCTCCGGTGCTTGCATCGTCCCCGAGACCGATATACGGTCGGCTAAACCGGTTTAACCCACAAGGAGGTGGCGATGGGCGACCCCAAGCCAACTATCGCCGACGTGGCCAGAGCCGCGGGGGTCAGCAAAGGCCTGGTCTCCTTCGTCTTCAACGACCGTCCCGGAGTCGCGCCGCAGACCAGAGCCCGGATCAGGGAGGCGGCCGCGGCCATCGGGTGGCGGCCCAGCCTCAGTGCCCGCTCCCTGTCAACCCGGACGTCGTTCGCCCTCGGTCTCGTGGTCCGCCGCGACCCACGGGTCATTGCCGCCGACCCGTTCTTCCCGGCCTTCATCGCCGGCGTCGAGATGGGGCTGACCGGAGAGGGGAGGATCCTTGTCCTCAGTGTGGTGCCGGACGCGGACACGGAGCTTCGCACCTATCGGAGGCTGGTCGCGGATAGCCGGGTCGACGGGGTTTTTCTGACTGACCTGCGATATGACGACAGACGACTGGCGCTGCTCGCTGAGCTGGGGCTGCCGGCGGTGATGATCGGTCATCCGGACCGCTCCAGCGCCTTCCCGGTGGTGAACCTGGACGACGCACATGGCGTTCGCCAGTCAGTGGCCCACCTGGTCGGGCTTGGGCACAGCCGGATCGCCTATGTCGCCGGCGAGCCGCAGATGGTGCACGGTCGGCGGCGCCGCGACTCCTTTGTCGACGCCATGACCGGAGCCGGACTGCACCCGGATCGGGTGGTGGACACCGACTTTTCTGCCGCCGCCGGGGCCGCGGAGACCCATCGGCTACTAGACGCTGCCAGCCCGCCGACTGCCATCGTGTACGCCAGCGACCCGATGGCTATCGCCGGTATGGGAGTCGTCCACCAGCGAGGCCTCCGTGTTCCCGCCGACATCTCGATCACCGGCTTCGACGGGACTGACCTGGCCCGCCACGTTTATCCCAGCCTGACCACCGTGGTTGCCGACCCGGCGGCCTGGGGCCGCGAAGCGGCCAGAACGCTGCTTCAGCTCATCGCCGTAGCAGAGGCGCCGAATCTGGAGCTGCCCGCGGCGGAGCTCCTCGTCGGTGCCTCCACCGGACCCCCCAGCCACGCTGACCGAACGCCCTACCCCGCACATTACAAGGAGACACCGTGCGTCGACGCACTCTGAAGAGCTTCGCCCTGCTAGCCGCCCTAGGCCTGTCGCTGGGTGGCTGCAGCGGCGGCGACGGTGACAAGGGTTCCGATGCAGTCACCGCCCGCGGCCCGATCACCATCTGGTACTCCAACAACGAGGCCGAGGTGGAGTGGGGCAAGGCCATGGTGAGCAGCTGGAACGCCGCCCATCCGGACGAGGAAGTGACGGCTCAGGAGATCCCAGCCGGCAAGAGCAGCGAAGAGGTCATTGGTGCCGCCATCACCGCCGGCACCGCGCCGTGCCTGGTGTTCAACACCGCTCCGGCCGCCGTCGGCCAGTTCCAGCGACAGGGCGGCCTGGTGAACCTCACCAGCTTCGGTGACGGCGAGGCCTACATCAGCGCGCGCACCGGGGCGGCGGCGGACCAGTACAAGGCTGCTGATGGAGGCTTCTACCAGCTGCCCTGGAAGGCGAACCCGGTGATGATCTTCTACAACAAGGACCTGTTCAAGAAGGCCGGACTGGACCCGGAGAAGCCAAAGCTCGCCACCTACGATGAGTTCCTGAGCACCGCCAAGACTTTGAAGCGCACCGGCGCCGCGCCGTACGCCATCTATCCGTCGCCGACAAGTGAGTTCTTCCAGACCCAGTTCGACTTCATCCCGCTGTTCTCTGCCGCGAGCGGCGGCCAGCAGATCGTGGCCGAGGGCAAGGCGACCATCGCCGACCAGGCTGGGATAGACGTCGGCGAGTTCTGGAAGTCGATCTACAGCGCCGGTCTGGCCGGCAAGGAGCGGTACCAGGGCGACTCGTTCGCAGACAAGAAGGCGGCTATGGCCATCGTCGGCCCGTGGGCAGTGTCGGTCTACAAGGGAAAGGTGAACTGGGGCGCGGTGCCGGTGCCGACCAAGAACGGCGTCCCCGCCGCCGAGACCTACACCTTCAGTGACGCCAAGAATGTCGGGCTGTTCACCGCCTGCAAGAACCAGGGGACCGCGTGGGAGGTGCTGAAGTTTGCCACCGGCCCGGAGCAGGACGGGGAGCTGCTGGCCAAGACCGGTCAGATGCCGCTGCGCGAGAACCTGCAGAGCGAGTACCCGGACTACTTCGCCAAAAACCCGGCCTACAAGCAGTTCGGCGACCAGGCGTCGCGGACGGTGGAGGTTCCCGGCGGGCCGCACACGGTGGAGATGCTGCAGACTCTCCGTGATGCCTACACCAAGGCAGTCATCACCGGAGACGGTGATGTCACCGAGGCGCTCAAGGGGGCGGCCGAGAAGATCAATGAGCTTGCTGCCCAGAAGTAGAGCGATCCTGATCTTGGGGAGGCATCCGCTGGGCTGGCTGTTCAGCGCTCCCTATCTGGTGTTCGTGCTGGCCATCTTCGCCTACCCCCTGGTGTTCGCCGGCTACATGTCGTTCCACGACTACTTCTTCGCCGCGCCGGGTGCGCAGGTGGAGCGACCGTTCGTCGGGCTGGCGAACTATGTCCAGCTCTTCTCCGACCCGGCCGTACGGCGTTCGTTCGTCAACGTGGCCATCTTCTTGGTGATCAACGTCCCGTTGACGGTGGTCATCTCACTGCTGCTCGCCACGCTGCTGAACCAGGTCACCCGGTTCCGCACCGCACTTCGCGTGGCCTACTACGTCCCGTACGTCTCCGCCAGTGTTGCGGTGGTGGCCGTCTGGCTTTTCCTGTTCAGTGGCACCGGCTTGGTGAACAACGTGCTCGGACCACTGGCTCCGGAGCCAACCTGGTTGATCAACCCGCACTGGGCCATGCCATCGATCGCGTTGTTCGTTACGTGGAAGCAGATGGGCGTCTACATCCTGCTTTACCTGGCGGCCTTGCAGAACGTCCCGAGGGAGCTGTACGAATCCGCTGCCACCGATGGTGCCAGCCGGATCAGGTCCTTCTGGAACGTGACAGTGCCCGGCGTGCGCCCGGCGACCGTTCTGGTGCTGCTGCTCTCCACCGTTGTCGGGTCGAACCTGTTCACCGAACCTTACCTGCTGACGGGGGGCGGCGGCCCGAACGGCGCGTCCAGCTCGCCGGTGCTGATCATGTACCAGCAGGGGATCGAACAGGGCAAGCCGGGCTACGCCGCCGCGATCGGGATCGTGCTGGTGATCGGCACCTTGGTGATCGCCGCACTCCAGAACCGCTTCGCAGGAGGGAAAGACTGATGTCGAAACCCCAGTCCATCCTGCGCGGCGTCGTCCTCTTCACGGGGGCCGTAGCTTTTGTGTTCCCGTTCTACTACATGATCATCGGCTCCCTGCAGGAAGCACCCGATCCCACCGTCACTGGCGCGTTCCCGCACCCCGGCAACCTGACCGGGGCCAACTACACCGCCATCGACCAGCGGGTGAACCTTTTCCGAGCACTCGTGAACTCAGGCATCTTCACCGGCGGTGTCATTGCCTGCACCGTCGTCTTCGGCGTGCTCGTCGGGTATGCGCTGTCGGTTCTTGAATGGCGGGGCCGGAGCGCGACATTTGCTCTTGCGCTGCTGGTGCAGGTGGTGCCGTTCCAGCTGCTGACTGTGCCGCTCTACGTACTGGTGGCCCGCAACTACGGCCTCGCCGACAACTACCTCGGCATGATCTTGCCGTTCGCCATCAACTCCACGGCGGTGCTGATCTTCCGGCAGTACTTCCTCCAGGTGCCGAAGGAGCTGTTCGAGGCGGCACGGATCGACGGCGCTTCCGAGTTGGGCCTGCTGACCCGGGTAGCACTGCCGCTGGTCCGGCCCGCGCTGGTGACGGTGATCTTGCTGACCTTCATCGGGCCCTGGAATGAGTTCCTCTGGCCGTTCCTGATCACCAAGGATGCCGACATGCAGCCGCTGGCTGTCTCCCTGGCGAACTACATCAGCAATGTCGCCGCGTCGGCGGCGAACCCGTTCGGAGCGATGCTCGCCGGAGCAGTCGTCCTTGCCGCGCCCGTGGTGATCTTGTTCATCGTGTTCCAGCGCTACTTCACCTCCACCGACCTTGGCTCAGGCGTCAAGGGCTGAGCCACCCACCGCACCGATTCGGAGCCGTAGAAAATGACCGAGAACCCATCCGTCAAGGCCCAGGACTTCCCTTATCAACTGACCAGGCTCGGGGTGATCATGACTCCTGAGCCCGGCAACCCGCTGGAGACAGAGGGGGTGCTGAACCCGGGCAGCGGGCGCGGTCCGGACGGCGAGGTCTACCTGCTGCCGAGGTTGGTGGCCGCCGGGAACGTCTCTCGGATCGGGCTAGCCAAGGTAGTGACAGTGGACGGAGTGCCGACGTCGG
Organism: Propionibacteriaceae bacterium; assembly: GCA_025965155.1. Lineage (GTDB taxonomy): Bacteria > Actinomycetota > Actinomycetes > Propionibacteriales > Propionibacteriaceae > Microlunatus. Next base: position 61,935 of record JAOPXN010000116.1, read on the forward strand.
TGCAGCGCGAGGCGGTGGTTTTGGAACCGGACCGAAGCTGGGAACGCGGAGCAGCCAACGCCGGCGTCGAGGATCCGCGTACCACCTGGATCGAGGCGCTGGGTCTGCATGTGATGACCTACGTCGCCTTCGGCCCCCTGGGCCCACGGACCGCGATCGCCACCTCGACCGACCTACGTACCTGGACCCGGCTGGGGCCGGTGCTGTTCGGCTACGACGACGACCTCGACTGCGACCTCAACCTGTTCCACAACAAGGACACGGTCTTCTTCCCCGAGCCGGTCACCGCGCCGGACGGGACACCAAGCCTGGCCGTGCTGCACCGCCCGATGTGGGACCTGGGGGAGACCAGGCCAGGGGAGGGTGACCGTCCACCGGCCGGCATCCCGGACACCCGGCACAGCATCTGGATCTCCTTCGTGCCACTCGCTGCGGTGCAGGAGGACCTCGGCGCGCTCGCTTTCTGGCGTCAGCACCGGTTCCTCGCCGGCCCCCAGTTCGACTTCGAGGAGCTGAAGATCGGCGGTGGTCCGGCCCCATTGCGGGTGCCGGAGGGCTGGCTGCTGATCCACCACGGTGTCACCGGCGAGCTGGTACGAGCGTTCCAGCAGCAGCAGAACGTCAACTACGCCGCCGGCGCCATCATCCTGGACGCGGAGAGGCCATGGCGGGTGCTGACCCGAACCTCGACGCCGCTGCTGGAGCCGGTGACCGAAGAGGAGAGGTCAGGCATCGTCCCGAACGTTGTGTTCCCGACGGCCATCGAGGAGATCGACGGGGTGCACTACCTCTTCTACGGCATGGCCGACTCCAAGATCGGAGTAGCCCGGATCGACGGGTTCAGCTAACCCAGGGTCGGACGTGACCGGGTCGGGGCTGACCAGGTAGCGCTGGGACAGCTGGCGGTAGTATCTACTGTTGAGGGCAACCATGGTGAGGGCCACGCCGAGGATCCCGCAGAGCACGAAGACCAGCGCGATGCCACGGTCGGGACCCGTCCCGAACCAGGGCCCGATCAGCTCGGCTCCGAGGCCGTCGGTCATGAACGGAATGAAGGCGAACTGGGTGATGGGTCCGATCAGGAACGCGGTGAGCGGCGACGCCGCCTGCTCGACGCTCTGGGCAAACCCGAACACCCGGCCCTGCCGCTCGTAGGGAACCACTCGCTGCAGGATCGTCTGCTCGGCCGCCTCGATGTACGGCACGACGAACATGTAGATGTACATGCCGACGGCGAGTAGGAGGGCCGAGGTGCGGAGCGGGAACAGGCAGGTGATCGTCCACAACAGGAGGTTGGCCAACAGCAGCAGGCGTACCGGGTTGCTGGTCAGGCCGGTCCTGGCGATCACCAGGCCGCCGAAGATGAACGCCGTACTCAGCACGCCCCAGAGCAGACCCCACGCCTGCACCGACATCATGGACAGTCCGTAGGCGTCCATCAGGGCCATAAAGGCGCCGCCGAGAAGATTGTTGAAGGTTGAGAAGAAGATCAGAGCCATCAGCCCCGGGGTCCGGTGGACGATCTGGATGGTGCCGCGCAAGTCGACCTTTCGGTGTTCGTCGCCGGCGGACGCCGGCTCTGGTTCGGCGACGGTGACAAAGCTCAGATGGACCAGGGCCAGCAGCACGACGGCCATGGCCACCAGCAGCACGTAGAACATGCCGCCAGCACCGACCAGCAGACCGCTGATGACCGAGGTGACCAGGAAGGAGACACCGAAAGTGGTGCCGACCAGGCCGTTGGCCCGGTCGCGGCGGTCCTCGGGAATCAGCACCGTCACCAAGGTCGGTAGCGCGATGCCTCGGATGTTGCCGGCGATCACGCCCAGCATCAACGTGACGATGAACACCCACAGGATGGGGCTGGCCGGATCGGTGAACGCGTCCTTCGGAGTGAGCTGGTAGATGACGAAGCACATGGCGTACAGAACCAGGGAGACCAGCGCCGACATCTGCATCATGGTCTTCTTGCGATGGTGGTCGACCAGGCTGCCGAACCAGATGCCGGTCGTCGCGGTCGCGACCAGGAAGATCCCCGCCACCATGCCGGTGGCGAACACCGACCTGGTTTGCAGGTAAACGTAGAAGGTGATCGCGAACCAGACCGTGAAGTTGATGACCGAGACCAGCAGGCTATTGACGAGCAGCTGGTAGAACGTTCGGTTGCCGACGGACAAGGTGGCTCCCCCTTCGTTGTGGTCTGGTGACGTAGACCGGTCGAAGGCGCCGAACTCATCGGGTCGGTCAGGCCTTGCTGCTCATTGTCCTCACTTGGGTGTCGACACGCGCGGAGCTGGAGGAGGCTGAAGACGGCGCAACCACACCTCGGTCTGGGCGACGTGGGCACTGGCTGCGCTTGCGGCCGCACCAGCGTCCCGGGCGCTGATGGCGTTGGCGATAGCGCGATGGCCTTCGTCGCTGACCCGCTTGATCTCCGGCCCGCTCGGGAAGGTGAAGATCTGGTAGTTGCGGCTACGGCTGCGGAACACTCCCAGCAGGGAGGCGAGGGTGGGGTTGCCTGCGGCGGAGGCGAACATGGCATGGAAGCGGTGATCCAGCTCGGCGGTCTCGTCCGGGTCGGTGCAGGCCTCGAGCTCAACCAGCAGGGCCTCCATCTCGACCACGAACTCGTCGGTACGGCGGGCCGCCGCCTGGGATGCGGCATGGCCTTCCAGCACCCGACGGAGTTCGTAGATCTCCAGCAGGCCCTCCAGCGGCAGCAGCCCGACGGTCAGGGTCAGGCTGCTGACGATGTCGGCGGCCTGCAGTTGGGATACGTAGGTGCCGGCACCCTGGCGTACCTCGACCACGCCCAGCGCGGCCAGCATCCTGACCGCCTCACGGAGTGAGCTGCGGGAGACTCCCAGCTCCTCGCACAGGTGGGACTCGATCGGGAACCGCTGACCGGCTCCGAGGCGCCCGGACGCGATCATCGTGCGCAGTCCTTGGAACGCGGTGTCTACGGCTGACACGGCAACCTCTCGTCCGGCCCGAGGCGCGGAGCCCCAGTGTCTGATGAATACAGGCGAAGTATCGGTTTTCATGCTAAACATAGGGCAACTCGTCAGACAATCCTTGGAAATCGTTGATGGAGGTGCTTGTGCTGAGACAGCTGGACCCGGCCGCCCCGGCCCGGCTGCGCGCTGCCGACGGGTCGCCCGCAATCACCGGCTGGGCGCTGGATCCGCTGATCCGGCATCTCAACCACGGCTCGTTCGGTGGGGTGCCGAACGTCGCGCTGGCATATCAGCAGGCGGTCCGGGCCCAGATGGAGTCGGCGCCGGTCGCCTGGTTCCCGCCGCTGCCGCAACGCATCGCCGGAGTTCGCGGGCAGCTGGCACCGATGCTCGGGATCGAGCCCGACCGGCTCGCGCTGGTGCCGAACGCGAGCGGTGGAGCAAGCGTGGTCTTCAACAGCATCCAGCTCAGCGACGGAGCCGAGGTTCTGGTCACCGATCACGGGTACGGCGCCGTCACCATGGGAGCTGCCCGGGCCGCCCGCCGGGTTCGGGGTCAGCTCCGGGTCGCGAACGTACCGCTGGAGGCCGACGAGGACGCGTCTTTCGACGCGGTCTGGGCCGCCGTGACCGACCGCACCGAGCTGATCGTCATCGACCACATCACGTCGCCGACCGCGCGACGGTTGCCGGTGGGCCGGATCTGCGCCGCGGCCCGTGCCCGCGGGATCCTCACCCTGGTCGACGGAGCCCACGCGCCGATGATGCTGCCGACCGCGATCGCGGACGCGGACGCGGACTTCTGGGTGGGCAACCTGCACAAGTACGGCTGCGCCCCCCGCGGGACTGCCGTTCTGATCGCCCGGCCGGAGGTCGCTGACCTGGTCTACCCGCTGATCGACTCCTGGGGTGGCGACCTGGAGTACCCGGAGCGGTTCGACCATCAGGGCACGGTCGACCTGACGAGCTGGCTGGCGGCACCGACCGCCCTGCACTACATCGAGGACACCTTCGGCTGGGACCGGGTCCGGAGCTACACCTCCGACCTGGCTGCCTGGGCCCAAGCCAGCATTGTGGACGCGCTGAGCCGCAGCTTCGGGGTGGACTGCAGCGTGGAGGTGGGGATGCCCATCGGTCCCATCCGGCTGGTCAAGGTCCCGGCACCGCTCGCCGCGGCGCATCTGAGCGCCAACGGTCTGCGGGACCGGATGATCGCCGAAGCCGGAATCGAGACCGCCTTCACCAGCTTCGCGGGCCAGGGCTACTTCCGGCTGTCCGCGCACGCCTACAACACCACCGACGACTACATCGACTTCATCGAGCGCGCCATACCGCTGCTCGTGAAGTGGGCGCACGAGAGCAATCCCGAGCCGCCGACCATCAATCCTGAGGAGAGAAGAGAACAATGAAGCGCAGACAGTTCATCCTGGCGGCTGCATCGCTGACCGCCGCCACCACCCTGCCCGGTTGTTCCAGCGGCAGCTCGAGTTCCGGCGGCGGCGGTGACGTCACCCTGCAGATGGTCGAGAGCCTGACCAACCCGACCCGCAGTGAGGTGCTGAAGAAGCTGCTTGCTGAGTTCGAGTCGGCCAACCCGGGCATCAAGGTGCAGCTGGTCAGCCCGCCCACCGAGCAGGCCGACCAGAAGATCCAGCAGATGCTGCAGGCCGGCAGCGGTGCCGACGTGCTCGAGGTCCGCGATCTGACGGTCGGCCCGTTCTCCAACAACGGCTGGCTGTACGACATGACCGCTGACGTGGAGAAGTGGGACGGGTTTGCCAACCTGACTCCGCAGGCGCAGAAGTACTCCAAGCACACCGACGGCAAGACCTACTTCATCCCGTACGGCTTCTACGGTCTGAGCCTGTTCTACCGCACCGACCTGATCAAGGAAGCCGGGTTCTCCGCCCCGCCGACGAACTGGGACGAGCTGCTAACCCAGGCGTCGAAGATCCAGGATCCGTCCAAGAACAGGTACGGCTACGCCTTCCGTGGCGGCAAGAACGGCAACGGCAACGTGGTCGCCTGCATCGAGGCCTACGTCGGCGACACCATCGACAGGGAGAACGCGTTCAAGACCAAGGACGGCAAGTCGATCTTCGTCGCGCCCGAGGCGCAGCAGGCGGTGGACACCTACTTCCAGCTGTTCACCAAGGCGTCCCCGCCATCGTCAGTGGCATGGGGATACCCGGAGATGGTGGAAGGCTTCAACAACGGCTCCACCGCGTTCCTGCTGCAGGACCCCGAGGTGATTGCGACCATCAACGCCTCCAAGTCCATTACCAAGGACCAGTGGAACACTGCGCCGCTGCTCACCGGACCGTCGGGCAAGGCGTCGCAGCCGGTGGCCACCGCTGGTTGGGGGGTGGCCAAGTCGAGCAAGAACACTGAGGCCGCCGTCAAGCTGGTCGAGTTCCTCTCCGGTGACGCCTCCACCACCTTCGCCAAGGAGAACAGCCTCGTCCCGATCCTGAAGACCGCCGGCGCGGACGAGTTCTACAAGACCGGCCCGTGGGCGTCGTACGTCACCATGACCGAGCAGCCGGACACCTATCTGACCGTGGTGCAGCCGCGTGGTGTGGCCTGGTGGACCGAGTGGTCGACCAAGGCGGACAACGACGTGCAGCAGGTACTGATCAACAAGATGAGCACTGCTGAGCTGCTGAAGAGCTGGGACGAGTTCTGGGTCAAGAAGTGGAATGGCTGATCGCTGCCGATGAGCGTCACTGACCACCACAGCAAGAAAAAGCCGTTCACGATTCGCAAGGGGCTGAGCCTGCTCGGCTTCCTGGCTCCGGCTGTGGTGGTCGTGGCGGTCTTCACCTACTACCCACTGCTCCGGGGCAGCCAGATGGCTTTCCGGCAGTGGAACCTGTTTGACCTGCGCAACACACCCTGGGTTGGCTTCTCCAACTTCGCCACATTGCTGTCCAACCCGACCTTCTACACGGTGTTGAAGAACTCAGTGATCTGGGTAGTCGGCTCGATCGTGCCGCAGCTGCTGATTGGATTCGGGTTGGCGCTGTTGCTGCGTCGCAGGTTCCGGTTCCGCGGCATCTACCAGGCGTTGGTCTTCTTCCCCTGGGCCGTGTCCGGCTTCTTGATCGGCATCTTGTTCCGCTGGATGTTCAACGGCGAGTTCGGCGTCATCAACGACCTGCTCCGCAAGACCGGGCTGATCGAGACCAACATCGCGTGGCTGGCAACGCCGAAAACGGCCATGTTTGCCGTCATAGTGGCGAACGTCTGGTACGGCGTGACCTTCTTCGCGATCATGATCTTGGCCGCGCTCCAGTCGGTACCGGAGGAGCTGCTGGAGGCTGGTGCGATCGACGGAGCAGGCAAGGTTCGTACGCTGTTCCAGATTGTGATCCCATTCATCCGGACCACCTTGTTGCTGACGGTGCTGCTGCGGGTGATCTGGGTCTTCAACTTCCCCGAGATCATCTACGGCATGACCGGTGGTGGACCGGCGCAGCAGACCCACATCGTGACCAGCTGGATGATCAACTTCACCCAGCAGGGTGACTACGGCGTGGCGTCGGCTTTGGGCCTGATTGTGGTAGCTGTCCTGATCATCTTCACCAGCTTCTACCTGATGGCGCTGAAGGAGCGGGACGCCCGATGATCAACCGACAGTCCCTTCCGGTGAAGGTGATCCGGGTAGCCCTGCTGACGCTGTGGATGCTGATCACCTTGTTCCCGCTGTACTGGATCCTGGTCACCTCCTTCAAGGATCCGGGATCGATCGCCGCGTTCCCGCTGCGCTACCTGCCTCAGCCTTGGTCGATCGAGAACTACACCAGCCTGTTCAGCAAGTCCTCCTTCGGCGTCTACATGGGCAACAGCCTGTTGGTCTCGCTCTGTGCTGCGGCCGCCGGCACGTTGATCTCGTTGCTGTCGGCGTACGTGCTCGCCCGGTTCGAGTTCCGGGCCAAGGGGGCGCTGCTGCTGGCGTTCCTGGTGACCCAGATGATTCCCGCGTTCATCGCGCTCGGCCCGCTATACGTGATGATGGTCAACCTGAACCTGGTGGACCGCAAGGGTGGCCTGGCGTTGCTCTACATCGCCATGTGTATTCCGTTCTGCACGATCATGCTGCGCGGGTTCTTCGAGAACGTGCCGGACGCGTTGGAGGAGGCGGCCATGGTGGACGGCTGTTCGCGACTGTCTGCACTGTTTCGGATCATCGTGCCGGTGATGACGCCGGGCATCATGGCTGCGTTCATCTTCAACTTCGTCAACTGCTGGAACGAGCTGTTCTTGTCGGTGACGCTGATGAACTCCGACTCGAACAAGACCATCCCGACGGCGCTCAACGGCTTCATCTCCAGCTTCAACATCGAGTGGGGCCCGATGGCGGCCGCGAGTGTGCTGACCATCATCCCCACGATGGTGATGTTCGCGCTGGCCAGCAGGTGGATCGTGGAGGGCCTGACCTCCGGGGCGGTGAAGGGCTGACGGCTACGCCCGGGCTTCGCGGGCGGCGGCAAGCATGCGCTCGCTGATCAGCGCGGGAACCCGGTCCTCATCAAGGTCGGAAACGATCCGGTGAGGACCGCTGTCGTCGGGGATGAACAGGGTCCGGCCCACATCCTCTCCGGTGGTGAGCACCTCGACCCGGCCGATGCTGAACTCGAACAGGTCCGGATCGGTGATCATCAAGATGGCGATCGGGTCATGAGGCACGTTGAAGCCCGCACTCGAGAAGTTCCAGTACTGCCGGATCTCCGCGGCCAGCAACGTGCCGAAGGCGCCGCATTGGTCCAGTGCGTCCGCGACGGAGTTGTCGATCCGCACCCGGGTCGTCTGGTCGAGCCCCACCGCGGTCGTCGGCACCGAGGAGCAGAAGACGGCGTACGCAGCGTCAGCGTCACTGCTGATGTTGTGCTCGATCCGGTCGCCGGTGAAGTTGCCACCCATGATGAAGAGCTCGCCGATCCGGTGGTCCGGCTCCTCCACTGCGGCGGCGAGGTTGGTCAGTGGGCCCACGGCAGCGACGGTAGTGCTAGCGGCCAGGAACTGGACCGCGGAAGGTTCGCTGTCGATGGTCTCGGTGTGGAGGTCTGGCATCAACTGGCCTTCGTGGCCGGCCCACCACACCTCCCGGCCTGAGCGGGTCCGCTCCAGCCCTGGCAGGATCGGGTGGATGTTGCGGCCGGCGACTCGGCAGGCGCGGGCCACCATCTGGGCGCGGAGCGTGGTGTCGCCGTACACGGTGGTGACACCGCGGAGGCGCATGCTGGGGGAGCCGAGGATGGTGGCTAGTGCCAGCAGGTCATCGACGTCGCTGCCGATATCGGTGTCGAGCACCAGATCCGTGGTCATGCGGGGGACCCGAAAGGTGGTCGCTTGTCGATCATCAGCGACAGCTTCCCGGCCGTACGCCACGCGCGCGCGACCACGTCACGGTCCTCGTCGGTGATCAGGTTGCCCATCACCCGGAGCGCCACCGTCATGAGCAGCTGCGACCGCATCCCGACCGGCCCGAAGATCGGCAGCACATGAGGCACGGTGATCAGCCCTGCCAGCCGCCGGGCGATGGAGAAGGCCTCGCCGTAGTGCTCGCGGAGCAGCGACGGCCAGGCCTTGGTCAGGTCCGCCTGCGCGGTCATCAGGTCCACCACGAACTTGCCGGTCTCGAGGCCGTAGTCGATGCCCTCCCCGTTGAGCGGGTTGACGCAGGCGGCCGCGTCGCCGATCAGCGCCCAGTTCGGACCGGCGATCCTCGAGACCGCGCCGCCCATCGGCAGCAGCGCCGACGTCGGCATCCGAAGCTCGTCCCCGAGCTCCCACTCGTCACGCCGCTGACCCGCGTAGAACTCCATCAGCGGTCGGAGCTGGACATGCGCCGGCCGCTTCGCTGTGGCCAGGGTGCCGACACCGAGGTTCACCTCGCCGTCCGAGAGCGGAAAGATCCAGCCGTAGCCGGACAGGATCTCGCCCTGCTCGCCGCGCAGCTCTAGATGGGAGGAGATCCACTCGTCATCGCTGCGGCCGGATTTCACGTACGAGCGCGCGGCCACGCCGTAGGCGGTGTCGCGGTGCCATTCCCGGCCCAGAACCCGGCCGAGCGGTGACCGAACTCCATCGGCGACAATCAGCCGCTGGCAGGCCACGGTAGCCGTGGACCTGTCGGCCAGCGTGAACACCACGCCGGTGACCCTGGCACCATCACGAGTCACATCGGTGGCACGGGCCCCGTCCATCGGGACGGCTCCGGCGTCCAATGCAACCTGCCTGATCCGGGCGTCGAGGTCGGTACGCGGCACCGCGGACCCGTGGTCGGGCAATGATCCGCCGGGCCAGGGGAGTAGCAGCGTCTGGCCAAACCCGTGCGCGCGGAGGCCCTTGTTGATGCCGTGTTTGCGGGTCCAGTCACCGAGGCCAAGGGCATCGAGCTGCGCCATGGCGCGTGGGGTGAGGCCGTCACCGCAGGTCTTATCCCGGGGGAACACCGCTGCGTCGGCGAGGACGACATCCCACCCCTGACGGGCCGCCCAGGCGGCCGCCGAGGCGCCGGCCGGACCAGCGCCGACGACAAGGACGTCGGTGCGGGTTGGCAGAGAGTCGGTCACAACGGAACATTGTTCCATCACCCCCGTAGACGGAGCCTCGGCGTCAGGCCGCATCATCGCCGGACTTCCGAATGCGAACCTCGTCGTTCGGCTGGCGTGCGGCGTTCCAGAGGGCGTGGGCGAATGGGTTGTTGCCGAGGTCGTGGGTGCCGGTGTTGGTGGTGAGGTAGATCCAGCCGTGGGGTGATCTCCACAGGTAGAGGCCGGGTTGGGGTTGGAGGACTGTCCAGCGGCTGAAGGTTTTGAGTCGGTGGTGGCTGCGGGAGAGTGGGCCGAGGTTGTGGAGTCCGGTCTGGC
>JAOPXN010000092.1 GCA_025965155.1 Propionibacteriaceae bacterium
CCAGGGGCCATGGCGCAATTGGTAGCGCACCTGCTTTGCAAGCAGGGGGTTAGGGGTTCGAGTCCCCTTGGCTCCACCCAGAAAAACTCCTACTCAAAGCATCTTTTCCTACCGGGTTCTCCTCGACCTTGTCGGCGATGGTGTGGCGCTGACCTCCGCGGGCTACCTGCCATCCAGCTGGTCGAGCAGTTTGCCGAGCGCACGGGCATAACCGAGTGGTGGATCGGTAAGGCCAACCGGGAGGACCTGACGCCGCCCGTCGCCGTCGTCCACGAGACTGCGCGAGCGCTCGGGCTGGTTTCGGTCCGGAAGGGCCGGCTCACGCCGACCGTTGCCGCGTCCGCGCCCGGCAGGACCCCCGCGCTCTGGTGAGGCACATCGTCGGGCGACTTCCGTTATGCACCAAGGACTTCGATCGACACGCCGGCTGGATGGCGCTCGCTGTCGCCGGCAGCGGCGTGCCGGCCGAACATTGGCGTGAGCAGGTCGGCGACCTGCTGCTGGCCCTCGGCTGGAGAACCGACCGAGCCCCGTACTCACCTCCCCCGCCCAAAGTCCGACGCTCGTCGTCCTGGAAGACCTGGCTGGCGCAGCCCGCACCGGCTGGAGGGTGAAGGGCACTGATCTGACCGTCGCGGCAACCGCCGCTCGGTGATCCGTCAGCGGTGAGCCTGGGCGTGGGTTCGAAGCATCGGGTGTACGCAACGTGTAGCCGGCGCGGCGATATAAGACCTCATATGATTAGTGCATGGACGTACGTCGGATGCGGCTTCGCGCAGGGCTATCCCAGCGCCAACTGGCGGATCTCAGTGGAATCGCTCAGCCGAACATCTCGGCCTACGAATCAGGCAGGTTGAGCCCCAGTCCGGTTACGCTCGCGCGGATTGCGAAGGCCACGGGAGTCCGACCGTCCGCCCTTCTTGCGCAGATGCGCGACGACATCGTGGCTGTTGCCGCCCACCACCACGCGAGCAACGTCCGGGTCTTCGGCTCCGTCGCTACGGGTTCGGATACGCCTTCGTCAGACCTTGACCTCTTGGTCCACTTCTCCGACGAGGCGAGCTTGTATGACCAGGTCGGACTCACCCTGGAGCTAGAAGACTTGCTGGGCGTCAACGTCGATGTCATCTCCGACGGTGCTGCGGGCGTGGACCGCATCAAGCACGCGGTAGCTGTGTGACTCTTGAAGAGCGCACCAGGCGAGCGCTCACCGACATTCTCGGCTTCGCCGATGAGATCAGCCAGTACGTGACCCCACTGGGCGAGCAGAACTTCTACAGCCACCGGCCAACCCAGTTGATCGCCGAGGCACTCCTGTACCGGGTTGGGGAAGCGGTCTCACGCCTCGAAGACGGGTTCGTTGCAGAGCACCCGGCAGTCGAGTGGCAAAAGATGAAGGGCATGCGGAAGGTCGTAGCCCACGAGTATGGCTTCATCGACTACCGCATCGTCTGGCGCGCACTCAGCGACGTGCTCCCGAATGATGTGGCAGCGATCGAGCTCATCCTCGAACAGGATTGAAAGTGCCAGGTCGGCGCAGGGAGGCGTCGCCCCTGGCGACGGCCTTCTGCGATGTAGGCCTATGCTCGCGCGCCCTCCGGTTGCGCTCCATGGTCCTCCTGGGCCTTCACGAAGCGAGCCCATCGAGCATGTCGACGTGCCACGTGCCGTCGGGATTGCGGCGGATCACTCACGACTCCGAGCATCTTGGCTCGTTCGGAACTGGTGGCGCAGTGGGTGAAGGCCGTGAGCTTGTGCGGCATCGTGACCAGGATGCCGCCCACGTTGCGTGAGGCCATGAGCCGGCCATGACGGTGTCAAGGTCTGCGCAGGTGTCTCGGGACATCGTTTCACTTTCTGGGGTGTTTCGGCATCCCGGCTGGTGATGGTTCGGCCGTTCTCGCCGTCGTCAAGGCGGGGGCGCTTCGGGTGGCCTGCGGCCAGTCTTGACGGCGGCTGAGGGCGGCCGTTTGGGCCGGGATCGGGATGCCGCCGGTGGTGTGGGGCGCCTTCTTCTGGGCGGGGGTCGAGTGGGAGTCCGCGGGGTTGGTAGTCCAGGGTCAGTTCGCGGATCAGGTCGCCGGTGTGCTCGCCGAGGACCTGACCGACCGCACCGTCGCCCGGTGCGTTCCACTCCTCGCCCGCGACGACGTACCCGAACACGTCCGATCCCTGACCTCCCGCCACGTGATGAATGTCGAGGCTGACCTCCTCGCTCGACTCGCGGGACACGCAACATCCCCCGGCTAGCTGTCGGGTCAGCAACGTGGTGGCGCAGCCCGACCTGGACCAGGCCCAACGGTTCCGCTCCCCCTCGATGTCCTAGCCAGAGCCGGTACGCAGGAGTAACGTCCGCAGTAGGCAAACCTCATGGGGAGGGGTTGCGGATGCTGGCGCACGGTGAGGTTCACGTCAACATTCCGGCTGCTGACCTGAAGCGGGCACGCCGCTTGTTTGTCGACAAACTGCGGCTCACGCCCGTGGCGGAGGACGAGCGGAGGCGTCCGGTCCGCGACGCCGTCGGGTTCCTGATTGCAGATGTACGAAGCGCCCTATGCCGGCCCCGGGAAGCACACGATCGCCCAGTGGGACGTCGAGGACCTCTCGGCGGCCGTGGCTCAGCTGAGCGAGGCCGCGGTGAGCTTCGAGCACTACGACCCGTCCGGCCTCAGGTGGGACGGAGACATCGCCGACGTCGGCGAGCAGCGGGTCGCATGGTTCACCGACAGCCAGAGCAGCCTCATGTGCCTCGACGAGCGACCGACCTGCTGACACCAGCGTCCTCGCCACGCGGCGACCGGCCCAGTCCGGTTCCGCACGCCCCCACGGTGTCGGCCGCCGTATTGGCACACGTCCCGGGCCGTCACCTGGCGGCCATCCGAACCCAGGGCGCGGGACATGCTCGCGCCAGGTAGAACCAAAGGAGTGGTCATGTTCGTGCAGGTCATCAAAGGAAAGGTGAGCGACGCGTCCGCCGTCCGAGCCGCGCTCGAGAAATGGGCCAAAGAGCTCGCACCCGGTGCCACCGGCTGGCTCGGCAGCACGACCGGGGTCGCCGACGACGGCACCTTGATCGCGGTCGCCCGCTTCGACACCGTGGAGAACGCCCGCCGTAACAGCGACCGGCCCGAACAGGGAGAGTGGTGGGCCGAGACCGAGCGACTGTTCGACGGTGAGATCAGCTTCGACGAGAGCACCGAGGTCGATGACTACGTCGCGGGCGATCCCAACACCGCCGGCTTCGTTCAGGTCATGCAGGGCCGGGTGAGGGACCTGGCGCGTGCGCGCGCCCTCATGCAGCGGCGGCCCGACAGCTTCCGCGAGCTCCGCCCCGACATCCTGGCGATCCTGAACCTCGGGCACCAGGAGGGGCGATGGACCAGCGTCGCGTACTTCACGTCCGAAGCCGAAGCGCGCCAGCGGGAGAGCCAGGAACGGCCACCGGAGTTCGCCGAGATGATGAAGGAGATGGCCGCACTCAGCGTCGACGAGACCACGTACTACGACTTACGCCAGGTGTGGTTCCACTCACCCCAGTCCGCCGAGACGGGGTCGATGGCCAGCAGCAGCTGACGAGAGCTGCACGGGTGAGCACGAGTGGACGACAGGGTCGAACCATAGAGGACGACCAGGCCCTCTCCCCGAAACGGACGCAAGTGGGCAAGGCGAGAGAACGGAAGGCAATGAGGTGCCGGACGACTCCACGTCGTCATGGCGCACGGCACCGACTCGGATGCACGTCCGAGGTTCGGTCAGCCATCAAAACACGTACGGCGCCAGGGAAGCGCCGACAACATCAGAGAGGACAGCATGAAGTACGTCATCGCTTGGGAGGACCGGGAGAACACGTCGGAGGAGCTTCTGGCTCGAGGCCTGCAGGTCTTCAGTAAATGGTCACCGGCCGAGGGGGCGAACTTCTTGCAGTTCGTCGGACGGGTTGACGCCCGTGGCGGTTTCGCGGTCGTCGAGACCGACGATGTCGCGTTGATCGCGCGCGACATGGCAATCTTCACTGCCTTCTTCGACATGAGCGTCTATCCCGTGTTGGACGTTCAGGAGACCGCCCGGATCGGCGGGGAGGCAATTAAGTTCCGCAACGGCGCTAGCTAGACAATATCGGCACGGCACCGCCCGGCGAGGTATAGCAGCGCCATCGCCGGGGCACCGCCGGTGGATCGGGCCTGGCCGGTCACGATGACGACCCGGAGCATCAACCTGGGCCGAGAACTGCGATGCCCGAGTGCCAACTCATCCGGCCACGACCAGCCAACACGCGCCCGATTAGGGTGAGGCAGGTGAAGCTACGCGAGCAGAGGGTCCGAGTCTCGGCCGCCGACGGCGAGATCGAGGCGATCGTGATCGAGCCGGTGGGTCGTCGGCCCACCCAGGGCGTCCTCTACTACACCGACATCTTCCAGCTCACGGAGTCGACGTTGCGAACCGCGCGACGGCTGGCCTCGGCCGGGTTTCTGGTGTGCCTGCCGGAGATCTACCCGCGCGAACTACCCGGCATGGCCCTCGAGTTCGACGACGCGGGGAAGCAAGCCGGGCTGGCGGCCGCGGCCCACACGACGACGGCGCAGTTCGACTCCGACTGTGCGGCCGTCCTCGACTACCTCCAGCAGCGAGGCGACGTCGACAGGATTGACGCCGTGGGGTTCTGCCTGGGCGGGCACCTCGCGTTCCGGGCCGCGTTCGACCCACGGGTCGCATCCACCGTCTGCTTCTATCCGACGGGCCTGCACAACGGGGCGCTCGGCTCAGACCAGGCCGACTCCCTGGCGCGGGCTGCCGGCATCAACGGTCGATTGATGATCATCTTCGGGAGCGAGGACCCGCACGTTCCGGCGGACGCGCGGCTGCAGATCATCGCCGCGTTGTACGCGGCTGGTCTGCAGCACGTCGAGCTGCACGTCTACAGCGGCGGCGAGCACGCGTTCATGCGCGACATCGGCCCGCGTCACGACCCGATGCTGACCGACCTCTCGCTCACCGAGGCCATCTCGTTCCTGAACGGGCGGTGAGCTGCCAGTCGGCCTGCCGACCTCATAGGTTTCGGTGACCGTAGAGCCGTCTTGGGCGAGAAAGAGCGCCACCGCGCCGTGAAGGCTCAACTCCGATCCATCCTTCGTCGAGCCCCGCACTGCCGAATCTTCCGGAGATCTATCGTTCCGGCGTCCTCAGTGTCGTCACCCCGAGCTGACGACAGCCGAGCGAGTGAGCTTGGCAATGTAGCGGTGGTAATCGGCCACCTCACGGTCCATCCGCTCAGCCGACCAACCGGCCTGGGCGGCTACCGCCTCCGCGACCGGTCCAAGGGACGACAACCCCAGGTCGCCACCGATTCCAGTCATGATCCGGCGAGCGACGACATCGGTCAGTGTGACGGCGTCCTCGACGTGCACCGAGTACGCGATCTCGGCCGCGATCAGCCCGGGCACATCCCCGACGGGAAGGGCCAGATTCGGGTCCTGGACCGCCAGGGTCTGGATCTCCCCCGCCCTGGTGCCGTACAGAGCCAACAGTCGCTCCCCCGTGGCCTCCGGCAACATCGAGGTTCGACGAAACTCGGCGGTGAAGCGATCGAGATCAGCGGTCTGGGCTCCGGGGAGTCGATGCAGCTTCGTCGGGCATGGTCGTTTGGTGCGGAAGCGGCCCTGCCGCAGCACGTCGTCGACCACGTGCTCGGCCAGCGCCCGGAAGGTGGTCAGCTTGCCGCCGATCACCGAGAACAGCCCTGCCAGCGGCCGATCGGCATCACCACTGTGATGGTGCACGATGTGGCGCCGGGTGATGTCACCGGTCGGGCCGGAGGCCTGGTACGGCAGCGGACGTACGCCGGTGTAGCTCCACAGGACGTCGTCTGCGGACAGGTTTGCCCCGGGAATGATCCGATTGGTCTCGTGCAGGATGTACCGCAGCTCCTCCTGGTCGATCGAAGCGGTGTCGAGGTCGCCTTCGAACCGCACATCGGTCGCTCCGATGATGTAGCGGCCCAGCCAGGGGATGATCATCATCGGGCGCCCGTCGGTCAGCGCCTCGTAATACATGGCTGAGTCGAGCGGCGCCCCGGGGAAGGGGTCGACAACCAGGTGGGTGCCCTTGGTGCCACCCATCATCGGTGCGCGCTGCGTGCCGAGACCGGCCAGCACGGCGTCGACCCAAGGACCGGCGGAATTGACGACCGCGGGAGCGTACGCGGTGTGCGTGTCCCCGGTCGTGGTGTCGACGAACTCCACCCCACGCGCCGCCCCGCCTTCGACGAGCAGCCGGGACACCCGGGCGTGGTTCAGCACGGTTGCGCCGGCGGCCGCGGCCCCGAGGGCGATCTCGACGACGAGGCGCTCGGCGTAGGGCACCTGACCGTCGTAGTAGGTGCCTGAGCCTTGCAGTCCGTCGGAATCGATGCCGGGAATGAGCTGCCGGGTCTGAGCGGCGGAGTGGATTCGATGGCGCGGGGTGCTCTTGTCGTAGGACAGCACGTCGTACGCGATCAGCCCGGTCCGCAGGACGGCCTTCGGGTGGGCGTTGCGGGCGTAGAACGGCAGGACGAAGCGCAGCGGTGTGACCAGGTGGGGGGCGGCGCCCAGCATCCATTCGCGTTCGCGCAGCGACTCCCGCACCAGCCGGACGTCATACTTCTCCAGGTACTTCAGGCCGCCGTGGATCAGCCGGCTGTTCCAGGCCGAGGTGGCCCAGCCGAAATCCTCCTTCTCCAGCAGCAACACCCGTAGTCCGCGTAGCGCTGCGTCCCAGGCGATACCGCAGCCGTTGGCGCCGCCGCCGATGACGATCAGGTCGAACGGCACGTCGAGCCCCGCCAAACGTCGCCGACGGGTCTCCTGCTGATCGGTCACGTCCATGTCGGTCCTTCCTTCTCGTCCGTTGTCACACATGCACAGCAGCGTCGCCGAGCACCGCATTGACCAGCTCCACCCAGCGGTGGTAGCCGTCGCGGGCGTACGTGCTCGTCCCGCTCGGTCGGAACCGCTCGGCCGCCGACCGGTTCTGCGCCCAGTAGGGATCGATGGTCCGACCCAACCCACGCAGCGCCGCCTTGGCGGCGCCGACGCTGGTCAGCTCGCGGATGTCGGGGCGGACCACCTCGCGCCCCGACAGGTCGGCCAGCAGCCGGCAGAGGAAGTCGTTGGTGGCCCCACCCCCGTCGACGTTGATCTCGGTGACCGCGTCGCCGGCCGACCCCATGGCGGCCAGCAGGTCGTAGGCCTGGAACGCCATCGCCTCGATGCCGGCCCGCATGATGTCGGAGTTCGTGGTGTCCATCGCCAGACCGATGATCGCCGCGCCCCGACCTTGCGGCCATCGGGGCGCGCCCATCACGGTGAACGACGGCAGCACGTAGACCCGGTCCCGCGGCGAGACCGACGGGGGGTCGATCTCGATGTCGAAGCGCACTGGGTGCCCGGTCCGTTCCGACAGCCAGCTCACCGTGTAGCCGGAGTGAAACGCCGAGCCTTCGATCTCATAGATCAGGCCGTCCGGCCCGCCGCCCCAGGCGATCGAGGTGACCAGTCCGTCGATCAATGGCACCTCACTCCCGGTGTTGACCGTGAGGACACCCGAGGTGCCGAAGGTGGCCTTGGCCGTCCCCCGCGTTTCACAGCCGTGACCCAGCAGTGAGGCCTGCTGGTCGGCGATCACCCCGATCAGCGGGATCTCCTGTCCGCAGACCGCCGGGTGGGTGACCCCGAATGACGACATCGACGGCGTCACCTGCGGCAGGCACCCGATCGGTATGCCGAGCGCCTCGCACAGCTCGGGACTCCAGGCGCCGGTGCGGATGTCCATCAGCTGCGTCCGGGACGCGTTCGAGGGGTCCGTGCGGTGCTCGCGCCCTCCGGTGAGCCGGTGCAGCAGCCAGGTGTCCACCGTGCCCACGCACAGATCGCCGTATTCGGCGGCCCGGGCCACCCGCGGCACGTTCTCCAACAGCCAGGCGACCTTGGAGCCGAAGAAGAACGCGTCGTTGCTCAGTCCGGTGCGCTCGCGGATGAACGGATCCAGACCGGCGGCCCGCCACCGCTCGACCACCGGCTGGCTCTGCTGCGACATCCACATCACGCCGGGGTGGAGCGGCTGCTGCCGCGACCGGCTCCAGGCGAACGCCGTCTCGCGCATGTTCGCGATGCTGATCGCGACGACGTCGTGATTGGTGGCGGCCGCCCAGTCCAGGGCGGACCGGACCACCCGGATGGCCGACGAGGCCACGACCTCCGGATCGACCTCGACCCATCCCGGTCGCGGGAACGACAACGGGATGTCCTCGGATGCGCACTCGGTCGACTGCCCGGTCTCGGTCTCGAAGGCCAGGCAGCGCACGGCGTGACTTCCGCAGTCCAGCGCGAGAACAACACTGTTCGTCACGAACGAACCCTCTCCTGTGGTGGTTGGTGGGGTGACCGCACCGATCGGCGACCGGCGCGGTCCGAGGCCGGGCGTCAGGCCGGGATCTCGTCTCCTGGTTCGCCGACGTAGGCGATGACGGTGCCGGACTCGACATCCGTGCCGGCCGGGAACAGGAGCTTGAGCACCGTGCCCTCGGCCACACACTCGACATCGAGGGTGGTCTTGTCGGTCTCGACGGTGAGCAACGGCTCACCGAGCTCGATGGTCCCGCCCTCCTCGACCAGCCACTCGGCGATGGTGCCGCCGGTCACGGTCTGGCCCAACTCGGGCATGATGATTGCTTCGGCCATGATGATGCCTCCTTGAATCTGTTCTGAATGGGTGTGGGGGTACGCGGGCCTCAGCCGAGGCCGCACACCTCGCGGATCGTGGTCGCCAGCTGGTCCCGGCTGGGCAGTACGGCTGATTCGAGCCAGGGCGCGAACGGCATCGGTACGTCCTTGCTCGCCACCCGGCGGACCGGGGCCAGCAGCTCGCCGAAGAACTTCTCGTTGACCCGGGCGGCGACCTCGCCGCCCCAGCCGCCGGTCAGGTGCGCCTCGTGGGCCACCACCAGCCGCTTGGTCCGGCCGACGCTCTCGTAGAGCGAGTCCCAGTCGAAGGGTGACAGCCACACCGGGTCGATCACCTCGACGCTGACGCCCTCGGCGGCCAGCTCCTCGGCGATCTCGAGGGCGGCGTACAGCTGGGTGAAGGTGGCCAGGACTGTGACATCGGAGCCGGCTCGGCGGAGCTGCGCCTGACCGACCGCCGTCACGTAGCTCTCCTCCGGTACGTACGCGCGAGTGTCGATCGAGCCTGCCTCCTGACGCTTCTTCGAGCCGTAGAGCAGCTTGTGCTCGAAGACCAGCACCGGATCGGGATCCCGCAGCGCCGCGACGATGCCGCCCTTGGCCGTGTACGGGTCGGAGATGCAGAGCACCTTCAGCCCGGGCACGTGGACGAACATGCTCTCCGGCGACTGCGCGTGCTGGGCCCCCCGCTGCGTCGCCCCGACCGGGCACCGCAGCACCATCGGGACCGACAGTTTGCCGCCCGACATGTACCGCAGCTTGGCCGCCTCGTTGACCAGCTCGTCCATGCCCTCGAAGACGAAGTCGGCGTACTGCAGGTCCGGCAACGTCTTCATCCCGGCGATCGCTGCACCGATCGAGACGCCCATGATCGCCTTCTCGCTGATCGGGGTGTCGACGACCCGGTCCCGCCCGAACTCCTCGGCCAGGCCGAGATAGATGCCAAAGGCGCCACCGAAGCCGCCGGGTACGCCGACGTCCTCACCCAGCAGCACCACCGAGTCGTCTCCGACCATCTCCTGCCGCAGACCCTCGCGCAGAGCGTCAGCGATGCTGAGCTTGCGTTCCTCGGGACCGTCGGCCAACACCGGGGCGATGGTCTGCGGCTGCGGCGGAGCGGCGAAGATCGCCGACGGGTCGAGTGCGCTCTCGGGCGAGGCGTTGGGGGCGGTCTGAGCGAAGGCGACCGCCTCCTTGACCGTGGCCTTCGCCGCGGCGATGGCCGCGTCGGTCTCCTCGGCGGTGGCCACGCCGGTCTCGATCAGCTTGTTCTTCAGCTGGTCGATCGGGTCGCGGTCCTTCCAGAACTTCTCCTCCTCCTTGGTGCGGTAGCCGCGCGAATCGCCGCGGCTGTGCCCCACGTAGCGGTAGGTCAGGCACTCCAGCAGGGTCGGGCCTTCTCCGGCCCGGGCCCGCTCCACCGCCCGCTCCATCGCCTCGAGCACGGCGAGCACGTTCATCCCGTCGACCTGCTCACCCGGAATGCCGTAGCCAGCGGCCCGCGAGGCCACGTCGACGTTGAGGGTGGTCTCGTGGAACGGGGTGGAGGCGCCGTACAGGTTGTTCTCGCAGACGAAGACCACCGGCAGCTTCTTGACCGCGGCGTAGTTGACGCCCTCGTGGAAGGCGCCCTCGTTGGTGGCCCCGTCGCCGAAGAAGCAGGCGACCACACCGTCGGTGCCGTGGTGCTGGGCGGCCATGGCCAGACCCGGGGCGATGGTGATGCCACCGCCGACGATGGCGATCGAGGGCAGGATGCCGATGGCCGGATCGCCGAGGTGCATCGAGCCACCGCGACCACCGAGCGCACCCGACTGCCGGCCGTAGATCTCGGCCATGGCCACGTCGGAACGCATGCCCTTGGCCAACGCGTGGCCGTGCGGGCGGTGGGTCGAGGTGATCCAGTCGGTGTCGGTCAGCGGCGTGCACACGCCGACCGCGACAGCCTCCTGGCCCTGGGACTGGTGGAGCGTGCCGGGGATCTCTTTCTGCAGATAGCGCAGGTAGGCCATCTGCTCGAACTGCCGGATCTCCATCATCTTCTGAAGCATTGCCAGGGCGCGGTCCTTGCCGAGGCGCTCGAGGACATCGGTGTGCGGGTCGCGGCCGAGTTCGGCGATCGAGTCGAAGTGCTCCTGAAGGGCCGCTTCGTCGGCTTCGGTCTCGATCGCCGCCGGGCCGTCCTCCGGCGAGCTGGGCGCCAGGTCGAGCTGGGTCATGGGTCAGGCCTTTCCGGAGGAGCCGAAGACCTGCATCAGTCGCTGGATCTCGGCGGTGAGGGCGCGGGAGGCAACAGTGTTGAGGTCAGCGTCGAAGCGGGAGCCGTAGACCACGTTGGGATCGGTCTCCTGGCCCACAGCCGCGGTCAGTGCGTTGCCGAAGACGTATTTCAGCTTGGTGCCGACGTTGATCTTGGTGATGCCGGCGGCGATCGCGGCCTGCATCTGGTCGGCCGGGGTGCCCGAACCGCCGTGCAGGACCAGCGGTACGTCGACCGCCTCGCGGATCTCCTGGATCCGGTCGACCCGGATCTTCGGCACGTAGTCGGAGGTGACGAAGTGCACGTTGCCCACGGCGACGGCCAGGCAGTCGACCCCAGTGGCGTCGACGAAGTCGATGGCCTGCTTGACCTCGGTCATCGCGCCGATCGAGGTGTCGATCTGGCCGTCGATGGTCATCTCGGCCAAGGCGCCGACCTCGCCCTCGACGGCGATGTCGAGTGCGTGTGAGGCGGCCACCAGCGCGCTGGTGTCGGCGATCAGCTTGTCCCAGCTCCAGCCCTGGGTGTGCATCATCACGCAGTTGTAGCCGGCACCGAGGGCGCCGGCCGACTCGGCGAAGCTCTCGCCCTCGTTGAACAGGATGGCCGTCGGAACGGTCGAGCGTCGGGCCAGCGACTGGCACGCGGCCCCGTACAGCTCGATCCCGACGGAGGAGAGCCACTCGTGGTTGGCCGACAGACCGCCAATGCCGATGATCACCGGCGAACGCTCGGCTTCGGCTGCGGCGAGGGTCGCCTCCAGGCTGTAGATGTCCCAGGACTCGAAGTACCCGACCGCGTAGCGGCCCTTCTCGGCCCCGGCCAGAAGTTCGGGAAGACTCACGATCGACATTGATTTCCGCCTCTCTCACATATGTGAGACTAGTTGCACGTAAGTGAAAATAGGGTGACAGGCCCGGGGCCCGGTGTCAACACCGGGTCACAGGTTTTGCTGGGGTCCCTCTGCATGCCGTCCCGCCACCGGACCAACTGGAGGGCAGATGGCGTGAGCTGGATGCGTTCGGGCGCTATCTGTCGCACTGGTGTGCGAGCAGACCTGGGTCCTACGGGGTGCCCGTGGTACGGACGGATTCGGCCGGATCAGCCGGCCGAGAAGGTCAACAGGTCGCGGGCCAGCGCACTGTCGACGATGATCACGTCAGCCAGTCCACCCAGCACGGCACTGGCCAGGGCGCGCGCCTTTGTCCGGCCGGAGGCCACGATGGCGACCGACGGAATCGTGCGCAGGTCCGGCAGATCGATGCTCAGCACCCGCTCGGTGAGGGCGATGTCGACCTGAGCGCCGGTGACGTCGAAGAACCGACCGCAGATCTGCCCGATCACGCCCTTGGCCTCGGCCTCGGCCAGTTCCTCCGGCGTGGCTTCGGCCACCTCGTGCAGGAAGAGTCGAGAACTCTCCTCGTTGAACGCCGCCAGCCCCAAGATGGCCAGGTCGACCGACCGAGCCTGACGCAGAGCCGAGGCGACCAAGGGGCTACCGGCCAGCGAGGCCGCCACCTCCTTGGTCGGCGCCACCGCCGGCGCGTTGAAGTAGGAGTAGCGGCCACCGATCCGCTCCGCCAGGTCGCGGACCAGGTCGTGCCCGGACCGTGCCGGGTCGAGGCTGGCGACTCCGGACAACTGCACCACGTTGACGTCCCACCGTCCGTCGAAGTGAGTCGAGTCGACCAGCGTCTGGATGGTCCGCCCCCACGACAGGCCGATCGTCTGGCCGTTGCGAAGAGCGCCGCTGAGCCACGCGCTCGCCCCGCGGCAGACCGCCAGCAGCGACCCCACCGCCACGGCGTCCGCGTCGACGTCGACGACCACGGCCGTCTTCAACCGGGTCCCCCCGAATTGGGCTTGCACTGCCGATTCGAGCGAGTGGTTTCTCACGGTCGGATAGTCGATCTCGAAGCGCACCAGTTTCTGTTCCCGGGCCGAGGTGAGCATTCGGGAGACATTGGACCGGGAGACCCCCAGCTGCCGCGAAACCTGTTCCTGACTCAAGCCCTCGACGTAATAGAGGAATGCCGCCTGTGCCAGGCGTTGCGGGGTGAGCGCTGCCAAAACTGGTGACCCTTCGTTCTCCCGGCGATTGCATCGACGAATCAGCATATCCATGCTTTACGCGTTTCGGTTCGATCGCCGCGACGGCATCGGATTCGTTGCCCGGCCGATCCGGGTGGAGTACGGGCGACCGCATCTCCACCCGGATCCGATGCTCAGCGGATGCTGTACAGCGCCCGGGCCTCGTCGTGGGTGGCGATCGGCCGCCCGACGTCCTTGGCGATCTCCTGCGCCTGCTGCAGCAGCTCGAGGTTGGTCGGGTTGCGGGCGGGGTCGTAGAACAGTTCGAGGCCGGTCTTGATGTGGCCGCCGAGCTCGATGGCCCGCCGCAGCACGGTGGTGTCGTCGAGCGCACCCTGACCCCAGATCGAGATGTACCAGGGGTGCTTGACCTTGGCCTCCTCGATCATGTCGAGGTAGTAGTACAGGCTCTCCAAGGTGGGCTTCATCCCGCAGGTGCCGATCGGCTCGAGCGCAGTCAGGCCGTAGTCCCCGATCAGGTAGAAGTCCCACATCGAACCCTGGCGCGACATGCCCTGGTTGACGTAGTGCATGGCCAGCCGCGCGTACCCCGGCTCGTAGATCCCGAAGATCATGGGCATGTCCAGCTCATTGCACATCTTGACCTGGCTGGCCACCCGGTCGTAGTTGAAGCCGTACTCCCGGCCACGAATGTAGCCCTCCTCGTCGGTGTGGCTGGAGAACAAACTGATGCCGGTGTCGACGCAGGCGATCTTGACGTTGGCCCCGGAGCGCAGCATCGGGACGTGCCCGAGACCGCTCTGCTCCGGCAGCAGTCGCAGGTTGTTGCAGGTGGTCGGGTACCAGGTGATGTTCGGGTGCTTCTCCAGCACCTTGTCCCAGGACCGCATGTAGTCCTTGTAGGCGTCGTTCTCGAGCAGGTCGAAGCTGGTGTTGTGCGCGTGGATCGCGCCCGCGCCGGCCTCCCAACAGCGGATCGCGTCGTCGGCGATCTCCTCGTAGGAGATCGGGGTGTTCGGGTTCATCTCCTTGCTGCGCACGCCGTTGATGTGGGACTCAATGATGACGGGGTAGTCCCAGCTGGGCTTGGCGTCGGCGAACTTATCGAGCGCGGTGGCCATGGTGTGGTCCTTTCAATGTGACGGTGGAAGGTCGGGCGCCGGGTCCGGTGCCCGCTACTGTTTGGTGGTGGTTGGTGGTCAGGCTCCGGGTCACGCGCAGCCGGGGGTCTTCTTGCAGGCGTCGGCGATGTCGGCCGGCGGGGCCGAACCCCAGACGCGGGTCCAGGCGTCGGTCAGGTTGCTCTTGGTCACTGCGATGGCCGGCTGGGCCACGTACTGCGGCAGCTTCTCACCGAGCATGGCCTTGATCAAGGTCTGAGCGTGCATGGCGCCCTGGACGTCGAGCAGCTGCGCGCCGCCGCCGATCAGTTGGCTGCCGGAGGCGATGTTCAGCCCGAACTGGGTGCCGAGGTCCTGGGTGGTCACCGGGATGGTCGACCCCTGGCCGCGCAACGACGTCAGCGCCTGCAGCCCGGGACCGTCCCACGGCGTCCACAGACCCTGGACGTCGGGGTTGGCGGTGATGAAGTCGCCGGCCCGCTGGGCGACGTCGTTCGGGTTGGTGACGCCGACCTCCTTCAGCTTGATGTCGGGGCGGTTCTTCTGCAGCCACTCACGGGCGCCGTCCTCGCGCTGGTTGGCCGCCCACAGCACGAAGTCCATCTTCACCATGCCGACGGTCCCGCCTTGCGGGATGCACTCGGCCAGGATGGACATGGCGATCGTGCCCATGCCCTTCTGGTCCATGCCGCTGGTCGCCGAGACGTCCTTGGGCCACTCCATGCCCTTCGGCGTGTCGTCGAGCATGACCAGCTTGATGCCGTTCTGCTGCACCGTCTTGTAGGTGGAGGCCATGGCG
Organism: Propionibacteriaceae bacterium; assembly: GCA_025965155.1. Lineage (GTDB taxonomy): Bacteria > Actinomycetota > Actinomycetes > Propionibacteriales > Propionibacteriaceae > Microlunatus. Next base: position 14,953 of record JAOPXN010000092.1, read on the forward strand.
ACGCTGTCGGTCGGCACCGAGACGATGCCGTCGGGCTTGAGCTGGATCAGGTTCTGGATATCGCTCTGCTGCTTGGTGACGGTCCACTGGCCGTCGGTGACCTGGAGCACCTTCACGCCGTACTTCTCGAAGGTCGCCGTCATGGAGCGGATCAGGATCTTGCTGTAGTCGATGTCCTCGGTCTGCATGGCGATGCCGACCTTGAGGTTGGCCGCCTTGGCCTTGGCCGCCTCCTCTTCGGTGAGATCGACCGTCTCGGGGGCCGCCGGCTTCTCACCACGCGGTCCGAGTCCGACGGGGGAGGAGAGTTCGTGCTTCGTGGCGTCGATGGTGTCCGGGCACTGCCCGATCTTGTCGCCGCCGCTGACGGGAGCACCGCCGCTGGCGTTGACCTGGCCGCCGCAGGCCGCGGTGGCCAGAACCAGGGCGGCGCTGACCGCCGCGACTTTGAGCGGCAAAGGTCGGAGAGATTGCGAAGCGCTGAGCATCAGCTGAGTTCCTTTCGAAGGGTGGTGGAGCGTGGGTGGGAGCACGGCCGCAGTCGGCGGCCGGGCAGGCCGATCAGAACCGAGGGCGTACGCCCCGGCCGGTGGAGTTCGGGTGGCGAGGGAGCTATGGGGGCGCTGCGGCTAGCGGCGCCTGAGTCCGCGGGTGAACAGGGTCACCGCGACGATGATGATCAGACCCTTGACGATGGCCTGAGTGGCTGAGTCGGCCCCGACCAGGGTCAGGCCGTTGTTGATCACGCCGATCATGAGGCTACCGACGAGGGTGCCGACGATCAGGCCGCGGCCGCCGAACAAGCTGGTCCCGCCGAGGATGACCGCGGCGATGACGTCGAGTTCGAGTCCGACCCCGACGTCGGGCCGGGCCCCCTGGCCGCGGGCCGTGAGGATCAGTCCGGCGAATCCCGCCAGCGTCCCGGTCAGGACGAAAGCGAGGATCTTCACCCGGTGCACCCGGATGCCGGAATAGCTGGCGGCCTGCTTGTTGCCGCCCACCGCGTACACCTTGCGACCGTAGGAGCTGACGTGCAGCAGGAACGCGCCGACGATCAGCGCCAGCAGCGTCCACCACACCGGGACGGGGATGCCGAAGTAGATGCCGTTGTTGAAGGCCGTCCAGAACCAGCTGTTGTTGGCCAGCACCGCCTGGCCCCCGCTGATCAACAAGGCCAGGCCTCGGCATATGCCGAGCATGGCCAAGGTGACCAGGAAGGAAGGGATGCCTAGTCCGGTGGTGATCAAGCCGTTGGCCAGTCCGACCACGGCACCGACGAGTAGGCCGGCGATCACTCCGGCCATCAGCTGACCCCCGGTGGCTTGCATTGCCGTCGAGGCGACGATGCCGGCCAAGGCGAGCTGGGCGCCGACCGACAGGTCGATCTCGCCGGAGACGATCACGAAGGTCATGCCGACCGCGATGATCGTCACCAGTGCGGTCTGCCGGCCGATGTTGAGGAAGTTGGACGTGGAGAAAAACACCGGTGAGGCGAGCGCGAAGATGATCACCAGCACGATCAGCACCAGGGTCATCAGGTACGGCTTGTCCGGGCTGGTCAGGTGACGCAGCACCGATGTCGGCGAACGCTTGCTCTGGGTGCTCACCGGCATCGCGGTGGGAGTTGACGTCATGGTCATGGGAATTCCAATCCGTGCTGAGGCTGATGGTGAGAAGGAGCCGGAGATGACACCGGCGGCTGCGTGTTCGGGGCTGGTTCAGCCCTGGGCGACAAGGTGATGGATGGCTTCACCGCTGGGAATGGCGGCACGATCGATGGATTCGCCGGTGGCGCCGGAGCTGACGACGTAGATCCGCTCGCAGAGCAGTAGCAACTCGTCGAGGTCGGAGGAGGCGACCAACACGCCGGTGCCCTGGGCCGCGGCGTCGCGCGTGACCTGGTAGATCTCCTCGCGGGCGCCGACGTCGACGCCGACCGTGGGCTCGTCGAGCAGCAGGACCGAGCAGCGCGGCTCGACCCAGCGGCCGAAGACGACCTTCTGCTGGTTGCCGCCGGACAGAGACGCCAAGGTGGTCGCCGCGTTGGTGGCCTTGACCGACAGGTTCTTCATGATCTCCCGGGAGCGCCGCCAGGAATTGCGCCGGCGGAACGCGCCCAACCGGGTCAGCTGCTTGAGGATCGGCATGGCCAGGTTCTTGTCGATCGAGTGCTCGAGCACCAGCCCCTGCTCGTGCCGGTCCTCGGGGACGAGACCGATCCCCAACCGGATGGCATCGACCGACGACCGCAGCCGACGCGCCTCGCCGTTGATCAACAACTCGCCGGTCTGCACCTTGCGAAGCCCGAAGATGGTCTCCAGGATTTCGGTGCGACCGGCACCCACGACGCCGGCGAGCCCGACGATCTCGCCCGGGTTCACCGTCAGCGAGACGCCGTGCAGTGCGGAGTTGTGGATGTCGCGCAGTTCTAGCGCCGGCGTCTGGTCCGTGCGGACCTTGCCGTGATGATCATCATCCACGTCCACTTCTGCGGTGGAGTCCGCCTCCGCGTCACCCTCCATCGCCATCAACTCATCGGCGATGGAAGCCTTCGGGCCGACGATCACGGAGACGAGGCTCGGCATGTCGGTTTCGGCAGTGTCGAAGGCTCCGACGTTCAGTCCGTCGCGGAAGACCGTCACCCGGTTGCAGAAGGCGAACACCTCACGTAACCGGTGGGTGACGTGGATGACGCCGACGCCCTGCTTGACGACTCTGTCGACCGCGCTGAACAGCACCTCCTCCTCGGACTCGGATAGGGCCGAGGTCGGCTCGTCCAGAATGAGGACGCGCACATTGCCCATCAGCGCTTTGGCGATCTCCGTCATCTGCCGGTACGCGAACGGGATGTCGCCGACACGAGCCTTGAGGTCGAGCGGGAAGTCGTACCGCTCCAGGAACGCCTTCGCTCCGTCCATCATCGCGCGGCGATCGACGGTGCCGAACCGCATCGGCTCGCGACCGAGGTAGAGGTTGTCCACCACCGTCATCGACGGAACCAAGCTGAGATCTTGGTACACCACACCGATTCCGGCCTTCAGCGAGTCGTGCGGCGAGGAGAACGACACCTCCTGGCCAAGCACCTCGATCCGACCCTCGGACGGCGGGGTGACACCGGCGAGGATCTTGATCAAGGTCGACTTGCCGGCCCCGTTCTGCCCGAGCAACGCATGCACCTCGCCGGCCCGCAGTTGGAAGTCAACGCCGCGAAGGGCGTGCACGCCGCCGTAACTCTTGGTCACGCCGGTGACATCGACGATCACCGACCCGGCCGGCATGACCGGAGATGGCTGATCGACTACGGCGCCGGCTGATCGCCCAGCGGTGCCCAGTGGGTGGTCCTGGCCCATGAATGGTCCTCCCGTCGCCGCGCTGAACGGACGCGGCGGTGCGTCTCGAAAGCGGGGACTGTGAAGGCATCCCAGACCCGCGCCATTGCCGGCGGAAGCGGGTGGAACCTTCCGATTCCGCCGCTCCCGAAGTTCACATATGTGAGACCGAACTCACGGAATTGATTGTGACAGGGACCACGATTGTTCGTCAAGCGGCTTGCCAAAGTTGATTTTCGCGGTGGAAACGGAGACCGCCAGGGGGTTAAGGTCCTCGCCATGACGATCGCCCCTGAAGGCCGGAAGATGCTTCGTCTCGAGGTGCGCAACGCCAGCGTGCCGATCGAGAAGAAGCCTTCCTGGATCAAGACCACCGCGCGGATGGGCCCGGAGTACCGCGAGCTGCAGGAGCTGGTCAAGAAAGAGGACCTGCACACCGTCTGCCAGGAAGCCGGCTGCCCCAACATCTTCGAGTGCTGGGAGGACCGCGAGGCCACCTTCT
>JAOPXN010000034.1 GCA_025965155.1 Propionibacteriaceae bacterium
CCTCGCTAAGTTGGCTGGCGCCCGAATGGCATGGCGGGACAGTACCCAGCCAGGAGCCGTACCACCACCGTCGGGCCCGGGTCCGGTTGACGAGCCGTCAGCGTGTCGCCATGCCGAAGAGATGAACCAACTACTGGTCGGGGACGCGCGCGTATCAACCGAGCACCAAGATTTGACCGCTCAGCGTGACGGGCTCGCCGCTCTGGGCGTCAGTGACGACCGCATATAGGTCGACCATGGCCTCACCGGCAGCAACCGTGACCGGCCATGGCTGCGCTGGCCCTCGCGGCCTGCCGTGGTGGGGACACGTTGACGGTGACCAAGCTGGACCGGCTCGCCCGCTCCCTGCCCGACGCGCGCGACATACTCGACGAGCTGACCGCCCGGAACGTCAAGCTCAGTCTTGGGTGGTTCGGTGCATGACCCGACCGATCCGGTCGGCCGGCTGCTGTTGAACGTGTTGGTTATGGTGGCCGAGTTCGTGAGCGATGTCATCCGTCTCCGCACCCGAAGCGCCGAGGGCCTTGGCCGCAGCCGGTCCCGGCGGCCACGAAGCCAACGATCGGCAAGACCACCACCAGGACGGGTCCGATCCAGGGAACGCGTCGTGGTTGGTCCTTCAAGGCGTCCGCGGTTGCTGCGCGGCGGTAGCTCATGTCTCCGGGGCCCTCCCGCAAGTTGACCGTTGCCCGGGTCAAGGCAGCGTGCGGGTGGCGCGCGGATCGTCGGCTGTGTCGGGTGTTATGCGAGGTTGGCGGTCTGGTGGGCTGGCGGCCCAGCTGGCCAGCAGAGCCATCGCTTCGGCGGTGGCAGAGCCGGGTTCGACGGTGTAGGCGAGGACGGCCAGACCGGGGGTGTTGGACACGTCCAGCGACTCGCCGATGAACTCGAGGTCGCCGACGATGGGGTGGCGGAACCGTTTGAGTCCTTCGCGGTACTTGCGGACGTCGTGAGCGGCCCACAGGGTGCGGAATCTGTCGGACTGGGTGGAGAGCTCGCCGATTAGCTTGATCAGTTCGGGGTGGGAGGGGTCGCGGCCGGTCTCAGTGCGCAGCAGCGCCACCTGGTTGCGGGCCATCAACTCCCAGTCGGGGTAGAAGTCGGCGGCGCGTGGGTCGAGGAAAAGGTAGCGGGCCACGTTGAACGGGACCTTGGCATCCTCGCCGGGCCAGGTGTACAAGGCGCGGCCAAGGTGATTGGCGGCAAGAATATCCAGCCGGGGGCTCTCGACGAAGGCCGGCATGTCGAGCCCATCGAGCACCCGCTGCAGGGTCGGACGAACCGACAGCTGCGGGGTGCGTCGGGTGGACCGGCCGGCTGGGCGGCGGGTGCTGGTGAAGAGGTCGAACAGGTGGTCGTGCTCGGTTGGGTCGAGCTGCAGGGTGCGGGCGATCGCGTCGAGGATCTCCGGTGACGCGTTGGTGGCCTTTCCCCGCTCAAGCCGGTTGTAGTAGTCGACGCTGATCCCGGCGGCGTGCGCTACCTCTTCGCGTCGCAGCCCTGGCACCCGCCGGACACCGGCGAAGGTCGGCACCCCTGCCTGCTCCGGACTGACGCGAGCACGCCGCGAGGTGAGGAAGTCGCGGATCTCCGAGGACTGGTCCATGAATGCGAGCCTACGGTCGGTCGCCCCGATCAAGGGTGCCCTGCCAGTACCTGGTTCCGCCGGTCCCTGGGACAGATCAGGTCTCCCACAGTGGTGCCGATGTGCGGTGAACTGGTGTCCAGGCGCACCAGACCGTACGCCGTCGAGTCCGGGAAGGTACGCATGACTACTCCAGCACCAACACCAACCACCGGCTCCGCCACGAGCGGGTCGTCGCGTCGCATGACGGGGCCGATGACGCTGCTGTTCGCTGTGGCCGGCGGCGCCGCGGTCGGCAACCTGTACTGGGCGCAGCCGTTGTTGGAGGAGATCGCCGCGTCCCTCGGCGTGCCCGCCGCGGTAGCCGGGCTGCTGGTCACCGTCACCCAGATCGGCTACGCCATCGGGATCTTCCTGCTGGTCCCGCTGGGGGACTTGCTGAACCGGCGCCGGCTCATCCCCGTCGTGCTCGCCGCGTCCGGGCTCGCACTGGCCGGGGCCGCACTGGCACCCACCTGGGCGGTCTTGTTCGCCGCACTCCTGCTGGTCGGCCTCACCGCTGTCGGCGCCCAGCTCCTCATCCCGCTGGCCAGTGAGCTGGCCGACCCCGCCGCCCGGGGGCGGGTGGTCGGCACCATCGCCTCCGGTGTGTTGATCGGCATCCTGCTGTCCCGCACCATCAGCGGCCTGGTCGCCGACCAGTTCGGATGGCGGGCCATCTACGTGCTGGCCGCTGTCATCGCATGGGCGCTCGCCGTCATCTTGGCGCGAGTCATCCCCACCCTGCCCGCGCGCCCGGCCATGTCCTACCCGGCGCTGCTGCGGTCGGTGTTCCAGGCGATCGGCAGCCACCGGGCGGTCCCGGTCACTCTGATCCTCGGCGCGGCAACCTTCGGTACCTTCACCCTGTTCTGGACCGCACTGACCTTCCTGCTCAGCGCGCCACCATTCGGCTACTCCGTCAGCGCGATCGGGCTGGTCGGCCTCGCCGGCCTCGCCGGTGCCCTGGTCGCCCGCGGCGCCGGCCGTCTCCACGACCGCGGCCTATCGGTCCCGGTCACCGGCGCAGCGTTGGCCCTCGCCCTGGCCTCCCTCGTCCTGGCCTGGCTGGGACAGACCTCGATCGTGACTCTGCTGATAGCAATCCTCACGTTCGACATCGCCACCCAGGCAAGCCTGATCCTCAACCAGACCCGGCTCCTCAGCATCGACCCCGCGACCCGCAGCCGCATGAACACCGCCTTCGTCACCGGCAACTTCATCGGCGGCGCCCTCGGCTCAGCCCTGGCCGGCCTGCTGTGGCAGGCCGGCGGCTGGACCGCCGTTCTCCTCGGCGGCGCAGCCGCCCTCACCATCGCCCTGCTCGTCTGGGTCACCAACCGCCACACCCTCACCAACGTCGCCCACGCCTGAGCCGGAGGACACGCCCCATGACAGTAGGAGCCGGGATCGACGACCTCGGTGCACCCTAGGTCTGGGCCGCCCGATCGATTGGTTTACACAGCCTTAATATCCGAGACGGTAGCGAAGGGGATCATGGACGGCAGCGTACGTATGCCTGCGCGTCAGCCTGGAGACAAGATCTTTGAGGTCATGGTTTGACAGCGATCCGCCCTGTGCTTGCTCTCAGCAGCAAGAGCCGCTCACCAGTTGCCTCGATGAACTCATCGACCGCTTTTGCCGATCCGCGCCAATAGCCGTAGTCATCGATAATTAGGACGCCTCCCGAGGCCAGTCGGGGATACAGGTGTTCCAGTTCATGACGCGTTGAGTTATACCAATCTGTATCTAACCGCAGGATCGAAATATGCTCGGGGGCAGCGTCGGGCACTGTGTCCTCAACCATGCCTTTGATGAAGTGAACGCGCTCGGGCGGGTACCCCACTTCGGAGAAGCCCTGCTGCACGTCGTCCAAACTCGCGACCGCCCAAAGCTTGCTGGTCTTGGCCGCAGATTTCAGCAGTTCGCTGGCGGACGTACCGTCAGGTCGCCCGTCTTCGTCCCCTGGAGGGGGCATGCCCTCATAGGTGTCGAAGAGGTAGAGGTTACGTGACGTGTCATCAAGGGACAGCAGCGTTCGTGCGGCCGCCTGCATGCTCCCGCCACGCCATACGCCGCACTCCACGATGTCACCTGGAATGCCGTGCTGGGTCACATAGCGAACCGCGGTAATGAGGCCGAAGAGCTTGTCGCGAGACGTCATCGTCCAAGGACCGACGGCGGTGATGATCTCTCGGCTCGTCTCATCGAAGTCACGCGGGAACGGTGGCGTCCCCGTGGCCGCGCTTGCTGCGCTCGATGGCGCCTTCTCCGGGACCGGAGCGGCGGACTCGTTGACCAATACGATCGGCTTCTTCGCAGACGATGGGTGCTTCTTCGGCAAAGATGTCTGCGGCTTCACCGGTTTGGATGCCGCTGCGTTGCGACTCGTTGCCGCGTCACTTTTCCGCGCCTTAACCAGCCGGTAACCAGTCAGCTGGGAGAGCGACGCGTTGACGTTTCTTCGCCATGCTGAACTCACCCGGGTTCCTCTCTTGCTGCACGTGCCCCAGCGGAAGCTCGAACGCTATCCGGAATCCCCGGGACTGTAGCGAAGTAGACCGAGCATGTCGAGCACATCCATGTGGCGCAGTCACAGACGTCGGCGCCGGGTCTGGCGCGCGGCTACGTCGGGTACCGTGCGGCTATCGACTCGTATCTGCTCTGCGCAACCCCACGCAGCGGCAGCACGCTGCTCTGCGGCCTGCTGCGCTCGACCGGAGTCGCCGGGCGACCGGAGTCCTACTTCCGCCGCGACGACCGGGATGCCTACGCCGACCGGTGGGGCGTCCCCCGGACCGCTGACGCGGAGGTCGACGTCGACGCCTTCGTCCGGGCGGCCGTAGCGGCGGGCAGCACCCCGAACGGAGTCTTCGGCGCCCGGATCATGTGGGGCACGATGACTGAGTTACCGACTCATCAGCGTCCGCCGCCCACGGCCGCGCGCCGTCGGCGCTGGAGCTGTTAACCGGAGCCTTCGGCCGTACGCGTTTCCTGCACCTGCGAAGGACCGACACAGTCGCGCAGGCGGCGTGGCAGTCCTGGTTCGCCGACCAGGGTCTCATCCCGTACGAGATCACCTACGAGGACCTCGCCGCAGACCCAGTCGGGGTCACGCAGGCCGTCCTGGACTTCCTCGGCTTGGCCCTCCCCGCCGACCGAACCATCACCGTGCGTGACCATCGGCAGGCCGATGAGCTCAACGCCAGCTGGATCGCCCGATTCCGAGGCGGAGCACGGTAGCGGCTCAGCGTGGCGGACCTGCAACAGTCCTGCTAGCACTGCTGATTCTGGCTCTTCTGTCTCGCTCAGGTTTAGCCTTTGAGACCGCTGCCGGCCACGCCCTCGACAATCCTGCGCTGAAAGATGAGGAACAGGATGACCAGCGGCAGGGCACCGAGGATGGACGACGCCTGGATGTCGGACAGCCGCTGCCCGTAGGAGCCCTGCACGGTCGCCAGGCCCACCGGGATAGTCATCAGCTTGGGGTTGGACAGCACGAACAGCGGCAGGATGAGGTTGTTCCAGACGCCGACGAAGGTGACGATCGACATCGCGCCGATGACCGGCCGGGACAGCGGCAGGATGATCGTCCGGTAGGTGGTCCAGAAGCCCGCACCGTCGATCCGCGCCGCCTCCTCGAAGTCCTTGGGCAGGCCATCGAAGAACTGCTTGAACACGAACACCGCAATGACTGCCGGCACCTGGGGCAGGATGACCGACCAGTAGGTGTTGAGCAGGCCGACCGCGTTGAGCTCTTGGAACACGGGCACGATCAGCACCTGCGGCGGGATCATGATGCCGCCGATCATCAACAGGAACACCAGCCGCCGTCCCCGGAACCGCAGCCGCGATAGGGCGTAGGCGGCCATCGAACCGAAAAAGACGGTGAGCAGGACGGTGATCACCGACGTGATGACGCTAGCCAGGTACCAGTTCCAGATGTCCCCGCCCTTGAGCAGGGTGGCGTAGGACCCCAGGGTTAGGTTCCAGTCCGCGAGAATGGCCTCGGCGCCGAGGGAGGAGGTGGCGTTGGACGTCAGCGACGTCTTGAGCGCCCACAGGCTCGGGATCAGCCAGAGGATGGCGAAGACGAGCAGCACCGCCCAGGAAATGATCGTGAACGTCAGCTCTGAGTTCTTGCCGCCGTTGTCGGCGGTGCGCGGCGCCGGAGCCGCGATCGAGACGCCGTCATTGTGCCGGCGCCCGGTCCCCTCGGCGGTCTCGCTGCTCATGTCAGGCTTCCCTTCGCTGCTGCACTCGTTCGACGACCTGACGGAGCAGGGTGACGATCAAGATGACGATGAACAGCAGCACCGAGGCGGCCGACGCGGCACCGACCCGGTAGTCGCTGAACGCCGTGGTGGTGACCAGGCCCAGCAGCACCTGGGTGGAGATGCCCGGACCTCCCGCTGTCAGCAGATACACCTGGTCGAAGATCTTGAGGCTGGCGATGATCTGCAGCAGCACCACCAGCGTGGTGGTCCGGCTCAGCAGCGGGATGGTGATGGAACGGATCTGCCGCCAGGTCGACGCGCCGTCCACCGCAGCCGCCTCGTAGATCTCCCGTGGGATGTCCTGCAGCCCCGCCAGGTAAAGGATGAAGTTGAACCCGATCGTCCACCAGATGGTCGTGATCGCGATGCCAATCATGGCCAGCGCCGGCGTCCCCAGGACCGGTGCGGGATCCGCCACTCCGAGCCACGTCTGGAAGCCGTTCCAGAGCCCGGTGCTCGGGGTGAAGATGAAGAACCAGATCAGTCCGATGGCCGCCGACGGCAGGATAAACGGCACGAAGAACGCCAACCGGAAGAACCACTGACCGCGACGGACCCGGTTGGCCAGGACGGCGAAGACGAACGCCAGGATGACCAGCGGCGGAACGGTGTAGATGGTGAACTGGATGGTGTGCCACAGCGCGGACCAGAACTCCGGCTTGGTGAGCATCTCCCGGTAGTTGGCGAAGCCGGCGAAGTTTCCGAAGCCCGGCTTCACCAGGGTCGTGTGGAAGAAGCTCGTGATGAACATGTAGATGACGGGCCAGACCAGGAAGAGCAGGTAGAAGACACCGAACGGGGCAACGAAGAGCCAGCCAGCCCTCGCGCTGCTCAAAGGCGTCTTGGCTCGTCCGGCAGGTACGGTCGCGGCGCTGGGCGTCGCTAGGGTCTGCGCTGTCAATGGTCCTCCTAACGAAGCGGTCCCCGGTGCCCGGAGGGCGTGGGCGGCGTCAATTGCGTGAGCGTCGCCGTCACAGCGGGCTCGGGGTGTTGGCGTAGGTGAGGAGCTGGGATCGCACCGCCGCCAGGGCGGCTTCAGGGGTGGCAAGCCCTTGCTGCACCAGCCCGACCTGCGCACCCAGCACGTTCTCGAAGTTGGAGCCGGAGCCCGAGTACCAGGCGGCCGCGTCGTAGACCGCGGTGGCGGTCGCACTGGCGTAGTTGGACTGTGGCTTCAGGGCCTTGTACTCGGGGCTGTCCAGGGTCGGCAGATACGCCGGGATATGACCCCCCTGTGCCCAGGTGAAGCTCTGGTCGAGCAGGGACTTGATGAAGGTCATGGCCCGCAGCAGCTGAGCATCCGTGCGATCCATCTTGGGCAGGATGAATGTGTGCGAGTCTGCCTGTGCGGCCGGCTTGTCGAACAAGGTGGGGAGGGGCACCATCCCGAACTTCAAGCCCTCGACCGCCTCTGCAGTCGTGATCTCCCACTCACCCTGCATGTAGAAGGCCGACTTCCCGCTGAACATCAGCGTCTGCGACCCGGCGTAGTCGGTGTTGTCCGGCATCAGGCCGCTCTTGGTGAGCGACCGGATGTAGCTGAGCGTCTTGATGGTCAGGTCCTCGTCGTAGGTGAGCGTCTGACCGCCGTCGCCCAACCAGGGAGCGCCGTCCTGCTGGGAGTAGAGGGACTGGAACCAGCGCCAGCTGGTGGCGTTGTCCCCGATCGTCGCCACGGATGCCCCGTAGGCTCCGGTGACCTTCTTGGCCGCCGTGAGTGCGGCCTCCCACTGGTCTGTCCCCCTGATCGGCGACAGGTTGCCGTCGGAGTCCAGCAACCCGGCCTTCTCGCACACGTCGACGTTGTAGTAGAGGACGAAAGGGTGGGTGTCGACCGGGACCGCGTAGGTCTTCCCGCCGACCTTGAGCGCATTCCAGGGCTTGGGGTCGAAGTCGCTCGGCTTCAGCCCGACCATGGCGAGCATGTCGTCGGTGATCTCGGTCAGCAGCCCGGCCTGGGCCAGGTTGGACTGGCGGGTGAGGTGCGCGACCGCCACGTCCGGCGGCGCCTTTCCCAAGGTGGCCAAGGACACCTTGGTGTAGTACGGGTTGCCCCAGGTGAAGGTCGCCGCCTGCAGTGGCGAGGCACCGGGTGTCTTCTCGTACTCCGCCTCCATGGTCTGCATCCTGACCCCGTCCCCACCGCCGAACAGGTTCCAGTAGGTCAAGGTCCCCGGCGCAAGCGGGCTGCCCGCCAGTCCGGCGGAGACCGCGCTACCGCAGCCGCTCAGGCCGCCAGCCAGCGCGAGCCCCGCCGCCGCGCCCAGACCACCCCGCAGAAAGGCCCGGCGCGAGGCGTTCACCGGGGTGCTTTTCTTAGCTGTCACGTGAATCCTCCGTACCCGTCGTGGGCCGGGACGACTTCGCAGCATGCCCGTGCGGATGCTCGGTGTGAAGGGGCTCGGTCCTGAGGCGTCGCTGACGCCACTATAGAACTCTTGGCTATGCAACGCACGAGCCGTTGCCCTTTCAGTTCCAGCGACAGCTTTCACCAAGAACACCACCTGGTAGGCAAATGACGGCCCCGAACCGGGTGCGCAGGGCGTGCTGCTTGCGCAGGGCTCACGGTTCGGAAGTTCGGCCAGATTTGGGCTGACTCTGTAACGCAACCGTAACAAGCCCTTCACAAAACGGTTACTTGTACGTAGCGTGGGAGCGCTACCACAACTCCGAAACTGTCTTCATTCAGGGGTGTTCCAGACCTACCCAGAACACATCCAGCGACAAGGAGACGCTGTCATGCGCAATCTCTCCGCTCTAGCACGTCGGGCCCGACTGCCGCTCAGTTTGGGCTGCGTCATCAGTGTCATCGCACTCGGCCTCACCTCACCGGCTTCGGGCGCGGCGAGCTGGCGCACCGTACTGGATGAGCAGTTCAACGGATCAGCCCTTAGTTCCAGCTGGAGACCTACGTTGGGCACGCAGTATCCGGGTGGCCCTCCGCAGTTCGGCACGGGCGAGGTGGAGGTCAACACCGCCAACCGCGCGAACCTCAGAGTTGAGGGCGGCAACCTGGTGATCACGCCAGTTCGGGATAGCGCCGGGCAGTGGACGTCGGCCCGAATCGAGACCAGGAACGTATACAAACCTGCTGCGGGTGCAGCAATGCGGATCGAAGCCCGTCTTGCGATGCCGAACGTGACAGGTGAGCGAGCGCTCGGGTACTGGCCAGCGTTCTGGGCACTGGGGGCGCCGTACCGACAGAACCCTTGGTCATGGCCGAAGGTTGGCGAGTTCGACCTCATGGAGAATGTCAACGGCATCAACAAGTCCTGGGCAACACTGCACTGCGGAGTTGCCCCGGGCGGGCCCTGTAACGAGAACATTGGACGCAGTAACGGCGGGGTGGCGCCCTCGGGCGCACGGTTCCAAGGCAACTTCCATCAGTTCGCGTTCGAATGGGACCGGTCGCGCGGGATCGGCGCCGATGAGCTGCGCTGGTACAACGACGGAGTCCGGGTCAACACCGTCGCGCAGTCCGATCTCCCGGCCGCCGTGTGGGCTGACATGACGACCCACGCCGGCTACTTCGTCATCCTGAACGTCGCTATAGGCGGCGCCTTCCCGGCTGCGCTGGGCGGCGGCCCGACAGCGGCCACCGCGTCCGGCGTCCCGATGAAGGTGGACTACGTGAGAGTCAGCTATCGGGGAGCCGCCGCGCCTTCTCCGGCTCCCTCGCCGACGCCCACCCCCACCGCACCACCCACCACGCCGTCGGAGACCCAAACGGCCGTCATCCAGGCTGAGAGCTACGCCTCGCAGTCGCACACCTCAACCGGACCCGCAGCAGATCAGGGCGGCGGACGGGCAGTCACCCACATCGCCAACGGCAGTTGGTTGGGCTATAGGTCCGTTGACTTCGGCCGCTCGGCCAAGTCGCAGTTCGTCGCCAGAATCGCCTCCGGGGCGGCCGACGGAGTGAGTGGTCTGGTCGAGGTCCATCTCAACAACCTGCAGAGCCCGTCGATCGGCAGCTTCGCGTTCGCCTCCACCGGGGGCTGGCAGTCCTGGCGCACCGTGCCCGCCAACATCGCCCCCACCACCGGCCGCCACGATGTGTTCCTCCGCTTCGTCTCCGGGGCTCCGGGCGACCTGGTGAACCTCAACAAGTTTGTGTTCAGTACGACGGCAAACCCGCACCTTTAGGCGGGCGAATCGGCAAAGCCAACGCAGCCCTGCAGATCCCGTAATCGCGGTGTTAGCGTCGCGGGCCAAAACTGCCCTAGACTTTGCGCGCCCCCCCGAACCTGCCCCTCCAGACTCGTGCCCACGCGGCACGAGAAGATGGTGGGGTCTTTTAGACAGTCAAGGCCCCCATGACCTCGCCCCTGCCTTCCCCCAGCAACCAGACAAGCTCGCCCACCCGCCGATACCCGGCCTTGCGTCGTCGCCTTCAGCGGGTAGTGCTGGTCTGCGCAGTGCTCCCGATGCTCGCTGTCCCCGCCTGGGGACCTGCCGCCGCTGAGGCCGAGACGGCCCCGTCGACGACCACTTCGGCTGGCCTGTCGACGGCGACCTCCGTCGAGGCGTCGGCGACAACCACATCGTCGGCGCACCCCTTCTCCGACCCGACCTACCTCCCGTTGCGGACCCCCGCCAAGATCGGCTGCGCCAACCTCGGCTGTGACAACGCGACCTCGGCCCACAAGTACTGGGCCGTCGACTTCCTCGGCGCGAAAGGTGACCCCATCTACGCCGCGGGCGCGGGCATCGCGCACATCGGTGGCAACGTCGGCGGCTGCGCTGACCCCAGTGGTGCCGTCGAACGCGGACGGTGGGTGTGGGTCGACCATGGCGGCGGCGTCGTCTCCCAGTACCGCCATCTCGACTCCATCGCGATCACCGACGGGCAGTTGGTCACGCCGACCACCCGGCTCGGCTCGATGGGCAGCAGCGGCGACAAGGCTCCATGCACGACCATCTACCTTCACTTCGAGGTTCGGCATGGCGGAGTGAAAGGTCCCCGGGTCCATCCGGGCGAGCTGACCTCCTGCACCCCGGCCGGCCCTGTCACCTTGCCAGCCATCTTCGGCGCCTCCAGCTGGGACGACCCGAAGGTCCACCCGCGGCCGCGACTGTCCACACCGGCCGCCTCCTCGTCGTGCGTCACCCCGACGTGGCTGTCCAGCCCGACCCGGCCGACGTCGGCGGCGTCGCGCGGCAACCGGTCAGCGACCGTCACCTGGTCAGCCGCCACCGCCGGCGGAACCGACGCGGCGATCGTCCTCCAGACCTACCACCCGTCGACCAAGGCATGGGGCTTCGCCGCCAGCCGGACCGTCGCCGCAAGCACCCGCAAGGTCACGTTCACCGGGCTGGAGAACGGCCGCACGTACCGGGCCACCGTGTCGGTTCGCAACCAAGCAGGCTGGAGCCTGCCGTCCGCGGCGCACACCGTCATCCCGGCAGCCGCTCCGGCAGCACCGCGGTCGCCGCGCTACCTGACCTGGCCGCGCGCGGAGTACGTCCACTACGGCTGGTACCGGCCGGCGAACAACGGATCAGTGGTCACGTCGTTCAACGCGGCCCGCAGGTGCGCGACTAAGGGCGGAACCTATGGGGCGTGGAAGAGCTACCGGATCGGGGTCGCCGACGCCTACTTCAACTTCCGTGGGCTGTCGGCCTACCGCAGCTGTCAGGTGAAGGTCCAGGCGAACAACGCCGTTGGTGCCGGCGCGTGGTCCACCACCAGCACGATCAAGCGCTGAGGCGAGCCACCCTGCGCGGTCGGTAGGGGCCGCTGAGAATGCGCGACGACTGCGGCTCGAATGGCCAACATTGGCCGGATTCGGTCGACTGGTGGTCAAATATCAGCGCATGCTTCCGATAGTTCCCAGACTGGCCCGAGATGGCTTTCATCCCGATACCCCCACCGACCTGGAGAAACCTCGCTAGTGTCGGTGGCGGGAGCAGGTCACCGTCACCCCCCGACTGCAGCGAGACCTACACCGCGACCATCGGGTGCTACCGGCCGGAGCTCAACAATGCGTAGTGTCAGCGGTTGGGTCGTCGGCTACGGCGCCTCCGTGCTCGCTGACCAAGTGTTCTTCCTCGCCCTTACCTGGGCGGCCCTCCAGGTCGGCACCCCGAGCGAGGTCGGCCTAGTGCTGGCAGCCGGATCCATCCCGCGACTGCTCATCCTGCTGGTCGGCGGCACCTTCGCCGACGCGAGGTCGCCGAAACGGATCATCATCGGTGCCGACGGGGGACGCGCTCTCGTCATGGCCGCCGCCGGTGTTGCGCTGACCATCGGCTCGATGAACATCTCGGGCCTTGTTGTCGTCGCGCTAGCCGTCGGAGCCCTGGACGGGCTTTTCCTGCCCGCGGTGGCCGCCCTTCCGGTACGCATTGCTCCCTCGCACCTGATGGGGCGGGTTTCAGCGATGCGCACCGTGGCCCAACGGGTTGGCGTGTTCGGCGGGGGGCCGCTCGCCGGATGGCTCATCTACATGTACGGGCCCGGCGCCGCCTTCTACGGCTCAGCAGCCCTCTTCGCGATCTCAGTCGGGTCGCTGGCGCTGGTCACCGTGACACCACAGCCAGAAAAGGCGGACGGGGACTCCGCTACGCCTACACCGGCCGGTCAGCTTCCACCAGCGCGGCGGCGATTGCTTGCCGCGATGCGACGGATCGCCGGGAGA
Organism: Propionibacteriaceae bacterium; assembly: GCA_025965155.1. Classification (GTDB taxonomy): domain Bacteria; phylum Actinomycetota; class Actinomycetes; order Propionibacteriales; family Propionibacteriaceae; genus Microlunatus. The sequence goes on from JAOPXN010000034.1 coordinate 12,543, forward strand.
ACCGCTGAAGGTCTTCACACCGTGCGCCACGACCCGGTCCTGCGCTGGCTCCTGATCGTCATCGGTGGGATGAACTTCGGCTTCGCCGGGCCGTTCACCGCGGGCATCCCCTTGCTGGCAGCCGCGCACGGGTGGGGAGCCCACGGCGCCGGACTCCTGATCGGCGCGTTCGGTATCGGGGCGGCGGCTAGCGGCATCGCCTTGTTGTTCGTCCAGCGCGTTCCACACGCGGGTGTGGTTCAGCTCGTTGGCGTGTTGTTCATGGGGTTGGCCCTCGCCGGAGTCGGGACCGCCGCTACGCTCCCGGCCGCAATGGCGTTTGCGCTGATCGTCGGGTTGTCGTCAGGTTTGTTCGGCACCGTGGTGTACGGCCTACTCCTGACGGCCGCCCCGAAGGCGGAGGTTGCACGGGTGATGGCGCTGTTGGCACTGACGCTGGACGGAGTAGCCCCGATCAGCTTTCTGGCTACCGGCGCCCTGTCGGCCGCGCTCGGAGCGACCTGGCCGTTCCTCATCGGCGGCCTCATCATCGTGGCCGCCACGGCCGCTGCCGCAACCCGGCCTCAGCTGCGGTCGCTCGAGCTGGCGGAGCCGGTACCACCATCCACCGATCCCGCCGCTTCGCCATGATGACGCTTTCGAAACGCTAGTCTGCGTCTTGCACGTTGATCTCTTGCTTAGCGCCAAAGCTACACCGAACCTGGAGGCCGAGAATGGCAAGGCGGCTGTGGCTTGCGACAACATTCGCACTGATGGTTGCCGCGGCGGCGTGTACCCAGGCCACGGACGTGCCCAGCGCGACAACCGCGCCACCGACTTCACCGTCTGCAACATCGCCACGCTCGACGCCGACACCAACCCGCGTGGCCACGGAAGCGCCCGTGGTTGCCGCCGCCGGCGACATAGCGTGCGAGCCGAGTGGTGGGACCAAGCAGACGACCTGCCAAGACCGCGCACTAAGCGACGCAATTCTGGCCGACAAAGCCATCGGCACGGTTCTGACTCTTGGCGACCAACAGTACGACGACGGGGCTCTGAGTAAGTACCTGGACTCCTACGATCGGACCTGGGGCCGGCTCAAGGACGTCACTCGACCCGTGCCCGGCAACCACGAGTACAAGACCTCAGATGCGGCGGGATACTTCGACTATTTCGGCGACGCTGCCGGCGAGCGCGACAAGGGGTATTACTCCTTCGACGTCGGCGACTGGCATTTCGTCGCGCTGAACTCCGAGCGTGACACCGACCGCGACGGCAATCAGGTGGCCTGGCTTAAGGCTGACCTCGGGTCGAACCCCAAAAAGTGCGTTGCGGCCTACTGGCACAGACCTCGGTGGTCATCCGGCGTCGAACACGGCGACTCCACCACCGTCGCACCGTTTGTCGAGGCTTTGTACGAGGCGGACGCCGACCTGATCCTGGCCGGGCACGAGCACAACTATGAACGGTTCTACCCGCTCGACCCGTCCGGTCGCCGCGACGACGCCCGCGGCATCGTGCAGATCGTGTCCGGGGCCGGCGGCAAGAGCCACTACGACGTGTCCGGCAGGGAGACGACGGCCACCAAGGACGACACCACCTACGGCTACACCCGTATGGTGTTGCATGCCGGCTCCGCCCAGATCTCCTATGTTCCCGTGGTGGGGACGTACCGGGACTCCTCCACCTTGACCTGCCATTGAGCGGTGCCTGCGCGACGAGGTCGGCTAGTAGCCCTTCACCTCGGGCTAGTCCCTCGATGCCGTGTCCAACCAGCAGGCGCTGGAACGTCTGCAGTTCGGAGCCCCCGGACTGGATCTGGCTGGGTTCCTTGCCAGTCTCCAGGCAGTGCGCGGCAAGCAGACCGGCTACTTCAACCGATGTTCCACTCGACGGGGTGCAGCCGGTAGCACCCGTTGGTGATGTGGGTGGTACCGATGTCCTTGCCGGCGGCGATGAGGTTACGCAGCCGTCGAGGGATCAAGACGCCGAGCGGAATCTGAAACGGGGAAGCGCCGATATCGATGTAGTTGTCGCCATCGGTTGAGGGATGCAGGTCGATGCGGTACATGCCAACCCCGACAGAGTCGGAGTACTTGACCGCGCCGCGCGTCCCGCGTACAGCAAGGCTTAGGTCCTGCTCGACCACGGTGTACTCGGCCAGGATCCGCCGGCTCTCGCGAATGTAGGGAGCCATCGCTAGCCCGTCCGCTCCACCGGTCACGTCCCCACGGAGCCGCAGACCCGGGTATCCGGTCCCCCGGTCCGCCCGTGGCGCGTCGGTCTGCGTCCAGTACAGGAATGACCGGCTTAGCTCACGGGCCTGCTCGAGATGATGCACTGCATCAGGGACGTCAATGACCGGTCCCAGAAAGTAGTCGATCATCGGCCAGTTGACCAAGGTGACGTCGCTGTCGTACGACCCGGCAACAAAGTTTCTCCGGGCCACGATCCGTCGAAAGGTCCACAGGTTGACGTCTCCACCCTCCTGGCTGAGGTCCGCTTGGATGCTTGCCGGGTCGTCGTCAGGGTTCGGCTGGAAGATGCGCCGATCGGGTTGCAGAGTTCGGGGGTTCGGCGCGGACCAGGAGAACAGCGGGGTGCCCCAGAACTCGGGCTGGTAGCTGCGCCAGAAGCCATAGCTGGCCGGCCTGTCGATGGTGTGGTCGCCGTCCACCTGGTCCATCGCGAAGCAGACCGAGATGGCCTGCATGTTGAGTGGCTGAGCCTCCTC
>JAOPXN010000038.1 GCA_025965155.1 Propionibacteriaceae bacterium
ACCGGGAGGAGATGTCAGCGTGCTCATGCCTCACCATGGGCCGCCGTCACTGTGGTGAGCCTGAGTACGATCGACAACCTGTGAGTTGCCGGTCGCAACGGCAAGAGACCCAGCGTCAGAGACATCACTGTCCTGGCCAGGCCGCCCACTCCCCGGGCGCTGCTCGCTAGTGTGATGAGCGTGACCTACGAGTCCGACCCGCGCGTCGACGCTTACATTGAGGCGCTGCCCGGATGGCAGCAGGAGATCTGCCGCGAGGTGCGTGATCTGGTCCACGCAGCCGACCCGGACGTCGTCGAGACGATCAAGCGAACGAGGCAACCGTACTTCGTGCTGCAGGGCAACATCTGCGCTCTGCTGGCGGCGAAGGACCATGTGAACGTGTTCCTCTACGACGGGGCGATGGTCCCGGACCCCGACGGCATCATCACTGGTGGCCACGACAACAAGACAGCCAGAACCGTTGCTGTCCAAGAAGGCCAGCGCGTCAACGCGTCAGCGCTGAGTGCCATGTTCCGACAGATCATCGCCAACAACCGAGCAGGTGGATGGCGGAAGCTCAAGGCACAGCCGTAATGTAACGACTGAGTAACAACGTGAAAAAAGTGTCGGAATGAATGAAAGGTTGCCATAGGTTAACGTTCACAACTTCTGGCAAAGGAGCCCTAATGCCCAAAATGATGCGCGCGGTCGTCGTCCACGGACCCGAGAAGTACGTGCTCGAGGAGATCCCCGTCCCCACCCCGGGCCCCGGTGAGGCCCTTGTCAAAGTGGAGGCTGTCGGGATCTGCGCAAGCGACCTGAAGGCCTACCACGGCGCGGCGAAGTTCTGGGGTGACGAGAACCGCCCGGCGTGGACCGAGACCGAGGTCGTGCCCGGCCACGAGTTCGTCGGCACGATCGTCGAGCTGGATGACGAGGCGGCGGCGCGGTGGAAGGTCAGCGTCGGTGACCGAGTCGTCTCAGAGCAGATCGTCCCCTGCTGGCAGTGCCGCTACTGCCTGCGCGGTCAGTACTGGATGTGCGCTCCGCACGTCATGTACGGCTTCAAGCGCAAGACTCCGGGCGGCATGGCGGAGTACATGATCTTCCCGGCGGAGGCCCTGGTCTACAAGGTCAGCAAGGACATCCCGCCTGCACACGCCGCCTTCGCAGAGCCCCTGTCGTGCTCTTTGCACGCCGTCGAGCGGGCGAACATCCACCTGGAGGATGTCGTCGTCGTCGCCGGCTGTGGCCCGATCGGCCTCGGCATGATCGCCGGCGCCGCCGCTAAGTCCCCGGCGGCTGTGATTGCGCTGGACATGTCGGACGCCAAGCTGGAGCTTGCCAAGGAGTGCGGCGCAACCCACACGGTCAACATCGGTCGCGAGGACGCCGACGAGCTCGTCCGGAGCCTCACCGACGGCTACGGCGCCGACGTCTATCTTGAGGGCACGGGTCACCCGTCGGCGGTCCTCCAAGGCCTGCGGCTGCTGCGCAAGCTCGGCACGTTTGTCGAGTACAGCGTGTTCAAAGACCCTGTCTCGGTTGACTGGAGCATCATCAGCGATGACAAGGAGCTGGACGTTCTGGGCGCCCACTTGGGCCCGCACTGCTGGCCGGCTGCCATCCGGATGATCGAGTCCGGCAAGCTGCCGATGGACAAGATCTGCACCCACCAGCTGCCGTTGGAGAACTTCCAGGACGGTCTGGACCTCGTCGCTGCCGGCGATAAGTCGGTCAAGGTCTCGCTCATCCCATGAGTGCACGGCGACCGTTTCGTGCACTGAGCGCGTCATGACGTCAACCGATGGCCGGCCGCTGTGGGTCGGCACCAGCTGGAAGATGAACAAGACTCTGGCTGAAGCGGCCGCCTTCATCGACGAGCTGCTCGAGTTCTCCGTCCCGCCCGGCATCCAGCCATTCGTGCTCCCAGCGCATACGGCGTTGGCCAGCGTACGAGACCGGCTGCCGCTGGACTCGGGGATCCTGCTCGGGGCCCAGAACGCGCACTGGGGCCCGGAGGGTGCCGGTACCGGCGAGATCTCCATGAGAATGGCGCAGGACGCCGGCGCGACCTTGATCGAGATGGGTCATTCCGAGCGACGCGAGCAGTTTGCTGAGACGGATCTGACGGTGGCAGCGAAAGCGGCCGCCGCGGTGGCTCACGGCCTGATCCCGCTGATCTGCATCGGCGAGCCGCTGGAGGTCCGTGAAACAGGTACGGAGGAGCAGTTCCTGCAGGCCCAGCTGCGGGCGGCCTTGTCGCGGCTGTCCCCGGCCGACCTCGGGCAGGTGATCATCGCCTACGAACCAATCTGGGCTATCGGCGAACATGGACGACCGGCCACCTCGGAGGAGGTCGCGCCGGTGATGGCGATGATCAACGACGTGGTGGCCGAGCTGTCAGCCGGTGGTTCGGCTCGCGCCGTCCTGTACGGCGGTGGCGTCAGTCCTGACAATGCGGCGGACTTGCTCAGCGACCCGTACACCGACGGGCTGTTCGTCGGACGCGCCGGATGGGCTGCCTCCGGGTTTGTCGACCTTCTCAGGCTGTGCGCGCCGTTCGCTGCCGCGCCTCGATCCGGGACAATGGGACCTCTCTCCGGCTCACCTGAGACTGCCGGCCGTACCCGGCGCTCAACCTCGTAGCGAGAGGGTTTTCGACGGTTTTTCAGAAGCCGTTGCAAAAGTTCCAAAAGATACTGTAAGTTCTGACCACTGTTCGGCTCAGCCGAACCCGGCCGTCGCATCGATGCGACGCCCGGTCTGCCCTGAGGAGCATCCTGATGCCAACACCGCATCGTTATCTCGGCCGCACTCGCCTCATCGGGATCGGACTGACCGTGGCCCTGCTTGTCGCCATGGCGCTGAACACCAAGTTCCTGACGCCGGCCGAGCTCGCCGCCATCGGCCCCGTACGGTTCGACGCCAAGCAGACGGCAGCCGAGCTTTTCGCCAAAGCACAGACTGACCTTCCGGGTCGGACCAACGAGCTCAGCGAGGTGCTGCCGGCGATCCAGTCCGGTCCGAAGGCCGCAGCCGAGAAGTTCGAGGCAGCAACACCGGCCGAAGGTACCTACGTCTTCCCGGTCACGTCCACGGCCACGGTCTCGGAGGCCTCCGCCGCCAACCTGCGGTTGAAGGTCGAAGGCCTGGGCGAGGAGACCCCGATTCTCATCCCGCTCAGCACCGCGATCAACGGCAGCGTGCTCCGCGATGCGATGGGGTTCAAGTTCGCCGACGCACCGGGTCAGACGGAGTATCAGTACGTCGGTGACGAGCTGAAGAAGCTGATCCAGGCGGAACTGTCGTCGAGCCTGGAGGACCCGGCGGCTCTGAAGGGCAAGAAGGTGACGGTCGTCGGCGTCATTAGCGTGCTGGACACCGGGGCGCCGCCGCCGAAGGCGAAGCCGATCAACATCCAGCCGCTCACCGTGAAGGCGGCATCGTGACGGCCGGCCCCGCGGTCGCGGCTGACCTGAGCTCCACTCTGGACGACGACGTCGTCCTGAGGGCGGTCAACATCAGCAAGACCTACGGCGTCACCCGCGCTCTCAAGGGTGTGAACTTCGAGGTACGCCGGGGCAAGGTCACCGTGCTGTTCGGTGAGAACGGCGCGGGGAAGTCCACCCTGATGAAGATCCTGTCTGGCGTGGAGAGCCCGACGGGCGGCCACCTGGAGCTGGATGGCGAGGTCGTCAGCCTTGGATCCACCACGGACGCGGTCGAGCGAGGCATCTCGATCATCCACCAAGAGCTCAACCTGTGCCCCAACCTGAACGTCCGGGACAACATCTTCATCGGACGGGAGCTGCTCAAGCGCACCGGCGCTGTCGATTACGCCCGCGAACGCGACATCACCCAACAGCTGATGGAGCGTCTCGAGGAACCGATCCGTCCGAGCACGTTGGTCCAGGACCTGCGGGTGGGTCAGCAGCAGATCGTCGAGATCGCACGAGCGCTGGCCGCCGACGCCCGCATCCTGATCATGGACGAGCCGACGTCCGCGCTCAGCGCGAGCGAGGTGGAGGTCCTGTTCAAGGTCATCCGGGACCTCACCGCCAACGGGGTCGCCATCGTCTACATCTCCCATCACCTCGAGGAGGCTATCGAGATAGCCGACTACGCGGTGGTCTTCCGCGACGGTGACCTGGTTGCCACCGAGAAGGCCGAGAACATCGACCTCGGCTGGGTGGTACGGCAGATGGTCGGCCGTGAGGCCGACTACGACTTCCGGGACGAGCCGCGCAACTACGGTGACGTGGCCCTCTCGATCCAGGGAGTCACAGTGGCCGAGCCGGAGACCGGCCGGGTGGCCGTGAACAACGTGTCGTTGGACGTACACGCGGGCGAGATTGTCTGCGTGTATGGGCTGATGGGCGCGGGGCGCACCGAGCTGATGGAGGCCCTCGCCGGGCGGGACGAGATCTCTGGTGGACGGGTGCTGCTGGGCACCGATGATCTTGCCGGACGAAACATTGCCGAGCGGATCGCGCTCGGGCTCGGGCTGGTCCCCGAGGACCGGCAACGGGACGGTCTCATTCAGATGATGACCGTAGGTAAGAACCTCTCGCTGCCCAGCTTGCTGTCGTCGGTGAAGAACCAGTTCATCGTCCGCAAGACCGAGCGGGACAACATCGCGCGGGAGATCGCCGACGTCCGGGTCAAGACCGCAGGGCCCGGTGCACTCATCACCTCCCTGTCGGGCGGAAACCAGCAGAAGGTCGTCATCGGCAAGATGCTGCTGACGAGCCCTAAGGTGCTGATGCTCGATGAGCCCACCCGCGGCATCGACGTCGGCGCCAAGGGCGAGATCTTCTCGCTGCTCTTCCGCGAGGCGAGCAAGGGACTGGCTGTCCTGTACGTCACCTCCGAAGTTGGCGAGGCCATCACTGCCTCCCACCGAATCATCGTGATGAGCAAAGGCCGGATCGTCCAGGAGTTTGACCCGCGCACCTGCACCCGCGACGAGATCATGGCCGCTTCCGGCGAGTCCGATGTGGCCTCGGCCGCACCCGGCGAACACGCCGCATCCCACTCGAATGGAGCACTTCAGTGAGCACGACAACCACAACGCCGGCCCCTGCGGGCGCCGGACCGGCATCCAGCACGAAGCCATCGGCTCGTTCGCTGAACCTCAACGCCGTCCTGGTCGAAGGTCGGGCGCTCATCGCCCTGGTGATCATCATCGCCATCTTCGCCGTGATGAGTGACAACTACCTGACCGCCGGCAACCTCACCACCATCACGAAGCAGGTGGCCTTCAATGCCATCGTTGCACTGGGCATGCTGGTGGTGATCCTCAACGGCGGGATCGATCTTTCAGTGGGCTCGACCGTCGGGCTGACGGGTGCGGTGGCCGGCAACCTGTTCCGAGGTCTCGATCTTCCGTTGACCGAGGCCATCATGTTCCCGAAGGTGTGGGTGATCGTGCTCATCGCGGTGGGGGTGGGCATGCTGGTGGGCTGGCTCAATGGATTACTGATATCCAGGCTGAACCTGGCGCCCTTCATCGTTACGCTCGGGATGCTTTACGTTGCTCGTGGCCTCACTGAGGTCCTGCTGAACGGCCAGAACATCACCAACGAGCTGAGCGGTGAAGCAGCCCTGGGTAACACCGGGTTCTTCGAGACCTTCGCCAGCCGGCCACTGGGGCTTCCCATCTCCGCTTGGGTCATGATCATCTTTGCGATCTTGTTCTCGATCCTGCTCACTCGGACGCCGTTCGGACGTTGGCTGTATGCAACCGGCAGCAACGAGCGCGCCGCCCAGCTCTCGGGCGTGCCGGTCAAGCGGGTCCAGACCAGGATCTACGTCCTGGCGGGCCTGTGCGCCGGGGTGGTTGGAGTGCTGCAGGTGGCTAACATCAGCTCGTCCACCGCCGACCTGGGTCAGTTCTACGAGCTCAACGCCATCGCTGCAGTCGTCATCGGCGGCGCGGCGCTGTCGGGCGGTCGTGGCACTGTCCGAGGCACGATCATCGGTGCCTTCGTGATCGGCTTCCTCGCCAACGGCCTGGTCATCGTGGGAGTCTCGCCGTTCTGGCAGAAGGTCATCACCGGTGCCGTGATCATCCTCGCCGTCGCCGTTGACCAGATCCAGCAGATGATCCAGAAGCGGAGGGTCGCCCGGAAGGCAGTCGCTAACGCTAAGCAGGCCAACCGTCAGTCACCCACCCCGACCGGCGCCAACGCCTGATCGACCCCCCAATACCCGACCAACCGAGTAGCCGAGTCCCGACCTAGGCCGGGTCCCGGCCCAGCTAGCTACACAACAACCCGTACGGAGGTCCTCCGTACTCAGACAGTGGGGCACGGAACCGTTTCGTGCCCTTGTGAGAGGAACATCGATGTTCAAGAGTTTGGTAACTAAGTCAGTCTTTGCGGGAGCAGTCCTGCTCAGCCTGGCCGCCTGCGGTGGAACCTCCACCGAGACGGCACCCGCTGCATCGGACGCTTCGTCCGCACCGGCCAGCAGCGCTGCCGCCGGCGGCACCATCGCCGTCATCACGGTCGACCCGTCCAACCCGTACTGGAAGGCCGAGGTTGACACGGCCGTTGCGGCCGCTGAGAAGCTCGGGTACAAGACCACCACCGCGGCGCACAACAACAAGCCCGACGAGCAGAACACGTTGATGGAGACCGCCATCAACGACGGCGTTAAGGGGATCGTGCTTGACCCGGCCGGCGCGGACGAGAGCGTCGCAGTTGTGAAGAAGGCTGTCGACGCCGGCATCCCGGTGGTTCTGGTCAACGCTGAGATCAGCGAGACCGGGATCGCCAAGGCTCAGATCGTGTCCAACAACGCACAAGGTGCCACCGCCGGTGCGGAGGCATGGGCCGAGGCGATGAAGTACAAGGGGACCTACGTCGAGCTGCTCGGCAAGCCGAGCGACAACAACGCCCAGGTCCGCTCGGACGGCTACAAGTCGGTTATCTCCCAATACCCCGACCTGAAGTCCGTCGGCAAGGAGATCGCCAACTGGGACCGCCAGGAAGGCCAGGAGAAGATGGAGGCCCTGCTTTCCAAGAACCCCGACGTCGATGGCGTCATCGCGGGCAACGACGAGATGGCTCTCGGTGCGATCAACGCGCTCAAGGAGGCCAAGAAGCTTGACCAGGTGAAGGTTCTCGGCTTCGACGGCAACCAGGACGCGGCCGACGCCGTCAAGGCCGGAGAGATGGTCGCAACGGTGCTTCAGCCCATTGTGACCGGGACCGAGAAGGCAGTGGCGCAGCTGCACAGCGTGATTACCACCGGTGAGACCGGGGTAGCGGATGAGAAGCAGGCGATCGACTGCGTGTTGATCACCAAGGAGAACGCAGACAAGCTGGACAACTTCGTGCTGTCCAACTGACTGAGCTGAGATCGACGTCGGCGACGATCGCGACGCGCATCAGGGTTGGCCCGGACTCGACGTCATCTCGGGCCCGGGCCGACCTCCACAGCAACTCTTTAACGAGGAGACATGGTCACTGTGCCCGCGGACCCGGGAGCGCCGTCAGTTCCGCGCGAACGGAAGACCGAAATTCGGAAGCGTTTGATCACTGAGGCGGTGCTGGAGTCCGGTTCGGCCACGGCGCAGGATCTGGCCACACGTTTCGGAGTCAGCATCGTTACCATTCACCGCGACCTGGACGAGCTTGAGCGGCGTGGAGTCGTACGGAAGTTCCATGGTGGGGTCACGGCCCAGCCATCTGGAATCTTCGAGTCACAGATGTCTTATCGCCTGGCCACGATGGCGACCGAGAAGACAGCCATCGCGACCGCTGCCCTGCAGTACGTGCAACCGGGCATGTCGATCCTGCTGGACGACAGCACGACCGTGCTGCGCATGATCGACGGCCTGCCCGACCTCGCTCCGTTGCATGTCGCGACGACGTTTGTCGCGGGGTTGCGTCACCTCAGTGAGCTAGCGCACGACCACGACCTCACGGTGATCGGCATCGGCGGCCGGTACGACGTCGCACACGACTCGTTCGTTGGCGTCCAGACCAACCAGCAGGTGCGCGGAATCCACGTGGACGCCGTATTCATGTCGACAGCCGCGGTCTCCGCCACTGACATGTATCACCAAGAAGAACAGATCGTCGCTCTCAAGCGGGAGATGCTCAACTCCGCGAGCAAGCGGTATCTGCTCGTCGACCACACCAAGCTCAACCGCCTGGCACTGCTGAAGATTGCGTCGCTGAGCGAGCTTGACCTCATCATCACCGATGCGGCTGCAGATCCCGACGTGCTCGCGGCTTGGTCCACGGCGGGGATCGAGTACCTGATAGCCCGTTGAGGCGCGGGTCGTCCACCTGCCTCAGTTCCCCCTTCGACTCACCATTTCCATTTGTCCCCGCTATCTCAATTTCGCCTGGAGGCTGCAATGACCCACGTGTACAACGATCCGGCCGAGTTCAAGGACGATGTCATCCGCGGATTCGCGGCGGCGTACGCGCCGTACGTTGACCGGGTCGAGGGCGCGTCCGGCTTCGTCCGTGCGGGTGGACCGCTGGATGGCAAGGTCAGCCTGGTTGTCGGGGGCGGGTCCGGTCACTACCCCTCCTACAGCGGCGTAGTCGGTACCGGGTTCGCCGACGGCGCGGTCTTGGGTGACCTGTTCGCGTCTCCGTCGGCCGAGCAGGTGTACCGGGTAGCCAAGGCGGCTAACGGCGGCGCCGGTGTCGTGCTGGCGTTCGGTAACTATGCCGGTGACCGGTTGAACTTCGGTGTCGCGCAGGAGCGCCTGGTGGCCGAGGGCATCGACACCCGGATCGTGTTCGTGACCGACGACATCGCCTCGGCGAATCCGGACGAGCAGCACAAGCGGCGGGGCATTGCGGGAACGTTCACTGTCTACAAGATCGCTGGCGCGGCCGCCGAGGACGGCGCCGACCTCGATGAGGTGGAGCGGGTCATGCGGGCCGCCAACGCTGCGACGTACTCCTTCGGCGTCGCGTTCGATGGTTGCACCATGCCGGGCGCAGACCAGCCGCTGTTTCAGGTGGAAAAGGGACAGATGGACTTCGGGCTGGGAATCCACGGGGAGCCAGGGATCAGCTCAGCGCCCTGGATGCCGGCCAAGGAGCTGGCCGCGAAACTCGTCCAGACGGTGTTGGCCGAACGTCCCGAGGACGCGAGCGGTCGTGCCGCGGTGGTGCTGAACGGCCTCGGCGCCACCAAGTACGAAGAGCTGTTTGCCCTGTTCGGTGATGTGGCAGACCTCCTCAGGACTGCCGGCGTGGAGCTGGTGGAGCCGGAGGTGGGCGAGCTGGTCACCAGCCTAGATATGGCGGGCTGCTCTTTGTCGGTGACCTGGCTGGACGAGGAGCTGGAACGTTACTGGGTCGCCCCCGCCAACACGCCGGCTTTCCGGCGCGGCAATGCTGTGGTGAGCGAGCGGTTCACCACTCGCCGTACCGTCGTCGACGACGTCGCCGAAGCGGTGACTGCTGAGGCCAGCGAGGCCTCGATTGCGTCCGCGGTCATCGCCCGGAAAGCAGTGGCCGCCCTGAACGCGGCGGTGGAGCAGCACAAGGAGTATCTGGGTCAGATCGATGCGGTTGCCGGCGACGGTGATCACGGCATCGGCATGTCCCGCGGGTCCAAGGCCGCCGCGGAAGCGGCCGCCCAGGCCGAGGGAGGGGTGCAGACGGTGCTCGGCGCCGCGGGTGCCGCGTTCGGCGACAAGGCCGGTGGCACTAGCGGCATCCTCTGGGGCCTGCTGCTGGACGGCGTCGGCAAGAGCCTCGGTAACGCCGAAGAGGTGACAGCTGCGCGTCTGGCGGAGGCGGTGCGGGAGTCCGCCGTGAACCTGAAGGCGTTTAGCAAGGCCGAGCTCGGCGACAAGACCATGCTTGACGCCTTGTTCCCGTTCGTCGACTCCCTGGTCGCCGAGGTTGGTCGCGGTGTGGCGTTGCCCCAGGCGTGGCGGACGGCGGCAGCGGTCTGCGTGTCAGCAGCCGAGGACACGGCCTCGCTCTCTCCCAAGATCGGACGGGCCCGGCCACTGGCGGAGCGCAGCATCGGCACACCGGACCCAGGAGCGGTATCAATGGGCCTGATCGTTACCGCAGTAGGCGAGGTCCTCGGCGACGCCGAGCCCACTCGCTGACCGACGACTAGCCACCGAAAGACTTCAGCCACTACACACAGGGAGAGCTAACCATGAGCCAAACCATTCGTCTGCTGGTCGGTAGCGACAGTGCTGGATACGACTACAAGAACGCCATCCTGGCCGACATGCAGCAGGACCCGCGCGTCGAGGTGGTGGAGGACCTCGGCGTCTTCGAGGGCGCGCTTGAGGACTGCTCCTATCCGGAGGTCGCGATCACTGCAGGAACCAAGATCGCTGCGGGCGAGGCCGACCGTGCCATCTTGGTGTGCGGCACGGGTATTGGGGTCGCCATTGCGGCCAACAAGGTCCCTGGCATCCGGGCTACCGTCGCACATGACTCCTTCAGCGTCGAACGCTCGATCCTGTCCAACGACTGTCAGGTCCTGACGCTGGGCCAGCGGGTTATCGGCCTGCAGCTCGCCCGACGGCTCGCCGCTGAATGGCTGGGCTACGTCTTTGACCCAGAAAGCCCCTCGAACGCCAAGGTCAACCAGATCACCGACTACGAGGATTCGATCACCGGCTGATCACGAGACTCCATTGCGCCGACTAGTCAGCTGTGCTGCGACACGCCGCCCAAGAGGCGGAGAGCCGGACTAGTCGGCGGGTGGTTCGTCGACGGGGTGAACCTGACCCGGTAGCGGGACGCACTGTGCGTCCGACTACCGGGTTTTTGCTTGTCCGACTCGAAAGGCTCGCGACCGGCAGCCTGTCCACATGCCGGAATTGCCTGGTGTTGCGCTAGGGATAGTGTGAAACTAGACCCATGCCCGTTGATCACTCAGACACGTTCAAGGTCGGCTGCCGCCTGACCTACCGGCGCGTAGTGGACCACATGTCCACCAGCAGCGCCATGTGTTGTTGATCGACCCCTAGCAGACTCTCTGCTTGCTGCGCTCCGTCTTGACGGGTAATCACGTCACTCTCCGGGACATCTGCCATCGCGGTGGCAACGCCCGTGACCGCCGCATTCCACATCCCTGCCGTAGCACCGTTTTCTGGTGCCAGCACGTCCCGAAAGGGGACTTCATGTCCGCTCAACCCGCCTTCGCGCCGCGCCCAGCTGAACTAAGCTTAGTGTCGGCGGCTCCCAGGGTCGACCCGGCTGTCTACCGCTCAGTCTTCCGATCACACGCCGGGGGAGTCGCGGTGATCACCGCAGGCGCCGATCGCGCTCCGGTTGGCTTCACTGCAACGTCGGTCGTCTCGGCGTCGTTGACCCCACCACTTGTCTCGTTTGCCCTTTCCAACCAGTCCTCAAGCTTCACCACGCTGAGTGAAGCCGACACCGTGGTGATCAACTTCTTGGACGCCACCCAGGCCGAGCTCGCTCAGCGCTTCGCTGCCCGAGGCGCTGACCGGTTCGCGTCTCCGACCCGGTGGTCCCGGCTCGAGGACGGCTCACCGGTCCTCGATGATGCCCCTTCCTTCCTGCACGGCCGGATTGAGCACCGCCTCGCCGTCGGCGATCACCACATCATCGTTGCAGGACTGCAGGCGGCGGTTCAGCGCAGACAATACCGGCCCTTGGTCTACCACGCCGGGGCCTACGGCACCGCCACGATCCCAGGCTGAACTGCATCCTTTGCCCACAACGAAAAGACAAGAAGAATGACTATCTCCTATCGGAAGATCCTTGCCGTCGGCGTCCTGATCACCTCACTCGCAGCGACCGGTTGCGCCAGGCAGGCCGAGGCCTCAGGCGAGCGGCTGAGCCTCAGCGCCGCTCTGCCGACCGAGGTACCCCGCGACACCACCATCATCGTGGGCGACCCGGTCACGCAGAAAGCCCTGGAGCTTTCTGGCGAGATCAAGAATCTGAAGGCCGACGTGCAATGGGCCAACATCTCCGGTGGGCCGGCCACCACGGAAGCTTTCCGCGCCAAGGCGCTCGATGTCGGCTCCGTCGCGGAGATCCCGCCGATCAACGCCACCTGGACGGGGCTCCAGGTCAAGATTGTCGCCTCCAAGTTCCGCCTCGACGCGGTCCGCCATCCCATCTATGAGCTGGGCGTCGCTCCGGGCGTAGCCGCCACGTCGCTCGGCGATCTCCGAGGCAAGCGAATCGCCTACTCACCGGGCCAGGCGCAGGGTGCGCTGATCTTGAAGGTGCTCCAGAAGGCTGGGCTCACCAAGGACGACGTCACCCTGGTTGAGCTGCCGAGCACCGGTGACATCTACCTGAACGCGTTGTCCAGCAAGCAGGTCGACGTCGCGCCCATTGGAGGTGTCTCCATTAAGCGCTACCTGAGCAAGTACGGCTCCGACGGTGCCACCACGATCCAGCACGGGCTCCGTGACGATCCCACTCATCTCTATGCACTGCGGTCATCCCTGGAGGATCCAGCCAAAGCGGCCGCCATCCGCGAACTTGTCCAGGCCTGGGCGCAAGCGACCCGATGGGTCGATGAGCACCCCCAGCAGTGGATCGATGGCTACTACGTCAAGGACCAGGGTCTGACCGGCGAGGACGGTCGCTGGCTGGTCCAACGCGCTGGGCATCCTGACGTACCGGGGAACTTGGCAGACGTCATCAAACGCCACCAGGACACGATCAACCTCCTTGCGAAGGAAACCGGCAACCCCGTCATCGAGGCAGCAGATCTCTACGATCAGCGGTTCGTTCCGGTACAGGCGGCAGCGTTCTCGAAGGAGGCGAAATCATGACCGCCCAGTTGGAGACAAGGATCGACGTAGACCACCTGGTCCGTCGTACGCGGTCCGTCGGTATGAACCGGGCACAGGACCGAAGGCGCGCGGTCGTGGACCCGGACAACAGGCGTCGACCGGGACGGCTTGGTTTGCGTCGTCGGATCCCTTACGCCGGTGCGGTCGGGCCACTCGCGCTGCTCGCGGTGTGGGTTGTGGGGTCGGCGCTGCACTGGATAGATCTCCGTTCTCTGTCGGCTCCATGGACCGTCGTCGCAACCGCCGGCGAGCTGATCAGTGACGGACGCCTTCAGGAGAACCTGGCGACGTCGAGCTGGCGGGCATTGACCGGTTTGGCTCTCGGTATCGTGCTCGGTGTCGTACTGGCCCTCATCTCGGGCTTGAGCAGGCTGGGGGAGGCGCTCCTTGATGGCCCCATCCAGCTGAAGCGCGCCATTCCCTCACTGGCGTTGCTGCCGCTGTTGATCTTGTGGCTCGGGATCGGTGAGCCGATGAAGGTCACGACCATCACCCTCGGCGTCTTCGTGCCGATCTATCTGCACACCCACAACGGGCTGCGGTCGATCGACAGTCGCTATGTGGAGCTCGCGGAGACAGTCGGCCTCCGACGGTCCGAGTTCGTACGGCACGTCGTTCTGCCCGGTGCGCTGCCTGGATTCTTGATGGGGCTCAGATTCGCGGTTACCGGTGCATGGCTGGCCCTAGTGGTGGTTGAACAGATCAACTCCACCAGCGGCATTGGTTACATGATGGAACTGGCGCGCACCTATGGACAGACCGACATCATCATCGTCGGCCTCGTCCTGTACGGAACGCTGGGCTACTCATCTGACTTGTTGGTTCGGCTCGTGCAGAGAAAGGCACTGTCATGGCGACAGACGTTCGCGGACTAGTAGAGGGCAGCGCACGGGATCTCGGTGATCGCCTCGCTGTCGATGTTGTCGGCCTGACCCGCCGCTACCAGGATCGGGTCATTCTTGATCAGGTCGATCTTCAGATTGCCGGTGGGGAGTTCGTCGCTCTGCTAGGGCGTAGCGGGTCGGGAAAGACGACCCTGCTCAAAGCCTTGGCCGGGCTTGACTACGACGTCAGCGGTGAAGGACAGCTCCGGGTGGCGGACAGCATCTCGGTGGTGTTCCAGGACTCGAGGCTCCTCCCCTGGCGGCGCGTGCTCGGCAACGTCACGCTCGGGCTCCGGACCCAAGCCGGCCCGGGTCAAAGCTCCGAAGACCGCGGGCTGCTGTCACTCGCCGAGGTCGGCCTTGCGGGTCGGGAACGTGCCTGGCCCACGCAGCTGTCCGGCGGTGAGCAGCAGCGGGTGGCACTGGCTCGCTCGCTCGTACGGGAACCACAGCTGCTGCTCGCCGACGAACCATTCGGGGCGCTCGACGCCTTGACGCGGATGAAGATGCACGTGCTGCTACGCCGACTGTGCGCAGCCCACAAACCTGCGGTGCTGCTGGTCACCCACGATGTGGATGAGGCCATCGTGCTCGCCGACCGGGTGATCGTGCTCGACCAGGGCAAGATCACCACTGAGGTCTCAGTCGACCTCCCCGCACCGCGCAGGGCCGCCGACCCGGCCTTCGCCGACATTCGACAACACCTGCTGAGATCCCTTGGAATAGAGGAAACCCATGCCTGAGCGTACGCTGCACCTGAATGCCTTTCTGATGAGCACCGGACACCATGAGGCGTCCTGGCGGCTGGCGGAGAGCAACCCATATGCGAACACCGACGTCGCCCACTACCAGCGCCTCGCCCAGATCGCCGAGCGTGGCAAGCTTGACTCGGTGTTCTTCGCCGACTCCCCGGTGCTGTTCAGCGACGTAGGCAGGCGCCCGTCTGGAGCGCTCGAGCCCACTGTGCTACTGACGGCGATCGCCGCGGTGACTACCCACATCGGGCTGATCGCCACTGCGTCGACGACCTACAACGATCCCTATAACCTGGCCCGCCGATTTGCTTCCGTCGACCATGTCAGCAACGGTCGTGCCGGCTGGAACGTGGTGACCACGGCTGGCCCAGACGCGGCGCGGAACTTTGGCCTGGACGATCAGCCCAGTCACGCGGCTCGCTACGAACGGGCCGCCGAGTTCTTGGAGGTAGCACAGAAGCTGTGGGACAGCTGGGACGACGACGCTGCGCTGGCCGACAAGGAGTCCGGTGTCTGGGGTGACAACACGAAGGTACGCACCATCGACCACATCGGTCAGCACTTTCGCGTGCGCGGCCCACTCAATGTGCCACGTTCGCCGCAGGGTCACCCGCTGATCGTCCAGGCAGGGTCGTCTGAGGATGGACGTAGCTTTGCGGCCCAGTATGCCGAGGCAGTGTTCACGGCTCACCAGACGCTGCCGGATGCCCAGCGGTTCTATGCAGACATGAAGCGGCGCGCCGCCGCGGTTGGTCGCGACCCGTCGGGAATGAAGATCCTGCCGGGTATCGTGCCGGTCATAGGTTCCACCGAAGCCGAGGCCACCAGGCTGGAACGCGAGCTGGACGACCTGATCAAGCCTGAGTATGCGCGCGTTCAGCTCGCCAAGACACTGAGGGTGTCGCCGGATGATCTTGCTCTGGACGCCCAGCTGCCAGCCGAGCTACCGGACGAGGACGAGATCGAGGGCGCCAAGAGCCGCTACACCTTGATCGTCAACCTGGCCCGACGGGAGAGGCTGACCGTGCGGCAGCTGATTGGGCGGCTGGGTGGCGGCCGCGGCCATCGGACCTTCAGCGGCACACCAGAACAGGTAGTGGAGGCGATCGTCGACTGGTTCGATCATGGTGCGGCCGACGGGTTCAACATCATGCCGGCTGCCTTGCCGTCCGGTCTGGAGGTCTTCGTCGACCAGGTAGTCCCCTTGTTGGTGAAGCGTGGCCTGTTCCGGGCCGAGTACGAAGGCGTGACGCTTCGGGACCACTACGCGCTGAGCCGGCCAGTCTCCCGCTATCAGCGTGACCCGGATCGACGCTGGGAAGCGGTAGGAGCATAGGGATGGCGCCAGCGGAGTGGGGCAGCCGGCCACTTCGCTGGTGGCCTCCGCCGGTGCTCGCGACGGCTTCTACATCAGGCCCTGACTTGCTGGGGAGTTGGCGCGCCTGCCTCAGTGGCCGGGGGCACCTCAACAAGGCGTCCCGTGATGACGTCATAGATGTACCCGTAGATGGCGATGCTGTCGGGGACGAGCGAGCTAGCCCGGATTCGCCGAACATCGGCGAGCACGCTTTTCTGCTGGTCGTCGATGGTCAGCCAGTTGACATAGCGAGCCTCGTCCGAACCCGGGCCTTGCCCGACGTCGTAGAACCCGCCATCGCCGAGCACCGCAGTCTCGAGGCTCTGGGAAAGCAGGCTGCGCATGACGTCGTCGGTGAAGAACTCCATCCCGCAGTTCGAATGATGGATGACGAACCACTCCTTCGTGCCGAGGAGCTTGTAGGAGATGACGAGCGACCGAATGGCATCGTCGCTTGCGCGGCCGCCGGCGTTGCGGATGACGTGGGCATCACCTTCGGCGAGACCGGCATACTTGGCCGGATCGAGCCGAGCGTCCATGCAGGTCAGGATGGCGAACTGGCGGGCGGGGGGCAGTGGGAGGTCCGCCCTCGCACCGAAATCAGCCGCGTAGGCCTCGTTGGCCTGGAGAACTTCGTTGACAACCGACATGGTGCACTCCTTGTGTCGCAACGTCCCTCGCCCGTGTGTTGGCTGGAGGCGTCCGGCAACCCATGAACCAGGTAGGGAATGCGGAGTTTACCGGCTGAGCGCGTTCGCCATCAGGCAGGGTCGCGATCTACAAGGGTGTTCGGGGTGTCACAGGCGTGGAGACTGGGATAGTGCTGCAGCAGCCACGGCTGCCTCAGGGTGAAAAGCGTGGGCATCCCCGCGTTGAGAGCGCCTATCTGCTTCATCACCTCTTCCACGTTTCCCGGCGGTTTGTTGAATTCCGCTTCGCGGGCTGCGTCCTCGGAGGTGTAGTACAGCGCGGTTGTGTAAGCACCCTCGGCATGGTCCACGACCAACCCGCCGAGGAGGTGTGGCGCGAAGTTGGCCCATGCGGGCAGGTCGACAGTCATCAGCGCCCGCGCCCGCTCTGGGTCTCGATAGCGCCCCTCGAGGATACGAACGAACGTTGCGTCCTCTAGATCGCCGTTGAGCGGGATAACTAAGACAGCCAAGCTGTCGCGAACGATGACGTTGCCGGTGAACAGGTCGTTCTGGGTGCTCCACTGGCCTCCTCCGCCAGGGTCGAGGGTGCGGTGAGCCGCTTCCTCGGACTCGAATGACTCCAACACCAGGAGTTGGCCGTCCTCGGTCACCCCAGCCGTGGTACCCAGCCATCCCGAAGATTCAGGTGACAGGCGCTCGACGCATCGCTGCAACGCGGTCCGGGCGCTCTCCCGGTCAGCCACCGGCCCTCGTACCACTCGGACGAACACAGTGCTCCTTTCTACCAAGAGGCGCCTATGCGGCAGATACATCGTCGGCCGGCCATGCGGTTCCCGCTTCGTAAACCCTTCTTATCGCGTTTACCAGGAGGCTGGGGTCACCACCCTTAGGGAGGAATCCGACGGCACCGGCTTCCGCGGCGCGGCCGACGGCGTCGCCAATCGGGTCGGCAGTCAGGATGACCACCCGAACCTCCGGCTGCGTCGCGAGAAGTACGCGGGTGGCGTCGATCCCCGAGATTCGGGGCATCCGGAGATCCATCAGTACAACGTCTGGCCGGGTTACCACCGACACGGCGGGCACCTCGGCGCCATCGGCGCACTCGCCGACCACAGTTATATCGTCTTCCTCGTTGAGTAACGCGGCAAGGCATGCTCGGACGAAGGGGTGGTCATCAACGATCAATACTCGGATCATGGTCACCCTCTCGAAGCACTCCAACGAACTAAGTAAACGATCCCCAATACGGTACCCGGTCCACGACCCCTAAAACGGGGCCTCGGGCTAGTGATACACAATCGGAAAACTGCACCCACGTTTGGTTTGAGGCCGCCAACGCTGCGCAAACGAGCCCCTGCTCACAACAAGAACTGTTCGACCGGATGGAGTGCAAGCACCTGACCGTTGTCCGACCGGCCCCATTTGGCGTACTCGAGCAGCCGCCGCAACTGGTTCAGGTCATCTTCGTCGATGGTCAGGAAAAGGTTGTCGACACTCGCTTGCCCTGAAGAGCTGCGCATCTGCTCCAGCTCAGCAAGGACACGGGGCGCCCTCTTCAGCAGACTCAGCGACCACCGTGCGTTCATGGCCTCCGGGTAATGGAGTTCCTGGTGTCGATCGGCCAAGGCCACCCGCTCGCTAGCTGACATCGCTTGCCAGGTTGAGATGGCCGCTACGATGACATCCTCGTTCGCGACGAGGTATCTCACTGCCAGCGGGATCAGCACCTCCCGGCCCGGGGATCCCGATGGAAGCATCGGCGTGTGAAGAACCGCAATGTCGATCATCAGGTCGGTATACAAGGGGTCGGCACCTGCCGACAGATGATGCTTTTGCAGGTCGCGCGCCCACGGTATCTTCCGCTCAGCCATGCGGCCCTCCCTCGGTCGAAGCGGTCCAACTCTAACCACCGCTGTCGATGACAGTCCATGGAACCTGACGTCTGCGATGCGCGGAGCCGGCCATGGGAGTTTGCGCTGCGTGGCATGTGCAGAGCAAGTTTGGTGTTGACTGAGAGATAGAGCGATAGCTCGACCGCGACGGTATGTGGTGGGACATGACCGCGCTCTGCGTATGCCGCCACCTCATTCGTGGATCGCGAGCTGGAGTCCGAACGGGACCAGCCGTGAGGTTCCACTGCTCAGGTCGTCGATCGATGGAGAGTGCGAGGGAATGGTAAGTACAGTTTCGGTTACAAGTCTTGCGGCCGCGATCGCTGAAGTGGCCGATGCGCTCGTTGACGAGTTCGACCTGATCGAGTTCCTCCATCTTGTCGCCTCCCGCGCCGCGGAGCTGGTCGGGGCGGCCGCCGTGGGACTGCTGCTGGCCGATCTGAACGGTGAGCTGCAGTTCGTGGCAGGGTCCCAGGACGTCGCGACGATGCTTGAACGCTTCCAGCTGCATATGGATGAGGGGCCGTGTGTGGAAGCGTTCCGGACGGGCCAGTCAGTGACGGACGAAAACCTGTCCGCTGCGTCGAAGCGGTGGCCGAACTTCGCACCAGCTGCATTGGCAGCCGGGTTCACCGGCGTCCATGCCCTCCCCATGCGACTGAGAAAACAGGTAATCGGCGGTTTGAACCTGTTCACGGCAGGAGGTCAGACGGTGAGTGGGGTGGACCTCGAGGTGGTCCAAGCATTCACCCACGTGGCCACTGTCGGGTTGCTGCAGGAGCGGGCCGTTCAGGAAGCGTCGCTGCTGGCCGGGCAGCTTGAGAAGGCGCTCACCAGCCGAGTCGTGATAGAGCAAGCCAAGGGCGCCATCTCGCAGGTTCATGGCATCACCGTCGACGAGGCCTTCGCCGCTCTCCGGAGCTACGCTCGGCGTAACCACTACAAGCTGACCGAACTGGCATCCGACTGTGTGACAGATCCCGATCGCTTTCCGGCCCTGATGATCCGCCGGGCCGGATCCCCGTCGACAAATTTGAACTTTTTTCGTCGAGATTGAGTGCCCCGGCGGTCAGGCGTAGGAGGTGACCTCGGGTACGGGGGGATCGAAACGAGGGATAGCCGCCTTCTGATGTGTCGCCACTTCGACGTGAAACAGCAGGTCCTTGTTGTGCAGGTCCACACGTAGCTGTGCCATCAGCTGGTCGGCAGCTTGGCAGACGGCAACCATGTCAGCATCCGGGCCGACGTCCAACTGGACGTGAGCGACGGTCTGGTGGCCGTCGGAGTCGATGGTTCCGTCAACGGCATTCACCCCACGCAAACCGCGCAGCGCCTCGGTGTCTCGGTGCCATACTCCTGCGATCATCCTGTCCCCTTTTTCATGGCGCAGCGGCGTTGACAGGGGAGAACGGTCGCGAGACGCGCTTCAGACGGCCGACCCGGGGTCCCACCCCCCAATGAGACCCCGGGTCGGGCCGGGTCCGTCACTTCCGCTCGTGGCGGAGTGACGCACCGAACGGAACTGCCACCACCCCCCACCAGGGCGGTTCCGCGGACACTGACAGGGGCCTGGCTCCGGTTCCACGGAACTGGGCCGACGGCTGTCAGCGAGGTTTGGGTAGGTTAGCGAGGCGCCCAGCTCAACGACAGGTGAAAGGGGGGCCTGGTTCGACAGCCCCTGGACGCATCGCGGACACGGAAATTAGTGCGCAAGGAGACTCCTAGCTCTGAATCCATTCCAGGCGCCGGGGTCTCGGGCGTCATAGCAGGTCAACATGTTGCAGGCCGCTTTTGGACGCCGGGGTTGAGGGCATCCCGCGGAAAATATGAGCTCCCTGGCCACACTGAGCCAAGCGCCGACAAGAGTGATCTCTCGGCCACCTGCCCGCCGAGACGAAACTAGACTAGGCCGACCGAGACTTATAAGTCAAACACCTGAATCCGCAAGCGGCATCCATGGGGGGCGGTAGATTGAGGTGCTTGCTCGCTAATGCAATTTGTCGCGTGCGACCCAGTCGGGCACGTTTGAGCCCTGGCTCTGGCGGGGCGGTGGACGTCGTTGCTCGATTGCGGAAGTCGATCTAGTTTGGAGGTGTACATCCCGGGCCCAGCCGTATAGGGCCGCATTCGCCGACTCGGCTCGGCCCGTGGACAGTGTTCCGGCTGGAGGCGAATGGACATGTTCACAGAGGTACTGCTTGTGCTGGGTGGTGTCGTGGTGCTGGGTGTAGGGCTCAGCGCCCGCGTAGTAAAGCAGTACGAACGCGCTTTGGTCTTCCGGTTCGGGCGCGTCCTTGGCCAACTTCGTCAGCCCGGCCTCACAATGATAATTCCTGGCGTTGACCATCTGCGTCGGGTTTCCATGCAAATTGTCACGATGGCCATTCCGGCACAAGAGGGAATTACCCGCGACAATGTCACTGTCAGAGTCGATGCGGTCGTCTACTTCCGGGTTGTTGACCCGACCGTGGCAGTGGTCAATGTTGAGGACTATCCATTTGCTGTTTCGCAGGTGGCTCAGACGTCGCTGCGGTCGATCATCGGCAAAAGCGACTTGGATGACCTGCTCACTAACCGGGAGCGGCTGAACCAGGGCCTGGAGTTGATGATTGATAGTCCTGCGGTGGAATGGGGCGTCCACATCGATCGAGTTGAGATCAAGGATGTAGCGCTGCCCGAGGCGATGAAGCGGTCGATGTCCAGGCAAGCCGAAGCGGAGCGGGAACGGCGTGCGAGAGTGATCTCGGCCGACGGGGAGTTACAGGCATCAGCGAAGCTCGCCGAAGCAGCGGGCGCGATGGCCGACACCCCGGGAGCACTCCAGCTCCGACTGCTCGAGACCATCGTGGAAGTTGCCGCCGAGAAGAACTCGACGCTCGTGCTGCCCTTCCCGGTGGAGCTGCTGCGTTTCCTTGAGCAGAACACCAGCACCCCGGCCGGATTGACAGGCAGCCAGCCCGCGCCTGAACCACGCGCCGAAGCGGAGGGCCGCTCATCGCTTCAGGGCATGATCGCGCCGAGCGTCGAGACGACCGAAGCCATATCGGCACCTCCTGGCTGGCGCTCCGACTCGACCGCCTCGAGCAGCAACGTTGCGAGGGCCAGCGGGTGAGCCCTCATGCCGGAGACGCACTCCGGCGAGTCGTTCGGTAATGCTCGGTTGGGTGTGCGGCGTCCCACAGCATCTGGTCCAACTGGCTCGGAGTGATGCTGTCTGAACCGCTCCGCTGGCGGAACGCGACGAGCATGTCGGCCACGAGGGCCGACAGCTTCCGGTTATAAGCCTGCGAGTGGCCGCGCAGAATATCGAAGGCGGCGTCGGCGTCCAGCCCGTGAACCAGCATCAGCGCCCCTTTGACCTGTTCGATGCCGGCTCGAGTCCTGAGCACAGCCTCCAGAGCTGTCCTGGTCGCCTCCCGGTCGCTCGCCGTGACATCCACCATGAAGCCGTGAATCGCCACAGTGCGGGTGTCATCTACGTCGCGGTCGCCGGCACCGACCACCACGACGGTCCGCTGCGCACCACGCGCGTCGATGATGCGGTGGTAGCAGCTGAACGGCCCGCCCTGGGAGAGGCTCCTGGCGAACACCGAGTCGATCCGAGCCATGTCCGCCGGATGCTTGTGTTGCAGAAACCGCTCCAAGTCGGGTTCTACGGAGTAAGGCTCATAGCCGTACAGCACATACAGGGCATTCGACCACCACCACGTATCCGCCACGATGTCCCAATGAAATCGGCCTACATCATCGGACAGTTCGCTGACGGCGGCGGCTCGCCCGGTGGGGGCATCCTTAAGGTGCATGGGCACGCTCCAATGACGGTGTGTGCACACGTGGCTGCTCACGCGGCGATGCCATTATTTCACAATGCGTGCTGCCCACGCTGCCGACGATGACTCTAAAGCGGAGCAAACATCGGCAGGCGAGCGGTCGCCATTACTGTTGCAGCTGTGCTAGCAGGTCTTCGAGCCGGTTGTAGCTGATGTTCATGCCGTACTCCATCCGCGAGCCGACGTGTCCGTCACGGTGCTCCTGCGATGGGTACTGCAGATGGCTGGTGAGTGTCGTCACCCCGTCATTCTCCTCGAGGGTCACCGTGACCGTGTACACCGCGCCCGGGATGTTGTCGTATCCCTCGGTGCTGACCAGCCGTCGCGGGGGGTCGATCTCGAGGTACTCACCCGAGAATGAGTGGTTGTCCCCGCCAGGTTCGCCAGCCAGTACGTAGTGCCATCTTCCGCCGACGCGGAAGTCGATGTCGCAGACGAGCATTCCGTCCGCCGACATGCCGTACCAGCGGCGGACATGTTCTGGTTTCACGAGGGCATCGAACACCAGGCTGCGCGGCGCCTGGAAGCTCCGGGTGATGACGAGCTCTGTGTCCGACGGGAAGCTGACGACGGCCTTACGGGCGTCATGGTTGGTCGTGCTCATGATGTCTCCTGTCCCTGAATGCGAGCGAGGTAGCTGTCCAAGCTGTCGAGATTGGCCTCCCAGTGGCGGCGGTACTCGTTCAGCCAGGACGTGGCGTTCTTGAGCGGGGTAGCGGTGATGCGGCAGTTCCGGCGCTGCCCATCAACACTCTTGGTGATCAGGCCGGCGCGCTCCAGCACCGATAGGTGCTTGGAGATGGCAGGCATCGTGATGTTGAACGGTGCGGCCAGCTCACCCACGGTGGCGTCGCCAGCGGCTAGCCGTTCCAGGATGGCGCGCCGGGTAGGGTCCGCAAGTGCCGCGAACGTTGTGCTCAGCTGATCGTGCTGCATGCTTGACCAATCAGTTAATTAACTAATAAGGAAACTATCTGCCCGGGCAGAGGTCTTGTCAACCCCTGGCGTGGAAGGCTTCGCGAGATCTCGATGGACCGCCTAGATGCGGCGCGATTCTTGGCCCTGGTCCCCGCGCCGGTTGGCTTCCACAACCATCTGAGTGGCGATGTGGCGGAGTTTGGTGTTGCTCTGCTGGGAGGCTCTGATCAGGAAAGCGAAGGCCCGTTGCTCGCTGAGCTCGTAGCGTTCCATCACCAGCCCGAGGGCGATGCCTATGGCCTTGCGGCTGTTAAGTGCCTCGTTGAGCTGGCTGTCACGCACACTCTTTCCCAGCGCGTGTGCAGCGTGGGTGGCAAAAAGTGCTGCGACGTGCGGGGTGTCGTGGTTGAACGCCTGACCCCGAGTGGAGTACAGGTTGAGGCCGCCGAGGCTGCGGGGCTCGTTGAACAGCTCAATACCCATCTGAGACTCAATCCCGAGCTCGCCGGCACGTGGTCCGAAGTGAGGCCAGCGGTCATCGGTGGACAGATGGTTGGTCCACGCCTGCTTGTGGCCTTTAATGGCATCGACGCACGGGCCCTCGTCCAGGTCGTACTGCAGCTGGTCAACCCGTTGCACCAGAGGGTCAGTCGCAGCGACGGTTTCGATCCGCCCCGGTCGATGCGACAGAGAGATGCCCGCATACTCCGCCCCGGGGATGGTGTCACGGGCCGAGAGCACTATCAGCGACAACAGCTCAGGGACCGCCTCCACCTGGTGCATCGAGTCGGCGGCCGCTGTAAGAATGTCGGCCAGGGAAGTTGGGCTCGAATGCATCTGATGTCCTGTCGAGGCCGCTCTTCCGTCCGCCGTGGACCTACACCGATACTACGCGCATGCAGTTGCATTAGCCTCACGATTGATGTCGGCTATATGACGCCCTGCCAGGCGGAATCTCGGTGATGTGCGGATATGGAAAATGCCTGTTTGCTAAGAACGCCGTCAGAGTGAGTCAGCCGGTCTTCCTACCGCACCGCCGAGAGGCGCGGCCAGAACGGGGGACCACCCTCACCGGTCTAGGGGGGAGAGACAGTGAGGGCGGCCGCGACCTATGAAGGTCGACTGCTCACCATCGTACTCGGGCGGCTACCTTATGGACCGACCGTCGCTGCTGATTGGGGAGAGGCGTGGCGGGCCCAGGGCTGAGAACTCGGGCCGATAGGTCACAACTGCTCGCGTGCTTCAGAATCGGGGGCCAGCCGCGGGTGCCGTCGCTCCGACTTGGTGTGGAGGCGTGCTCGGGTTACGGTAGTGCAGCGCACTCGGTGCACCCCAGGAGCCCTCATCCCTTTGTCGGGATTCGGTGCGGCTCTCATGTCAGACGACGTGGGGCGTGCTGCCCGGGGCAGAAGTCTCGGGATTCCTCAGTCCGATCCTCCTAGGAAGTCGCTCATGCTTCAAAACACGTCGGTGACGTCCGTTCCCGCCCCGTCCCTTACCAAATCGCTCAGCACCACATTCAGGACCAGGCCGCTCAGGGCCAAGCCGCAGAGGACAATCCGTCCCCTGAAGATTGTGGCGCTCGGATTCGCGGTACTACTTTCGACGGCTGTGACACTGGGCGCTCCGTCGTCGGCCTCGGCGGCCGTCACCCAGACCGCATCATGTGTCGACGGCGGTGGGGTGCGCTGGAACGCGAAAGCGGTGTGGGGCAACGTCTACACCGCCGCCGACGGCGTCCGGCGAGCCACCATGGACTATGCCGGTTGGAGCACCTCCAAGTCCGGAACCGTATCCACGGACTCAGCGGTGCGGACCTACGACGGCTCGGGGCGACTGATACAAGAGCTCAGATGGACCGGCTCGTTTGCCTATGGCTCTGGCGCCACCTTCAAGGTGCAGAACCCGCTCAACCCACCAAGCTCCCCAGGAAAAGCCAAGATCACGGTTTCGCTGGGTGTGAACGGTGATGGGTTCGGCAACTGCACGATGACGTTCACCCAGCCGGCTGCGACCTCGACCGCTCCCAGTGTCAGTGACACCTACGAGGCCGACGTCATCACCGCCACCAACCGGGAGCGGACTTCGCGCGGTCTTGCCGCTCTCTCGACTGACGCCTGTGTGGACAAGTACGCCGAAGCCCAAGCCAAGAAGATGGCAGCCGAAAGTCGTATGTACCACCAGGACCTCGGACCGATCATGGACGAATGCAACCTGACGACCGTGGGCGAGAACGTGGCGTACGGCTACTCAAACGGCAAGGCAGTGACGGCCGGTTGGATGGGCTCGACCGGGCATCGGGAAAACATTCTCAACCCGCGGTACCGGCTTATTGGCGTGGGCGCCGCCCAGAACTCCCAGGGCCGGTGGTACGCCGCTCAGGTGTTTGGCGCACGGACATAGCGGACAACGTCTCTCACACGCCGACCGTACGGTCGTAACTCAGCCGGGTCATGGCTCCCAGTGACAGACTGGGAGCCATGACCACGATGAGGCCGGCACCCACCCTCGGCCACCACCTCGGGCGCGTGATCCTGATCGGCTTTGTGGTCGGCTTCGTCGTGACCGTTCCGGCGACGTTCCTCGCCCTCATCTTCGGTTGGGCTGAACTGCTGTTGGGCTATGTAGTCCCGGGTGGGCTGCTCCTGCGTCCGCTGGCGCCGTACATGGCGGACTGGCCGGGAGCGGTGAACATGGGGCTGGCGTCGCTGGCTAACGGACTTGTCTACTCACTCGTTGCGGCCGCCGTCGCCTTGCTGGTCTGGCCTCGGCGACGGCTCGACTCCGGCGGCATGCCGAGAGTTTGAGTTCTTTAACCTGCACAAAAAAGGTTACCGGCCAGTATTCTTATTCAGGTTACCGGTGAGTATCATTTGCTGCCTGCGGCTATTGGAGGTCGATGGAATGCATAGGGTACGATTCCTTTCGAGGTTGCATTCGCCCGAGACCCTGGCGCTGCAGTTATCTCGTTCGACCCGAATCACAGTATGCGTTGGTACATGCTGAGTGCCGGTCCTTGCATCCCAGCGGTGCGAGGGCTCGGGTCAGGTCCCGTTGGCCGGTGACAAGCTGCATCTTGATAGCTACCGGTCAAACCTGTGGTCCCGGTGGGGGGATTGCAGGGCAGGGAAGCTAGCAATGCGGATCAATCCGCGAGTCCAGCACTCGCGGTCTGAACCGCGAGAGGAGTCGGTAATCATCGCCAGCACAAAAACGCATCGACCTCATGAGAGCTACCGTCATGAGGCCTTCTTCTGGCGCGATGATGAGGAGTTTCTCGCCGGCATGGTGCCATTTATCCAAGACGGGCTGGAGGCCGACGAGCCAGTCATGGTCGCTGTCATCGATGAGCGCATCAAGCTCTTGGAAGAGGCCCTGGGCGCCGACGCCGACGACGTGCAGTTCGTTGACATGGGCGAGCTTGGTCGGAACCCGGCACGGATCATCCCGGGTTGGCAGCAGTTCCTGGACCAGCACCCCGCTCATGGACGCCCGGTCCGCGGTATCGGCGAGCCGATCTGGGCAGGTCGGCGGCCCGAAGAGATCCTCGAGTCCCAGCTGCACGAAGCCTTGCTGAATGTCGCAGTGAAGCCGGGCACGCCGTTTTGGCTGCTGTGTCCCTACAACACCGCCCAGCTCGACGAATCGGTGCTCGAGGAAGCCCATCGCAGCCACCCGGCCATCTTGGATGCCGAGGAGTATCGCGGCAGCACTCTCTACGGCGGTCGCGATCACGTCGAAGCCGTATTCGGCTCGGATCTGCCCACGCTGCACGGTCACCCTGAACAGCTCTACTTCAACCGTGAGACCCTGCAGCGGGTCCTGTCCTTTGTCGCTGTGCTCTCCCACACCGCGGGCGTGGAGGCCGGTAAGGCCGCCAACCTGGCTGTCGCTGTCCACCAGGTCGCGGCAAGCAGTCTGCATCGAGCAGCCATGGGCGGCGTCGTCCGGGTCTGGCGGCACAGTGACGCCGTCATCTGCGAAGTCCATGACCATGCGCGGGTGAACGATCCGCTGGCCGGGCGCCGGTCGGGTCCCGCCAACGAGCGCGGCGGCCTCTGGCTTGCCAACCAGCTCTGCGACCTGGTGCAGCTTCGGTCAACCGCCACTGGCACCACCGTCCGACTGCATCACTGGATCTGACGGGCAGAACAGGGGCGGCTGTGTGCCCTGCCGCCACGACGATGAACGGTCACTAGCTGGAACCGGCGGCCGGGTCCCCGGCGGCACGTCAGCCTCGCCTGACCTGACGGTGCCCAGCGTCCAGCCGTATGGTCCAGCCGCGCCGGTCCAGATGTTCCAGCAGCGGTATGGCGACCCGTCGGGTGGTCTCCAGTGCCTGCCGCGCCTGGCTGGTGGTGAACGGCTGCGAGAGGGCTGCCAGGACACGCATCGCCTGCGCCGGTCCGGTCGGGAGCAAAACCACGTCCGGGGCAAGCCGAACGAGGCGTCCCGACCGCTCGGCAGCGGCCAGCTCGCGTACTCCCAGCCCCCACTGATCCAGCTCCGGCTTCTCCGGTGCCCTAAACGGGTTCTGACTCAGGTGCTGCTCCAGCTGGACTAGACCGACCTCAGCAGAGCCGAGCCCCAGGGACTGGCTGTTGGGCTGGGAGATGCGACCGTCGGCGTGGGCCAGCTGGGCCGCCTCAGCGAGCGCCACGAGTAGCTCCCGGTGGGGGACGCCCAGAAGCCGCCGGGCCGCCTCCACCGTGAGGCGGGGGTCAAGTGGGGTGCTGCGGGTACGCTCATCCACCGCCGCTCGTAACCGCTGTTGCCAGTGCTGCCAGGTGTCGGGATCAACGAGCCAGTCGCCGACCACGTGGACGGACGAGTCATCAGCGGTGGGGACTCCCAGTGCCTGCAGGTCAGTCCGCCGGGCCGCGCCGCGGCGGCGTACCTGGTCTGCAAGTGCGGTGGCCGCGTCAACGCGCTCTGCCTCCGCCAAGGCGACGGCGCGGGCGGCGGCCGCGCCGCGGCGGCGCAGCGGGGGAGGTGCGGCGTCCAGCACGACCGCCCCGGCGGCTACGGCATGGCGGCCTGGGTCGCGTAGCACCAGGCGGTCTCCAGGCTCCGCCGGCAGCGGACGCAGCAGGGTCAGCCGCACCACATCGCCGCCCAGCGGCCGCATCCGCACCGGCACGGCGGCAGTCCCCAGGTGCAGCACGAGTTCGGCGGGAAGCTGGGACACCTCACCGTCGTGGACGGCACAACGTACGTCCAGCAGCCCGGTCGGGCGCCAGGCGTCAGGGGTGAGTAGGGCATCACCGCGACCGACCTGGTCCACCTCGACGCCACGCAGGTTGACCGCCACGCGCGCTACGGCCCCAATCTGCTCATGGTTCTCGCCGAGGGCTTGAAGACCGCGGATCCTGACCGGCCGGTCGTCCAGCTGCAGCTCGTCCCCCCGGGTCAGCGACCCGCTGCCGAGCGTTCCGGTCACCACAGTGCCGGCGCCTCGAATGGTGAACGACCGGTCGACCCAGAGCCGTACCCTGCCTTCACGCTGCGGTGATGGAAGGTCGATCACCAGCTGCCGCAGCGCCGCGCGCAGCTCCGGAAGCCCGTGGCCGGTGGTTGCCGACACCGGAACTGCCGGCACCTGACCGAGGC
This sequence comes from Propionibacteriaceae bacterium, assembly GCA_025965155.1. GTDB lineage: Bacteria > Actinomycetota > Actinomycetes > Propionibacteriales > Propionibacteriaceae > Microlunatus. Next base: position 28,675 of record JAOPXN010000038.1, read on the forward strand.
TGGACTCGGCGATCCGACGGCGCGCCTGATCCATTGCCGCACCGGGATCGGCAAGATCGCTACGGGTCACGACGAGCAACCCGTGGGTCAGCCCGAGCGCATCAACCGCGGCCAGATGCTCCTCCGACTGACGGCGCCAGCCCTCGTCGGCAGCGACCACAAAAAGCACAGCGGGCGCGGGCCCCAGACCGGCCAACATCGTCGCGATGAACCGCTCGTGTCCCGGCACGTCGACGAAGGCCAGCGTCTCAGCACCGAGAGTCGTCCACGCGTACCCGAGGTCGATGGTCATCCCCCGGCGCTGCTCCTCTGCGAACCGGTCCGGCTCCATGCCGGTCAGGGCCCGTACCAGCGTCGACTTTCCGTGGTCGACGTGCCCGGCTGTGGCGACGACGTGCATCTACGACGCCTCCGGAGGGATCCGCACCGACAGAACGGCATCGGCCAGGACGCTATCGGAGTCTGCTGGTACGCACCGGAGGTCGAGCAGGCATCGCCCGCGTTCCAGCCGCCCGACGACGGCCGGAGCCCCCAGCCGTAGCGGCCGGGCGTATGCCTCCGGCACGGCTACCGCCCAACCGGGCAGCAGCAGCCCCGGTGCGCCACCGCCGCCGACCGCACCGTCGGAGCGGACAACCGCTGCCTCAACGCGGCCCGCCCTGATCCGCTCGGCCAGCCGTCGCGCGCGGGAACCAAGCTCGTCCGGATCGGCGCGCAGTGCGGTCCACGTTGGCGTGACGGGCCCGCGCAGCGTCGCTTCGAGGGCGGCGAGGGTCAACTTGTCCACCCGCAGGGCGCGGGCCAGCGGGTGCCGCCGAAGCTGTTCGATCAGGGCCGCCGAGCCCAGCAGCAGCCCCGCCTGCGGTCCGCCGAGCAGCTTGTCGCCGCTGCCGGTGACCAGCGCGGCCCCGCGGCGCAGCGTCGTGTCGGCATCCGGCTCGTCGGGCAGCAACGGGTCAGGGGCCAACAGCCCACTGCCGATGTCGACCACCACCGGAGGGCCAAGTGCGGCAAGAGCGGCGATGTCGGCGGCGGAGCTGAACCCTTCAATACGGAAGTTACTGGGATGCACCTTCAGGATGCATCCGGTGTCGGGCCCGACGGCTGCCTCGTAGTCGGCGGCGGTGGTGCGGTTGGTCGTACCTACCTCGCGCAAGCGGGCACCGGTGGAGGTGATGAGCTCATGCAGGCGGAAACCGTCGCCGATCTCCACCATCTCGCCGCGACTGACGATCACCTCACGGCCGGCCGCCAGGGCCGTGGTTGCCAGGACGAGCGCTGCGGCCCCGTTGTTGACGACCATGGCCGACTCGGCCGCCGGAACGGCCTGCTGTAAAGCGGCCAGCGTCCCGGCGCCTCGCCGTGCCCGCCGTCCGGTCTGGAGGTCGTATTCAACATCCGCATAGGCGGCGGAGCCGAGAACTGCCTCGAGGGCGGCCGAGGAGAGGCTGGCCCGGCCGAGGTTGGTGTGCAGAACCACCCCGGTCGCGTTGATCACCGGCCTGGTACTGCTCAGTGAAGTCGGCAGCGCTGCGACGGCCGCGTCGATCACCGCTCCCGGCGGGATGATTCCGCTGCGCGCCTGGGACTGCGCCTCGGCGACGGCATGCTTGACCACCGTCCCTCCCAGTCGCACCACTGCCGCCTGAATCCTGGGGTCGGCGAGAATGTGATCGGTGCGCGGTATCAGACGCCGTGGATCGACGGTATCGCTGCCCTGCGCACCGATGTCGGTCATGCGGCCCATCCTCGCCGGTAGCACCAACCCGGTCCCACGAGGGGTGTCGGGACTGCCACCAGGCGCTGGTCGAAACAGGGTGTGGCGGAGGCGGACGGGAATCGAACCCGCCAAGCCGAGATACTCGGCTTCACCGGTTTTGAAGACCGGGAGGGCCACCAGGCACCTGTACGCCTCCCTCGGGCCGCGGACCAGGGCTGATGCCTCCGCAGTGCGCGGTCCAGGCGGTTCGAGGGGCCCAGTAAAGCACGTCATGACGGCGCCATCACCAGCCGGCCGACCTCACCCCCTTTTCCTCTCCATAAGCAAGACGTGCCGCGTCGGCACAGTTCACTCGTCGGCCCTGCCGTTGGGCGTATGACGCACCCTCAATCCAGGGGTGCGGCATCATACGGTGGTAGGTCCCATTGATCATTGGGGGTGCGGAGCACCCGGATGGCTAGGAACGCCATCCCTAGTGCAGTCATGCCCCACGCGCTGAGGTCCAGCCACGCAAGGCTGGTCACGATGGCCACGAGGTGCACCGGCTGCGAGACCATGAGGAGTGCCGCCACCCAGGCGGGCGTTAGATGTGCTTGGAAGACGATGATGCCGAGCAGGATGGTGCCGACGATGTGGCCGATGACGAAGACCATTGTGGGCACGGCAGTGAGGGCAAAAAGCCGATCAGTTACCTGGGTCATGGTCTGCGGGTCGAGGTTGACCTCGTGCCCAGCCAGGGTGAAGTAGTCGATGGCGCCGAGTGCCGCCATTCCCAGGTAGGCCGGGACCAAAAAACGCGGCCGTCCAGGCTGTGAGGCGTGGGCGGTATCGGCGGGTCAGGTGCAGGGCTGCGTAGATGCCAGGCAGCAGCGTGAACAGGGCGGGAAGGCCGAGGATCTGCACCAGCCGCATGGACTCGATCACCGCGGCGGGGTCCAACCCTGGATTGGTGGGGTCCGGAATGACCAAGCGGATGACGGCGACACACGCCGGCCCGATGGGCATCAGAATCGCGGCCACCACCCGGGACAGCGTACGGACATCGAGCCGGGTGTGCTCGGCGACGCCGGGTAGCTGCTGGGTGGTCATCGCGCGGCCCTCGGCCGCGTGAACAGCAGGACCGCAACCACGAGTGACAACAAGATTCCAGCCGCCGCTGCCAGTCTGTACGTGGCCGGGATGTCGGCGACAAAGAACGCTGGTAGCCCCGTCAGGGCGGGCAGCACAGTGGCGACGACCACGACCACACGGGCCTTAAGCGATCCGCGCCAGGCGAACGGAATCGCAATGAGCCCGACGGCTGTGACGGCGAAGATCACGATCGGGAACGCGAGTCCGTCGGGTAGCTGCGCGGCCCCGGTCCAGGCCTGGGCGATGGCCAGCAGACCGGCTAGGACCAGCCCGATCCGTGCACTGAGCGTGCTGTGAACGTCGTTCCCGGTGTGGACAGTGTGGGTAGGCACTTGAACTCTCCTTCGTTGAGGCTCGAGATGAGCAATGTCCACATTGCTGGTTCGCTGGCTTAGGCGCCTGAGGGCGCGACCCTCTTTGGACCCAGTCAGAACGGGCAATTCCCGGGCCGCTTTAGGGCTGTGCCCCCAGCGCTGCCAACCGTCCGGCCGGATAATCAACCCATGCCGGAAACGGAGAGCGACCGCGCGACTATCAGGGTGTTGCTCGTCGACGACCATCCCGTCGTCCGACGTGGGCTGGCGTCTCTGCTGAGCACTCTGGCCGGTGTTGAGGTGGTGGCCCAAGCCGGAACGGGTGAGGAGGCGCTGCGTGAGGTCGCGCTCAGTCGTCCCCATGTGGCCGTGATGGACTTACGAATGCCCGGGATGGACGGGGTAGAGACGACGCGCCGCATCGTCCGGGACTACCCAGAAACCGCGGTGCTGGTGCTCACCATGTTTGACGACGACATACAGGTCGCCGAGGTGCTGCGTGCTGAGGCACGGGGATATCTGGTTAAGTGGGGCCGAGCAGGACGAGATCGAACGTGCAGTGCGGGCCATTGCCAACGGCGACGCGATCTTCGGCAGCACGGTTGCCGCTCGAGTTCTTAGCGGCATCACCGTCGATCCCGGCGAGCCGCTGCTCGCTCGGCTCTCCCCACGCGAGAGGGAGGTGCTGGACCTGATTGCGACGGGTGTGTCCAACTCAGCCATTGCAGAACAGCTGCGACTGGCTCCGAAAACCGTCGGTAACCACATTTCGGCGATCTTCCTCAAGCTTGGAGTGTCCTCACGCTCCGAGGCCATTGTGATCGCCAAAGATGCGGGCCTTGGTCACCGTCGCTGAACCCGGCTCGCCGGCTGTCGCCCAGCGCCTTCGGGCGAAGCAGCGGTGGTGGGGCATCGCTGCGCTGGCCCTTGCCGTCGCCTTGGCGCTGACCACCATCGGGTCTGCGATCGATGCAAGGGTCGACGGGCGGCTGTTCGTGCAGAGCTACGCCCTGACGAACCTGGTGCTGGGTTCCGCGTTTGTGGCGTCAGGGACCGTGATTGCCAGGTTCCAAACGCGCAACGTCATCGGCCCGCTGTTCGTGGTGGGCGGACTCGGACATCTCCTGACGTCCGCGGCCACCATGATCGTCTTCCACGGTATGGCAGTCGGCTGGCCAGCCGAGGTTCTGCGGGCCTTGGCGACGGTGGTCACCGGGGCTTGGCAGCTCGGCCTGCCCTGGCTGTTCGGGTTGGCGATGCTTCTCTTTCCCACCGGGCACCTGCCGTCCCCCCGCTGGCGGCCACTGGCCTGGCTGATCTTGGTGAGCGGCGCCTACCAGTTGATCACCGGTGTGCTATCCGACGGCTCACCAATCCCATCCCCGAACGCGCCTAGCTCGATCCTCTCCATCGGTCTCGAGCTGCCCAGCCCGGTCATTGCGGTGATGGGGCTGACTACCCTCGTGGCCCATCTGCTCGTCGTCGGTTCCTTGGTCGGCCGATATGTCCGCGGTGACGAGCAGCTCCGGCGCCAGCTGCTCTGGCTGATCCTGGCCCTACTGGCCGCGACGGTGATCAACGCCCAGCGCCTGGTCACCGCCGACGGCCCTATCATGTTCCTGCTCTCTCTCGTGCTTGTTCCGATCGCGATCGGGATAGCCGTCGTTCGATATCAGCTGTTCGACATCCGCATGGTGCTCTCGCGCACGCTGGTTTACGGGCTGGCTCTGTCGGTGGTCATCGCCCTTTACGCCGGAGTCGTTGCGGGGCTCTCGCTGCTCATACCCGCCGACGCCGAACGTGGCGCGGCGGTTACCGCAGCGATTGTGGTTGCCGTCTGCTTCAACCCGCTGCGGCTGCTCGTGCAGCGGCTGGTCACTCAGGGGTTCTACGGCACCCGTTCCGACCCCGCGGGGACAGCATGGCAGATCGGTGGTCGGTTGCGCCGGGACGACGATCTCGCCAGCCTGCTCGACGGCACCTGTGACGCGCTCCGGTTGCCGTGGACCATCATTCGTCGTGCGTCCGACGGTGCTGTAGTCGCGGCGTCCGGTCACCCGAACGACTTGGCCTCGACCGCGATCGCCCTCCGCTACCACGACGAATCCATGGGTGATCTGGTGGTGGGCCACCGTCGCGGAGATGCGCGTCTCCATGATGAGGACCGCCGTACCATCGAGCTCATCGCGATGCCGTTGGCGGTGGCACTGCATGCCAACGCTTTAAGCGAGCAGGTTCAGCGAGCCCGCGCGGCGACCGTCGAAGCCGCCGCAGCCGAGCGAGTCAGCCTGCAGCGGGAGTTGCACGACGGCCTTGGTCCCACTCTGACCAGCCTCACCTTCACGGCTGACGCTGCGGCCAACCTTGTCCACACAGACAGCGAGGAAGCGGAGCGGCTGCTCGGGGAGGTTCGAGCTGATCTTCGGTACGCCCTGGACAATCTGAGGAACGTGGTCTACGGCCTCCGACCGATCGAGCTGGACGATCTCGGACTGCTCGGCCCGCTGCGCCAGCGGATTGCCGCGCTGTCCAGCGAAGCCCGGGACGGGATAACGGTTGAGCTCCTCGCACCCGAGCAGCTTCCAGATCTTTCCCCAGCGGGCGAGCTCGCCGCGTACCGCATCGCCAACGAAGCCCTGACGAACGTGTTCCGCCACTCCACCGGTCGGCGGTGCGTACTCACGATCACCGGACAAGACGCTCTCGTCGTCGAGGTGTGGGACGACGGCACCCCGACCCCACACTGGCACCCTGGCGTAGGGCTCCGCTCCATTACAGCCCGAGCCGAGGAACTCGGAGGCACAGCCAGTGCCGGACCCACCCCCACCGGCTGGACGGTACGCAGCGAGCTGCCCGTCAGACGCCTACCACTTGAGTAAAGCCAATGACAGGTCTGCACGGACACCAGCCGATGCCGACGTGATGGTGTCGTCGTCACGGTCCAGTCGGCGAATGCCGGGGCGGGTGTCAGGACTGTAGCCACTCGAGCAGGTCGGTGTTAATCGTCTCGGCCTGTGTGGTCGGCATACCGTGCGGGAAGCCGGGGTAGGTCTTGAGGGTCGCGTTCTGCACGAGCTTGGCGGTCAACGGCGCAGAGTCGGCGTAGGGAACGATCTGGTCGTCGTCCCCGTGCATGACCAGGACCGGTACCGTTATCTTCCTGAGGTCTTCGGTGAAGTCGGTTTGGGAGAACGCCACGATCCCGTCGTAATGGGCGTTGGCTGCGCCCATCATTCCCTGCCGCCACCAGTTCTGGATGACTGCTTCTGATGCCTCGACGCCGGGACGGTTGTAGCCGTAGAACGGTCCTGACGGGAGCGCCCGGTAGAAGTCAGCCCGGTTGGCGGCCAGCTGGGCTTGCAGGTCGTCGAACACGCTCTTGGGCAGTCCGCCCGGGTTGTTCTCGGTCTGCACCATGATCGGAGGGACCGCGCTGACGAGCACGGCCCTGGCGACGCGGTCCTGGCCGTGTTGTCCGATGTAGTGCGCGACCTCGCCGCCACCGGTGGAATGGCCGACGTGGATGGCCTCCCGCAGATCGAGGTGCTCGGTCAGGGCGGCCAGGTCGGCGGCGTAGTGGTCCATGTCGTGCCCGCCGCTGGTCTGGGTGGAACGGCCGTGCCCGCGCCGGTCGTGCGCAATAACACGGTAGCCATGGTGGAGGAAGAACAACATCTGGGCGTCCCAGTCGTCGGCCGAGAGCGGCCATCCGTGGCTGAACACGATGGGCTGTCCGGAGCCCCAGTCCTTGTAGTAGATCTCCGTGCCGTCTGTCGTGGTAATGGTGCCCATGGTTCCCTCCGAGATGTGTTCTGATCAGCTGGCAAGATCACGGCCGCGGATCGATCCGCCTCCACGGTTTTGAGTCACGGCGAGCTCCCATGCCGGCAGCGCACCGCGGGCACACCTCACGCACCTCGTCAGCGTGGATGCCAGTGGCAGGCTGAACCTCCGCCCAATCCGTACCGGGGAACCTGGTCAACTGTGACCTGCTCAGGGCCAGCCCACACAAGGTCTGATTTGTACCGGGACGCCAAGCATGGACCACCCCGGCGGGCCTATGGACGTTATCCGGATCCCTCCAAGAGCTGGTTGCCGCCACCGCTACCATCAATCACCTCTTTCAGTGAGGTCCCGAGCAGGTCGGACAGTGCCGCGTCGGCTTCGCGCGAGACAGCCATCGAACGTCCCGACCAGACGCTTTCCACCTTGATCTTCTGCCTACGTAGAGTCAACCAGGTGCCACGGAATGGCGAAAGACGTCGCCGACGTGATCACTGCGATGACGTTCGAGAGTGGTTCGGCGCCCTGGTGCTGAGGTATTTCGAGGGTCTGGACGACGCCGACCACGGTATGCCGGCGCCGGGCCATGCTCGTGCTCGCCGCAGCTCTTGTTGTGGTGATGGCCGTCGTCCTTCCGGGCTTCCTCGTTGACCGGTCCGCCGTGCCAGCCGACACCCGCGGCCCGGACTGGGAGGTCGTCACCCGTCAGGTCACGGCCACGTCGGAGTCGGCCGACCTACGCACCCCCAGCGGAACGGACATCAATGCGCGCGGTTTCCGTATCGAGGTCAAGGCGCCGGCTCTACCAAGACAACCCGTGGGCGCTGGTCGAGTGCGATGACGGTAAGTCGCAGAACCTGGAGATCGCTCGTCGCTTGGTGTTCGAGCCCTCTCCGCTCCGCGTTCCGTACCGGCTGGGTTCCCTACCGGAGGGCTACCTGGGTGCGCTCGGTGAGTGACGCCAGAATCCCTGACTCCACCACGCCGGTCACTCAGGTGGTGCTGGTCAGCCGTATTCAACGCCGACGACCGCAGTCTGGCCAGCCGACTCGAGCTCACGAAGAACCTCGACTCTGTGGAGGACTGGCCCGACGCCTTCATTGACGGCGCAAGCATGAGTGCGCGGAAGCCAGCGCTAGATGACTCCGAGCGCAAGGACGGCATCCGCGACCTTGACGAACCCGGCGATGTTGGCGCCGGACACATAGTTGCCTGGCTGACCGTACTCATCGGCGGTCTCCACGCAGCGCTGATGGATCGCCACCATGATCTCGGTCAGCCGTTGCTCGGTGTAATTCTCGGTCCAGGCATCACGGCTCGCGTTCTGCTGCATCTCCAACGCAGACGTGGCGACGCCGCCCGCGTTGGCGGCCTTGCCGGGCCCGAATAGAACGCCGGCCTTGCCCAGAACCCGTACCGCCGCAGGCGTGGTCGGCATGTTTGCCCCCTCGGCGACCGCCAGCAGGCCCCCGCGCACCAGGCTGAGTGCTTGCGATTCATCAAGCTCGTTCTGGGTGGCGCAAGGCAGCGCGACCTCGGCACCAACGTCCCAGATGCTGCCGTCAGGCACGAACCGCGCAGATTCACGCCGGTCGGCGTAGGCGGAGATTCTGCTGCGCTCAACCTCCTTGACGTCGCGTAGCAGGTTGAGGTCGATCCCCGACTCGTCGACTACATAACCGGAGGAGTCGGAGCAGGCGACAACTCGGCCACCGAGCTGGTGCACCTTGGCGATGGCGTAGGTCGCGACGTTACCCGATCCGGAGACGATCACCCGCTTGCCGTCGATCGTGAGGCCCCTGGTGCGCAGCATCTCCTCGATGAACAGCACCGTCCCGTAGCCGGTGGCCTCGGTTCGGACCAGAGAGCCACCCCAGGTCACGCCCTTACCGGTCAGCACGCCTGACTCGTAGCGGTTCGTGATCCGCTTGTACTGGCCGAACAGGTAGCCGATCTCGCGGCGACCGACGCCGATGTCTCCGGCCGGCACGTCGGTGTGCTCCCCGATGTGCCGGTATAGCTCGGTCATGAACGACTGGCAGAACCGCATCACCTCACCGTCGCTGCGGCCGCGAGGGTCGAAGTCGGACCCGCCCTTGCCGCCGCCGATCGGCATCCCGGTGAGTGAGTTCTTGAAAACCTGCTCGAAGCCAAGGAATTTCACGATGCCAACGTTGACGCTCGGATGGAACCGGAGCCCACCCTTGTAGGGCCCGAGCGCGGAGTTGAACTCCACCCGGAACCCTCTGTTGATCTGGATACGGCCGGAGTCGTCAACCCAGGGCACACGGAAGATAATCTGCCGCTCGGGCTCGCATAGCCGCTCCAGCACGGCGGCCTCGGTGTACTCCGGGTGGCGGTCCAGGACGGGGCCCAGTGACTCGAACACATCGAGCACAGCCTGCTGAAACTCAGGCTCGCCCGGGTTGCGTCGCATGACCTCGACATAGACGGCTTCTAAACGCGAATCCATGCGTGCACCCTACGGTCTGGCCCACCCGCGGGCGGCCGCAGTACCGCCACCTGATCGCGCCGCACTGACGCGGGGGCCGTGTCAGGTCAGGTCGCATGACGGTGTGACTCTGGGATCGTTAGGCCCCGGTTTCGGCGTGCGGAGCAGCGACCGGTTTGGACTCAGCCGAGCCGCGCTGTCGGAGATAGACCGAGAGCCCGACGATCGACGCAACCGCTAGGAACTCGCTTTGCCAGTTCTGCATCGACTCGAACCAGAACTGGGAGGTGCCCAGGTACTCCCAGGTAGTTACCGGGCTGCCGCCGTGTTGGAGCTCTTCGTCGCTGTACGCCTTCGCTCCGGTGATGGCGTGTCCCAGCCAGGAAGCCAGGAACAACACTGCGAAGGCTAGCGCCAGTGAGTTCTCGTACAACCTCAGCACCCAGCCGCCGCGGTGCACCGGCCACGGCGCATCCGGATCGCCGGGGTGCAGTCGCGGGTCCTCATCCTGCGGGGCGTCATCAAGCTTCTTGGACTCCGAAGATCCCCGCTGGACGAGGTAGGCGGTCAAGAGCACGTACGAACCCATCTGGAGAAACTCGCTCTCCCAGTTCTCGAACGTAGCCTCGCCGAACTCCCCCGTCCGCAGGTAGCTACCGAACGACACTTCCGGCTGACCGTGCTCGGACTGGTTGGAGTTGTATACCGACCAGCCAGACACAGCCATCCCGGCGAAGAAAACGAGGAACAGTCCGAGGTTCGCTAGCAGCAGGCCACGGTTGCGCACCCAAATTTTCATGCGCTGAGACTACGGGCAGCCCGCCACCGGTATCGATCGGGCTGCACACGGTGCTGCCTTTGATCTTCAGGTCGTGAGACACTCTCCTGTCACCGGTCAGCCGGGTCCGGCTCCGGGCTGGGTGATGTTGTCGACGAGGGCTTGAGCGACGACTCCGAGCTTGACGTTCTGGTTCTGCGAAAGCCTTGTCAGGACCTTGAACGCTTCGTCACCGGAGCACTGCTTGTCCGCCATGATGATTCCCTTGGCCTCACCGACCGCGTCTCGTCTGAGCGGAGACGGCAGCGTCAAGACATGGCCCGAACCCGTCGTCGTACTGCCGATCATCGAGCTGAACCGCCAGCGATCCGGTGAACGCAGCGGTGCGAGGGCGGTTGCCCGCGATCAGGGTCACCAATACTTCCGGACTTTCAGGCAGCACTTGCTTCGCGAGGTTGGCCGCCTTCTCCAGGACCGTTGCCAGCGGCTGGTCGGCGAAGACAATCTCGCTGAGCGCGGCATAGACGTTCGGTTCGTCGAGACCCTGAGAACCTCCAGATCCGGTATCGGTGCTGTGTTGTTGGTTCATCGCCCCGCCTTTGGATGGCGGCGGGTCCGCCTCGGCGGCAGAGCCTGCGCAAGTGTCCCCGTTTCCATCCGTTTGCTGCCCAACACAGCAGGAACAGCGTCTTCAGACTCTCGTCCCACCGACGTCAGGCGGAGCCGTCGGTAAGGTTGAGCGGCCGGGCTGGCCCGGTGACCAAGATGCTCACGACCAGTCACCCGAACACATACGCCGCCGAGCGGCTCAGCGAGGATCAGACAGCTTCATGCGGAGTTCTATGAAGGTTGCCGTCGTCGGCGGGGGCATCATCGGGGTTTCCACCGCTCACCATCTGGCCCGGGCCGGCGCCGACGTTGTCCTGGTGACCGAAGGGGAGTTGACCAGCAACGCGTCCGGTCGCTCCCTGTCGTGGCTGAACTCCGCCGGAGTCCGCAGCGAGCCTTACCACCGGCTCAGGATGGCCGGAATCGACCGCTACCGGACCCTATCGGCACGGCACTCAGGTGTCGGCTGGCTGCGCTTCGATGGGGGCTTGGCCTGGCAGGCCAACGGCCAGGCCGAAGAGCTGCACCGGCGTCACGAGCACGAGGTGGCTCACGGCTACGACAGCCACGTTCTGGCCTCCGACCAGATCGCAGCACACGTCCCGGGTGTGAACCCCGCCGCAATCCCTTCTGTTGGGGCCATCTGGAACGCCGGCGAGGGCTGGGTAGACCTGCCGAGTCTCGCCCAGTTTCTCGCCAGGGACTTCCTCCAGCGGGGCGGGCGACTTGTCACCAACGCCGGACGCTCCGAGATCCTGAGCGAGGCTGGAGCGGTTGTCGGCGTGCGCACCGAGCGGGGTGACCTTTTCGCGGTGGAGGCCGCCGTGCTCGCCACGGGTGCCGCTGTGCCGGCCATGGCCGCCGAGCTCGGCCTGACTATCCCCGACGCCACACCGATCTCGCTGCTGGTCACCACCAAGCCGGTGTGGCTGGAGCTGACCGCGGTGCTCAACACTCCGCGGGCATCGGTTCGGCCGACGCCCGGCGGCGCGCTGGCGATCGACTCGGACTGGACCATGGCGAACATCGCCCGCGCGACCGACGGCAGCTATGCGGTGCCGCCGGCCATCATCGAAGAGTTGTTGGTCGAGGCGTCCGGCCTGCTGAGGGGTACTCCTCAGCTAGAGGTCGACTGGTACGGCATAGGCCCGAAACCCATCCCAGTTGACGGAGAGCCGGTGCTGGGCCAGGTCGACGATGTTGCCGGGTTGTACATCGCCTTCACCCACAGCGGCGCGACGCTGGCGCTGATCGCCGGCGAGCTGCTGGCGTACGAAGTCGTGCGAGGCGCCGCCCACCCGATGCTTGCTGACTTCAACGTCCGCCGGTTCGGGTAAGGGCAGCTGCAAGGATGCCTCAGCGGACCCCGAGGAGGTGCTCGATGGCGTAGCGCTGGATCCGGGCGAAGCCATACCCCTTGCCCCGTGCCACCTCGAGGTCGTAGTCCTCGTACGCGCTGCGATCGGCGAGCAGCCGGGTGTGGTCCTCACCAGGGTCGAGCGTTGGGGTGTTGAGATCGGCGACTCCGCCCGCAGCAAGCGCCTCCTGCACTCGCGGGTCAGCCCGGAAGGCGTGCGACCGGTCCCGCAGCGTCAGGTAGAGCTCCATGTTCGCCAGCGCCGACTCCCACACGCCCTCCATGCTCTCGGTCCGCAGCGGCTTGTAGTCGAAGTGCCGATCCCCGTCGTAGGTCGGCCCACCCCCCGGGGCGCCGTTCTCCAGCAGGTCGACGGTTGAGAACGCCTGCAGCAGGTCGCCGTAGCCGAAAACCAGGTCCTGGTCGTACCGGGGACCCTTCTGACCGTTCAGGTCGATGTGGAACAGCTTGTTCTGCCACAGCGCCTGGGCGATCCCGTGGGTGTAGTTCAAGCTGGCCATCTGCTCGTGGCCCGTCTCGGGGTTGATCCCAACCATCTCGTGGTGCTCGAGCTGGGTGATGAAGGCTAGGGCGTGTCCGATGGTGGGGAGCAGGATGTCGCCGCGCGGCTCGTTGGGCTTGGGCTCGATCGCGAAGCGCATCCCGTAGCCCTTGTCGATGGAGTATTGCGCGAGCAGGTCGATGCCCTCGCGGTAGCGGTCGAGCGCGGCCCTGACGTCCTTCGCGAAGTCGACCTCCGACCCCTCCCTGCCTCCCCAGAAGACGTAGATCTGCGCCCCGAGCTCGGCCGCGAGGTCCATGTTCTGCATCACTTTGCGCAAGGCGTAGCGGCGCACCGTGCGGTCGTTGCTGGTGAAGCCGCCGTCCTTGAACACCGGGTCGCCGAACAGGTTGGTCGTCACCATCGGCACCACTAGACCGGTCTCGGCGAGCGCGGCCTTGAACTTGTCGATGATTTGCTGCCGCTCGGTGCTGCTGGAGCCCGGGGGAACCAGGTCGTCGTCGTGGAAGGTGATGCCGTAGGCACCCAGCTCGGCCAGCTTGTGCACCGCCTCGACGCCGGCCAGGACGGGGCGGGTGGCCTCGCCAAACAGGTCACGCGCCTGCCAGCCGACCGTCCACAGCCCGAAGCTGAACTTGTCCTCGCGGGTCGGTGTGGGTGTCATCGGTTTCCTCCTGGGGATGAGTGGGGTTTGAGGCATTCACGTGCACTGGTCGGGCATACAGAGGCGGCGTCCGAGCGAGACCGGTCGGCTCCGCTCACTTGCTGAAACCGGCGGTGAGACCGCTCAGAAGCTGCCGTCGACCGATGACGTAAAGAATCAGGATCGGGAGGGTGGTCAACACCACGGAGGCCAGGACGGCGGGGACGTTGACGCTGTACTGCCCTTGGAACGACCAGAGCGCTAGCGGGAGGGTCCGCTTGTCGGGGCTTTGGGTGAGGATCAGTGGCAGCAGGAAACCGTTCCAGATACCTAGACCGTTGTAGATCGTGACGGTGACCAGTGCGGGGCGCGTGAGCGGGAACGCAAGGTGCCACAGTGTCTGCCAGTCGTTGGCGCCGTCGGTACGCATCGACTCGAAGAGTTCCTTGGGGACGTCGCGGATGAAGTTTGACAGGACCAGTACCGAGAGGGGGATGGCGAAGGCGATCGACGGCAGGATGATCGCCCCGAGGCTGTCGTAGAGGCCAAGCTTAATGATGATCAAGTAGACGGGGATGATCGTGGCCTGCAGCGGGATAGCGAGGCCCATGAGGAAGAGCGAGTTGATGCCCTTCAGCGCCCACCCGGTGCCGCGGACGATGGCGAATGAGGCCAAGAAGGAAATGAGCACCGATGGCACGATGGCGCCGAGAGTCACGATCACGCTGTTGAGGAAGTAGCGCGGGAAGTCCGACTGGATGACGAGCAGGTAGTTGTCCATGGTCGGTGCGGACGACGGCAGCAGCGGGTTGGTGGCGAAATAGAGGCTCTGGGTCTTGAAGCTGGTGATGACGATCCAGTAGATGGGCACCGCCACGATGGCCAGCCACATCCACCCGAGCAGCCCGCCAAGCCAGTTGGGGCGGCTGGTGCCGCGAAGTCCGGGTCGCCTGTCCCGGACCTTGTTGCTGCCGGTGCGGCTGGCCGTGGTTGTGGTGAGCGTGGCCATGTCAGACCCCTTCCAGCTGGCTGGCGGTCGTGCTTCCGCCCAGCCGGCGGAGCAGCAGGGCAAGCGCCAGGCCGACGAGGACCAGAATGACCGCGATCGCGCTGGCGGGACCCATCAGGTTGGCCTGGAAGCCCCGTTTGTACATGTCCAGCGCCAGCACCCGGGTGGCATCGCCGGGTCCGCCCTCGGTGAGCACAAAGATCAGGTCGAAGAACGTCAGCGACCCGACGATCATCAGAGTGGATGAGGTGATGATCGTGTACTTCAGCTGCGGCAACGTAATGCTGAAGAACTGCCGGACGCGGCCGGCACCGTCGATCAGTGCCGCCTCGTACATCGTCACCGGGATCTGCCGCACGCCGCCCTGGTAGATCAGGGAGTGGAACGGGATGAACTGCCAGGACACCACGAAGATAACCACGCCCATCGCGAGGTGCGGCCGGCCCAGCCAGTCCTGGGCCAGCAGTGGGAGGTGCAGCCCCGCCCCGAGGCCGAAGTTAGGATCCAGCAGCGCCTTGAAGGTGATCGCGATGGCCGCCGAGCTGAGCAGCAGCGGGATGAAGAAGAGCACGGCGAGGAACTCGCGGTAACGCTGGTGACCGGCCAGAAAGGTCCCGATCAGGATGCTTATCGGTGTCTGGACCAACCAGGTCAGCGCCATCACCTGGAAGGTGACCCACAAGGCATGGGGGAGGCCCGGGTCGGTGAGCACCGCGCGCCAGCTGGCGAAGCCTGCCGGGCGGATGGCCCCGATCCCGTCCCACGACGTGAACGACAGCACCAGGACTCCGAGCAGGGGGACCACGCCGAAGGCGATGAAGAGCACCAGGGCCGGCAGCGCCATCCAGGTGAGGGAGCGGGCCCGGATGCCGGTGCCGCCCCGGAGATGCCCGGCCGGCGTCGACTGCAGGCCCACCGGTGCTAGCGCGGTCACTTCCCGATGACCTGGTTCATGTTGTCCACCCATTGCTGGGGCGAGACCGAGAGCTGGAACAGCTTGGCAATGTTGTCCAGCAGGGTCTCCGCGGCGGTCGGTGACAACGCCTGGTCCCAGGACTGGGCGAAGTTCTTGGCGTTGCTGGAGACGTCATAGACATAGTTGAGGAAGTCGGCGTCCCCGCCGGCGCTGAACTGGGAGTTGGAGCCCTTGACGACCGGCACGCTGCCGGAGTCGGCCCAGGCCTTGACTTCGGTGTCGTCCAGCACTGCGGTGGAGAAGAACTTCTTGGCCGTCGCCTTCTCCGCGTCCGAGGCCTTCGACGAGATCGAGAGATACTGGCCGGGGTTGCCGACCGTGTTGCTGGGGTCGCCCTTGCCGCCCTCTACCGGCGGGAAGTTCATGTAGCCGAGATTTCCGCCGGTGACGAAGTCCCCACCGTCCTTCTTCATGCTCCCGTAGGTCCACGCGCCGTGGACCATCATCGCCGCCTTGCCCGTGTAGAGGAGCGCCTGGTCGGCGTTGGAGTCGGCCGTGATGGAGGAGAAGCCCTTGATGAAGCCGCCGGCCTTCACCAGGTCCTGCACCTTGGTCAGCATGTCCAGGACCGCGGGGTCGGACCAGGCGTCCTTCTTCCCGGCGAAGACGTTCTGGAACACCTCAGAGCCCGCGGTGCGGTCCAGGAGGAACTCCAGCCACATCATGTTCGTCCACCGCGACTGCCCACCGAGGGAGAACGGCGCAATGCCCGCGTCGTTGAACTTCGGAACCAGGGCCATGATCTCGCCCCACGACTGCGGGGGCTGCGCCCCGACCTTCTCGAAGGCCTTCTTGTTGTAGTAGAAGACGATCGGGGCCACGGTCTCGGCCGGCATCGCGTAGATCTTCCCGTCGACCGTCGCAGCCTCGAACGAGGACGGGAACAGCTTGTCCTTGAGGGCCGCGTTCTCCTGGAAGAAGGACGTCAGATCCTCCACCTGGTCGTTCTTGACGTACTCCTTCAGGCCGCCACCACCCCAGCCCCAGATGATCGTTGGCCCCTGTCCCGCGCCAATTGCAGTCTTGATCTTCGTCTTGTAGGCGTCGTTCTGGAACTCGGTGTACTTGATGGAGGCGTCGGGATTGGCCGCGTTGAAGCGCTTAACGGTGTCCTCGCGGATGCCCTGCTGCGGCTGACCGGTGAGGAACCAATAGCTGGCCGCGCCGGCGGCGGCGCCACCGCCGCCACCACCGCCGGTGCCACCACCGGCGCCGGTCTGGGTGGGACCGCTACCTCCACAGGCCGACAGGCTTGCCGCGGCTGACGCGCCGAGGGCCATGCCCAGAAAACTCCGACGAGACGTCATCTTGAGGTCCACGCTGATCTCCAAAAGTAGCGAGCGGGTCTGTCCCCGCGTTCCGGTGGGTGACGCGGCCGCCGGCACTAGCCAACGGGCAGGTTTCGTCGATGACCGCCGAAGTTAAGGTAAGTTTTCGCACTCTGCGGTGTCAAGAGGCGGCGGGTTTCGATGTGGTCGCTTTGTAGAGTTTCCTAGGTGACTTAGCAATAGTGTCACGGTAGGGTCACATCTGAGTTGGCCGAAACAGCACGAAAATTTCGGATCAGTGTGGCCGTCGATATACCGCTTAGAGGAGAGCTTCGTGACGACATCCCGGACGACGAATCCCAATGCCGAACAGACCATCCCGCCGTGGCGGGAGGCTGCACGTCCCCTTCAGGAGCGGGTCGACCTGCTCCTGGCTGAGATGACTCTCGAGGAGAAAGCTGGCGAGCTCGGCAGCCGTTGGGTCGGCAACGACATGGTCAGCTCGGGCGATGCGCCCGGCTCCCATGGGAGTGAACCTGACCCTGTAGAGACGCTCAACGTCGCACCGATGCAGGACGTGTTCGCAGCGGCAGGCTCCTCGCCACTGGAGGAGGCCAGCCGTCACGGGCTAGGTCATCTCACCCGTGTCTATGGCAGTGCACCGGTGACCGCGACCGAAGGGGCTGCCGAAGTGGTCAGGCAGCAGCGGATCGTGATGGAGTCTTCGCGGTTGGGCATCCCCGCACTGGTTCACGAGGAGTGCCTCACCGGCTTCACGACGTACGGCGCGACGGTGTATCCGGCGGCGATTGCCTGGGGGGCGACGTTCGATCCGGACCTGGTCGAGCGGATGGCGGCCGCGATCGGCCGCGACATGGCGGCGCTGGGGGTCCACCAGGGTCTGTCGCCGGTGCTCGATGTCGTCCGGGACTACCGCTGGGGGCGGGTCGAGGAGACGATGGGCGAGGACCCGTACCTTGTTGCGATGCTCGGCGCCGGATACGTCCGTGGCCTGCAGAGCGCCGGCGTGATCGCCACGCTGAAGCATTTTGCGGGGTACTCCGCATCCCGTGGCGCCCGCAACCACGGGCCCGTTCCGATGGGTCGGCGGGAGCTGATTGACGTGATGCTGCCGCCGTTCGAGACGGCGGTAGCGCTCGCCGGGGTCGGCTCGGTGATGAACTCCTATTCCGACGTGGACAATGTTCCGGCCGCTGCCGACAGCTGGTTGATGACCGACCTGCTGCGAGAGGAGTGGGGGTTCGAAGGGACCGTCGTCTCCGACTACTGGGCAGTGCCGTTTCTCGCGAGCATGCACCGGGTGGCGGCCGATTACGCCGAGGCGGGCGCGGTGGCGCTGGCGGCAGGAATCGACGTCGAGCTGCCTGACACGATCGGCTTCGGGAAGGCGCTGGTCGACAAGGTTCAGCGTGGTGAGCTTGATGAGGCCCTTGTCGACCGGGCGGCGCGACGGATTCTCACCCAGAAGGCCGCACTCGGGCTCCTCGACTCCGACTGGAGCCCGGAGGCCTCCGTTGCTGCGGCTGGCGACACCGATCTGGACTCTCCCGCTCACCGCGATCTGGCCCGTGAGATGGCCGAGCGTTCCATCGTGCTCCTCGACCCTGGGACCGCGCTACCGCTGCTGGGCCACGGTCGGCCAGCGCCGCGACGGGTGGCAGTCGTCGGGCCGTGCGCGGCTGACCCGCGCACCTTCATGGGCTGCTACTCCTTCCCCAACCATGTCCTGCCGCGCCATCCGCACCTCGGGCTCGGGATCGAAGTGCAAAGCGCGGTGGACGCACTCAGGGTCGAGCTGCCAGACGTCGACATCGTCCACGAGCGCGGCTGCCAGATCCAAGGAGACGACCGTTCCGGCTTCGAGGCCGCGATCACCGCTGCCCGGGAGTCTAATCTATGCCTGGCATTTGTCGGAGACCTCGCAGGACTGTTCGGCCACGGCACTTCCGGCGAGGGCTGCGACGCCGAGGATCTGCGGTTGCCAGGCCTCCAGGCCGATCTGCTTGACGAACTTCTCGCTACCGGCACACCGGTGGTGGTCGTGGTTGTCTCCGGGCGTCCGTACGCATTGGGAGAGGTGCACGGCCGAGCCGCCGCCCTGGTGCAGGCATTCATGCCCGGAGAGGAAGGCGGCGGCGCGATCGCTGGCGTGCTCTCCGGACGGGTCGAACCGGGTGGCCGGCTGCCCGTGCAGATTCCGCGGCGCCCAGGTGGCCAGCCTGGGACCTACCTCCAGCCGCCGCTCGGAGGGGAGAACGGCGGCACGACGAACCTCGATCCGACCCCGCTCTTCCCCTTCGGCCACGGCCGCTCGTACACCTCTTTCGAGGTGGATGATTTGCGAATCAGCGGCACCGACGTGCCTACCGATGGCGAGTTCACGGCCTCCGTATGTGTCCGCAACACGGGTTCACGCGCAGGCGAGGAGGTCGTACAGCTCTACCTGCACGACGTCGTCGCCACTGTGGCGCGGCCGGTCAAGCAGCTCACCGGCTTCGTCCGGGTCTCACTGGAGCCCGGTGATGCGGTCGAGGTGTCCTTCCGCGTACACGCTGACCGGACAGCTTTTACTGGCCAAGGCCTTCAACGCCTGGTCGAGCCTGGGGACATCGAAGTTCTCATAGGGACCTCCGCCGACGACCTGCCCTGCCAGGACCGGGTACGGTTCACCGGTCCGGTGCGCGTAGTCGGCCATGACCGCCACCTAGTCACGCCGGTGGAGGTTCGTCCGTCACTGGCGACTTGAACATGTAGGAGGATGTTATGCCACCCTCGGAGAGGCCGACCCCGACGCTCGCAAGCGTCGCGGCCTCGGCTGGGGTCTCCGTCGCAACCGTGTCGAAGGTGCTGAACGGCCGCGCTGACGTCGGTGCGGCGACCCGAGCACGCGTTCAGGCGCTGCTTCGCCAGCATGACTACGTGGAGCGGCGGGCGGAGTCGGCGGGGCGTGCGCCGGCCAAGCAGCCGACAGTCGAGCTTGTCTTCCACGGCAAGCTCACGGGGTACTCGCTCGAGATTCTGCGTGGTGTGATCAGCGCGGCGACGGAGGTGGGTGTCGCCATTGCGGTCAGCGTCCGCCCTCGGCGGCAGCGAACCACAGGCGTGGACGGGACGGCTGCGTGGGTCCGCCACCTGGCCGAGGTTCGCCGCCAGGCCGTCATCGACGTCGTTGACGACGTACGCCAAGGTGACCTCACCGCGCTCTCGAAGGCCCCACTGCCGCTCGTCGTCATCGATCCGCTGAACCTGCCTAGGCGGCAGGTGACCAGCGTCGGTGCGACCAACTTCGCCGGCGGCCTATCCGCAACCCAACACCTGTTGGACCTAGGGCACCGCCGCATCGCTTACATGGGCGCGGAGCGCGCCTCCGCATTCAACCAGGCGCGGCTGCACGGCTACCGCGCCGCCCTTGAGGCCGCGGGCGTCGAGATCCCCGATGGGTACATCCGTAGTGGCAGCACCGACTACGACGACGGGGTCGCCGGCGGAGCGGCCCTCCACGACCTTCACGAGCGCCCCACGGCCGTGTTCGCCGCCACCGACGAAATCGCGGCGGGCGTGGTCGAGGCGGCCCGCGTCCGGGGACTTCGCGTTCCGCAGGACGTGAGCGTCGTCGGGTTCGACGACACCGAAGCCGCTCGGCTGCTGTCACCGCCCCTGACCACGGTCCGGCAGCCCCTCTGCGAGATGGGTCGGGTAGCGCTGCGCACCGCATTGCGTCTGGCGGCCGGTGAGGAACTCGAGTCCCACCACGTCGAACTCGCCACCGAACTGGTCGTTCGCAGCTCGACAGCGGAACCGCCAAGCTGACACCTCGCCAGCAGCGGGCCCTTCCTCGGGATGCCCAACGCTGCTGCGCCACCGGCTAGAACCTGGAAGCGACCTTCTCCACCACGACCACGCCGGCGACGGCGACCAAGGGCCCGGCTGGGAGATCGCTGTCGTGGGAGCATCGGACATCGATCCGCTCCGGGGTTGTTAAGGTGACCAGGCCCGGCACGCTGAGGTCCCCGTAGCTGTGGGCTAACCAGGTAGTGCCGCTCCCGGCGATCAGAGCACCACTGCCTGTGTACGGGCCGCACCGAAGGGTGTCAGCATGCCCGGTTCCATTAACCAGAGTGACGTTGGCGGCCACGCTCCAAATTCCGGGAGGTAGCACTGGACCGGTGATCACCGTGGTGGAGATTCCTCCTTCATGCGCCATCTTGACCTCCGCAGGCAGCAGATATTGCGTGGCAGAGACGCCGGATGCCGGCCACTTTATCGGCGTCTCTCCAGCGACACACTTCGCGCCGGCTTGTGTATCGATCACCCGAAGGGCGCCGCCGGCCGTCTTGTAACAACCATTGATCAGGCCCGTCGAAGAGTTCGGGATGGATGCCACGGCGGCCATCGTGGGAACAGTGGCGACGCCCACTGCCACAGCTGCGATGGCTATTGCCGACCTCCGTTTGGCAGTGGCCTGTCCGTCAGATCGTGTTTTCATTAAAGACTCCTTCTGACCTGGCTGGCAGCTCACCGGCTGCCAGCCCTATGGAGCGGGATCCGGATGGACCCGCCTCTATACCGAAGGCGTTCCATCTGGTTCCATCTCGTTCCATCGGAAGGAACAGCGCAGCCCGGTCTTAAGCCGGGCGCGTATCTCTGCCGCGATGAAAGAATCGG
Organism: Propionibacteriaceae bacterium; assembly: GCA_025965155.1. Lineage (GTDB taxonomy): Bacteria > Actinomycetota > Actinomycetes > Propionibacteriales > Propionibacteriaceae > Microlunatus. The sequence continues at coordinate 49,924 of JAOPXN010000038.1, forward strand.
AAGCCGACAGCCGGTCGAGCGCCCGGTGGAGCGCCTTGCCGACGGCCACGCGTGCTCGTTCGGTGTCGTTGCTGAACTGACGGATGCGTCCGCTGAGGCCCGCGGCGGCTTTGAGCTCACTGACCAGCCAGTCGCGCTCACGTTGCGCCTGGGCGGCTCGCTGCAGATCACGCATCGACTCGTAGTCGTCGATGTCGGCTTCGAGCTGGGCCAGCCGCCGCCGGTATTCGCGAATGGCTATGCCGTCGAGCAGGAACTGCCGGGACTCGGCTTGATGCAAGGTAGCCCGTTCGCCTGCTACCTGTGCCGGATCACCGCTGCCGGCGAGCTCGATTGAGGGAATGTCCAGCCCGGGGTGAGCGATCAGGGTGGCGAGGTAGCGCATGCCGACGCAGTCGGCGACGGTGGCCGTTCGGCCTTGTACCGTTACCTGCCACTGCGCGCCGTGACGTTGACAGATCGGCGGGGCCACGGGTTCGTGCTTCGGCGCAGTCCCGGCTGAGCGGCTGAGGGAGCCGTTGGAGTCGACGCCGGGAAGCTGCATCCCCAGGCGGGCGGCATCGGAAGCTGCCGCATCCAGTTCGCCGTCCGCCCGGGCGGTGTCACCCGGCCGACGACGACGGGCCAGCGCCGTGCCGAGCCGATGGCGCGAAAGCACGACTGCGGGCCAGTGTCCGAGCGCCTGGTTGTGCTGTACGGCGGCGCGGAAGTGCGCCACGGCTCGATCGACCTTGCCGAGCGTCAGGGACGCCACGCCGAGCGCGTGCTGGGTTGAGCCGAAACAGGTGATCGCGAGACTGCCCATCATCGGCAGTTCAGCGAAAGGCTGCAGCAATACGTACGCCTCGGCAGACGTACGACCGTCCCGCAGGAGATGGGCGGCCTCGACGGCCCCGTTGATCGCCACGAGCCAGCTGCCCGACCGGACCAGTGCCCGCAGGTGGGGTCCGCGCAACCGGGCCAGCGCGCAGGCGGCCTGCCGCCGGTCGCCGGCCGTCGCGGTAGCTGCGGCCAAAGCTGCGAGGTAGGAGTTGTCGGCGGCGCTCAACGTGGGAGAGTCAACGAGCTCGAGGAGCTGGGGGATCAGCTCCGGGATGCGGCCCTGGTACCAGCGAATCGCCACCAGTTGCGCGCCTTGCCAGCCCGCTGCGTCGGCGTCGCCCGCCTCGGCGCCGCACTCGGCGCTGGCTCGAGCTAGCTCCTCCGCCTCGGCGAAGCCGCCCCGGCGGATGGCCAGCATGACCTCGATCGCCGACGCCACGAAGTTGAGCGCCAGGTGAGCTTCCTGCGCCAGCGCGGTGCGCAGTTCGTTGAGCGATCGGCCTGCGTGGCGATCACCGCAGAGAAACAAGTCGACGGTCCGCCAGAGCAAGCCCATCAAGACGTCGATGCGTCGGCCCGTTCGCGAGGCCGTACGCAGCAGGTCACCGGCCAGCGCCATCCGCTTCACCGCATGGTCGGGACCGAGCATGCAGTGGTGCGCCAAGCTCAGCGCCTCGGCCTGAGCTAGGACGTCATGAGCCTGGAACGCTTCCTCCACGGCGGCAAGGATCGCCACGTGCCCGCCGCCCGTGTAGTCCGTCTCCGCGGCCAGCCTCGCCCTCAGCCGCAGCGCGAGAGAGGACCCCTGGTCCGCCAGCTCCAAGGCATGCCGCTGGCGCATCTCCACCCCCGCGGCCTCTGCTGCTCCGCGATGTTCGTGCACCCAGAGTCCGCCCAGCCCCAGTGCTGCCCGCGCCATCTCCTCATATCGCGCACCCGCCTCGGCGGCGGCGTACGCGGCCTCAAAGCCTGCTCGACTGGCGAGGAGGGACCCCTCCACCAACAGCGCTCGCTCGGCTCCGTCTGGCGGGGACGTCATCGCCGGCTGCTCCCAATCTCATCTCCCACGACAGTCAGACCATGACTGAGAGCCGCTGATACCTGAGGTGTCCAGCATCTCAGGTGCCGCCTTTGCGCAGACGACGCTGCGTACAGTGACAATGAACAAGACGGTGACACTGAACAAGGAAAACGACATGAGCAAGGGGACGACATGAGCACAGCAACCACAAAGGCGCAGCTCACCTACCGGCTCACTCAGTACGCCCACGGCGGTGGCTGCGCCTGCAAGATCCCGCCCGGAGAGCTGGAACAGATGCTGGGTGGCCTCGACTCGTGGACGTCGTCGGACCTGCTGGTGGGCCTGGAATCCGGCGACGACGCCGCTGTCGTGCGAATCGACGGCGACCGGGCGGTGGTGACCACGGCCGACTTCTTCACCCCCGTGGTCGACGACGCCTACGACTTCGGACGGATCGCCGCCGCCAACGCCCTGTCGGATGTATACGCCATGGGCGGCCGCCCGATCGTGGCCGTGAACCTCGTGGGCTGGCCGCGGGACGTACTCCCGCTGGAGCTGCTGCGGGAGGTGCTGCGGGGCGGCATGGACATCGGGCGGGAGGCCGGCTGCCACGTCGCGGGAGGCCACAGCATCGATGACCCGGAGCCCAAGTACGGGATGGCGGTCACCGGGCTTGCCGACCCGGCGAGACTGCTGCGCAACGATGCGGCGGTCGCCGGCTTGCCGATCAGCCTGACGAAGCCGCTGGGCGTCGGAGTCCTGAACAACCGCCACAAATCCACGGGGGAAGTGTTTCCCGAGGCGGTCGCATCCATGACGACGCTCAATGCCGCTGCGTCCGAGGCGGCGCTGGCCGCCGGGCTGAAGGCCGCTACCGACGTCACCGGCTTCGGGCTGCTCGGGCATGCGTACAAGATGGCCCGCGCGTCACAGGTGACAATAGCGATCGACGCGGCCGCTGTGCCATACCTCGACGGAGCGCGGGAGTCGCTCCGGGACGGTTACGTCAGTGGCGGCACCCGACGCAACCTCGGCTGGGTCCAGGAGCACCTGAGCGCGACGGTGGGGGAGGATGAGCTGCTGCTGCTGGCCGACGCGCAGACAAGCGGAGGCCTCCTGGTGGTCGGTGAAGTCCCCGGAGCGCCGGTGATCGGCGAGGTGCTTCCGGCCGGGGAGACCAGCCTCATCGTACGGTGACGCGCCGCTAGGTTCAGCGAGACGCACGAGGGGAGCGAGCCGCTCCGGTGGAGCCGAGCTCACCCTCGGTGGCGTCCTTGCGCATCCGGGGCATTCGGGTGACCAGCGGCAGCGCAATCGCAGCAAGCGCGATGATGCCGATCGTCGTATAGGCGGCCGTGTAGTTCTTGCCGCTGCCGATCAGCCACGAGGCGATGAGAGGACCGACGACGCCTCCGATGCTCCAGCCGATCAACATCAGACCGTAGATGGCGCCTGCGTGCTTGACCCCGAAGAAGTCGCCAGCCGTGGCCGGCATGGTGCCGAACGCGCCGCCGTAGCAGAGATAAACCATGGCGGCTAGAACGAAGAAGGCTGCCTGGTTGGAGACGTGCGGCAGCAGCAGCAGGCAGACCCCCTCGACGGCCAGGATGATGATGAAGGTGGTCATCCGGCCGATCTTCTCCGACAGCGCGGCGAGCACCACCCGGCCGGCGCCGTTGAAGATGGCCAGGATGCCGACTGCTCCGGCGGCCGCAGCGGCGGTGTAGCCGGCGATATCGGTCGCGCTGGCTGCCGCCTGCGAGATCAGGGCGATACCAGCGGTGACGGCCAGGGTCAGGATGGCGGTGAGGGCGTACCACTGCCAGGTACGCATGGCCTCACCCGGCGTGTAGTCCCGGCCGCTGTCCACCACCCGGCCGGTGGTCGGCGGCACGTAACCGGGAACCTTGTAGCCCTCGGGCGGGTTACGGAAGAACGCCGCACCGGCCACCGAGCAGATGAGGTAGCCGATCCCCAGCGGCAGGAAGGCCGCGGTGGGAACGTCCTTGTTGGCATCGATCAACCGCTGCGCGACGGGCGCGGTGAGTACGGCGCCGAAGCCGAAGCCGCCGACCGCCAGCCCGGTGATCAGGCCGCGTCGGTCGGGGAACCACTTCTGTAGCATCGCGATGGGCACGATGTAGGCCAGCCCGAGGCCGAACCCGCCGATCACCCCGTACCCGAGCACCACTAGCCACAGCTGCGAGGCGTCCTTGGCGAACGAGGCCAAGATGACGCCGAACGCGTAGATCGCGCCGCCGATCATGGCCACCATGCGGGGCCCGCGGCGGTCCTGGATTCGTCCACCGATGTAGGTGCCGATGAAGATCATGCCGATCGTCACCTCGAAGGGCAGTGTCGCCTCGACCTTGTTCAGCTTGAACGGCTCGGCCGCCTGGAGCGCTTTACTGAAGACGCTCCAGGCGTAGACAGCGCCGATTGAGAACTGGAGCAGCAGCGCTGCTGCCACGAGTCCCCAGCGTCCTCTGGTCGGGTTGGCTTGCACAGTTGTGGGAGTATCCGTGGTCATCGGGCCTCCTCGGTTGTGGGCTGATTCCCGCCGGCGCGGCGCCGGTTGAGCCGCTCCCGCTGCGGGACGACCGTGTACTTAGGGTCTTTGGCCGAGTGCTGGCCGGCCTCGAAAACGCCGAACCTCGTGCAGGCGGAACCCGCCATCAGCGCGGCTCCCGAGATCGCGGCCGCGGTGCGGCTGCGGCCGCCAAGGAAGGCCGCGCCCAGCGCGCCGCCGAGGGTCAGCGCCTTGCTCGCCTTCATCAACGTGCCGGCCGTGCCGGTGTGCAGCGTCTCGGCGGACAGACCCATCGAGTGCTCCATCCGCTGCTCGATGGCGAGCTCGGCCAGCGCTCCACCGACCGCCATCCGCCGGGCCGGACCGGCCTCGTCAAGGGGGGCGGTCAGCATGCCGAAGCCACCCGATGCGGCGGCCGCCGACGACACGAAGAGGAACGGCAGCTCCCGGTGCGCGTCGTGCCAGGCCGGGGTCGCGGTGTCAGAGAGCAGCACCCCGGTGTACGAGGCAACTGCCGGTGCCACACCTGCCGCAGCAAGCCCGGCTGGCCGTGCGGCGACGTCGAGCAGCCGGCCGATCAGGCCGAGATTGATCGGCAGCAGGCGGGCCGCCTCCGCGGCACCGGCCACGGCGGCGCCCGGACCGTAGGCGGTCAGGATCCAGGTGCCCACGGACATCGGCGAGGTGGGTTTCAGCACACGCATCATGTTGAGAAAGCGGCTGGGTCGGCCGAGGTCGCGGACTAACGCCACCAGGCTGAGGCTGATCGCTGCCAGCGCGCCGAGGCGTCCGGCCCGTCGCAGCACCGGGCGGTCGGACAGATCGGCCCCCGCCCCCAGCAGCGATGACCCTGCCGCTAGCCCGCCGAGGAACAGGTACGCCGGAATGTCCAGCTCCCACGGGGAAGGCTTGACTACCGGGCGACCGTAGTAGGAGGTGAAGGTGGCGTCCGGCACCATCGGCTCTTCGGCCCGGCCACCCCGCCGGCGACCACCACGGCGACCGCCCGGACCTGGCACTGCGCTGGTGCTCACCTGCGCCGTCCGGCAAAAGCTGTCACGGCTGCGGCCAGGAACCCGGCCGCGGCCAGACCGGCGTGCTTCCACATCCGCGGCAGGTCCGCCGTAGTCGCGACCGGGTCCGGCGGAAGGCCGTATACCTCCGGCTCGTCCAACAGCAGGAAGAACGCTCCCGATCCGCCCGTACCCCCGGCTGGATCCTCGCCGTACAGGCGGGCCTCCGAAACGCCTGCGTCGTGCAGGGTCTGTACCCTGTCGACCGCCCGCTCCCGCAGCTCGTCCAGCGTGCCGAACTGGATGGACTGAGTCGGACAGGCCTGGGCGCAAGCCGGCGTCTGTCCTACCTTCAGCCGGTCGTAGCAGAGGGTGCACTTCTGCGCGAGGCCGACGTTCTTGGTGCCCTGCTCCCCGATCCGGCGGTCGATGACTCCGTACGGGCAGGCAGGGACGCAGTAGCCGCAGCCGTTGCAGATGTCGTCCTGCACGACCACGGTGCCGAACTCGGTACGGAACAGCGCGCCGGTCGGGCAGACGTCGAGGCAGGCGGCGTTCGTGCAGTGCTTGCACACGTCCGAGGACATCAGCCAGCGGAACTCGGTGCGCCCATCGGTGTCGCCTGAGTCTCCCGGCCGCGAGAGCGAAGGCATGCCGAGCTCGACTGGCGGGCGGGCTGGCGACTCCGGCATCCCCAGGAAGACACCGGCCGCGGTTCCGGCGGGCCTGCGCTGCTCGATGAAGGCAACATGGCGCCAGGTGCTGCCGCTGAGCTGGCCGGTGTTGTCGAAGGAGCTGCCGAGCAGGTCGAACCCGTCATCCGGGTTGCCGTTCCACTCCTTACAGGCCACCTCACAGGCTTTGCAGCCGATACAGATCGACGTGTCGGTGAAGAAACCGACCCGTGGCGGCGAGTCTTCCCAGCCGGCGTCGCGTGCTGGCCCATTTGGGTCACTCGAGCCGAAGGCTTGGTCTAATCCACTCGAGCCGAAGGCTTGGTCTATTCCACTCGAGCCGAAGGCTTGGGTGCTCATGGCGTTCCTTCTCCTTGGCCGTCGGTGTCTGCGCCGGTGGTGGCGTCGCTGTGGGGGTAGCGGAGCTTGTTGCCCGTCTCCAGGGTGATTCCGGCCCGCCTGCGGTAGTCCGCAACGAACTCGAGCAGCTCGGGCCCGCGTGGTCGCCGGCCGGGCTGCACGTCGCAGGAGGCCACCTTGGACTCCTGGATGTGTACGTTGGCATCCAAGGTGACACCGAACAGGTCATTGGCCGAGTCGCCGGTGACCAGCGCCTCGTTCCCGACGCCCCAGTGGTATGGCAGCCCCACCTGGTGGATCAGCTTGCCGCCGACGGGCAGCGGCACCACCCGGTCGGTGACCATGACCCGGGCCTCGATCGCTGTCCGGGCCGTCACGATCGTGGCCCAGCCGTTGTGAACCAGGCCGCGCTCGCGGGCCAACTCGGGCGACACCTCACAGAAGAACTCGGGTTGCAGCTCCGACAGGTACGGCAGCCACCGGCTCATCCCGCCGGCGGTGTGGTGCTCGGTGAGCCGGTAGGTGGTGAAGACGTACGGGAAGATCTCGGCGCCCCGCTCGCCATTCGAGGGGTTGGACGGGTTGTCGGGACGCGGGAACACCTGGCGGGTCGGGTTGGCCTGCTGGTTGTACAGCGGATTGGTGACGGGGGACTCGTGCGGCTCGTAGTGGGCCGGCATCGGACCGTCGAGGAGCCCGGTGGGCGCGTACAGCCAGCCCTTGCCGTCGGCCTGCATGATGAACGGGTCGTCTCCGCTCAGCGCTGCCGGGCCCGATGCGCCCTCGGGCGGACGGTAGGACGGTGGCTTGGCCACCTCGAAGTCGGGCACGTCATGACCGACCCACTTCTGCTCCACCTCATCCCACCAGACGTACGCTTTGCGCTCGCTCCACGGCTTTCCGTCGGGATCGGCGGCTGCTCGGTTGTAGAGGATCCGGCGGTTCAGTGGCCAGGCCCAGCCCCACTCCGGTGCCACCCAGTTCTGCTCCCGTCCCGGCTTCCGCCGGGCCGCCTGGTTGACCCCGTCGGCGAAGACCCCGGTGTAGATCCAGCAGCCGCCCGCCGTGGAACCGTCGTCCTTCATCTCGTTGAACGTGTTCAGCGCTTGGCCGGCCTTCTCGCCGGTGAGGTGCACGCCGTTGATCTCGCGGAGCACCGCCTCGGCCGAGGGATCCCCGTGCTCGTCGACGGGGTAGTCCCAGGTCAGGTCGAGGATGGGCCGGTCCCGCTCGTCGGTTGACCCGGCAAGCCGGTCGCGGATCTTCTGGCCGAGCAGGTAGAAGAATGCCAGATCGCTCTGCGCGTCTCCTGGCGGTTCGACCGCCTTGTGGTGCCACTGCAGCATGCGCTGCGTCTGGGTGAAGGTGCCGTCCTTCTCCACATGGGACGCGGCCGGGAAGAAGAAGACCTCGGTGTCGATGTCCTCGGTCCGCAGCTCGCCGGTCTCAATCTCCGGCCCGTCCTTCCAGAAGGTCGCGGACTCGATCAGGTTGAGGTCGCGGACCACCAGCCACTTCAGGTGCGCCATCCCCAGCCGCTGCATTCGCCCGTGTGCCGAGCCGACGGCCGGGTTCTGGCCGAGCAGGAAGTAGCCGTCGATCTCGTCGTCCAGCATCGACATCACCGTGGCGTACGTGCCGTGATCGCCGGTCAGCTTCGGGATGTAGTGGAACGCGAAGTCGTTCTCGGCCGTAGCCGCGTCGCCCCACCAGGCCTTCAAGAGATTGACGGTGTACGTCCGGGCGTTGGTCCAGAATCCCTTCTGGTCCGGGCTCGCGATCTCTTTGAGGTACTCGTCGAGTGAGTCGTGCGGTCCCACCTTGGGCATCGGCAGGTAGCCGGGAAGCAGGTTGAACAGGGTCGGTATGTCGGTCGAGCCCTGGATGCTGGCATGGCCGCGAAGCGCCATGATCCCGCCACCCGGACGTCCCATGTTCCCCAGCAGCAGCTGGATGATCGCGGAGCCGCGAATTCCTTGCACACCGGTCGTGTGGTGAGTCCAGCCGACCGAGTACACCCAGCACGTGGTCCGTTCCCGGCCACTGTTGGCCGTGACTGCTTCGCAGACGTCGAGGAGCTGCTCAGGTGCGATGCCGCAGACCTCTTGGACCATCTCAGGGGTGTACCGGGCATAGTGCCGTTTGAGCACCTGGAAGACGGTGCGCGGGTGCTGCAAGGTTTCGTCCCGCTTGACCTCTGCGTGCTCGAGGGCTGCTCCGTGGCCGCCCAGCTCATGCCCGGCGGCCCGTTCGGAGGCAGACTCCTCACTTTCTGCACCCTGCCCACCCGCGTCCCCCTGCGGGTGGTCGGACACGCCGTCGTAGGCCCAGCTGGACGTGTCGTAGGTGCCGGTTTCTGGGTCGTAGCCGGAGAACACCCCGTCGAGCTCGTCGACGTCCTTGAAATCCTCACTGACCAAGGTGGCCGCGTTGGTGTAGGCGACGACGTACTCATGGAAGTACTTGTCGTTGCTGAGGATGTAGTTGATCACTGCACCGAGGAACACGATGTCGCTGCCGGCGCGGATCGGGATGTACGTGTCCGCCTGCGCGGAGGTCCGGCTGAACCGCGGGTCGATGTGGATGACTCGGGCGCCGCGAGCCTTCGCCTCCATCACCCACTGGAAGCCGACCGGATGGCACTCGGCCATGTTGGAGCCCTGGATGACGATGCAGTCAGCCTTCTCCAGATCCTGCAGGAAGCCGGTGGCGCCGCCACGGCCGAACGAGGCCCCCAAACTGGGGACCGTGGCGCTGTGTCAAATACGGGCCTGGTTCTCGATCTGGATGGCGCCCAGCGCGGTGAACAGCTTCTTGATCAGATAGTTCTCTTCGTTGTCCAGGGTTGCGCCGCCGAGCGAGGCGATCCCCATCGTGCGGCGCAGGGGTCGGCCATGCTCGTCGGTGTCCTGCCAGCGCTTGCGGCGGGACTCAACCATCCGGTCGGCGATCATGTCGGTTGCCTGCTCGACGCCGATGCGCTCCCAGGAGGTGCTGCGCGGGCGCCGATAGAGCATGGTGGTGGCTCGCCGGGGGCTGTTGACCAACTGCTCGCTGGCTGAGCCTTTGGGGCAGAGCCGGCCCCGCGAGATGGGGGAGTCCGGATCGCCCTCGATCTGCACCACGCGCTCGTCCCTGACGAACACTCGCTGCCCGCAGCCAACGGCGCAGTAAGGGCAGACACTCTGGACCATCCGGTCGGCTGTGGTGGTCCGCGGTTCCAGCGACCTGCTGCGCTTCGACTGCACCGCAGCGCCACGACCGAGCGGGTCGGATCCGGTCAGCTGCCGGACCACGGGCCACTCCAAGAAGGTCTTACGAATGTCCATCTCAGGCACCTCCTGGGGTCACTATAGCCACGCTAGATACCAGTGTCACCACACGACGACCGGGGTCTGGCTTCCCACGGACAGGTGTGGTGGTTGGTAGCTTCAGACCAGCGGTTACCCCTTGACCGCCAGGCTAATCCGCCTCGCCTCCAGACCGCTTCAGGTGCTGGGCAGGAGCGTTGGGTCTCGCTATCTCAGTTGAGCTGTCTGAGCGGTAGGGCAACCACCTGGTACGGCGGCCGCCCGACCGGCTCGTCGAAGTGGCTGTCGACCAGGAGTAGTCGGCCGCGGGCCAGCTTTGCTGTCGTGAAGACCCGGTTCGGGTCGGTGGCAACCTCGCGGACGAGCCTCGCGGAACGCGCGCGACGGTCGAACTTGAGGGTGGTGAGAACACGGGGGAAGTTGCGTACCACGATCAGCTGCCTGCCCTGGCGCACCAGACCATCGGCACCGGTGAGATCGGTGGAGCCGGTGCGAATGAGCGTCACCCGCTTGCTGGACAGGTCGAACCGCCACAGCTTTCCGGCGTTGCCCTGGGCGACCACCAGAGCGCGGCGGTCGGGAGAGACCACGATGCCGCCGAGGTTGAACCCCGGCTGCCGGGTCACCGTGTTGCTGGCGTCCTTCCATCGCGCCGCCTGCCAACGGCCGTTGACTCGGGCGACCCGGAAGATCTGCGGGTCGTTGGAGTCGGTGAAGTAGGCGGCGCCATCCGGGCCGATCGCGACATCGTTGAGGTACGCATCCGGGTCACCGAGGACGAAGGAGGCCAGCTTGCTGCCGTGGCGGTCGTAGACCCACAGGTTGGGCATGCCGGGATGTTCGATGTTGTTCGGCCCGCCCGCGATGTAGACGCGGCCAGCCCGGTCGACGGTGATGCCACGGGCGGTGAAGCGCCCGTCCTTTCCGTCGCCTGGCAGCCACACTCGGGTCTGAGTGCGGTTGACGTGACCTCGATGGATCTCGCCGCCGGTGGTCTCGCTGACGTAGAACTTGCCGCGGCGCTTGTCGAGCCCGATCCCTTCGAACTTCGATCCGGCTGCATCCGCCGGGTCACCGTTCAAGGTGTAGGCGCCAGGGCGGGAATGGCTGGGGTGGTGTCGGTGAGTCTCCTTCGCCGATGCCGTGGGGACGGTGGCGCTGGACCCGACAACGAGCGCGAGCGTCACCGCACCAACCAGGAAGCCTCTACGTCGATTCATGTTTCTCCTGTCCTGGGGAGGATCTCGGAGTCCAGCATGGCCTCGCACGGGGCCGGCTGGCTCCGATTACGGCGAAGTCTCCTCAGAACTCACTGCGGCGGCGTAGCGCGCGGGGACGGCCGTCGGGATCGTAGAGGGTCCGGTACAACGGTCCAGCCCAGAGCCGAGACAGCGAGGACAGTGAGGGCTGCCGCAAAGGACGGAGACGCCCCGGTGGCCGCTGTCCAGCCTGGCCGCCGTCGTGCCAAGCCTGTAGTCGCGCGGCGGACGCGGCGTAGGCGTCAAACATGCCTTGCGCCTCGACGCAGTCAGCCATCACCGCCAGCAGGTGGGTGTCGTCCAGGTCCCCTGGTGCGGTACCGGTCTCGATGCAGGAGATGTCGCCGGGGAAGTTGGCGGGACCGACCTCCCGGTCGAGATGCTCGGCAGCCAGCGTCAGCCGGAGCCGCCGAGCGTAGGCAGAGTGATCGCCTCCGTCCTCGTCGACTACGACGGTGGAGAGTTCGGAGTCGTGGGTCCAGGACCGACGGTTGAAGTTGTCCGAACCGATCGTGGCCCACCAGTCATCCATCACGCACACTTTGGCGTGCACGTAGACAGGGCATCCGGCGTGGTTCTCAATCCCGTAGAACGCGACCCGGTCACCGCCCGCATCCCTCAGCTTCGCCGATGCCTCCAGCCGACCGAAATCTTCCGGAATTCTGGCTCGGCGGCCGGACTGGTCCGGTACATGCGGCAGCACCGCGATCACCCGAAGCTCAGGGCTTCTGCGAAGGGCCTGGACGAAAGCATCCGCGATGTCGGTCGACCACAGGTACTGGTCCTCGATGTAGACCAGGCGCTCCGCCTTGGCCAGAGCCTTGCTGTAGCCACGAGCAACGCTGCGCTCCCCACCGCGTGCGAACGAGTAGTCCCGTCCATGACGCAGGTTCGGGTAAGTCCTTAGCAGCTGGACGAGGTGGGTGCCGCCCGGCACCGGGTCCGGCGGCGGTGCCTGCTCCGGCAGCGGATCGGCGCTGACGTCGGTACGGGACAGCCTGTCATGCAGCCGCAGCACCGGGTTCTGGGTGAGTGGGGTCGGGTCAAGCCAGCGTTCCCGGAAGACCGTCTCCACGTCATACACGGCCGGTCCGGAGATCGCGGCCTGGACATCGTGCCAGGCTGGGCGCGGACCGTACGCGGGCGCCATTGACTGCGCCTGTGGGTCGCCGTAGTGGCGGGCGTCGTCGCGGCGAGTGTGGCACAGGTCGATCCCACCGACGTACGCGATGTCGCGGTCGGGCTGGTTGCGATGGCGGATCACCACGAGTTTCTGATGGTGTGAGCCACCGGTGCGCACTCTCATGTCCAGCAGCACCTCGGCGCCGTTGGCTTGGAGCTCTTCGCCGAACTGTCGGTTTTCCCTCGCCGAGAAGGACAGCTTGTCCCAGTGTGAGCGCCAGATGAGGCCCCGGACGTCGACACCGCGGATGTCGGCGGCGGCCAAGAGCTCCTCGACACCGGAGCCGGGTTCGCCGGTGAGCAGCTCATCGGGGTCACCACGCCAGTCGGTGAAGTAGATGAGGTCACCGGCCCTGGTCGCCTCAATCCGATCGTGAAGCTCGGCGAAGTAGGTGGCCCCGTGCACCAGAGGCCTGACATGGTTGCCGGTCGACCAGGCGGCGTCACCTGGGTGCCGGGCATCGAGAACCGTTCGTGGGTTGCCGCGCTCCGCCTTGGTCAGCAGCCACTCAGCGGGTTGCATGGCGACCCTGGTTCCCGGCTATCCGCACGCCAACAATCTACGGTGCGTCCTGGTTCGTTGCATGATTGATCCGCTGAAGCTCAAGAGGTCGGGGTCAGGATGGCCATCGGAATCTCACGATCGGTCTTGGCCTGGTAGTTGGCGAAAAAGGGTGCCACCTGGAGGAGCCGTTGCCAGAGGACCTCACGCTCCTCAGGGGTTGCCACGGCCACCGTCACCAGAATCCGTCGGCGTCCCACTTCAATCACGGCCCGGTCAGCGTTCCGCAGGTTTCGAAACCACTGTGGTTCGGCCGTGGCCCCGCCGGCGGACCCGGTCACAACGAAACGGTCGTTGTCCTCGATGTACAACACCGGGGTTGTGTGTTCGGCTCCGGTCCTGCGACCAGGCACCGTGAGTAGCAGCACCGGCACGCCCTGCACCTTCCCCATCAGGCGGCCTCCGGATGCCCGGTACAAGGCATTGTTGAGTGCGCTCATGGCACGCCAGAAGGTTTTCGGGACATCTGCCATGACGGTCTGCCTTTCCTCGGTGGAAGCCTGCGCGCTCGGGAGTCAAACTCGACGCCGTTGGCACAAGGCGGTGGCATGAGAAGCCTCGCACGGAAACCATTCCGGTACGGGAATCATGCCGCGGTCGTGCCCGTGGCTGTACGAACCTCGTCGTTCGGCTGGCGTGCGGCGTTCCAGAGGGCGTGGGCGAGTGGGTTGTTGCCGAGGTCGTGGGTTCCGGTGTTGGTGGTGAGGTAGATCCAGTGGTGGGGTGAGCGCCACAGTGTGGGTCCCCCAGGATCGTGGAGGGTTCGTTATGCCGCTTCTCGGGTGAGGGCGGCGTTCTCGTAGTTGATTGGTGACTGTCCACCGGCTGCGGTGTGGCGGCGTTGGTGGTTGTAGAAGCCGTAGCACCAG